>JAKFWF010000049.1 GCA_021730785.1 Hyphomicrobiaceae bacterium
GCCCGCAAGGGGCGCGCAAGTGCAGTGCGCGTCCTTGACCGCCGCCCGTCGCGACGGCCGACGCTCTGCCAACAGGATCAAGCCGCCATCCGACCACCCAACCACCCACTCAGTTCAGCGAGGAGGCAAACAAATATCCATTGCGCAAGCACCAGCCGCTAGCCATAGCCACAATATGCGATTTTCGCGCTGATAGACCCGCACGCACAAACTCCTTAGATTAGACGGATAAGACTACAAACAATCCGCCCCCAAAATCAATGAATATATCGTTAAAATGGACTGGACATTTTGCGCAACTCATTTGACCAGAAAGGGTAATTCGGCGAACTAGAATTAATGATATATTGAAGCAATCCCAATTAGCCCACCTTTAACCACTCTCCGATATTATCCACAGTCAATAATGGAGAGGAAATGCCAAAACCAAAGCGTCAATACAAGAAGACCCGCAAGACCGTCGAACGCGCCAGAGCCGTTGTGCGAGGCTGCATGATCATGGCGCATGAGCAAGTATCGCCGCAGATCGTCAATCTGCTCGCCGACCACGTCCTCGCCACGCTGCCGCCGTCGCTCGCACGCCGCTTCGCCGCCGGCGATCTGGGCACGCCGCACATGGCGGCTCTCGAAATCATGAAACCCTACGTCCAGCGCTGGCAGACCGATTAGGCTATGGACACGGTCGAGGACGCACATCGCCGCCGCGCCAAGTTCTTCCAAGGAAAGACCGACCCGCATCCGCCGCACGCTTTGCCGCCGCGCCCGGATTCCATGCGCATCCGAGTTGTCGCGCACCGCCGAACAGCTCGAAACGGCGACAGCTCCTTGCCTGTTCCAGTTCTCGAAACGCTCGCCATGTTGACGGCGAACGATCAGTCGTGCGGTGAGGGGCCATGATCGCCGACACCAGCAACAATCCTGCAATGCGTAGGCGCCTCAATTTCTTCGGCCAGCAACCTGCTGCCAAGCACGAGCCCGACCCTATCAGCACAACCGTCACCGCGCGGCTCGCCGCAGACCAATTTCACAATAGCGAGAGCTTTGCCGCGCTCGAGAAGGAGTTAGGCGGCGGCGCCATGCAGCTCGTCGCACGCGTTGGCGCGGCGCTGCTGCCCGACATCGTTCATCTCAACGTGCCCCTCGGCACCGCCGTAGCCCAGGTGCTCGGCCGGCTCACCCATGCCGAGAAGCTGAGCATCGCAAGCGGCACGATTCCGCCGAGTGTGACGCAGACCATTGCCGCCGAGGTCGCCACGGCCAAGGAAGCTCAGCGACAAGCCGAACTTGCGAGAACGCAGGCCGGCGATGGCAGCGTCAGGACGGATTTCGACGCAAGCTCGCTGCTGGGCGGCGGCTTTGCGCGCGCCTACCGCGGCAGCAGCAATCTCGAATCCCGGATGCGCGCCGATGCACTGCGTGGCGATGGCCTGAGCGTCGCATCACAAAGCCCTGGGCTTACCGGCAGCGCCGCGCACTACATTGCTCATCCAGAGACTGTCTCGCTCGCGAATTATGCCAAGACCCCCTATGCCGCCACCGGCATGCAGCACTCGACATTCCAGCACCTGGCCCAACATCGTCTTCCCGATGGCGGCCGCTTCAGTGGCCAGACCATCGTCCATGCCGGCGAGGATGCGCGCGTGCAGCAATTCTCACCGAGCAACCGCCGCGTCACCACCAACCTCGCCACGCTCGATCACTACGATCCGAAGCGGCGCGATGAACGCAACAAGATCTTCCTCGATGTGCGCAAGACTGCAGAGCAGGATGCGGAGATGGCTCGCCTGGCCGCTGCCTTTGTCGCCGCCAAGACACCCGAGGAGCGGGCCCGCATCAAAGGTCAGATCGATGCGCGCGGTTTGCAATTGCAAGGCAAGGCGGGACTACCGGCGCACATTGCGACCTTGCCGGAACCGGCCAAGGCCGCCGGCCGCGATCAGGGTCAGGCGACCATCGATGACGTGTTCATCAAACTCATTCCCGATCCCAAGCTGCGCGAGGAGCTGCGCCAGCAATTCGAGGCGAACAAGCAGGTCGGTGTCGACGGCTCGCCCCAAGCGCAGGCCGCGTGGCAGGAAGGTTTACGAAAGGCGGCGGGGACTGATCCGAAGAAACTGGCTGAGGTCGAGGCGTTTATAAAGCAGCGACAAGACCTTGAACAACGAGACGGCGCCACTTTCTTACAACCGATATCAAAGGCCGATGCCTACGATGCTGAGCCTGTCGCTGTGCAGCCGATTAAGGCCGCGAACGGAGCAGTACCATCTCCACCGCCCGTAGCCGGCGCTCCGGCTGCCACTGCGGAACCTCCGGCTGCCAAAGCAATCGATGCAAAATCGCCAGTCCCAGCCCCCTCAGCGAAGGCCGCCCCCGATGCCGCCCCGCCCGCTGCCAAACCAGCAGACACGAAAACCACTGCACCCCAAGCGCCAACGGCGCAGCCGGCCGCAGCAAAAACTGCACCCAAGCCGCCATAAAGTCGGAACCTACTTATTGTTTGGGTGCCAAAGCACCTGCGTCAGCGCGCTGTCTCAATGCCATAAGCCGCTTCGCGGCCTCTTCGGCAGCGCAGGCATTAAACGCCGTCACCTTCTTGTCCGGTGACTGAACAACTGGATCGGTCGTCATGACGACTGCTTTTGGTAACGTTCCGTCCCTGTTGCCGGCGATCAATCTGTCCAAGCATGCGATTCCGGGTGCCACCCGAGCCGCATACTCTTTCGCAATATTCCCTCGTTCATCTTCTGCGCACTGAAGGGGATTTTTTGCCGCCCAGGCGTCGCCTTGCTGCGCGCGTGCAGCGCATCGCTCTTTCCCGAGCCGATACGCATCCCCGATGGTCATCGGGCCGTCCGCGCTCGCGAGCTGTTGCGCGGTTGCCGGCAAAGCGCCGGCCATCGAACCGGCCGCTGTCAACGCTGCGGCGACAATTCTTGCTGTTGACGTAGACGCGATGCGTCTTGCTGTTGACGAAGATGCAGTAGGCATTATCCCTCCTGTAGTTTGGCAACGCGCTTCAAATAAATCTGCACGCCAATACTGTAATTGTTGAAGTATTGTATAAGTAATAATCAGAAATTAAAACGACAAAATGCAACATTATTGCCCATAGTGTTGCACTCCTCTATCCGTCGTGCTAAGTACCCTGTTGGTACGGTCAAGTAACGATGGGAATTACTGGAAGTTGCCGGCTATCTTATTGTAACTGCGATATTTTTTAGAATTGCAACACTATGGGCAATACTGTTTCACGAGCCACCCGGTCGCAGACGCACCACGCCTCGCAGCCCCGCCAGCACAGCGCGACGCTCTACGCGCACAGCCAAAGGGCCGGAGCCGAACGGAAATATCTCAACAAGGAAGAGAGGCGGCGCGTGATCGCCGCCATGTCCCAGCTCGACGGGCCCGCGGCGCTGTTTGCGCTCACGCTCGCCTGGAGCGGAGCGCGCATCAGCGAAGTGCTCGCACTGACGCCGGCGTCACTTCAGATCGAGCAATCGCTGATCTCGATTGTCACGCTCAAGCGCCGCCGTTGGTGTGTTCGCGAAGTGCCGATCCCGCCCGAACTCATGCGCGCCCTTGCGAAGGAATTTCTGCTGGGGGCTGTGCAGAAAAATGGTGATCGCATTGATGCACGACTTTGGCCCATTAGCCGATCGACGGCATGGCGCATCGTCAAACGCATCATGACCGCTGCTGGAATTTCCGGACGCGCCGCATGTCCACGCGGATTGCGTCACGCCTTCGGTGTCGGCACGTTGCAGGCCGGCATCCCGATCACGCTCGTCCAGAAATGGCTTGGTCACGCCAGGCTCAGTACGACCGCCATCTATGCTCAAGCTGTTGGCCCCGACGAGTTGGCCTTTGCCAGCCGGTTCTGGAACACGGCCAATGACGCGCATCGCGCCGCCTCAGCAGGAAGCGGCCAAGGAGCGAGTTGATCCGCTTACTGTTTACACTGCTCCAACATCCGGCCTATACTTGTTCGGCCTCATGCCCTTCCGCGATCCTGTCTTCACCCGCATTTTCTGCACCGGCTTCCTCGCCGGCATCGCACTCATGGCGATCGTGGTCGCCCTCCTCGTCACCGTCATCGCGAAGCGATGCGCCGCGCTTTACTGAACCGCAGCAAGGCGTCGCAGCGCATCCACAAGATTACTTGCAATCTGGCAGATAGCGCATGCGCGCCAATAGGGTCGCACCCTCGTCCACTCTGGGCCGAAGGTACGCGCCGTCATGTTTCCCCGCATCCTCGATGTCTTGCGCAGCAGATATGTCGCCCTGCAAATCTGGGCGCTGGTCATCTACCTCGTGCTCGACGCGTGCGGGCTCGGGCTCGGCATCCTCAAGCACATCTTCAACCGCCCACTCACCCACACCGGCAAATTCCACATCGGCGATCTGATCGTGGGTGCGCCACCGCCGGGGCCCAATCGTCTGAGCAATGCCGAGCGCGCGAAGGTGACGGAGCGCATCCGCGCGGCCTTCGATGGCGCGCCGCCGGCCTACAAGCTGCTTTCGGATTTGGGCACGCATTATAGGGTGAAGGATCACGCAATGTGCTTCTTCACGAATGAGTCCATCGCGCGCAGACCCCAGGATTGCAACCAAGTCACCAACGCCTCGCGCTTCTTCATGACCCTGCTGCGCACCATGCACCCGAAATCCGAAGCACTCTTCTACGAGACGGTAACCGGCTACAAGGGCGACAGCATCGCCGCCGCCTTCTTCCCCGACAAACACGGCAAGCCGAAACTCCTCATCGATCTATCGCATGTGCGCGATGACAAGTGGAATACGAGCCTCGGCTACAAAATGAAGCTCTATAGCGGCGATGGCGTTGCGGAGATCCCGCTCAAAGGCGCCGATCAGGGAGGCGGACTGCTTCTGATTGATGATCCAGGCGCACTGAAGCGCCGTGACGCCAGCTGCGATCGGCCCGGCTGCGTCGCACGGCTTCTGATCTACGGTTATGATTATGAGGGATTCCGCAACGCCGCGACCGGCGTGCTCTCGACCAAGAACCTCGCCGATATCGAACTCAATGTGCATCTTGAGAAGCGCTTTGCGCTCTACGCCGCGGCGCTTGGCAAAGCGATGCCGGCGCCTAAGCTCGCGCTCGATACCTCCTACAAGCCCGAGAAGACTGCCATCACGCCCTGGCACACCACGCATCTGCAGCGCGACCTCGATGCGGTCATGGGTGCGGGAGCGACCCGCCGCGCGCTGTTCTCGCCGCTCGGCTATCACGTCGCCTTTGGCACCGTCATTGCGTTCACCCTCGATGGCAAGCCACACCTGATCTGGAATGGGGGCACGCCCCACCCCACGCTCGGCACCGACAATTTTGTGTTCCACTGGAAGAGCGGCGCAACACTGGAGCCGGCAACGCCGATCGGACATGCGCGCGGCGTCTGGGTTCTGCCCTTGTCCCCAAAGCACCTCCGGAAACCGACCCTTATCGTCCATAAGGCGATCCAGCCAACCGGCAAGCCGTGGTCGTGGTTCTCGGATTTTGATGCAGTGCTGGGACCGCTCTTGAAACAGTAGCGGCCTCGCCACACTCGTGATTGCCGAAACCTATTAACCCGAATCGTTCTCGACTTCAGCCGCACTTACGGTAGTCTGTAACTACATATTTACACACCTGCGTAGTGCCGTAGTTCCGTAAGTACGGGTTTATTGCCCGAGAATAGGTTTTGCATGATTATTACTCTTGCTTCATCAAAAGGCGGCGTCGGAAAATCCACCGTTACCGGTTGCCTTGCTGGCGTCTGGGCAAAGGCTGGCAACAGCGTCCATATTGTCGATCTCGATAGCAATCGCACGGTCTCCCGCTGGTTCAAGGACGATGAAACGAGGCCCAAAGGCATCACGGTTTCGACGCCCGATCCGACCAAGTTGACCGATCATCTGGCCGAGCTGGCCGCCACCGCAGCGCCCGAGATCGTGCTGATCGATGTGGCCGGCAGCTATGAGCAGGCGCTGACCATTGCCGTGGCCAGATCCCATCTGACATTGATCCCCGCCTCCCCGACGGAAGCCGATATATTTGAGGCATCGCGCGTGGCCCGCCACATCACGGCGGTATTCGAAGCCTTCCAGCGCCAGCCGCTCTACCGGCTGTTGCTCAACCGAGTACCAACGCTGGCATCATCAGGCCAGCTTCACACCATCCTCGAAATCGTGCGCCTGCGACTGCCGCGCCTCAAGACGCGCATCATGCAGCGCGCGGCCTATGAGGAGTTGGGCCTCTCTGGCCTGCCCCCTCACTTTGCCGATAGAAAGCGCCCGACGGTTGCCAAGGCCGTCGAGGAGTTGGAGCAGGTTCGCGAGGATATCGAAGCCCTATTTGCAACCACCCAGACCATTTCAGAAGGAGCCGCCGCATGAGCAAACCCACTTTCAAATCGATCCAGCCGCTCGATGTGTCTGACGCAGCGCTGCAGAATTTCAATGAGAAGCTGGGTGTCCCGGCGATGGTTCGCCCGACCAAGGCGAAAGAAGCGCCAGCGCCGCGCCCCAGCGAGAAGCTCACGGTGATGCTGCCAACATATGTGGCCGATGAAGTTCGCCAGCAGGCGCTCACCAAGCGCATGACGGTCCGCAATTTCATTCTGATGGCGATCAAGGCACAGGGCATTGCTGTCGAGGATGCTGATCTCTTCAACGATGGCCGCCGCTCACGCCCCAAATCCCGTGTGGCTTGAGCCGTTCAATCGTAGTTACGGCAGTCCGGTCTTACGGCACTACGGTATTACGGTCTTTTGCCCTTGGTGAAGCTCTCAGCCCAGGCGAGGAACGCCTGATCAGCATCCCGCAGCGTGGTGCCCTTGCTCCGGTTCCATTCGAAGAATTTCTCCTCGAGCCAATCCGCGGAATAGCCAGGCGCCATCTCCTGCACCTTCTCCCGCGTCGCCGGCTTGAGTTGCGATGATGTGGCGGCGGGCAGCGCAGGGTTCTGTGCCGATGGCGTGCATTTGACGAATTCCTTGGCCCAGTTCTTGAAGCGCTCGTCGAAATCAACCGGCATGCGCGCGAGCCCCTTGAACGGCGAGCGCTGCCACAACTCCTCGGTCGTCCATCCCGCGCAGAGCCGTTTCAGGATAATCACGGTATCCATCCGAAGCGATGGCATTGGGGTGGTCGGGGCGGTTGGCGTGGCAGGGGTTTTTTCCGCCGCCGCCTCGAGGGCATCTGCGATCTTGATTTGTGTTTTGCTCGATGTAGCTGGCTTCTCGATCCGCGGCGTGAGGATCATCGATTTCCGCACCGGCGGGGCGGATGGCAGCAGTCGCAGACCACCACGCACGATATCGATACGGGCGTCCGGATAGACCTGCCGTGCCTTGTCCATCGCCTCGATGAATGAGCGGCGGAACTCATCGGGCGAGGCATATTCCTGCCCGAATTGCTCCTTCAACGCGAGCCACGACACGACCGTCCCGGTCGCCAACGACACGCGGCACAGGCGATGTGCCAACCAGCAATAGATGTCCAGCGCCATAGCTGAATTCTGCAATCCGGCAAGCGCTTGTGGATCCAGCGGCACGGCATGCTCCAGCATGCTCTCAAAGAAGTCGCTGGAGAGATCCAGCTCCCCCGGCCACATGCCTCTCTGGCGGTCCTCATCCACAATCCAGGCTTCAAAACGGGAGATTGGTTTGGCGTCAATCTGCCCGACACCAAGCTCGGTTCGGAAGCCCAGCTGCATCTGGCAACTCGCCAATGCAATCATTTGCTTCTTGAATCCCTTCATGGAATTGCCGCCACAATCAATGCCGAGACGGCGCAGGAATCCGCGGACGCTGCTCTCGACGTGCACAGTGCGAGACCGCGTGCGCACCGCCTCGGTGATCACGTTGACGAATACGAGCCGTGGCCGGGTGCCATAGGGGAGGGGCTGTGGCTCCCAGCCTTGGCCGGTGTACCAGTGGCCAGCCGTCATCAGCAGCGATGCGGCTCCACTTCGCCGTTCAAAAATTCGCTCGTCCATGCGCCTGCGCGGTAAGCCGAGTTGACAAAGCAGGGAGTGATGGAACAGTGGCGCATTGCCGGACGCAGGAATGGCAATGGACTGCTCCTGTTCCTCCCCAACAATGATTTCACGCGACAAACCGACCATTAGACTCCAAATCAATGCCTCACCACCAAGTCTTCCATGCAATATCTAGAATTGCAAAAGGATTGTTGGAATAAACAATGGAGTCCTAGTTATTTGCTGCATTTTTATACTGCGGAACTCTGCCCCAGTTTGCTGCGGAACTTTACCCCAGAATGCGCGGAAATCTACCCCAGAGGGTGCGGAATAGTTCCCCAGATTGCCGCGGAACTCTACCCCAGTTTGTGCGGGTGAATCACCCAAGCTCTGCGGAGATTCGCCCCGACCGCTGCGGAACTCTGCCCCAATGACACCTTATATACCTATAATCTTATCTGTTATTTGATAGATCTGATCTGCAAAACAGAGGAAAGATAGTCAGAAGTACGCCTATCCAGCTATCTGGTATTACAGTAGTACGGCAGCACGTACCAACGGCAATACGGTCTTACGGCACATCAACCAACCATCCACGCGCGGAAGCGCTGACGCCCCGTGACCTCGCGCGGTGTGGAGCCGAGCAGGGGCCAGAGCTTTTCGACCGCCTGCAGCGAGATGCCAAGGGCCATTGCCGCCATCGGCTTGGAGACCAGCGGCCTTGCCAGCAGCAGGTCGATCAGATCCCCCAGACGCGAATTCCTCCGCCGACCTTCCAGCCGTAGGCGGAGTAGGGCGCTTGCCGTTTCCAGCCTGTTCAACTCCTCCATGCCTTGCGTTGCCGATGTCTGGCACCATTCGAGGAAGCCCGTAAGTACGGCAGTACGGTTATGCGCATCATGCCGGCGATAGGGAGCAAAGCGCCGCCCGGTATCGATGGGCAGCAGCCAGCCGGTTGTTCCGCCCCGCCAGCGCAGCACAAGCGCCGCCAGAAGCGGCGCGCGCCAACCGCCGCGATCCTCGGGCATCAATTCCAGCCACGCGTCCCAGGCGATGGCAGCGGCCAGAAGAGGCGGCAGCTTTTCGGTCTGCCGTAGGATACGCCGCCATGCATCCCGGCGCCCCCAATCCGGTTCGCTTTCCTCGGCATCCGCCAGCGCTGTCCTGCGAGGCTCCGGGTCCATCAACCCCGGCCGCTCGGTGCGGAATAGGAGCCAGGCCGGTTCCTCGACGAGGCCGGCCCGCCACGCAGTTAGGATCTGGTGCGCGGCGCCAAGCGGGATGTTGGCCGTGCCGGTGAAGGTATGGGCATCGAGGAGAACGAGGTCCTCGATGTGCACCAGATCGCCTTCGGTAAGCTGGCAGGCGCAGGCCTCACCAAAGAGGCTGCGCTGCACCCAGCCTTGCGCAAGGGTAGGGGAGGAACGACGCAGCCGCTCATCGAGCCGGACGACCGTTTCCGAAGCCGTCAGTAGCTTAACCGCGAGGTCGGATTTCCATAGGTCTTCCTGAATTTGATAATCGACTGAATTCATTGAATGTAAGGCTGGCACAATCAACATAAAATGGCAATAGGCTGGTTCACTGACAACCTATTAAGGTGCATTTCTCCGGCCCTCAATTACCCACCAAAACCTACCCATGATAAAAGACGTTATCACGGGCATATCAGCGGCTAACAAATCCAAATACACTACTCAGTGGCTGGTTTTGACTATATATAGGAACATCACGAGAGCCGTTCATGCCATTTGCACTACATCGAAACCACTTCATCGCCCAACGCCGGTATGATGCCCTGGCGTCAGCGCCCATTGCTCAAGCCAGGCCGACGAGCTATCCGGCCCGCTTTCCGCATGATCTGACGCAGCGACCTGAACGGGCAGGGGAGGCGAGTGTCTACAGGGCGCTTGCCAAAGCGCTCCCCGCTGACTGCACCATCTTCTATGACCGCACAGTCAAAGGCGCGCGCCGCCGCATCGATTTTCTGGTGCTCATTCCGGATTGTGGCCTCATAGCGATCGAGGTCAAGGGCGGGCTTGTCCATGCCGGTCCTGGTGCATTTCGACAAGCGACGCATTCGATGCAAGGCCAGCGCTCGCATAGCAAGCGCATCGAGCCCTTCCGTCAGGTCACGCTCGCGCTCGGCCAACTCTGGGAAAAATCCGGCATCAATCCGCTTGCCATCCCGACCTTCATCATGGCGGCTTTTCCGAACATGTCAGAGGAAGCGTATCCGTGGGGGAGGGCAACGCATATTTTGACGCGCGAGGATTTCGATGGTCCAGATCGTCTTGCCAAGCGGATCATGGAATCGCTTGCGCCCCAGCCTCAGCATGTGGCCGCGCTCGAGGTATTGTCGGCTGCTCTAATTGCCAACATGCCGCACACACGGACAAAGCCGTAGTACCGTAAATACGGCTATTTTTGTTCTGGATTATTCGCGCGCCTTATTCTACACTTTGCCACTCAAAATTATCCTCGACGCGGTATTATCAATGCACAACCCCCCAAAGGACATATGATCAAATTTCCAGAAGCAAAATTTAGATGCTATTATAAAGAAGAACTCCGCCCGTTGCATATTCTCCGGCACGATCTCGAGGAGTTATCCGTATTCGTCCACTCAGACATGCTTGCCAAGCGGCCCAAAATATCCAACTACGCCCGCATCGGCACGGCCTATCGCCAGCAGCTTCCCGCTGGCGAGTACGCCTATATTCTCATCATCGATCCTGACACCCAGATCACCAACCGCAACGCTCACTGGCTTCTCACCGCGCCCCACATCGTCAACAACGCCGACCTTGATGCCCTGGCAAACATTGTGGTCAGCAATCCGCTTCCGCTACCTTGTTTGCGCGGGTCGAACGACCACATCACACACCTCACCACACGCCACACTCTCGAATATCTCAAGTCCCACATCCCCTCTGATCTGTGGGGCGCTGATGAAACACTCTATCAGCATCCCGCGCCGGACGGCTCGGTCTTCTACTCCTTGAAGATGAACTACGCCTGCGGTTTGCTCGCAGATAAGGGCAGCTGCTCTCGCATTATTTTCCTACCCTTTGACATCCGGTCAGACGGAAAGGAAACACTTCTGCCACCCACCGACCCGATGCAGACGGACGGCCAACAACACCAGCAGCAAAAGCAACCGCGCCCGCGGCGTAAGCTATCGAAGGCAACTGCAAGAACGAATTCACCACAAGAGGCACCGCGCCGACGGGGTCGCCCCAAGGGCAGCAAGAACAGGCCAAAGCAGGCCGCTTGACTGCTTACACCTCCGTTGATTCCGCCCGCCATTACCGACCTATTACGCGCAAGCCGTGCAGCTCATCATTCCCCGCCCGCGCACAAATCCGTAGTGCCGTAGTGCCGTAAATACGGTGTCTTCTGTTCTGGATTATTCGTTTGCGTCATTCTATACTCTGCTCCTCAACATTCTGTCTCTGCTTCATCCCTTGCCACTCGATCCTGTTCTCATTGCCTATGGCGTTCAAACCACCAAGACCGGTCGCAATGCCTGGACGCGGATAGGGGAGGCATATGCCCATGAAGAAGGTGCGGGGCTGACCGTTCTGCTGAATGCTTTGCCTCCCGACGGCAAGATTGTGCTGCTCGAGCGCGACGAGCGTGACGATGAGCGCCTTGCCGCACGCGCCTCAAAGATGGTGCAGCGATGAGCACAGCACTGGTTCCCATTCCCCATCACGCCGCCTGGCCCGCTGCCATCGCCAATGCGCCGCGTGAGGCGTGGGCTGCCATCATCCAGTTCTTTGCGGCCGAGCTGAACAATCCCAACACGCGGCGATCCTATATCCGCGGCGCCGAGGATTTCTTCGCCTTCGCCGCCACATTGCCGGGTGGACAGCAGCTCGTAACCATCAACGCATTGCATATCGCGGCATGGCTTGAAGACATGAAGCGGCGCGGCGCCAGCACGCCGACCATCAAGCAGAGACTGGCCGGCATCAAGATGCTCTTCCAATCGCTGGTGCGCGCGCAGGTGCTGCCCCTCAGCCCGGCATCCGTGGTCAAAGGACCCCGCTATAGCGTCAGCAAAGGCAAGACACCGGTGCTCACCGGCGAGGAGATGCTCCAGCTCCTGCACGCGATCGATACCGCGCAACTGATTGGCTTGCGCGACCGGGCGCTTATTGGCGCGATGGCGTACAGCTTCGCACGCATCGGCGCCATCACGGCGCTCAAGGTTGGCGATGTCTTTCGCCAGAAGCATCGGCTCTGGCTGCGCATCTCCGACAAAGGCGGCAAGTGCCATGACATTCCCTGCCATCACCAATTCGAGAACTACCTGATCGAGTGGCTGGATCGAACCGGACTACGCGAACAGCCGGACGCGCCGCTGTTCCAGACCTTCGCAACCGGCGGGGCGAGGGGCGGCGAGGGGAGGGCGCTATCTGGCAGACCCATGACGCAGGCGATGGCGTGGGAGATAATCCAGCGCCGTGCCAAGGCCGCCGGAATTGACACGGCGGTCTGCAATCACAGTTTTCGAGCGACCGGCATCACCGCCTATCTGGCCAATGGCGGCACGATCGAGAACGCAGCACGCATCGCGGCGCATGCCTCGACGCGAACGACGCAGCTCTATGATCGCCGGCCCGACGACATCACGCTGGACGAGATCGAGAAAATTCGCTTCGCGTGAGCAAGGCTGTGCCCGCTGGCCAGCTCGCTGATAGCGCCGCTCCCGGGGCAAGCATCGCATTCGTTTGTCCGCCACAGAGATGGAGCGATGCGCGATGCCGTTCTGGAAGAAAAAATCCACCCCGCCACCCAAATCCGACGATGTGATGGTCGCGCTCACCTTCAAGGAGGTGCTGGCGCATGCCAGGCTCGAGCACCACGCGCGGCATCTGGCGATCAAAGGCGAGCCGCCGCAGCACCATATCGGTCTGACCCTGCCTGAAAACGACACGGTTGATTTGATTGAGCGGCGGATGGCGATCCGGGCCGGCGAGCTCGATGCACAGGTGACGGCGCTCGGCCAAGAGCTGCAGATGATGGGCCCCAACCCTGATCATGACGCCCCGATCGTACAACAGCGCGCCATCGATGCTATGGCCGGTGTCTACACCGCCCGAGCTCCGCAGATAAAGCAGGCACGCGCCGCCGAAAAGACTGCCAGCGCGCAGCTGAGCGCATGGCGCGATGAGCATCATGTGGCGCGTCCCGCGCAATATCCACGCTCCCGGCTGGTGCATTTCCGCTGGCTGCTGGCCATCCTCGGCATTGAGACGATCGCGCAGGCCTCGATGCTGCTACCGGCCACACCGGACGGGCTGATCGGCGCCGTGGGCCTCGGGCTCGCGGTATCGGCGCTGACGACCGGCCTCGGGCTCGCCATCGGATTTGGCGCGCTTCGCTACATTGCAGCGCCCGGCACCACCAAGAAATCTCTCGGTTTCGTTGCGTTGCCCGTGCTCGGCAGTCTTCTGCTCTTCATTGCGATCTATGTTGCGCATTACCGGCATCTGGCCGGCGCTGCCAGCGATGCGCCGAATGACGCCCAGGTGATGGAACATCTGCTATCCCAACCCCTCGATCTCTCCAGTCAGGGCGTGCTGCTACTGCTTATCAGCCTGGCCTGCGCCGCCTTTGCGGCATGGAAGGGCTACACCGCATCGGACCCGATCCCAGGCTACGAGGCCGTCGACCGCGCTTATGTCGATGCGCGGGATGATGTTGATTACCTGCGCGACGATATCCGGGGTGCGATCGGCGCCATCCGGGCGCGATCGGTAACGCCCTTGCTCTCGCAGCCCAAGATCGCCAGGGCCAAGGGTGATCATCTGAAGGCCGTGCACGCCGCCTTGCAGAACAAGCGCGAGCGCATTGCGGTGTTGGACCGGCAGGAGGCAGCGCTAGCGCAACGCGCGATCGGGCAATTCCGTCGTCTCAATCTGGCAACGCGTGCAGATGGCGTCACGCCGGACTATTTCGCGGAACGCATCGTGATCGCCGGCGAAGTGCCCCAACTGCCCGCCAACATTGAGGCGCTGATTGCCGAAGCGACAGCGCAGGCCATGGGTGATGCCGCCAAGGCGGCCGAGCTCGCGCTCCATGTTGCGCGCATGCTCGACCGCGCGGCGGATTGCACCGACGAAATCATGGTCAAGGTCGAGCGCAGCAGCGCGACACCCGATGGCAATGCGGCGCTGGCGTTGCGTGCGTCGCTGGAGACCACGCTCGCGGCTGGCGCTTCACTTCCCCGACCGCCGGACCATGCAGCGCTACCGGACGGTACTTCCAGAGCAACCTGATATCACGTCAGAGACGGTGCCGGCTCCAATTTCGGGCCCGGCGCGCGTGACGCCGGACTGACTTGCCGTGATCGATGCTGGTGCGCGGTTGGCTGATCTGCCATCATCGTGCCCACAATCGATCGGGGTAACGTCTTCAATGACAACGGAAAGCATCGCAGCGGTGTCTCCGCCTGACCTACTTTGGACTGCGGAGAACCTCGCGCAGTCGCTAACACGCGCAGACCTGGCCATCATCGATACGCGCCCTGCAGAACTCTTCGCGTCGGGGCGGATTCCCGGCGCGAGGCATTTCGATCCATATTTCGTCAATTGCGATGACACGTCCGAAGCTCCATTGGCGTCGTTCACGCGCATGTGGGCGAACCTGCTTGGATGGCGGGGCGTTCGACCAAGCGACACCATCGTCTTCTATGGCGACTTCACGGATATGTGCGCCGCTCGCTGTTTCTGGTTCGCGGAGTATCTCGGCCACACCAACGTGCATGTGCTCGATGGAGGCATGCGCGCGTGGAGCAAGGCGGGACTGCCGATCGAGCGCACAAGCTCTCCGCCCAAGCCGGCGAAATTTACTTTCAACGCGGTCCCTTCCCGTGTTGCGACCCGCGCCAGCATCCTTGCCGCGATCGACCATCCCGAATGCGTCATCCTCGACAACAAAAGTGCGGCGGAGTTTAGCGGTGAGGATCGCCGTGCCAAGCATGGCGGGGCCATTCCGAGCGCCCGGCATTGCGATTGGGAGCGTCTCTACGACCACGAGACGGGGCGCATGAAGCCGTTGGACGAGTTGCGCGTCCTGTTCGAGACAATTGGCGCGTCGCCTGACAAAGAAATCAGCGTCTACTGCAACACGGGCTATCGTTCTGCTCACGCCTATTTGGCATTGAGGCTTCTGAATTATCCGAGGATCCGCAACTATGTTGGCTCCTGGCAGGAGTGGGGGAACCGCGACGATCTCCCGATATCGCGAGGGAATACCTGACTCTTGACAGCTTCGCCGGGCCCTTCGGCCTCGAGCTCGTCATCCTCCTCATCCCGCCCCCCTTTGCCCGCAACGCTGCAGGCTTCCTGATTGCGCGGTCCAAGCCCCATCTTCCGCTTCCGTTTGAAAATCCGGAGCAGGGGCAGCCATGCAGCGCCGCGCACTGAATATCGACCACGAAACCCGCCGCAGCGCGCTGATACTGGGTGGCTCGGCATTGCTGATTAGCAGCGCGGCCATAGCGCTGCCGATGTTGCGCAAGGCCCCGCGCGACGCGCACACGGGCTGTCTGGCGGGGCCGATTGCTCGCAAGACGATCATTCTGGTCGACCGGACCGACCCGTGGAGCCCCAGCACCGCGACATTGCTGGCGGCGCAGTTGCGCATGATCGCGCAGGATGCAGCGCCCGAAGAGCGATTGGTTCTGCAGAGCTTCGGTGGCAGCGCGAGCTCGTTGCCCGAGCCCGTCTTCGACCATTGCAAGGTTCCGGCGACGGGCAATGTTCTCCTCGAGACGCCGCAGCGCCTAGCCCGTGAGCATGCCGCCCAGTTTGCAGTGCCACTCGTCAAGGCGCTGGAGAGCATCTCCAAACCTGCCAGCGCCAAGCGCACTGAGTTGGCCCAGATGCTGGCGCTGCTCGCAGCCAAATCGCGCCTCGACGCTCCGGCTGCCGTCACCAGCCTCCACATCTTCTCCGACATGGAGGAAAACTCGGCCGCCTTCTCCTTCACCAGGAAGCCGGCGCAACACCTTGATGTCTTTGCTGCGCATTTTTCGACCGTCATTGGCGAGCGGTTTAAGGACATCACGCTGCACGTCCATCTGTTGCCGCCAGCGGGAAATCCCCCGCCGCGTCCCGATCCGCGGATTGAGAAAGCGTGGCGTGCAGCCTTCGCCCGCCACGCCATCACGTTCACCTGGGAGAAGCTGTGATGACGACGCTGACCAACATCATCGACCTCGATGCCTTCCTCGTGCGTGCGCTCGCGCAGCGAAGGAACGACAAAGTCGCACCCGTCGCGATCACCCGCGCAGCGTCTGTCGCCTTCGATTTCGCCGAGCGGTGCGGTGCGGAGGTTGTCGTCATGCCGTTCTTCAGCCCAGCCTACTCGCCTGATCTCGATGTCATCATCATCCCGACCCCTACGCGCCGGCTTCTCCGCAATCCTAGGCTTCTGGCAACGCAGGTTTTGCACGAGCTGGCACATCACTCTGGCGCGTCATCCCGCCTCAACCGGCCGCATAGCCAGAAACGCTTCGATGCGGTCTACAATCGCGAAGAGCTGACGGCAGAAATCACAGCCGTGCTGCTGAGCTTTGATCTAGGCATCACCACGCGGCCGATCCTGCCGAACCATAAATACCTGAGCGCCTACCTCGCCACGCTTGACCGGCCCGACGTAGCGCTCCACGTGGCTCTATCACAGGCGCAGCAGGCGGCGGGGTATTTGAGGGAGAGCGTGAGGACAAAACCAGCAACGTATTGACGTCTCATTTGCACAGAGCTGCAGTCTCTTGCGTTCGAAAAGTAGCCGGTATCACTCCCGCATGGTCGTCATGAACCACCCATTTCAAGACCAACAATACCATCGCGATTAGTCATTCAGATACCGACAACATCTGAATGCGGCTGTTGGAAAATCATCGTCTTCGTCTCCATATAACGTGTCCACCTTTATTACTCCAACACCATCCCGCCCGCTTCTCACAGCCATTCTGCCGAATTCCGCATGTGGGTCGTTGCACATCTCCCAATACCCTCCTATCAAAGAAATGCCGAATATAGTCGTCATCTCCTTGTTCTTCCCGTCCTTGGTGTCCCGCCAGTATGGTCGACAAAACATCATCCACTCCTCGTTCGTCAGCAATCTATATTGGAACGGAACTTGGAGTATTGGTAAACATTCTTGCAATTCGTCGAAATATTCTCTCGCGCCCTGCCCGTCGACGAACAATGGCGCATCAGGACTTCGATCGGCACGCTCAAGAGAATAATCGTCTATTGAGGTCAGATCGCTATTTAACACCAGTCGCCTCCCAACGGCGAAGCGCAAATTTGTCAAAGGATGTCGCGATGGCAGGACAACCATTTCTGGTGAAATCGAAGAATCTCTAAACACGGCTCCAGTCGGAAGGTGACTATCAGATATGAATGTCATTTTCGCCCGCTTCCAACGTCTTCTATGCACTTCCCAATCTCTGGCGTTCACTAGGCTTGCCATGCCCAAATCACCCGGTGATATGCCACCCTCCGTAAAATGAGGCACCTGCCCCAACCGGGCGGCATCAAACCGGGCGCCTTCGATCTGTGCGTCAGTGAAGTCGCATCCGGACAAGTTAGCTCCAGTGAAATCAATGCCCCGGAGGTCCTGCCCAGCGAACGAAAGGCCCGACATATTCCTAAACCGCATGTCCCTATAACCAGCAGCCCTCATCAGGTCCTGGAAGCTATCACTTTGCGAATCGGCAACTGCTTTTATGCGTCGAAGCAATTCCCGCCGTCGCTTCGCGTCCGCGCTCATTTCTCGTCATCCTCGATTATTTTTAGGACATGGCGCGACAGCTCGACACGGCCATTCTTCATGACCTTGTGGCCCGCTTCCGAAAGTATCATCTTGATCAAACGTTGCCGCACCTTGCCAAGTTCAGACCAAGATTTGTCTGATGCCCTTACGTCCTCATAGACAATGAGCAAGTCGTCGCCGCCGCCAAGCACATCTTGAGCATCCGAATAATCGATATCGGCAAGCCAAGCGCTGAATGTGGCCACGACTTCATCGCCAGCCAACAGGCGTTCAAGGCCACAGAAATCCCGGAACTCAATGTCACCGATAGGGCCGCCCTGCCCATCCACCTCCCAGACAGGGTCTCGTTCAGATCGATAACACCGGAATATCGCCTCTGATGATCGGGACTTTACCTTCGAGGGGTGTGGCTTGTCCTTTCTCCATTCATCTCGGTTCATCAGCGTCATCCGGCCAGACGCAGGGTTCAATGAAATCTGACCGCGCCTCAAAGCACCGCCGGCGGCGATGCCACAGTAGAGCTTCAAATGGATCGTCAGTGTCCCGAGGCCAGGTTGCTTACCCTCGATAAGTATCGACGCCAGGATCGTATCGGAGTCTGGGCCCTCACTGTCATCGACTTCGATCTTAGGAAATTTGTCGCCTGCACCGGGTGCTCGGCTCCGGCGCGTCGTCGCAACTGTCGCGCCGTTCCCAAGGGATGAGTCTGGGGTAGAGGCACTCTCCTCTCCTCGTTCGAGGTACTGCAGTTTGAACATTCGATCGTATTGATCGCAAAATTCTGCAGCGCGACCAATTCGCCACAAATCCCAATCAACCGGGAAACCGAAATGATCAGCTATTGATTTTTGATGCGAAAAACCAAGCTTATTGTGATTTTTATTGGACGCAGTATCGAATGCCCTGTCGAGGGCTGTCTTGGTGACCCCGGTATGAACTCTGAAATTCTTCCAACTTCGAGCCCGAAGCTTCATCAAGTGAGTCAGCTTGGCCCGCAGCTCAGGGATATAGTCCTTGCGCGGCCTCTCCTCCGCTTCCTTCATGCTTGCCGGCTCTGTCACGGTGTCCACCTGCCCCAGCACCTGATCAGAGGTAGCATAGCCAGCCGCCCTAGCAAGCTGCAAGCATGCAAGTCGCCATCGGTCTATCGCCGAAAATTAGAGGCCGACGATGGGGCGTGCAACACCAAGCTTCTTCTCTCGCTTGATACGCTTTGCTTCGATGCATGACGTGATCGCACGCGCTTGTTGCAGGTCGACGAGCCCTGCTTCGCCAGCTTGCGTTGCAAGACAACCAGCAACGAGTTCAACTCCCTCGACGAAGGCGTTCGACATCAGGAGCCCCTTATCCAATTCGTCCCGACCATTGTATGGGCGTGCTCTCAACATCTCTTGCGCAAATATGAATTGCGACAGCAGATGCGACGGAGTGTCTTGAAACCTTGACTGGCGTCGTTCGAACTGACGGCCAGCTTCAATTGTCACCTCCGAAAGTTTCCCAAAATTCGGTGTCCCGGCATTGCAAAAGGTCCGCACCGCTTCGATCCAACGCTTCAAGATTTCTATATCGTGTGAATTAAGTGTCATTGTCCCAGCCAAAACGACAACGGTACCGTATTTACGTTCATACTGTAAATGTGAATAATACTTTCGTGGCTCGATTGAACCTCCTGCTTTTCGCATTTCTCCGGGGAGAGGACGTGGGTCGTATGTGGGTATTGAGAACTGGATGTGTGCCTTTCACCTGCCCTCATCAAAGCCACATCGCGCATCCTTCCGCGAATGGCGCCTCCGAAGCATTCTCGGTGCTGTTAACGGCTTGCAGCAAAAGACCAACTCGATGTCGGCCTCGGATATCCCGAACAGGGACGGCAAGTACGAGCGCGGGCCGGTTGAAGTCAGACGAAAAGACGTGATCAACCAAGGAACGGACTAATCTCATGGCACAGCAAGACGACAACAACGGGCGTAACGGCATCGATAAGCCGCACGTCAATCCGGGCGCGCCCAGCAAGAATGATCTGCTCAACTCAACCGCAATTACCTCGCGTAGCACCAGATCGCGCGACAATATCGGCCCCGCGCCCCGCGACAAAAACGGGAAGTGCGTCACCGAAACCGGTCCGGATCTCCGCTCCGAAAACGCCTACGAAGATCCGCGCATCAAGCCAATCTATGCACGCGTGGCGGTCGATTTCTTCTACGACTTCTATGACTCCCGAAAGCAGCTTGGTCTGCGCAGTACCGCTGACTACATCATGCACCTGCACGCGATCGCCGAGAAGATTTGCGGCTGCGCTCAGGAATTGCGCGTCAACCATGTCACTCCTGAAAAGCAGATCGAGATTCTCGATAAGGCCCTCGAAAGTCTGCTCTTCGTCAGCAGGGAGCGAGGCCTTCCGAGCTGGGTCACGCTGGAGCCGAATTTCAGCAAGGACAAAGACGCCAACTCCTAATCAGCGCAACCTTACCTCCACGGAGACTAGAACCCATGTCCCGATCGACTTCGCGCAACGTCGAGGCCCAACTTCCGGGCCTCGACAGGAAGACACTCCGCGAGCTGCGCCGTCTGCTTAAGCGCGACAAGATCACGTTAGCGGAATTCATGCGCCGCGGCGTGCAGGCGTATGATTTTATCTATCCCGGCCCCAGCTATCGGCCACCCGGGCCGAATGCCACTTGAGCGCCTCGTCCCTGCAATCAACAAGCGCGCCGCCTCGCCAGCGGCGCGTTTCCATGTCAGAGGATGGCCTCGAACCCCTTCCGGCGCATCAGCGAGAGCAGCTTGAGCGTCGAGCCGCTTGGGCGCTTGGCTCCCCGTTCAATCTTGCTGACGTAATCCGTTGTCACGTTGAGAGCGCGCGCAAACACGGCTTGGCTGACGCCAGCCTCCTCGCGCATCGCCACAATGTCGGCCGCCGTCAGATCCTCGACACTGGTCAGGCATCGCACATCGAACTCGCGCATGGTCTGCTTGTCGACCAAGCCAACGCGATGCATACCGCGCACCGTCTCGTGCATCGCCTCGGCGATCGGACTGCGAAATTTTTCCTTCTTCTTCATCACACGACCTCCCACAATTCACCTTCCACGATCAGCGCCTCGATACCCTCACTGTCGAGACCGAGCAGCAACGCGCCGGTCTCAGCCAGATCGTGCTCGTCAGCAGCCGACATGTTGTCCTTCTGGCTCTTCGGAAAACCGTAGAGGAACACGGCGCAGTCACCGAGCCGATAGGCGATAACGGTGCGAAATCCTCCGCGGCGTCCAGCACCCTGCCGCGCGACGCGCTGCTTGATGAGGTGCCGTCCGAGCCGCGCATCGATAAGCCCATCCTCGGCGCGCATCACGGCCTCGCGTAGCGCTGCATCGGCTACGCCTTCCTTGCGCTGAAAGCGCCGAAATATCTTCGTCTTGTAAATCCGCAATCGACACCAACTCCGTCCGCAGAACTATAGGACATAGACCCATAAATATCAAGAGCTTTCTGTCGGCGGTTTCAGGCCATTGCGCCGGACGGGCCTTGCCGGCAGCGTGCGCACACTGACCGCAATCCCGGGCCGCAGTTCCTCAGGTGGTGGCGCTATCGGCAGTGCTGGCGGCAGCTGCTCTGGTATTGTCGGATCTGGCTGTGCCTCGATCGCTTTCGCGGCCGGCTCAGGCATCGGTACGGGTTGCTGCTTGGTTGCCGGAGGTGCGCCAAGCGCCAGCCAGACACCGAGACCGGCGCCAACCTCCACGACGACCGCCATCAGCGCCATAAGCCCGCGCTGGATCTGAGCCTCCTCGAGCCCGAGAGCGCGAGCGAGGGCGGTCGCCTGCGGATCGACAGATTGGCCGCTGCCATTGCCGCGCAGCCGTTCGGCCTCGATCTCCTGAGCATTGAGCAGCTCCTCGATGCGTTTGGCCTCAAGTGCGGCGGCGCGTTCGGTGCGCAGCCTGCCGGCGCCATCGCAGAACTCCCGCAAGGGCGGCTGTGCCGCTGTGCACTGCCGCGACGCTGTCCAGCGCGCATCGGCCTTCGCAACTGCCAAGGCCTCATCGACAATCGTGAGCGGGCGATGCGCAGGAAGGTCTTTCAGCCTGCCACGCAGCTCGACGATTTTGGTCTGGGCGGCGGCGAGCCTGCCGTTCTGGCGCTCGCGCTCGCCCGTGACCGCATTGCGGTTGGTGGCCGAAAACCCGAACGCCGCCGCCAACGACAGCGCCGTGAACAACACGAAGGCCGTGCTTCCCGCTGCAAAAAACCCCCATCGCCGCTCGCACGCCGCATGCGCCAGCGCGACGGCCAACACGGCCTTCAAGATGTCGACGCCCACGCTGACCACGCCGAGCACGAGGCCCTCGTTCGGTGTGCGCGCAAGGCTGGCGGCGAACGTGAAATTCATCACCGCCGAAGCGCCGAGCAGCACGAGCGCGGCAAGGACGGCAATCGCCGTGAGCAGCTTGGGCATGGGGCGCGTCTCCGACAGCATCGATCCGCCCCGACGTAGCGCGACTTGCCCGCTATCAACGATATGGCAGGCAGGCCCCGCGCATTCGCAGAATTGCAAGCTGGCTGACTGCACCGCATCGCATCGACAGTCGCATCGACCTCCACGCCAAAGAGGAGCGCACCGATGCGACGCTGGATTGTCTCCGTTGGTATCGCCGCCGTGGCCATCAATGCCGCGATGTCGAGCGCGGCCTATCGCAATTTCAGCGAGCGCCCATTGCACGAGGCCGCCAAACTGTTCGACCGCACGGCGCTTCTGTTGCAGGGCACGTCCTCGCTACGCCGAGACAGGATGGCGAGCATCGAGCAGATTGCCGATCTGCGGCCCGACGATCCGTTGCGCATGGCGGCTGCGCGAACCGCGCTGCTGGCGGTCAACACTACAGGCGACAAGGGCCAGCGCCGCACTTCCTATTGCACCGCCGTGCTGATAGCGCCAGGCACGCTCATCACCAACCATCATTGTGCGTTTGCCGCAGGCAAGCCCTTCGACGCGGCCGAGGTGTGGTTCCAGTACGTGGCCCCGCAGACCGCCGATGTCTATCCGGTGCTGAGCCTCCTCGAGTTCGATGAAAAGCTCGATTATGCGCTGCTGCGCATCGCGCTGCCGCCAACCCATGCGGCGCTACGGGGCTTGCAATCGCCCACAACGCGCGCCGCGGTTCCGGGCGAGCGGGCCATGATCATCCACCATGCTGGCGGCGATGTGCAGCAGGTCTCGCGCGCCCATTGCCGGGTTCTGGTCGAGCAGCTGCCGGACAAGCAGTCCATCCGCCACAGCTGCCCGATGCACGGCGGGGCCTCGGGCTCGCTGCTCATAGCCGATGACGGTGCCGTGCTCGGGCTCAATCACAGCCACAACGCCAACACCGTCATCGGCTATGCAACACCCTTTGCTGCGATCCTGGCGCGCATCGCGCCGGCACATCGTCCGTAATCATCCGAATCGATTGACGCGGCGCTGGCGCGTTATTAGCCTTTTGTCATCATGTCGAAGAAATCTGCCCCTGCACCGAAATCTAAGCGCCCGCCGATCACGGTTGAAAACAACGTGCCGGTGCCGCCGCAAGCCTTCACGCCCACGACCACCAATTATTCTGCCGAACTGGCCAAGCTCAGAAAAGGCCAGTGCTATCGCATCAAAAATTACGATCTTTACATGCGCATGCGCGCCGCCGCCCACACGCAGAATTCCAAATACGGAAGTGGCTATGTGTGCAGGTGGCTCGGCAGTTTCGGGCGCATCTGGCGCACCGTTGCATCCAAGAAGCGCTAAACGCCGCCTTTGCCCGCATTGGCTTTTACCGCCGCAACATCGGCAAAGCTTAACCGTTCGATGGCCATGGGCGGACGACCTTCGACAAGCAGGATCTGCGCATTCGTGCCGCGCGCAAACGCCGCCGCGATCTCGTGGGGGTACCCAAGTCTCTCTTTGTCCACGAAATCTTTGGCACGTTCGTCGTTCGACCCAACGGTGCCGAATTGCCCGCGCACAAAAGACAGCGAGCCGAGCCGGTCAGACACGAAGTCAAGAGTTATCTTGTCTCCGTTGGCGAAGAACTGCAGCACACCGGCATTGCCGAGAAATGTTTGCCATCCGGCTTTGTAGTGACGCTGCAGCTGCCCCAAATCCTGCAACACGCAGACGAGTTTGACACCGAAGCCCGGGAAAAAAGCCGCAGCATTTTCCAGCACGGGCATGTGGCCGAGCAACGCCATCTCCTCGAGCAGAAACAGAATGGGCGGTTTGTCGCGTTCCCACGGACCTCGTCGTTCCAGTGCCGCGAGCGCGAGGCGCACGATGAGGCGCAGCCAACGGAAATGCGTGCCGATGTTTCCCGAAGGCAAGCACAGATAAATCGTCGTCGGTCGATCACGCAGCTGGCCGAGCCGGAAGGCGCTCGAACGCAACGAGGCTTGCAAGGGCTCGCTGTCGAGAAAGCGGAGTTGTGTCTCGGCCGTGGATACGATGGCGGACCGCTCACGCGGATTCTTGCGCAGGAAGCTGGTGCCTGCTCCAGCCAGCGCGCCGCCGAACAGGCCTTGTTTGGCGGCCATTTCCATGAACAGCGCGTTCTGCGTTGCCTCTGTCGGGTCTTTCGCGCCCGAGGCTAGCAAGCTCGCCTGCGTTGCCAGCAATTCCGGTGTGGTCAGCATCAGGAGCTGGCGAACAGTCACCAGGTTGCGCTTTTCCTCCGGAAGGGTGAGCGCATAGAGGATGAGCCCGCGCAGCAGGTTCTCGGCGGAGTTGGTCCAATGCGAGCCATCGGCGCCGCCCTCCGCTACGATCAGGGCTTGCGTCATCATGTCGACATCGTCGACCGCAACGGGGCTGGCCGGATCGATCTCGGCCAGCGGATTGAAGCACGAGGCCGCGAGCTTCGTGGCGTCGAACGGATCGAGGATATGAACGTCCTGCCCCATCACATCGCGGCGATGCTCGGCCGTCGCCGCAGCAAGCTCGCCCTTCGGGTCGAGCACGAGGGCTGAGCCCGGATAGGTGTAGAGCGTCGGCAAAAGTACGGTTGCGGTTTTGCCTGAGCGCGCCGATGCCGTCAGCACCATTGGCTTGTCATCGCCGACCCCGATGAGGCGGCCATCATGTTTGCCGAGCAGCAATTGCCCCTGTTGCCAGCCGAGCTCGGCGATCTCTCCGGCGCGTGCCCATCGTGCCCGTTCCTTGCGGTCGATCTGATCACGAATGACATCGGCGCCGCGTGGCAGTCTTTCGGCGACATGCGCCGAGCTGTTGCTGCCGGTACTGGCCGCGCGTTCATCGCCAGCGCGTGTCGCAGCGGGTGGAACCGGCTTGCCGAGCCTGTCGGCATCGGATTTGAACAGGTCGCTGAACTTCATACGTGCACCGCATGTGGCATTTGAAGAACCGCGATCTGTCTATCGCCGGGCCGTTGCCAGCAACAAGCTCGCGGAATTTCCCGTCGGTGATTGCGTTGTCACTCTCGCGCACCGTCACTGTCGTCCCCGTCTAGTTTGCCAACCCTGCCACGGGATTGGCGCCGCTAGGGGACGCGGACGGGCAAGCCACGCGCTGGCGCGCGCCTTCATGGCTTGCCCTGCTCAACCGCGAAATCAGGGACCCACCTCGATTTTTGAGCTTGCGCACCCCGCGAGCATAGCCGCGGGGCCCCGCGCCATTGGGCGGCGCAGCGCGCAAGGCGCGCTTTATCGGCGCCGCCGGCATTCAAGCCCGAAAAATCGACGTTCCCCCATATTTCACGGTTGCCCCGGACGCCAACCCGTAGCGGGCGGGTGGCAAGACGAGGACGCCATCGTGGGTGGCCTCAACCAACAGCAACCACCAACCCGAAAGGACCACTCCCATGTCGAACAGCAATCGCCCCAACAACAAACCGAGCCATCGCATCTACGCCGTCGTCAAACGCTCCGACAAAGGCGGCGCATCCGAAGCCAGCAGCGACTGGACCGAAATCGGCGCTGCCTGGCCGCACAAGGACGGCAAAGGCTTCTCGCTCAAGCTCGAGTATCTGCCGCTCAACGGCGCCGATCTGTCGCTTCGCATCCCAAGCGAGAAAGCCAAGACCACCGAAGGCGGTGCAGCATGAGCACCTTCTCCAACCTCCAGTCTCCGGACGACCGCATCCTCCTTGTCGATGATACCGACGAGGACGCAACCCAACTCCTCACCGTCATTTGCGACGGCGACCCGCGCAGCAATCGCGGCTTTGATTACTACTCTGGTGCGCGCTTTCAGCACGACGCCTACCGCAATGGAGGCATCGCATGAGCGAGACACCGATGATCACCATCGAGAGGCGCCGCTACGCGGCGCTGATCGAGGCCCTGAGGCTCGCGCGCTACGCGCTGCTACGCAGCGGCCGGCGTTTCGATTGCCCGCCACACGACAAGTACACGGTCGCCCACACCATCGATACCGCCATCGCCGAGGGCGTGGTGGTAGAGCGGGAGGTGCGGCCATGAAGCAACTCAGGACATACGATGTAGAGGTCATCACCCGCGATACCTGGCTCGGTACGGTTGTGGCTGCCTCACCCAGACTTGCACAGCAAGCAGCTCGCGAAGCTTACAATCAAAACGCACTCAAGCAGATAGATGCGAAATTCATACGCATCCTCGTCGAGGAGGTGCGGTCATGAACAAGCCACCCAAACAACGCCGCGCTGAACTGAGGAGGTTCAGCGTCGGCTATTATCTGGAGCAGGGGTTCCAGATCACCGTCAAGGCCAGGTCCGCGGCCGATGCCGAGCGCATCGTTCGCAGGCGCCTCGATACCGAGGCTGGAGAACTCAAAGGCAGCACCCGCGTCCACTACGACGATGATGTCCTGCTGGGCAGTCAGGAGGTGCGCTCATGACCAAGGGGACCCGCAAAGCCAAATCGATTATGCCGGAAGGCATGAGGCGCTTCGATGTCACCATTGTCGAAGTGCTCCTGCATCGCACTTCCATTGATGCAACATGTCTGTTCCAGGCCAACGACCTCGCCCGCGACATGTGGGACGAGGATGGTGCAGAAGCCTTCCACACCGAAACGCTCGGCCGCACCGACCTCATCATCGCCGACGAGGAGGTGCGCTCATGAACCAGCTCTTTACCGTCACCATCACTGATCTGGGCGAGTATGAGGTCACCGTCGCGGCCTGTAATGCCGCCGAAGCCTGCGCCATCGCCCAAAAGGCTCTCTTCGAGGAAGCAACAAAACTTCCGCCGGGGATGCGTCTCATCAAGCGCGATGCTGATACCAAAACCGAGCTCAAGACAGAAGTGCCCGTTCGGCAGTACGACGTCGACGCGACCTATACGGTCCGCTTCTCCATCCGTGTTCCTGCCAACTCCAGTGAGGAGGCACAGCGTCACGCCCGGCGCATCTACGATGCCGAGCCGTTCCCATGGGAGCACGGCGTCTGCGATGACCGCATCAGGTGGGATACCGCCGTGGAGGTGCGCTCATGAGCATCACAACCTGTCCGACCTGCCGCTCCACGACCGAATGGTCCTGGGTAGAGGCGTTCGAGAAATTCGGCTTCGAAGACGGTGACGGCCTTGTCATGACCGAGCACGTCGCCGCCGCCCTGCGCACGCACGGCTATACCGTCGAGATCGAGCCGTGGGGATGCCACAACGTCACCATCCGCTCGATCAAGACGAAGCGACAGAAGGAGCTCATTCCGGAGGGCATCAACTACGGCTACGATGACCCGCGCGAATACCTGCCCATGCACATCGTCAAACTGCTCGATAATGCCTTTCCGGAGCTGCAGGAGGTGATGGTATGAGCACCGCCATCATCATCGGCGCTCGGCGTCCGTCATTTGTCGTCAACCATGCCGCCCTTCCCGAAGCGTTTCGCATCAGCCCCAGGCGGATACCAAACGAATATTACCCGACTCCGCCGGAAGCAACGCGCGCGCTGCTCTCGGTCGAGCAGTTCGAAGGCTCGATCTGGGAACCCGCCTGCGGCGAGGGCGCCATCGCATCCGTGCTGATCGCCGCCGGCCACAAGGTCGTCTCGACGGATTTGGTCGATTACGGGTTCGGTATTGCCGGCGTCGACTTCCTCAAAGAGACGCGACCTCGAGCCCGGCACATCGTCACCAACCCGCCTTACGGCTCCGGACTGGCCGATGCCTTCATCACGAAGTCGCTCGGCTTCGCCGCCGAGACCGGCGGCTCCGTGGCGATGCTGCTCAATCTGGCGTCACTCGCGCATCGAACGCGCACCAGCTGGTGGCGCGCGCATCCGCCGGCTCGGCTTTACGCCATCGATGATGTCGTCTGCTGGCCAACGCATCGCTACGGGCCTGCCCCATCGCATTTCACCAAGCACCGCTATTTCTGGGCGGTCTGGATCCCGAACCATCAAGGCCCCTCGGCCTTCTGGTGGCTGTCGTCGGCGGAGTTCCGCCAGCGGCAGTCTTTCCCCAAAAACAACAACAAAAGGAGATGACCCATGGGAATGGATGTCTGTGGAAAGTCCGGAGCGTATTTCCGGCGCAATATCTGGGGCTGGCGCCCCCTCGCCGAATGCGTGCGCCACATCGCGCCTGACACGTCGCGCAAATGCAAGCACTGGTTCAGCAATGACGGTGACGGTCTCAACGCCCGCCAGTCGAAAGCGATGGCGTTGATCCTCGAGGCCGCACTCGCCGACGGCACGATTGCCGCCTATGTCGCCAAGCGCAATGCGCGTCTCGCGACACTCACCGATGAAACCTGCATCACCTGCCATGGCACCGGCGTGCGTGACGATGATATCGGCCGCGAGCAGGGCATGACGCAACGCATTATCGAGACCGCCGGTCATCCCCGTCACCGCGAGACGGGCTGGTGCAATGGCTGCGATGGTCGCGGCCGTACCCGGCCGCTCGCCACCTGGTACCGCCTCACCGAAGACGACATCCGGGAGTTCGCAGCCTTCCTGCGGGAAAGCGAGGGCTTCCAGATTTGCTGACCAATTCCTTTCACACACCGAACAGGGAGAAACCCATGACGATCACACAGTCCGAAACCAACGCCGCCATCATCGCCGCCAATCTGGTTGCGCTGCATGCCCGATTGCAGCACGCCCTCGCGGAGACGACCGCCGCATCGAAAGCCATGTGCGAGGGCTATCAGAACCTCGCCATCGGCACCATCCTCGACCTCGAACGCATCCTGCCAGAATGCGACGCCCTCTACCGAACCATCATGTTGCTGCATCGCTCGCCACTCACGTTCCGCGATAGCGAGGCGCAATCATGAGCAATCGCGTTACTGTTCGCCAACTCATCGGGCTTGCATGTCCCAAATGTCACGATGATGCGTGTCTGAACCTCATTCTCACAACCTGGGCATCGCTGAGCGCAGACAGGACCCAACCATTCGGTGATCCCGAATGGGACCAGGACGCGCCTTGTGTCTGCAAGGCCTGTGATTTCTCCGGTATCGTTGCAGATTTTGCCTACACGCAAGTGCAATCATGAGCGCCATTCGTATCCAGTCGCTCTTGCATGTGGCCGAGGGGCGTCATGACAGAGGTGTCGAGTGTCCCGCTGATGCTCAAGCGGCGATAGGGCGGCGGAAATCGCGACTGGCTGTATCGGATATCGGCAGCTGACGTGGTGTGGACGATGCCCGCTGGCGAGGCGATGCGGTTTGGGTCGCCCGATGATGCCATCCTGACCTGGCGGCGTGTCAGGTCGATGGCGCAAGCCTGGCCGAATGCGCGCCGGTTCGTCTTCGCCATCTCACCTGACCGTAGCCATCTGCCCTCCTATTGGCAGTCCAGCGTTGCCGTGCCGCTCCAAACGGATGCCGCTCTCTGAGCCTGAAGACGCACCAATGCGGGTGTGACGCTCGTTCCGAGGATGCCGTGCTCAGATTTTGGCTCCTTACCGATTGCCTCAAAGCTGCAGCCCTTGCAGCCCTGTTGCTTTTGCCTCTTCTCGCAGCGTGGCGGCCATGGGGTCGCAGCCAGCGGCACCGCAGACGCGGTTGAAGTGCCGCTGGCGCTGCAATGGAAAAATGTCGGGTCCCACCCAAATTTTCTGCTTGCGCACCCCGCGAGCAAGTCGCGGGGGCCCCGCGCCGACGGCAGTGGCACTTCCGTGAGCAATCACGCGCCGCGAGCTCTAGCCGAAGCGCAGTCGTCGCCGTCTCAAGCACAAAATTCCGGTGCCCCCGTAATTTGTTCCATTGACCCCGCCGCGCTCGCTGCGAGCGACGAGGCGCAACAGGGCAGCAACGTCTGCAGCCCCTCACCACCCAGCAAGGAGACTTTCCATGACCACAGCACCCTCGAAACGCCCGACCCACAAGCTCTACAGCGTCTGCAAGCTCAAAGACGGCAAGTCCAGCTGGACCGAGATCGGCGCCGCATGGCCGCACAAGGACGGCGACGGCTTCTCGTTCAAGATGACGGCGATGCCGGCCCCCGGCGGCGAGTTCATCCTGCGCCGCGACCGGCCACGTCCAGCTCCGGCTCAGGCTTGAGGGAGGCGACCATGACAAAACGCATCGCATCAACCGCATCACCCTCCACCCGCTGGCAGTTCGTCAACGACGTCTGGTCCCTCATCCGCGACGGCCGCCGCATCGCCGTCATCGAGCCGAGCTGGGACGACCACCACTGGTTCTTGTTCAGCGTCAACGCCGATGGCGGGCACGATTTCTGCGGTGCCCGTCAGCGCATCGTCGCCCTGAAGCTCTGCCTGCTGATCTGGGCCCGCCGCAACCCGAACGGCATCATCGCCGAGGAGGCGCCGCTATGACGCCGAACCTTGACACCGCCGTCGCGCCGCCGAAGCGCTGTTATCGCCGTCCTCGCCGTTGGGAGACGTTCGAAAAGCTCTTCGAGCCCATCGAACGCGATGGCGGGACCGTGCTCTGGTATCCGGGCGAGGTCGGCCCCGATCCCGATCCACACGACTGGTGGACCGTGCTCGATTGCGATGGCCGCTTGCTGCTGGCTGCCGGCTTTCATTTCGTCAATCGCTTCGCCTTCATCCGCTGCGCGCGGCCGTGGGGCGGCGAGCCCAACGATCATCCCGAGTACCTCTATTGACGTTCACCGTCCGCGCACCCTATGCGCAAGCTTTGCAATCAGCTTGCTTGCCGTGGGGTAGTAGATTGCCCGCGCCAAGGGCGCGCGCCCGAGCTTCGCGCCGGCGCAGATTTTACGGCTGATTTTCACAGCCTGCGCCTCGTCCGTCACTTCGAAAATTTTGCACGGCACGCAAGCATCCTGATTGCAGCGGGCTCTCACGCAGATATCTGCATGATGGCAATTCTCCTTCAACTTCGGGTGAGCACTCCACGCCGGCAGATGACGGAATGGCTGCTGGCGCAGCCCCCGCGACTGGCGTCGCGGGATGAGCGCGTATCGCTCGCGGGGCGGAAGTCAGGGTCGTGGCCGTCGCGGGCTGCTGCGCAGCCGCACATCGCGAGGGGGATTGCTACAGGAACGAGACGGGACTGAGGAAACGCTTGGCACGTCGGCATCTGACGTCATCGTCGTCAGTGGCGAGAACGGCATTCATCTTCTTTAACCATACCCAGCAGCGCCAACTGAAAATAATAATTCTCGAAATAAAATCAGCCTGAGAAAAATCAATGCGATATCAGGTGCGAGGCATTATTCAAAGCCTTTCAGATTCCGCAATCTTTAAGATTACAAAGCCATAATGGTACCAAATGGAGGCAGGGTAGCAAGATGGGGTTTCGTGATACGAAACCGGTCTGCCGTAAATACGGCAGTCCATCTTGTCGGGGCTACGGGCTTGCAGCCCGAACGCGCCCCGAACCCCCGGACGTTGGCACTCGGCCTCCAGGGTGGACGAAGCGATGGCACGGACGAAGGACAAGAGTACCGTCAAGGATCGGCATGTGAGCTTCCGGCTCTCGGTGGAGGAACACTTCCGGCTGATGGACAAGGCGCAACGCTCCGGCCTCAGTGTCGGCGACTTTGTTCGAGCCAGGTCGCTCGGCGCGAGGAAGCGCAAACCGGCCACGGTCACGGCCATGAGCCCCCTGCCGGCAGATCTCGATCTCGCCATCCAGCTCAGGAAGATCGGCGTCAACGTCAACCAGATCGCGCATCACTGCAACCGCTTCCAGGTGCCGCCGCCGGCCGAGCTGGAGCCGCTGTTGCGTGACATTCGCCGGCTGCTCACCGCCAGCTTCGGGCCATCCGGCTGATAGCGCTGTGATCGCACCATGATTGTTCGCATCTCGAAAAACGGTCGCAGCTTCAAAGGAGCGGCGGCCTATTATCTGCACGACAAAGCTGCCGATCCGGAGACGCCCAAGCATCTGAAACCGACGACCGATGACCGTGTGGCGTTCATCGCCACGCGCAATCTGGTGTTCGACGATCCGCGCCAGGCGACGGCGGAGATGATCCGCACGGCTTACGCGCAGAACGAGCTGAAACGCGCCAACGGTATTAGCCTCGCCGGCCGGAAATGCACCGAGCCCGTCAAGACGCTATCTCTCAGCTGGCATCCCGACGAGAAGCCGTCCCCGGATCAGATGATCGAGACCGCAGACCGCTATCTCAGACACATGGGCTGGCACGAGCATCAGGCGCTGATCATCGGGCATGACGACACCGCGCACCCCCATGTTCACATCAGCGTCAATCGCGTGCATCCCGAGACCGGCCGCGTGCTCGATGACCGGCTGGAGTACAAGCGCAGCCAAAGCTGGGCGCTCGAGTACGAGAAGGAGATGGGCCGCATCTGGTGCGAGAACCGCCAGGAAAACGCCAAGCCGCGCGAGGAGCGCGCACCGGAGCGCTCGGCCAACGACAACGACCTGCCCCACAACGTCATCCAGCTCGCCCGTCCCCTCGAGCGCGACTACGCCGCGTCAGAGAAGACACGCGAGGAGGTCTTTGCGCTGGAGCACGATCTCCTCAAACGCGAGCAGCGGCAGGAGCGCGAGGCCTGGTTCGCCGACGGCAAGGATCTCTTCAAGGAGACCCGCAACGCCGTCTGGCGCGAGGTGAAAGAGGAGTATCGCGAGGATTGGAAGCAGCTCTTCGCCGACAAGGCCGTGCAGGAGAAGGCCGCTGCCGAACATTCGGGATCGGCGCTCGACCGCGCGTTCTTTTTCGCCAAGACCGGCGATTGGGAGCAAGCGCGCGCCGCCTTCGATGACAGGAACGCCGTTCATGCAGCCGTCGCCACCGAGTTCGCCGGCCGCGCTTCGGAATTGCGCCGCCAACAGCTGGAGGAGACACGGGAGCGGCAGAGCCTCGCGCTCGATGCCCTCAAGCTTGACCGCACCGATGGCTACAAGGAGCTGCTCGCCCGCCAGCAGGAGCAGCGCCAGGAAATGCGCGAAGCGCACGCCGCCGGCGAGAGGGCCGGGCATCTCATTGGTCAGACGCATGCGGCGCGCACCGCCAATGAGAACAGTGCGCCGGGCGCCGCGCCGCCGTCCGCCGCCAACAGCAACCGCGATCAGACTGATATCTCGCAACAGATCGCCGGCGCGGTTGGGCAAGACATCGCGCAACCCCCGGCTGCCCCGCCTGAGACGCGCGCCGTCGAGCCGTTGATTGCATTGGAATTGCCGCCCTCGTCGCCCGAGGATCGTGCGACCGAGATTGCGGTCGGCAACGCCGCTACGGGCGCCGCCGATCTTGGTGCCGGTGCCATCGGCGGCACTGCCAATTATTTGGCCGACCAGCTCGGCGAGCTGTTCGCACCAACGCCACCCGAAGTGCGCGAGGCGCAAGCCAAGGCACAGGACCAGGCCCGCGAGGACGCCGAAGCCCAGAAGCCGGTAAATCCGTTTCTCAAGCACACCGGTATGGCGGAGAACAAGGCCACGCTCGAGCGCGAGGAGAAGGAGCGCGATGATTACTGGGACGACCGCGAGCGACGACGGGAACGGTGACGGGCGCTTCGGAAAGGCCGAGCCGAAGCCCCCTCGAAACCCGCAAGGCCAGCGATGGAAGTGACAAAGGCCTCCGCGATGCGATGCGCAGTCTGCACGCCGCCGAGCGCACCCTGCTCAACGCGCGGCATCGGGGCGAGATCGATCGCGCCCTGGCCGGCATCGCCGCCGACGCCGCACTGGCGACAACGGCTCGCGGACAACTCATCAACGCTCTTTTTGCCGACCGCATGGCGCGCATCGCGGCACACCTTTCGCCCGCAGAGCGTGCTGCCCAGATCCGGCAACTGCAGGGCGAAGAAGCCGCCGCTCTGGCCGCATTGCACCTCGAGGCGGCACGCGAGAGCGAGGCCGCGCGCCGAGGCGCCCTCGCCCCGATCCGCGCCCAACAGCGTTCGGAAAGCGCGGGGCTTGCGCGCCGTCACCGGGCAGAACGCATGGCCGTGGCGCTGACAGACCGCCGCCGATCCGCCGCCAATCCCAACCATCGACACCGTGGCCCCGCGCAGTGGTGTGTTGCGCGGCGATGGCTCGGCATGCGCTCGACGTAAGGCTGGTATTGCACCACGGCGTAGTTAGTAGTATTTTGAAGAATAATTCTCCGCGCGCTGCCCGCGCTTTATTCGACTAAACATTTTACACGTACAATGGTGTTATCTATGGGATTTCAAATACCGCCCTTGGGTATATCGAGGCGGCGCTTTTTGACCGCATCACTGCTCGGCCTCGCGTACGTCAATCATGCTTGGGCGACAAACGCGCCGCGCAACGTACGACACATGGCGCGCTATTGCGTTGTATCGCCGGCATGGGACGACTTGGCTCCGTTTCCCGCCAATGCTGCGGGCGATAGTCCTGATCTAACGTGGTCGGGCGCAATGGATGCGCCGATCGTCACGACACCAAATCTGAGATCAAAAGCCGCCAGCGGGCAGCATTCCTTGCTCACTGTCGTCAACGAGGACGGTACAAGTGTTCGCCGGGCGCGGCTTCCAGGGTTGCTACACTCGGGCGTCTTTTTGGGTGATCGGCTAATCTTGGTAACTCGCGGCGAACCAGGCCTCCTCCTTGTCCTTGACGTCGAGACATTCGCCATTGTGGCTTCCGTTACCGCCGAAGACGATTGGTTGATGGGCGGACATGTAGAACCGTGGCTGCTCCCTGGCCAGTTCGCAATCACTATGAACAGGCAAATCGAAGGAACATATGATCGCGTCGACGTCTACGAGATCGACCCTTTGCGAAAAATCGCGAGCTACCCATCCTATGGATTCCAGGCTCACGAACTCAAGCTGGACCATCTCACAAAGCGCTTGTATATCGGCCATTACGGTTCGTATTACTTCTCCGGCCCATACCAGCACTTATATTCTGCGACGCCGCTTAAGCGCTTCATGTCACCCGATGATTCAAAAATGACCTACTATCCTGGCTCCGTGTCAGTCGTCGATGCTCGGTCAGGAAGCTTGATATCGCGCTTGAGCAGCGCGGCAAATGGCCCACATGGCCATCTTGGCGTATCGACAAGCGGGCAGGTTTTTCTGACGCGGCTGCCGCCCTTACTTACCGGCCGCAGCAATGTCTTGAACAGCGCCGCTTTCGCCGAAGGCACACAACACCATAACCTCACTGCGGACTTTTACGATCAACGCCGATTTGACAGCACGGGCACCTCGATCACGATCGATCACGCCGCGAACCGCTTCTACCTTGCCGATCGGCACCCCAATGGCTGCCTCATCTTTGGTTCGTGCCAGACACCCCATCAGGTGACACACGTCGCCAACCCAGATCCGATCCGCTTCGGCGGAACGATGAGTCTCACCCCGCATCCCGATGGCGAGCACATCGTTGTCGCTTGTACCGATGGGATTTTGAAGTTTACACGCGCTGGTGCCTTTGTGCCTGACGGATCATTCCCTGTGCAAGTTGGCGCGCACAGTCATATCTGCGCGATCGCTTGATCAGGGCTGTTGCGGCATCGCCGGCGGCTTGCACCAGACCACAGAAGCGTCCTTTGGGCTATCTGCGCTCGGCAGCAAATCGTCCGGGCATTTGCCGCCCTTAAGCTTGTCTTTGCTAAACACAAAAACAGTCCGGCGGAATTCACAATAGACGGCCCCAGCAGCAGCAGCCTGTTGTGTCTCCGGCCCTTGATAGAGTGTTGAGCCGGGCGGACATGACGTTCCTGGAAAAGCGAAATAGAATGGCGCCTTGAGACCGGGCATGGCCGGCGTGCCCCGCTGCGGAATCTGCGGCTGTCCTTGTCCCCATGCATCTGTCGCGAAGATAATCGCACCAACCAATGTGACGATGCGCAGAAATTGCAAGTCTGCTTTAGTGTGTTTGATCATGAACATGCTCCTAATAGGGGTTGGTGGGGGGAATATCGCAAAGATAATTAAATGACGGATCGGCCAGCGTGTTCCGTGGCAGTATCGGGCGCCGCCCGATCAGGAACAGATTTTCCGTATCCTTGCATGCCGGCGCCGGACCGAGTTCGGGCTTGATGACGCCAATGCTTTCCGGAGCGCCGAACACGATCACAAACTGCTCATCGGTGGCAGAGATCAGCGCCGCCGGCTTCTTGTTGAGCCGCACGTCTTTGATCAGTGCCGGTACAATCTCGCCCAGAGTTCCCACGAAAATATTGCGGGTTAGAGCACCTTGCAGCGACCGAACCGCTGCGACCTTGACGGGCAGGCTGTCACGCATGCCCTTTGGCAGATTATTCCATGGGGTATCCATGAACCCTAGCGTTTTAACAGCCGGAGGAAGCTTCATTGGAACGCGCGGGCCGAGCGCGCTGTCGAGGTTCGCTATCTCCGAAAATACATATCCGCGATGGATCACGCTCGTATGGCAGGCATGACACGCCTTTGCCGTCTCGGAAGGATTTTCGAGGGCGGATCCACCCGGCGCAAACAATGCGTATCCCCAGCCGTCTGTACTTGCATATCGCTTCTTGTTGCGTACCATGAATTGATAACGGACAACCCCGGCCGGCAATTTGGAGCTGGGAAAATCGGGATCATCTTGCGATCCTGCGCCAATTTTTGCGAACACCGCACCATCGGGATAATCGAGCAATTCCTGCTGCAGGGCGCGAAGTGCGATCGGGTTCGCATAGGTGAATCTGAGCTCACCGGAATCTGTGCGGAACCGTACCGTGATCTGCTTCCACTTCTTTTCAAATCCGACATAGTCGGCCAACCGTATCCCGTTCATCTGCTGGTCGCTCGGCAACCGCTCTGCATGCGTCGCCCCAACGGGCATCGGTAGAGCCGAGAGCACGATAATGGCAAGCCACGCCAGGAGAAATAGGCACAACGATCTAGGAAGGCATAGCGTCTTAAGAATGAGAGGCGTGCGGAATTGCATGCCAACTACCAGAAACAATTCGGCGCGGAATAGCTGAGTGCAATTGAGCCGGCTGTACCAGTTGCTCCCGTCGCACCAGCCATGCCGCCACCCCCGCCACCACCGCCAAAGGCGGCCCAGCTATTGGCTCCGACCCCGCCGCCACCTCCTGCGCCGCTGGAGCCACCGCCATTGCCGCCAGCTCTAGGACTCGTGCCACCGGTTGCACCGCTTGCTGCATAACCGCTAAAGGTCCCAGCACCGGCACCGCCGCCACCGCCATAGCTGGTAGTCCCGGTCGCACCTGCGCCGCCAGGGACAGCGCCATAGTAATTGTAGTAACCGCCACCACCGCCACCGCCGCCGTAGGTCGTGGCACCGCCACCGCCGCCCCGACCCGCGTAGAGACTGCCAACACTTGTTCCGCCAGCACCCCCAGTGCCTCCGCTTCCAGCGCCGTTCGATCCGTTCGATCCGGCAACCCCGACGTAACCAGTATAAGCGGCACCACCACCGCCACCACCACCGCCGCCGCCACTGCCACCCGTACCGCCAGCACCCGGCGTGACCGTAACTGTGCTACCCGCAGGCGCCGTGAATGAACCAGTTGCAGCTGTGGGCGCTGTTCCCGCTGTTCCTGCTGTACCGGCACTACCGGACGCGCCGTTGTTCGTCGTACCGCCCGCACCACCGGCTCCGCCGCTGCCCGCAGCGCCACCCGATGTACCTGCCGCTGTCAGCACCGAGCTGCCGTTCACGGTAATCGTCGATGCAGTGCCCGCAGATCCCGCAGTGCCATTTGCGCCGGTACCGCCCGTACCACCAGCGTACGAGTATGCGGCACCACCACCACCGCCACCGCCACCACCCGTACCCCCAGTGCCACCTTGGCCGCCGACCGTGCCGTCAAAGTAAAAGGTTACACCGACCGGCAATACGATGGTCCTGGTTGTTGTGATCGTCGCCGTGCAGACAGCGAGCGCCGGCGTTGCCCATGTGCCATCGCCGCGAAGAAAGGTGGTGGCATCCGCCGTGCCGCTACCAAGACGCGCTGTGCCAACTGTGCCGCTAGATAAACTGCCCGCGTTAAGCGTTGTTAGCGATGCACCCGACCCACTGAATGTTGTTGCTGTCACCGTGCCGACGACGTGGAGTTGAGTAGACGGCGTCGCCGTCCCGATACCGACATTGCCGCTGCTGTAATAGATCGCGCTCGATGCGCCGTTGCTCCACTGGCTGCTCGAGCTCGGCGTCGCCCAGGTACCATCGCCGCGCCAGAAGGTAGTCGAAGATGCTGACGTGCCGCTGTTAAGGTTTGCGATCGGAAGATTTCCCGTTGCCTGGCTGGCAAGATTGACCGTCGATGCCGCTGCAAGTGTGCCAAGGCCAAGCGCGGTGCGCTGTGTTGCGGCCGTATTGCCGCAATCCAAGACCGTGCCGCCCGCATTGACCTGGCAGAACAGGTTGGCAGTCAGCGTTCCAACCTGCGGGTCGGATTCCGACGCACTCGGCGTTGCCCAGGTGCCATCACCGCGCCAGAAGGTACTGCTCGACGCGCCGGTGCCGCCGTTGAGATTGGATACGGACAGGTTGCCCGTCACGTTCGATGCCAGATTAATCGCCGCCGTCGTGCAGATGACTTGCGTTCCAGCCGAATTCGACGTGCAAAAGTAATTAGCCGTCAGCGTGCCGACCGAGCCACCGGTTGCCGTCGAAGGTGCTGCCCAGCCGGCGTTCTGTTTCAGGCGCACGATGTTCGTCTTCACGTTGCCGGTCGTTTCAATGGCTTCCGTGGGCGTTGCCGTGCCGATGCCGAGCCGCTTGTTCGAGTTGTCCCAGAAGAAAGTCGTCGCATCCGACGCCAAATTGCTGCCGCTGCTGAACTGCACCGACCCAGCAATACCCGAGGCCGAAGCGCCGCCCGAAGGCGTCGCCCAGGTTCCATCGCCGCGCAGATAGGTGGTGCCATCCGCTGTCCCTGAACCAAGCCGTGCCGCACCAACGCTGCCCGAGGCAAGGTTCGAAGCATTCAGGGTCGTCAGGCCGGAGCCGTTGCCGGTGAATACTCCCGCACTGCTGATGGTCGCCAATGCTGTGCCCGAGCTGTTCTGCACTTCGAACAGATTGCCGGATTGGCTCGCAGCGCCTTTCACGATGAGCGGCTTATCGGATGCCGCCTGCGCGGTGACGGTGAGCAGGCTGCCGGTAGTGGCATAGGTCAATGCGCTGGCGCCGCCGAACACGCCCGCGTTGTTGAACTGAAGTTGTGTGGTGCTGCCGCCGGGATTGCCGCCCGCCGTGGCCCAAGTACCATCGCCGCGCAGATAGGTGGTGCCGTCGGCCGTGCCTGAACCAAGTCGTGCCGCGCCTACGGTGCCGGATGCAAGGTTCGATGCATTCAAGGTCGTCAGGCCGGAGCCGTTACCCGCCAACGCAGCCCAAGTGCCATCGCCGCGCAGATAGGTGGTGCCATCCGCTGTCCCTGAACCAAGCCGTGCCGCACCAACGCTGCCCGAGGCAAGGTTCGAAGCATTCAGGGTCGTCAGGCCGGAGCCGTTGCCGGTGAATACGCCGGCACTGCTGATCGTCGCCAATGCCGTACCGGAGCTGTTCTGCACTTCAACCAGATTGCCGGATTGGCTCGCTGCGCCTTTCACGATGAGCGGTTTGTCGGTTGCCGCCTGCGCAGTGACGGTGAGCAGGCTGCCGGTAGTGGCATAGGTCAAGGCGCTGGCGCCTTCGAAGGCGCCCGCATTGTTGTACTGAAGTTGTGTGGTGCTGCCGCCGGGATTGCCGCCCGCCGTGGCCCAGGTGCCATCGCCGCGCCAGAAGGTAGTGCCGGACGCACCGGTGCCGCTGTTCAAATTAGCGATGGCAAGATTGCCAGCAACTTGCGTCGCCAGATTGACGCTGGCGGCCGTCGCCAGCGCGCCAAGCCCCAAGGCCGTGCGTTGTGCCGATGCGGTGTTGGCGCAATCGATCGCCGTGCCACCGGCATTCACTTGACAGAATAAGCTCGCCGTCAACGTTCCAACCTGCGGGTCGGATTCAGAAAAGCTCGGCGTTGCCCAGGTACCATCACCACGCCAGAACGTCGTGCTCGATGCGGATGTACCGCTGTTCAGATTGGTAACCGGCAGATTGCCCGTCACTTGTGTTGCAAGGCTGATCGCCGCCGTGGTGCACACGATGCCCGCGCCGCCCGCATCCGATGTGCAGATGTTGTTCGAGGTCAGCGTGCCGATCTTGGGATCGAGCTCGGTCAGCGCGCCGGACGCCGCCATGCTGACCCAGCTCGTGCCGTTGCAGAACTGCATGACGGCATAATCTTGATTGTAGCCGACATCGCCCATCGATCCGACGGGATTGGCGCAGGCAGCCATCGCCGTTGTCGGGGCGCCGAATAGAAATGTGGCCACGACGGCCAAATGAAAAAAGGAAACATGACGCATGAATGATGATGGCGAATCTAGGGATAAACACTGCGATGCGTCAAGTCATCCGTTAACGGATATTGTTTTGATTGGCCAATCGATGCTGGTTAGTCACACTTGAATGTCATTCGTTAAACACGCGCGGCTCCTGATGCCGCAGGGCCAGGCTATCCGCCGATCATGGCATGCACTACTGCCTCAGTCCGGCCTTCAAACGCGGGCGTTCGCTATCCGATCACGATCCAGACGCCGCATAGCCAAAAGGGGGGAACTTCCCGCCTCTCGAGACGGGGAGTGCACCTGCCCCGCGACATCGCGATGACCGTTTCGAGCAATCCGACGCGACCTTTGGGAGGTGCTGGCGCGTTGACTTGCGCGGCGCAGCGTCGACAATGGAGACGTTGAGTCACCCGTTTGCATGTCCCGCTGCACTTATGTCCCTTCCCCCAAACCAGCACCGCAAGCCCTACGAGCCCGTGTCCTATGCGGCGTTGAAATCCAGCGATGCGGCCGCGGAGCCCGTCGCCAAGGCGCGGCCCCTTGCTGTGCGCGATGACGGCGACAACGAGAGCGCAATCTATTTCGCCAGCGAGGCCGGCAAGCTTGCGCAGTTGCGTGCAGCACTCTGGTCGGCGTTCGAAGCGGCACCCGCCGCCTGCATTCCGCCCGCGCTGATCGAACTGACCGTCGCCTACACGACTGCCTTGCAGCTGGAGCTGAACCTGATGGGCGGAGCACGGCCAGCCCGGGCCGGATCGCAGCGCCTGCGCGCGCTGGCAAGCGCCGGGCGCGAGGGCCGCGAATAGACCACACCTTATATATGGAAGGGGCCCGCATGCCGAAATTGCCAGTTTGGTCTATCGCGGCTGACCCTTTGAGAGGGTTTCGCCTGTTGACTCGTAATGCGAGCGAAATCATAATGTTATCATGTTGGAATGCAGTCAAATTCGTGCCGCAAGGGCACTTCTGAATTGGAGCCAGTCGGATCTCGCGAAAGCCGCGCAGATGGCCAACAGCTCCATCAAGAATATCGAGAACGAAAACACCACGGCGCGCCGCGAGACGCTGGTGCAGATCCGTGACGCCTTCGAGAGCAATGGCGTCGAGTTCCTGCCGGGATCTGGCGTCAAGCTCAAAAGCGATGTCGTCACCATCGTCAACGGCAAGGCCGCGACCGCCGCCCTATTCGACAGCATCTACACGACCGCTCATGCCAGCCCCGATCGCGAGGTGCTCGTGCTCGGGCTCGATGAAGCGCAGGCCGCGCAGTACGACGGGCTCGCCCGTATGGCGGAGAACAATGCCCGTCTCCAGCGCGCCGATATCCGCCAGCGCATTCTGGTAGGCGAGGGCACCACGGAATTCTTGTGCGATACCGCCTGCTATCGCCTGCTGCCGCGCGAGCGCTTCGGACGCACGGTGCCCGTCTATATCTATGGCGACAAGGTCGCGAGCTATACCGGCACGCTGCGCCGTCGCACCATCATCATCGAGGACAAGGCACTCGCTCAATTGCAGCGCTCGATCTTCCAATCGCTGTGGAATGACGCGCGCGGTCCGCTCAGCGTATCCATCGCGCCCTGGGGCACACGCGCCGCCAGGGCTGCAAGCCAGCGTTGACCGCGGCGAGCCGCCCAAAGGCTGGATGTCCGACGCGTAGTCGTGCACGCTCTGCCGCCTCTCGGCTGAGTGGCCGGCGCCCTTCTTATTTTCCGTAGGCCTCGGGCGGCACTCCGAAGCAGCCCACGACTTTCCCGCACTGTCGAGCAAAACTGACGACGAAGCGCATGAACCATGCGTCGTCTACGATCCACGCGAATGGCATCGCCAGTAGACAGATGACGCCGGCACTCACGGAATAGGCCAAATGGCGCACCACGCCGCGATAGACCCCATGGTATCGCCTGACGATGACGCTATCCGTGCTGCCGATGCGAAACGCGCGCTTGATGGCCCACGACCGCGTCACCCTGTCGGCGCCATAGTGCTCATGGACAATCATCCGATCGTAGAGATAAAAGCGCACGCCAGCGCGCTTCAGCCGCTCGGAAAAATCGCGGTCCTCGCCGCCGCTGAAGCCAAGCTGCATATCGAAGACTGGCCTGCCTGCCCGCTCCCACGACTGACTCCGGATCACAAAATTCGGACCTATGATGATCTCTCGCTGGCCGCAGCCGACCCGCTTCTGATGGAAAAAACTGATGCGCATCGCCCAGCTCGGCAACGGCGATGCAAATCGGGGCCACACGCTGCCAGCGACGACATCCGCATCATCCAGCCAGATTCGCTCTACCAACATCCGATACCAATGTTCATCCAAGACCTGATCGTCGTCGATCATGGCCAATGCATCACAACGCAGCTCATCAAAGGCTATCGACAATAGCGCATTCTTTGCCGCAGAAATCCCGCGCTCAGTCGCTGGCCGAGCTACAATCGTCAGCTTGACGCCACTCGTCACCGCTTCACTCACGGCTTGCAAGCCTTGTCCGCCAGGTCCTTCACTGTCGACTACGACGACAGTCACACTCTCAGTGCCTTCCTGACACTCAATCGAGCGCAGCAGCGCCTTGAGGAGCTCCGGCCGGCGAAATGTCGGAATCCCGATGGCAAGACGCTTGAGCGTGGGCTCTGTTAGTCCGTTGTGGCTGGACATCACCGGCATCTCAATCGCACCCGCAGGTCGGACTGAGATTGCCGTCGCAACACACGGCGCGCCCCCAAGAGCAGCCGCAAACACCGCCGTGATGCGAACAGCATCCGCGACGCTCGACAATGCCGCCGTTGATCGCGGCCACGCCCGGCACGCTCCAGTCCAACGCCAATGCCAAAATCAATGTCGCAACCGTCATATAAATCCCAACCCGTCCATTATGACTCGTTGCAAAGACATTGATTTTAATCAGTATAAAGATATATAGTCCAGACCTTCATTCTTTAACGATTGCAGTGCCCCCCATTACATCGGCCTCACCCCACCCCGATCTAGTTCGCATCGATCACGCCACGCCCGTCGCTGCGCCGGTTGTGCTGATCGCCAAAGTCCGCGACGAAGCATTGCGCCTGCCGTACTTCCTTGGTTACTACCGCCGCCTCGGCGTCCGCCAATTCATCTTCATTGCCAATGCCAGCCGCGATAGCTCGATCCCGCTGCTGCTCGCCGAGCCCGACTGCATCGTCTATTCGACCGAAGCCTCGTTCGCCGCCGCCAACAGCGGCATCGCCTGGATCAACGCCGTCGCCGACGCCTGGGCCCGCGATCGCTGGGTCCTCCTCGTCGACCCCGACGAGTTGCTGGTGTGGCCAGACCCGCGCATCACAACCCTGCCCGAGCTCGCCGACCGCCTCGCCTGGCACGGCCACCAAGGCCTTTTCACCACCATGGTCGATCTCTATGCGCTGTCGCCGCTGCGCACAGTCACCTATCGCCCCGGCGAGCCCTTTCTCGACCACGCCGACTACTTTGATGGCGACTACATCTGGCGTGACCGGCCCGGCATCCCGCTCCTCGCCCCAGCCTGGCCACCCCGCGAGCCCGTCGGCGGCCCGCGCATCCGCCTGTGCTATCCCGAAGCCCTGTTGCTTGCCGCCCGCCGGCAGCGGCAGCACATCGCCATCGCGCACGCGCTTCGTCGCGCCGGATTACCCGTTGCCATACCGAAGTACAGTGCTCCGCCGCTGCAATTCAAAGTGCCGCTCGTGCATTGGCGTTCCGGTGCCCGCTTTCTCAATTGCCATCGCACGCAGCCGATCGCGCTTCCGGCAATGACCGGCGCGCTGCTGCACTTCAAGTTCTTCCAGGATTTTTCCGCTCGTGTCGAAGCGGCTATCGGCCATGGCCAGTATTACAATGGCTCAGCCGAATACCATCACTATGCCCGACTGCTTGCCGCCAATCCCAATCTCTCACTCGCCTATGCCGGCTCCAGGCGGTATTCGAGCCCCGACGACCTGCTCGCCGCCGGCATCGTCCAGCCGCCTCGCTGGCCGAAATAGCAGTGGCGCGCGCAACCAATAGGATGTATAAGGACATCTATATTAGCCCCGTACTTTTATGAGCCTCGTGTCGCAGACCTCACTCACCCGCCGCCTTGTCGAAGGCTTTGCCGGCCTGCCGCGCTTCATCAAGCTTGTGTTGATGCCCGTTGTCATCCTCGGCGTCGCCGTCTGGGTCATCCTTTTTCACAACCGCGCCGAGTTCTGGGAAGATTGATCCCATGGGGCGTCGGCGCACCTATGGATTGTCCTTCTCCCTTAGCCGCGCCACCGGCCTTGCTGCCGCCAAGGCCAAGCTCTCACGGGAGATCGGCATCCCACTCACACGCAGCGGCCGGCGCCAAAAACTCGGCCGCCTCGTCGGCAAAGCCGCTGGCTGCGCCCTCATCCCCGTGACGCTCCTCGCAGCGCTTGTCGCCACCTGTCTCTAGGGCATCACCCGCTCCCTCTCCGTCGTGCCGGCGGTTGCTTCTTCCTATTGCAGCGACCGTCGATAACGAGCTCGACCCTCGTGCGGATGGTAATCAACATCACATCCACCGGGGCAGGCACGCAGGCTTGCATAGCGCGTGAGTGTGCACGTGGCCCCAGAAATGGCGAGCAATAGGCCGCTTACGACAGGGAGCAACTTCCGCGAGAGTGGCAGGCGGGCGTCCCCCGCGCGCTCGAGCGCGCGGGTCAGGCCCTAGGGCGCCGCCAAGAGGCAGCGCCCCGGAGCCGCGCCGATGCGCGTCTCCGCCCATGCGGGTCACATGGGGTGATGGCGGCTGGTCGCGTCAAGGTCACTCCGTTCTAACTTCGGGCTGATCTCCTGACCGCTCCATTGATTCGGTCGAGAGATCCCCATGACACAGAAAGCGAGTGATGCGACGCGCAAGACCTACGCCGGTCTCGACGTGTCGTTGAAGGAGACCGCCGTCTGCATTGTCGACGACGCCGGCAAGGTCGTATTCGAGCGGATGGTACCGACCGATCCGCAGGGTATCGCGGCATGCCTTGCCAAGCACGCCCAGAGGCTGGAACGGTTTGGTCTCGAGAGCGGCGCCACATCGGCCTGGCTGTGGCGCGAGTTCCGTCAGTTGGGCCTCCCCGTCGTGTGCCTCGACAGTCGCCATGCGCACCGCGTTCTTTCGATGAAGCGCAACAAGAACGACCGCAACGACGCCCGCGGTCTCGCCGATCTCGTTCGCATGGGCTGGTATCGCGAGGCGCGTGTGCGTTCCATCGACGCTCAGTTCGTGAGGTCGATGCTGCTGTCCCGCCAGCAGTTGCTGCAATCCCGGCGCGCTGTCGAGAACCAGATACGCGGTGCGCTGAAGACGCTCGGCGTCATGACCAGCTCGACCAAGGGACGCGGGTTCATGCCACGCGTCGTTGCGCTGCGTGCCGAGAATGAATGGCTGGGGCCAGTCCTCGATCCGCTGATCGGCGCGCGGGCGGCGATCGCGGTGCAGCTGAAAGCGGTGTCGGAAAGCGTGCTCAAGGCCGCTCGCGAGGATGCCGACGTGCGCCGCATGATGACCGTGCCCGGCATCGGCGCCATGACTGCGCTCGCCTTCAAGGCCGCCATCGATGATCCTAAGCGCTTCACATCGTCGACCAAGGTCGGACCGTACCTGGGACTGACGCCGCGGCAGTATCAGTCTGGCGAAAGCGAATGGTTCGGCGGCATCGGCAAGACCAACGATCCGCTGCTGCGCGCCTATCTCTACGAGGCCGCCGGAGTGCTGATGACGCGCGTGCGGCGGAGTTGTCCGCTGAAAGCTTGGGCGCAGCGGCTCGCCAAACGCATCGGCTGGAAGCGGGCCTCGATTGCCGTGGCGCGCAAGCTCGCCGTCATTCTGCACGCCATCTGGCGGGACGGCACCGAGTTCGAATGGAAAGCGGTCGAGGCCAACCCGGCCTGATCCGGCCGCCAGCAAGCTTCCGCTGCCAAGCGGGAGGCGTCCCTGCCGGGACGACGGGCAGATTGACCTCGTAACGACCGTAGCGGGCCCCGATCCACAAGAGAGGTGACGCACCGCGTGGGTTACCCTTGAGGCATCTTCTCGACGAAGCCCATCCTTGAGGCGGGCCACCCGACCTCGCAAAGAACCTTGCGCCCGGCACACACGACGCCAAGTCATGCGTCCATTGGTATCCCTCGGCATGAAGGCGGTGGGCGGCTCCCTCCCTTCGGTCGGGTCACGCTCTATCGCGCGGCGAAAGGACCGCGCGACCGAGCCCCTCGCGCTCGTCGATTGATGCCGGGCGAGGGTCTCGGCCCATTCGGGTTGCGATCGTTGCCGCGTCAGTCTGCGTGCCAAGTATTCGAATTTGACGCTCCGTTTTTCGACACATCGAGAAGCGGCTTCTTTTTTGCGTCCAACTCTCAGCCGAGAAATCGCACCCCCCACGAGCCATCATCGTCCTACCGTGCTCGAAGCCCTCAAGGCCAAAGCCCTCACGGGCGCGCAAGTGCGCGGCCTTGACCGCTTCTGCGCGCGGAAGGAATGGCTCGGCATCATGGAAATAAGGAAGAGCGGTAAGCGAAAAAAAGTTCATCGCGCGTGGCCCGTGCCCTTGACACGACCACCCGCCATCAAAGAACGGTCCTTGACGCGGGCTACAATTCAGCAAGCGCTGCAGACAATGGCAGATGCCAACAGCCTCTCGCACCGCGATGTTCGTGCACGATTTCTGCGGGAGGCCGCTCAGACCTCACCATGAAACAGCGCCCCGGGGCTGCAATTCGCCGGTCTCGCGAGCCCAGCCATGGGTGAGGCCCGCGAGGACCGGCTCCGTGAAACAGCCCCGACATCCAGAACGCGGACTTTGAACCCGCAAACCGTCGCCAAGCGAAAATGGGCAGGCTCGTTGGACAAATGAGGTGCGCGATTTTCCGCTGACGTGGCTTTCTATCTTTCAGCTCGCTGCGACCTAGCCGTAGTTTTCTTGCAGTCAATCACCACCTTGCAAGGAGACATTTCATGAGCACACCCGAGCCCAATTCCGCGTCAAAAACCGACGGCACCCCCAGCGACAACGGCTTCTTCATCAATGCCGGAACCCATTCCGGCTGGTTCAAGACACCTGCCGGCGACATCTATGATATCCGCAAGCTTGAGCCACGCGAGGTCACCGATCCGCGCTCCGGCGAGACGGCAACGCTCTGGGGCGGCTACGCCACCGCCCGCGATCGCGAGCTGGCCGCACGGGATGGGATTCTGCAGACCGAGTTCACGCGCAGTGGCCAGCGTCCCGCCGAGCTGTTTACGCCTGAGTCCAAAGATATCCCGCTCTACATCACGCTGCGCCATCGCCCAGGCAAGGGCTATTCCGATATCGGCTCGTTCTGGAATGCACGCGGACGCTTCACCATTCTCGCCCGTGACATGGCAGGCAAGCGCGGCCTGCGCTTCGCCGGCAATGTGCTCGACTGGAAATCATCAAGCGAGCTCGAGGCAGCGCGCGCGGCACACCCAACCGCCGATGCCGCGCCCACAACCGAAGCGCCCGACGGCACCGCCGCGCGGAACGCCGCCTCGCGCCGCGCACGCGCAGCAAGCGGACCCAAAGCAGTGACGCCCGAGCGCACCTGATGGCGTGACGAACGCCGACGCTTTCGGAAGCGCGGGGCACGCCGTCACATCCCTGTGCAGCTCAGCAAGCGCGGCGACGCCCTGTCAGCACTCAAAATGCGACACGCTATCAACGAGCCGGCTGGCAGCTAGCGTGCTGCCGGCCGCTCCTTTTCCGGTTGGGGTCAGCCTTCGGGCGAAACCCCAACCGGAAAAGGAGAGACCTTCATGCCATCATCCCCCAAGCCATCCGCAAAACGCGATCTCTATGCGGACGTCACCGCCAAGCTCATCGCCCAGATCGAGCGCGAGCCCGGCCATCCGCAAATGCCCTGGCGCCGCACCGGCGGCCGACCGCTCTGTCTGCCCGAGAACGCCGTAACCGGTCAGCTCTATCGCGGCATCAACGTGCTGGTGCTCTGGGCCACGGCCGAGGAAAAAGCCTACCGCCAGCCGATCTTCGCCACCTACAAGCAATGGCACGAGCTGGGCGCTCAAGTGCGCGGCGGCGAGAAGGCCGCCATGATCATCAAGTACGGCGAGTATCACATCAACGACCAGCGCCGCGCCGACGAGAACGTTGGTGACGATGATGATGGCCGGCGCCTCTATATCCGCGGCTATTCCGTATTCAACGCCGATCAGGTCGATGGCTTCGCGCTGCCGGCCGAGCCCGAGCGCTTGGGGCCGGTCGAGCGCATCGAGCGCGCGCGGCAGTTCATGGCCAACACCAAAGCCGTGATCGAGATCGGCGGCGAGCGGGCGCTCTATTCACCCTCGCGCGATATCATCCAGATGCCCGACGAAGGCCTCTTCACCGGCACCGACAGCATGAGCCGCTCCGAGGCCTGGCACGCAACCGAGGCGCATGAGGGAATTCACTGGACATCGCATGCGTCGCGCCTCAACCGCGAGCTCGGCAAGCGCTTCGGCGACGATCAATACGCAGCGGAAGAACTGATCGCCGAGGTCGGCGCAGCGATGCTCTGCGCGCGTCTCGAGATCACGCAGGATGTGCGCGAAGACCACGCCAAGTACCTGGCGCATTGGCTCAAGGTCATGAAATCCGATCCCAAGGCCATCTTCACCGCTGCCGCCGCAGCATCGCGCGCTGTCGATTATCTGGTCGGCCTGCAGCCGCCGGGCTTCTTTCCCGAAGACGAGCGGCGAAACGAGCGTGCCATCACCGCCGACATCCGCCGTGAAGCCGAGGAGCGCAAGGATGAGCAACCGACCATCGAGCCCGAGCACAGAACCGACGGCAGCTACGGCTATCCAGAAGCACCGGTACGCAATGCCACACCGCGAAACACGGCGCGGCGCCGACGCGGCAAGCGTCCCGGAGCCGAGCCATGAGCAAGGCCAAGATCGATGTTCAGCGTATCAAGCTTGATGCCCAAGGCTATGATGACAACGGCGCCCATTACGGCATCGGCGATCCGGTGTTCCTGGTCACCCTTCCGGATGGTGAGAGCCAAGCCATTCGCGCCAAGACGCGGGCTGCGGCCAGAACGCAGGCCGATGCGCTTCTCGCCAAACGCACCGTGGTGGCTGGGGTAACGCCGCCGCGCGAGCTCGCGGCCAAAGCGAAAGTGCATGCAGCCAAGCTGAAGGAACGCTCCGCCACCTACACAACGACATGGACGCATCCGCTGACGCAAGTGACCCACAAGCTCACCATCAAGCACACCCGCGATTATCTGGGGCAAGGCCAAGACCACATCGAGATCGACAGTGGAAAATCGCGGACGCCGCATCCGCTGTCCGAGACCGGCTACCGCTCCGAGTTTGTGGCTGGGACCGACCTCATCAATGCCGGCGGTCCGGTCACCTTCGTCGATGGGCTGATCGCAAAGGCACTCACCGACAAAACCTGGCTCGCCGCCGAGACGCGCAAGGCACAGGGCGATCTGTTTCAGTGGGCTGAGGCACAGGGGGAGGTTGCGGCGCGGAGGAAGGCGCCAGCACGGCCGGCAGCTGGTGCCAGGATCACGTCAAGGCAGGCGGCGAAGAAGGACCATGCGCCGTAACGGCCACCGCTGAAGCCTAGCGCTCAGCGACCTTTTCCATCCATCCACAGCGATTTGGTGAGAGCGCCTTGCTCTGCTTGTCATTTTTGACAACAATGCGGTCGAGGAGTCGGAATGTTCGTCAACGGTATTGACCTTATCATCGAGCGCGCCATCGTGCCTGCCGCAAGCACATATGCGATTAAGTCCAAGCTAGCTGCTCGGATCGTCAGTCTGCTCGACCAGCGTGAATTGACCCTGCGTTCTGCGGGTGTGGTGACAGCAACGCAGGCCGCCGACCTTTCCCGCATCCGTCAAGGCAAGCTTGAACGATTCACCGTAGACCGCCTTATCACTATTTTGACTAGGTTGGATGTCGACCTCGAGATCTCACTTCAGATCCGATCGCTTGGCAGGCATGCGCGCGCGGCGGGCAAGCGATCATGAAACTCCTGAAGAATGCTGGCACCGAACGCCTTGTCGACGATCTCCGAAGCTACGTGCAACCCGGCACATCGCTCGACATCTGCTCACCGGCATTGTCACTGTTCGCGTTCGAGGAGCTGCACGACGCGCTAACCCTCGCCGAGCGGTGCCGCTTGATTGTCGGCGGCTCGAACTCCGCCCAGTCACTGCTCGGATCAGACGCTGACCGCGTGTTCCGCAATCGGTTGCGAACACGTTGGGTCGCACGCACGGCTGCCCGCTGGTGCTCAACAATTGCAATGCGCGCCACGACATCACCCATCCCGCAAGCCTTGATGATCGCCACGCAATCCGAGATGCAGCGGGCTTATGTCGGTACCTGCGCTCTTACGACCGATGGCATCGGTCTCACGCCAAGCAATCAGATCGGCTTCATTCAAGTTGCTGAGGATCAAGCGGAAGCGGCACCACTTGTGCAGTGGTTCGAGGCGCAATGGTCGCTACTAAAGGATGATCCAGTAGCAAAGCAGGTGTTTGCCGACCAACTGGCAGCGCACGCTTCCGAGCAAGCGCCAGCGAGCGCCTATTTCCACATCCTCTACCAGCTCTTCAAAGACATGAGCGAAGAGCTTGACGAGGATCGCATCGTTCGCTCGGCGACCGGAATCCGCGATACCGTCGTCTGGAACAAGCTGTTCAAGTTTCAGCGCGACGGCGTGATCGGCGCCATCGACAAGCTGCAACGGTTCGGCGGCTGCATCATCGCCGACAGCGTCGGTCTCGGTAAGACATTCGAGGCCCTCGCCGTCATCAAGTACCACGAGCTGCGCAATGACCGGGTACTGGTGCTCTGCCCGAAAAAGCTACGTGACAACTGGACTCTCTACAAAGCTAACGATCGCCGTAATATACTGGCCCCTGACCGCCTTAACTACGACGTGCTCAATCACACAGACCTGTCACGCGATGGTGGCCTCTCTGGCGACATCGACCTCAGCCACGTGAACTGGGGCAACTACGACCTGCTCGTCATTGACGAGTCTCACAACTTCCGGAACAAAGCGCCGCACAAGGAGCGCGAGACCCGCTACGACCGGCTCATGAACAGGTTGATCCGCGCTGGCGTGAAGACCAAGGTGCTGATGCTGTCGGCAACGCCGGTAAACAATCGGCTCGCAGATCTCAAAAACCAGATTGCATTCGCGACCGAAGGTAATGACACTGCACTCGTCGCTCACAACATTCCCAGCATCGAAGCGACGGTTCGACAAGCGCAGTCACAGTTCAACCGCTGGTCCGATCTAGCCGAGGAGGATCGCCGTCCCTCTCGCCTCATCGAGATGCTGGGCTTCGACTACTTCAAACTGCTCGATCTGCTAACCATCGCCCGCTCGCGCAAGCACATCGAGAAGTACTACGGTATCACCGAAACCGGCCGCTTCCCCGAGCGCCGCAAGCCGCTAAACATCAAAGCCGACGTCGACCTTGCGGCCGAATTCCGGCCCATCCGCGAGATCAACAACGAGATCCGCCGATTAACGCTGGCTGCTTACGCGCCACTGCGCTACGTGCTGCGACACAAACAGGCTGCCTACGACGAGAAATATAGTACCAAGATCCGGGGCGGCGAGAGCATCTTCCGACAGGTCGACCGCGAGGAAAGCCTCGTTCACCTGCTGCGCGTCAATATACTGAAGCGCATAGAAAGCTCGGTCGCATCCTTCGCGCTGACGATCCAGCGCCAACTCAAGGACGTGGAACACGTCATCGCTCGGATCGATGCACATGACGACGATGTCGAGGAAGTATCCATCGACGATATCGATGTGGACGATGCCGCATTCGAGTCATTGTTGGTCGGCCGCAAGGTCAAGGTGTTACTCCACGATGTCGACCGTGTGCGTTGGCGCCAGGATCTCGAGGAAGATCGCAAGCGGCTGTCGGCGCTGTTAGCGGCGGCACTCCAAGTCATCCCCAGCCGCGATGCTAAGCTTTCCGATCTGCGCGACGTCATTACGCGCAAGATGGCCAACCCGCTCAACGATACCAACCGCAAGGTGCTGATTTTCACAGCCTTCGCTGACACGGCAGAATATCTTTATAAGGAGCTGGCACCTTGGGCCGCCAAGGAGCACGGGATCCAATCTGCGCTTGTAACAGGCTCCGGACCGAACCGCACGACACTGAAATCGGTGCGCGCCGACCTCGGCAGCATACTTGCTGCTTTCTCGCCGCGCTCCAAGGAACGCCCAGTCGAGCTCGCCAAGGAAGGCGAGATCGATCTGCTGATCGGCACCGACTGCATCTCCGAAGGGCAGAACCTCCAGGATTGCGACTTCCTCATCAACTACGATATCCATTGGAATCCGGTGCGCATCATCCAGCGCTTCGGCCGCATCGATCGCATCGGTTCGCCGAACACTTCCGTTCAGCTGGTCAACTTCTGGCCAAACATGGAGCTGGACGAGTACATCAACTTGGAGCAACGCGTCAGCGGACGCATGGTACTGCTCGACGTGTCAGCGACTGGTGAGGAAAACGTCATCGAGCATCAATCTGGCAATCAGATGAATGATCTCGAATATCGCCGCAACCAGTTGCAGAAGCTGCAGGATACGGTCATCGACCTCGAGGATCTTTCCAGCGGCGTCTCAATCGCCGATCTTACGCTGAACGACTTCCGCATCGATCTTGCCGGCCAGATCAAGAGCCGCCGTGATGAGCTGGATGCGATGCCGCTGGGGCTCTTGGCCGTCGTCACGGCTCCGCAGATCGGTGACGGCGCTATCCCACCGGGCGTCATCTTCTGCCTTCGGGCCGCCAGCGAGACCGCGCTACAGGGCATAGAGCCAGGTTATCCATTGGCGCCCCACTACCTGGTTCATATCGGCGATGGGGGCGACGTGCTGTTGCCCTACACGCAGGTCAAGCAGGTGCTCGACCGGCTTAAGCGCTTGGCGCTCGACCGCAACGAGCCGGATGCGAAAGCTTGGGCGCGCCTAGACCGCGCCACCAAGCAGGGTGCCGATATGTCATCCTACCAGAAGCTACTGGCGCGCGCCGTGGCGTCGATTGTCGGCAAGAAGGAAGAGCGCGCCGTGGCCAGCCTGTTCTCGCCGGGTGGCACGCATGCCATGAAGGGCGAGTTCGCCGGCATCAACGATTTCGAGGTGGTCGCCTTCCTCATCATCCTGCCCGAGGAGGGCAAAGGCGGCAGCGCATGATGCCCGATGCTGTCATTGCCGCTCTCGCCATCCCCGATGCCGCAAGGGTCGATCAGCGCATCACCAAGAAGCTTCTCACCGAGCAAGGTGCGCCGACCGCTGCCGACAAGCGCGCTATCCAGGACGGCGTCACCGAGCTGTTGTGGATCGCAGCCCTGAAGCCAACCAACATCGGCGTGCCGGTATGGAAAGATGAAACAGGAGAGTATCTGGAAATCGCCGTCATCACTGCCTCGCTCCGTGAGGGTGCCAAGGCTGCTCGACTGACCGAGCTGATCCACAGGGCCGTGCCCTACCCCGTGCTTCTGATCGCCGAAGACGGCAAGGGGGCGGAGCTGTCGCTGGCCCACAAGCGGGCGTCGCAGTCGGAGAAAGCGGCGGTCGTACTGGATGGGTCGCTCGTGCCCGCCCCCCTTGGTACCGGCGGTGACGCGTTGGAGGCCGCCTTCATGGCCAGCTTGAGCATCGCAAGGCAGCCACAGCAACATCTGCGGGCGCTCTATCAGGGCTGGATCGATTGTTGTGCGGGGCTTGCCGCGTCGCGCTTGACCGGGGCGTTCAACCTGCCAAAGTCCCCTGAGGAAGCGGCCTTGCGGCGCGCGGCGCTCGACACCCATGCGCGGGTGACACGCGAGATCGTCATGCTGCGTAAGAAGGCTGCGCGGGAAACCCAGATCAACCGTCGTGTCGAGTTCAACCTCGCCATCTAAAGGCTGGAGGCGGAACTCGTTGCGGCCAGTGCAACACTTGCGAGGGGGCAAGGATGAAGAAGATCGATGCAGAGGATGCGCTGGCGAAGAGCGCCGACGTCGTGGCGGCCAATGTCGACCAGCTCAAGGTGCTGTTCCCCGAGGCGGTCAAGGAAGGCAAGATCGACTTCGACGTGCTGAAGCAGCTGTTGGGCGGCACGGTGGACGATCGCGAGGAGCGCTACGGCCTCAACTGGCACGGCAAGCGCCGGGCGCGGCAACTTGCGCTCACGCCATCGACAGGAACGCTGCGCCCCTGTCCAGAGGAGAGCGTCGAGTGGGACACGACGCAGAACCTCATGATCGAGGGCGATAATCTGGAGGTGCTGAAGCTCCTCCAGAAGAGTTACGCCGGCAAGGTCAAGCTGATCTATATCGACCCCCCGTACAATACGGGTAGGGACTTCGTCTATCCCGACGACTTCCGAGATCCCATAAGGAATTACAAGGAGCTTACCGGACAGTTGGAGGCAGGACGCGCTGTGTCATCGAATAGCGAAGCGTCGGGTCGCTTCCACACAGACTGGCTGAACATGATGTACCCAAGACTCAAGATCGCGCGCGAATGCCTACGAACCGATGGCCTGATTTTTGCCTCAGTGGACGACAACGAACTGCTGTCGATGCGCGCGCTAATGGATGAAATTTTTGGAGCGGAGAATTTTCTTGATACGATTGTTTGGAAAAAACGGTACGGCGGTGGAGCCAAGGAGAAACACTTAGTCACAATACATGATTACATCGTTGTCTACGCGAAATCACTTTCCGATGTAGCCGATATTTATGTGCCACTCAGCGATGAAGCTGTGGATCGATACTACACCCTGAAAGACGAACATTACGAAAAGAAGGGCCCCTTCCGGACGCATCCTCTTGAGTCGATGAAAAGTTTTGAGGAGCGCGTCAACTTGAAGTTTCCGATCAAGGCACCTGATGGCACTATGGTGATGCCGAAGCGTCAATGGAGGTGGAGCCGTGAGCGCGTCGCGGATGCGCAAGCAGACGGTTCGCTTTACTTTTCTCGCGACAGGGAAGGAAATTGGAGCGTCAGCTCAAAGCAGTATCTGAAAGACGATGGCGAGCAGCGAGAAACGAAATTCTTCACAATCATTGATGATGTGTACTCGCAGCACGCAACGAATGAGATCGTCTCCATTTTTGGAGATGCTCGGATATTTCCGTTCCCCAAGCCGACTAGGCTGATACAGAAACTACTGGACCTTGGCACTTCAAATGGCGATGCGGATATAGTTCTGGATTTCTTTGCTGGCTCAGGCACGACCGCCCATGCAGTAATGGCTCAAAATGCCGCAATGGGTGGCAATCGCAAATTCATACTCGTGCAGCTTCCTGAGAAGCTGGAAGCAGAGAGTCGTGACCAAGGTGCCGCTGCCGCGTTCTGCAAAGGCCTCAAGCGCCCTTTGACAATTTCAGAGTTGACGAAAGAGCGTCTCAAGCGATCCCGTGAACACATCAAACGGGATTTCCCCCTGTTTTCGGGTGACTTTGGTTTCCGAGTTTTCAAGCTTGACACTAGTAATGTGAGACTTTGGGACCCACGTCGCGATGACATTGCTGGCACCCTCGATGAATCAGTTGAGCACCTCAAGAAAGATCGCACCGAGCAAGATATCCTGTTCGAGCTTTTGTTGAAGCTCGGCCTGGAGCTGACCGTGCCGACCGAAGAGAAGAAGATCGCCGGCAAGACGGTCTACAACATCGGCGCAGGCACGCTGATGGCCTGCCTCGATACCAAAATTGCGGCAAAGGACGTCGAGAAGCTCGCCCACGGCATTGCCGACTGGCACAAGGAGCTGGCTCCCGCCGGCGAAACCGCCGTCGTGTTCCGCGACAGCGCCTTCGCCGATGACGTAGCCAAGACGAACCTCACGGCTATTCTCGCGCAAGCGCGTGAGGACCGGCCTATGATCGTGCGCAGCTTGTGAGGATCGGCCGATGAAGCTTCACTTCGAATGGCCCCTCGACTTCCAGGAGCAGGCCGTCAACGCCGTCGCCGACCTTTTCCGTGGCCAGGAAATCTGCCGCACCGAATTCACGGTGACCAAGCCATCGCGCGGTCAGATCGGTCTGGTGTTCGGCGGTGCCGATCTTGGCGTGAAGCCGGGTATGCAAAAATCACTCGGACTGGAAGAGTCCGGCCTTGGCATCGGCAACCGCCTCACGTTACTGGATGATGAGCTGCTCGCCAATCTGCACTCCGTGCAGCTACGCAATGGTGTGCGCCCTTCCGATACGCTCTCCTCCGGCGACTTCACCGTCGAAATGGAGACCGGCACGGGCAAGACCTACGTCTACCTGCGCACCATCTTCGAGCTGAACAAACAATACGGCTTCACCAAGTTCGTCATCGTCGTCCCCTCCATCGCCATCAAGGAGGGCGTGTTCAAGACGCTGCAGATTACGCGCGAGCACTTCGAGCAGTACTTCCCCTCCGCCAAGGGCTACGATTTTTTCATCTACGATTCCGCCAAGCTTGGTCTCGTGCGCGACTTCGCGACGAGCCCGCACATCCGCATCATGGTCATCACCGTCGGCGCCATCAATCGCTTCGGTGATGAAGAAGAAGCCCAGCAGCTCGACGCGCGCGATAGGCCGACGACGAACGTCATGTACCGGCGCAACGAGAAACTCGCCGATGAGCGCCCGATCGATCTCGTCTCCGCCACCCGTCCCATCGTCATCATTGACGAGCCGCAGTCTGTGGATGGCGGTCTCGAAGGCCAAGGCCGCAAAGCAATCGAGAAACTCAATCCGCTGAGCACGCTGCGCTATTCGGCAACCCATGCCGACAAGCACCACATGGTCTATCGCCTCGATGCCGTCGACGCTTACGAGCGAAAGCTCGTCAAGCAGATCTCGGTCGCCGGGATGGAGGTCGAAGGCGTTCATAACAAGCCGTATATCCGGCTCGTCTCTACATCGAGCACACGCGCCAACGGGGTAAGCGCCCGCGTCGAAATCGACGTCCAGCAGCAAGGCGGCGTCCGACGCATGGAAAAGGGCGTGCGCGACGGCGACGATCTGGAGGAGCTGACAGGACGGCAACTGTATAGGGGATATCGTATCGGAGAAATTCGTGCGGGCCGTGGCCAGCAGCTCGCCGAGATCAAGATGCCTGGCGAGCAGAAGTTCCTCGAACCCGACCAAGCCATCGGCGAGGTCGATCCGGACCAGGTCAAGCGGCAGATGATCCGTCGCACGATCAAGGAGCACCTGGATGCCGAGGTGCGCCTCGCCCCGCTCGGAATCAAAGTACTGAGCCTGTTCTTCATTGATGCGGTCGAGAACTATCGTCGCTACGAGGAGACGGAGGTCGGCGGCAAGAAGCAGTCGACCATGCACAAAGGCAAATACGCGGTGATGTTCGAGGAAGAGTACCGCCGCGCGGCCAAGCTCCCTGAGTACCAGACGCTGTTCAAGGATGTCGACGTCGCGACCGAAGCGGCTGACGTCCACAATGGCTATTTCTCAATCGACAAGAGGGGTGCGTGGAGCGACACGGCCGAGAACAACCAGTCGAACCGAGACAATGCCGAGCGAGCCTACAATCTCATCATGCGCGACAAGGAGAAGCTGCTGAGCTTCGACACCAAGTTGAAGTTCATCTTCTCCCACTCTGCCCTGCGCGAGGGCTGGGACAATCCCAACGTCTTCCAGATCTGCGCGCTGCGAGAAATCGGCACTGAGCGCGAGCGTCGCCAGAGTATCGGTCGCGGCTTGCGCATCTGCGTCAATCAGAACGGCGAGCGCGTGCGTGACACGAACGTCAACATCCTGACGGTCATCGCCAACGAAAGCTACGAAACCTTTGCCGAGCAATTGCAGACTGAGATTGAGAGAGAGACCGGCTATCGGTTCGGCATCGTCGAGCCGCAGCAGTTCGCAGTCATCGCCGTGACGAAGCCCGACGGCTCGACCGGCGTGCTCGGCTTCGATGAGTCGAAAGCGATCTTCGACCACCTGAAAGGCCAAGGCCTCGTCAATGCTCAAGGCAAGGTGCAGGACGAGCTACGCAAGGCCCTCAAGGAGAACACGCTCACTCTGCCGGAGCGCTTCGCGCCTCATGCGCCCCAGGTTCGGGAAATCCTGCGCAAGCTTGCAGGCCGCCTCGAAATCAAGGATGCCGACGCCAAGAAGACCATTCGCACCCGGCAGGCGGTTCTCGATAGTCCCGAGTTCAAAGAGCTATGGGACCGCATCAAGCACAAGACGACCTACAGTGTGGAGTTCGACAACGAGAAGCTGATTGCCAGCTGTGCCGCGGCGTTGCGCGATGGCCCGGCTATCAGCAAGGCGCGTATCCACGTCCGCAAGGCCGATCTCGCCATCGGCAAGGGCGGAGTCATTGCGGGCGACCCGACCAGTACGAACTACATCACGCTGGACGAAAACGACATCGAGCTGCCTGATCTGCTCACTGATCTGCAAGACAAGACCCATCTCACCCGCCGCAGCATCGTGCGCATCCTGAAGGAGTGCGAGCGCCTCGAAGACTTCAAGCGCAACCCGCAGGAGTTCATCGAGATTGCCGCCGAGTGCATCAACCGCACCAAGCGCCTCGCGCTCGTCGACGGCATCAAATATCAGCGCCTCGGCGACGACAAATTCTACTGCCAGCAGCTCTTCAAGAGCCAGGAGCTGGTACGCTTCATGAAGAACGCCGTCGCGTCGAAGCGGTCCGTCTACGAGTACGTCGTCTATGATTCCGAGACCATCGAGAGGCCGTTCGCCGAGGCGCTTGAAGCCAACGATGCTGTGCGCGTCTACGCCAAGCTCCCGCAATGGTTCAAAGTGCCCACCCCACTCGGCTCCTACAATCCCGACTGGGCCGTACTCATCGAGAAGAACGGAACTGAACGACTGTACTTCGTCGTCGAGACCAAGGGCAGCCTGTTCAAAGATGACCTGCGCGACAAGGAAGCCGCCAAGATTGCTTGCGGTAAAGCGCACTTCGCGGCGATTGCCTCGGCGGACAACCCGGCGAGGTTCGTACAGGCGACGACGCTGGAAGAGGTGCTCAGGCTATGACCGCGACCTCAGCCCGCCTCAGCCTCGAAGGGATGCTAGACTTCATACCAAAGTCCCGGCGCCCACTCGCACCAGTCTTTGAAGCCATTTCAAACGGTCTTGAGGCCATTGCGGAGCGTCGGGAACGCACCTCTTGGTCAGGCAGAGGGAGTGTCAGGCTCAGGTTTTACTTCTCTGGTTTGCTGCCCGAGACACGCTCCCTCGAGCGTATCGAGGTCGCAGACAACGGTATCGGCTTCGATGACGACAATTTAGCCCGCTTTGAGACGTTTCTCGATCGAACAAAGGGCTTCAATAATCGTGGCTCCGGCCGGGTTCAGTACCTTCACTTTGCGGGAAAAATCGACGTCGTCAGCCATTTTCTCGACGCCGACAAATTGATGCGACGACACTTTTTCTGTACCCCGATAGTATTCATCACTGATCGCACGCTTGAGCCTGCAGATTCAAACGCTGAGCACGGCAGCACGCTGACGCTGAGCGAATTTGCAACTTCAAAGGAAGCAGCTGAGTACTTCTCCTCGCTGACACTTGATGAGTTGCGCAACGCGATCAAGAGCCACTTTCTATTGCGGTTGCACTTGGCGCGCACCGAGAATGCCGAGACTGCTCCAGAACTCGAAATCTCGTTCTTCAAAAATGGGAAGCCCGATGGCAGTCAGCGATTGACGCCCGCCGATGTGCCGCAACCCGAGAACGGCGATATCAAGGTTCCGTACGTCAAGATAAAGGACAAGCAAGCCGAACAGATCGAGTGGCTCGTTCAGCCTAGCCATATCGAAACACTACATTGGGCGCATTTCAAGCTGCCAGCCGACGAGCAACCTGAGAACGGTGTCATGCTCTGCAGCAAAGGTGTGGCCGTTGATCGGGTCCGGTTTGAGAGCCTTAAGAAAACCGAGTCAGTCGACGGCTTCCGCTTTCTAACCGCTATCCATGGCCCCGCTCTGAGTCGCGCGGAAAACGTAAGCCATACGGTCGACCGTTTTACATTGCCCACGCGTACTGATTTAGAGAAATCAATCCGGGATGGCGAAGCGCTATTCTTTGATCCTACGGCCGATATTCTGTTTTTTGACGACATCGAGCTGGCTGTTGGAGACGCACTGCCGTTTATCTATGCCGATCTTGTTACACGTAAGGCCGAGCAGCAGGCTGACATCGACGCTATTGCAAAAGCCCACGGAATTCCTCCTGCGGTCATCCGGGCCACCAAAATCGGACTGACAGACACCGAGGAGCAGATCACGGAAAAATTATTCAGAAAGCAGGCCGAAGCCCTCGCCGAACAGAGCTTGAAGATCAAGCGGCTTTTCGAGGCACTGGATCAGCTCGATCCTACGGCAGACAACTATCAAGACGAACTCGAAGAGCGCAGCAGTGAACTCCTTGAGTTGATTCCTGAGCAGAACAAGCAGGAGCTCAGTCGTTACGTTATACGACGCCAGATGGTGGCCAAAGTTCTCGGGCTAATCCTGGATGAAAAGCTTTCCGTCTCTATAAGGCCTACCACGAAAGGCAAGAGCAAGGGGTCTCGCCAAGACAAAGAAGGGCTGATTCATGACCTTCTGATCCGACGCAAGACCAAGACGTCTGGGCCGAATGATCTATGGGTTCTCAATGAGGAATTCGTACATTTCGAAGGTTGTTCAGACCTCTCAATCGATCAGATTGCAGACCAGAGCGGACAGAAAATTTTGCGCCCCGTTACTGCTGAAGACCTTAAGACATATGGCATAAAAAATAAACGTCGTCGCCGACCTGACATTTTTCTCTTTGTAGATGAGCAACAGTGCATTCTGATCGAACTTAAGGCTCCTGACGTCGATCTTGCGGAGCATCTTCTCCAGCTCGAGCGATATTGCAACCTTATTGCCAATTTTTCGATCGCGCCAATCAGTCGATTCCATTGCTACCTAATCGGCGAGACCGCTACTGACATGGATTTAGCTGGTCACTACCGACAAAACATCCATGGCGATTGGGTTAATCGGAATTCGTACAAGGTCATGCGCTACGAAAACGGCCGGCAGGAGGAAGAAATCGGCGAGGCACACAGGGAAATTATCAAGCTGTCCTCGATCGCCAAGCGTGCTCAAAGGCGCAATAAGAGCTTTGCTGACCGGCTTGGTATCAGCGATGAAATGCTACTTAAAGAAGACTGATTATCATGTACAGAGCATGGGTCCGGCTACTCTCTATCTCTCAACGGCCGCGAGCAATCGTGTTCTTGGTTGCTCACGCCCTCACCCGCATCACCTCGTCGATGCGCGTTGTGTATTGAGGCGACAGGTTCGCGCGGCGCATGCCCCAGCGGGGCCGCATGGCGACTACACCAGGTCGCAACGTGCCGCGCCCGAAGCGTTGATTGACGATATCGATGGTGCGCATCAGCGTTGCCGATCGCTCGGGATCGATGCTCGGAAACATGCTGGCCGGCTGCTCGCGAGACGGGACGAGATCGAGCAGGATGATGCCGGCCTTTGCGTAGCGGTAGCCATCGCGCCACAGGTGACGCGCCGCGCGCGTTGCCGTCTTGATCAACGCGAACGTGTCCGCTGTCGGCTCGATGCCGAAGCTCCCCTGGTTGACGTACTGCCGATCCATCTTCGAGAAGCGGTTGGTCTGCAGGAAGACCTGCATTGCCGAGGCGACGAGACCGTGCCGGCGCAATTTCTCGGCAGCGCGCGTCGCATAGGCGCCGATGGCCTGCTCGAGGTCTGGCCATTCCTCGATCGCTCTGCCAAATGAGCGCGTGACTGCCAGCGACTTCTTGGGCGCCGGTGCCATCGAGAGCGACATGCACGATGTGCCGCGCAGCTCCCAGAGTGTGCGCAAGCCAACGACCGACAGCAGCTTGCGGATTTCCTCATCCGGTGCTGCTACAAAATCCGCAATTGTCGCGATGCCGACCGCCTTGAGCTTGTGCGCTGAAGCAGGTCCGATGCCCCAGACCGCGCCGACCTCGAGCTCGCCGTAGGCGCTGGCTCGCTGATCGGCATAGCGCAGATCGCAGACGCCGGAACCGGCGCGATCCTTCTTGGCGACGGCGTTGGCAAGCTTGGCGATTGTTTTGGTCGGGCCAATCCCGACGCATGTCGGAATCTTCGTCGCCTTCAGAACGGCCGCGCGAATGTACGCCGCGCGTTCCGGTGCGTCGTTGATGCCGGTAAAATCCAGAAACATCTCGTCGATGGAGTACGGTTCGACCTGCGGCACCAACGTCGTCAGAACCTCATAGATGCGCCGCGACATGTCGCCATAGAGCGCATAGTTCGAGCTCTTCCAGATGACGTGCTCGAGCCCCGGGCGGCGACGCGCCAGATGGTAGGGCTCGCCCATCTTGATGCCGAGATCCTTCGCCTCATGCGTTCGCGCAATGGCGCAGCCATCGTTGTTGGAGAGCACGACGACCGGCTTGCCGCGCAGCGTCGGATCGAAGGCCCGCTCGCAGGAGCAATAGAAGCTGTTGCCGTCGATGAGTGCGAACATGCAGGTTCACACCTTGAAGCGGACGAAGGATTCGACGATGGCCCAGATCTCAACCTCATCGGCAACGGGTTTGGCATCGGAAGCCGAAGGCTTGAGCCACCAGCCACCATCCTTGAACGACAGCGTGGCGAGGATGACCTCGCCATCGACGATGGCAACGCACACCTTGCCGGCGACCGGATCAGCGGCAGCATTGACGACCAGCACATCGCCATGACGGATGCCGCGCGCCTTCAGTGCCTGTCCGACCACGCGCACCGGATAGAGCTGCGGCCGGCGCAGATCGAGCATCGCGGCCAGATCGATGACCGGCTCGATGTGATCTTGTGCCGGGCTCTGGAATCCCGTGGTGTCATCACCTTGATAGCTTCTCATAGTGCCCCCAAACAAACGCGAACATAACAGGAACATTAGGGAGCGCAAGGCACCACCCGAACGCAGTGCAAAAGTGGCCTTTTCCTTTGCTGGCAGCTACTATCCCCTTCATGTGTAACCTCTATTCTATGACCCGCGCCCGAGAGGCCGTGCTCCGGCTTTTTCGGGTGGGCGGCAATCGCGCCGAGCAGTTCGAGCCGCAATCCGCGATTTTCCCGGGGCGCATGGCGACGGTCGTGCGCCGCGCAGCCGATGGCGAGCGTGAGCTGACGCGCCTCAGCTGGGGTTATGTACTCAATCAGAAAGACCGGGCGCCCAAGCGCGTCACCAATGTTCGTGATGACAAAGCGCTGGTCAGCTCGTTCTGGCGCGACAGCATCGAGCAGCGCCGCTGCCTCGTGCCCGCCTCGTCATTTGCGGAACCCAAGGAGGTGACGCCAGCGACGTGGCATTGGTTCGGGCTGATCGGCGCCGAGCCACGGCCCCTCTTCGCCTTCCCGGGCATCTGGCGGCGCTACAAGGGACCGATCCGCAAGGGCGGCGAGCCCGTCGAGCTCGATGTCTACGCCTTCATGACGACATTGCCCAACGCGCTGGTGGGCAGCATCAATCACGAGCGCATGCCGGTGCTGTTGACCGAAGAAGCCGAATTCGAAACCTGGCTCACGGGCAGCACCACGGAGGCGATGGGCCTCGTCAAAAGCTATGATCCCGCCAGGATGCGGATGGTACAGTCCGGGTTTGCGAAGGAAGATCTGCTCGCGGTGTGAGGTTCAGCTGCCGCCAGTGAATTTCCGCAAGGCATATTCGGATGTGGAAGCGAAGCTGAACTGCTCCAGCCAAGCCGTCAGATCGCACTCGCGATAGAGCACCTTCGCCCGTTTCCCCGGCCCGGCCTTGATGTAACGCGGCCCTTCGCCAGACACCCGCAGCCGTTCGAGCGTGCGCGGGCTCAGCCGCACAATTTTCGCCGCTTCGGATGTCGTGAGCATGCAAGGTGTGCGTCCGGATTCCGGCTCGGTCCTGGCGTCGGTCATGGAGGCTGGGCCATTGTGCTCAGCCATCACACCCCGGCCTTCACTGGCCGGCCAGCTGCCCTCGACCTCGACACCATGCGGCCAGCGCGTTGTCAGCGGCCATCGGCCTCTGTTCCGGAACCAGTTGTCATCACTCGCCATGCCACGCCTCGCGTCACACCCTGAGTTTGGGTGATCCTGCCGTGGTGACCTGGACAGCAAAAAGATCGCGCGCAGCAATCGGCCCCGGTCGAATTCCGAGGAGCCGTGTTGTCGATGTTAGCCCGGCGTTAGCCGCGAGGAACTTGTCGGTTTGCAGGGGAGGTTTAAGTCTTTGATTTTATTGGTGGAGCCGAGGAGGATCGAACTCCTGACCTCTGCAGTGCGATAGACCGATCCTGGACGCGAGCGTACGGGCAGCGCCAACACCGATCCAAGGGGCTCTAGCCACATATCCGCATTAGGCTGAATCCATATGCTCAGGAACCGCCAGCGCTGCCCAAGCGCCCGCAGGAACTTGCGCCCTCTCGGTTATACAGTGGCTATATGCTGAATTTTGAGGCTTCAGTCTGGCGGCGCAACTATCTGAAAAAATTGGTCGGAGCGGGGAGATTCGAACTCCCGACCCCTTGCTCCCGAAGCAAGTGCGCTACCAGGCTGCGCTACGCTCCGACAATTGCGGCCCGACAATGATGCCATCAGCCACGTTCGCTGCCTGCGAGTGCCCAAGCATCACGCGATGCTGCCGTTCGGGAAATCGGCGGCGCCAGGGGCGTGGACCATTGGATGATCCGAGAGTGACCTTGGCGCGAGCGCTCGTAAGCGTCGCTGGCCTTACCAGTGGGGGTGCCCCCTGGCAAGGCCAAATCTGGCCAAACCGGGCAGCGCATCATGTGTTACGCCGCAGCGGCCATCGACTTCAGGCCCCCCCCAACGGCATGGCGGCCAGCGGGTCGCTCCCGGCGATGCGGGCCAGGATCTCGGCGGCGCGCGCGCAATCGCGCTGCATCTGCGCTTTCAACGCTTCGACGCCCTCGAAGGCGCCGTCGCTGCGGATGAAGTCGACGAAGGCGACGCCAATCTCGGTGCCGTAGAGGTCGCCGTCGAAGGCGAGCAGGAAGGTTTCCAGGATGGCTGCGCCGTTGTCGAACTGCGGGCGTGTGCCGAAGTAGGCCGCCGCCGCGAGCCGTTCGCCGCCGACGTGGACCAAGGCCGCATAGATGCCGTGGCCGAGGCGGGTCGCAGGCGGCATCGCGATGTTGGCCGTCGGAAAGCCGAGGCCGGTGCCCCGTTTTGCTCCGCCCACCACGCGGCCGGACACGCGCCAGCGGTGACCAAGGGCGAGGTTGGCACCCGCCACGTCGCCCTGTGCCAACAGCCCGCGGACCGCACTCGACGAGAACACCGCGCCGCCATTGCCGACGGGTGCGACGACCGTAACACCGAAGCCCAACTCGGCGCCGAGCGCGCGCATCAGGTCGGGCGTGCCGGCCCGATCGCGGCCGAAGCTGAAGTCGTAGCCGATGACGACGTGGGTAACGCCCAGGCGGCCGATCAGGATGTCTTCGACGAAGGCGCGGGCCGGCAGGTGCGCGAGCGCGCGGTCGAAGGGCAGGATCACCGCCTGGTCGAGGCCGAACTGCGCGAACAGCTGCATCTGGCGCTCGCGCGGCGTGATCGTGAAGTGTGGCAGGTCGGGCCGGAAGAAGACGCGCGGATGCGGCTCGAACACCATGACCCCGGCGGGCGCCGCAAGTTTGGCCGCCACGTCGCACGCGCTGCGCAGCAGGGCCTGGTGCCCGCGGTGCACGCCGTCGAAGTTGCCAATGGCGAGGACCGCGCCACGGTGGCGGCCAGTGGCCAATGCGGCACCATCGATCGTGGTGAAGGCGGGGCTCATTTGATCAGGTGAACGGGTCATGGCCCCTGAACTAGCGTCCGGCGCGCGGTTTGGGTAGGGCCGTCGTATCCTGGATTAAACCGCGCGTGCGGTCAGTCCGCCATCGACCGGCAGAATGACGGCATTGATGTAGGCCGCGTCGTCGCTGGCGAGGAACAATGCGGCGTTGGCCACGTCCCAGGCCGTGCCCATGCGGCCCGTCGGGCACGCGGCGTGGCGCTTGGCCACCATCTCCTCGCGCGAGCCGTAGGCTGAGGTGATCTGGTTGTAGATCATCGGCGTGTCCATGAGACCCGGGCAGATCGCGTTCACGCGGATGCCGCGCGCCGCATACTGCAGGGCGAGGCCGACGGTCAGCTGGTTCACCGCGCCCTTGGCCGCGTAGTAGCTCGCATAGTCGTAGCCGACATAGCGCAGGCCGGCTGCCGACGAGATGTTGATGATCGAGCCCCGCCCCTGGGACAGCATCACCGGCAGCGCGTGCTTGCAGGCCAGAACGACGCCCTTGAGGTTGAGATCGAGTTCGCGATCCCATTCGGCTTCGCTGAGCTCGACGGGTCCGCCCATTTTCGCGTGACCGACGTTGTTATGCAGGACGTCGATGCGGCCATGGGCTTTGACGGTGCGATCGACGGCAGCTTCGACCTCGGCCGATTTCGTCACGTCACAGGCGAGCGCGAGGGCCTGGCCACCTTCGGCAGCGATAATGCCCGCTGTCTCCTCGGCGGCTGTCAGGCCAATGTCGGCGCACACGACTTTGGCACCGGCCCGGGCGAACGTCACCGCACAGGCCTTGCCGTTGCCCCATCCCGGACCGATCGAGCCGGCCCCGAACACCAGGGCGATCCTGCCTGCGAGGCGCTGCGTCATGGCTGATCCGTTTGCAGGTGCGGGACGTCCGTCGCCGTGTCACACGAGGCCGAGCGCCAGCTGAACGGGCTTGAACGAGCGCCGATGATAGGCGCTAACCCCGTGATGTGCCAGTGCGATGGCGTGCTCGGCGGTGCCATAGCCCTTATGCCGCTCGAAGCCATAGCCCGGCAGCTCGCGGCCCAGCGCAATCATGATCCGGTCGCGCGTCACCTTGGCGATGATCGAGGCGGCAGCAATCGACAGGCACCGCGCATCGCCCTTGACGATCGTGCGGGTCTCGCATTTCAGCAGCGGCGCCCGGTTGCCGTCAATCAGCGCGAGGCGCGGCGCTACGGGCAGAGCTGCGACCGCTTCGCTCATGGCCCACATGGTGGCGTGCAGGATGTTGTCGCGGTCGATGCGGGTGACATCGGCGATGCCGACACCGACCTTTGCTGTCGCCATGATGCGTGGATACAGCAATTCGCGCGCGTCTGCATCGAGGGTCTTGCTATCGGCGATGCCGGGCGGAATCGCCGCCGGGTCCAGGATGACGGCTGCGGCGACAACGGGGCCGGCCCAGGGGCCGCGTCCCGCTTCGTCGATGCCGCATACCGGCCCGCCGTTGAGGCGCAGCGACACCTCTTCCAGCTCGAACGATGCCCGCAGAATCGAATCGGACCTTGCCATGGCCCAGTGTGCCGATACCGGCCGTCACAGTCAAAGCGGAAGACCTCATGGCCCGCTCACAGCAGGCGCATCTGCCCGCCTTTCGGAACCGGGGCGCGGAACAAATCGGTGCGCAGCGTCAGATGGCGCCGGTTCATGCCGCAGCGGGCGAGGGCGAGGCGGAACCGGCTCGCGATCAGTTCGGCGAACGGACCGCTGCCCCGTTGCCGCAAGCCGAACTCGGCCGTGTAGTCGCGTCCGCCGTGCATCGACTGCAGGATCTTGATGATGCGGGTGGCGCGGTCGGGAAACTCGGTCGCGAGCCATTCGCGGAAGATCTCCTTCAGTTCGAGTGGCAGGCGTAGCAGCACATAGCCGGCGTCCTGGGCGCCGGCATCGCGCGCGGCATCGAGGATGGCTTCGATCTCGTGATCGTTGAGACCGGGGATGATCGGCGCCACCATCACCTGGGTCGGGATGCCGGCCGCGCTCAGCTGACGGAGCGCTGCGATCCGCCGCTCAGGCGCCGCCGCCCGCGGCTCCATGGCGCGGGCGACCTTCGCATCGAGCGTCGTCACCGACACGGCGACCTTGACAAGGCCACGGGCGGCGAGCCGCTGCAGAATGTCGATATCGCGCACCACCAGCGCCGACTTGGTGACGATGCCGACCGGGTGGCTCGCCCGATCGAGAACCTCGAGGATCTCGCGGCTGATGCGATACTGTCGCTCGATCGGCTGATAGGGGTCGGTCACGGCGCCGAGCGCAATCGTTTTCGGCACATAGGTGCGCGCCGCCAACTCTTTTTCCAGCAGGGCCGCAGCATTGGTCTTGGCGTATAACTTCGTTTCGAAATCGAGGCCGGGGGAGTGCCCGAGATAGCTGTGGCCAGGCCGCGCGTAGCAATAGACGCAACCATGCTCGCAACCGCGATAGGGATTGATCGATTGGTCGAACGAGAGATCCGGACTGTCGTTCTTCGCAATAATGCTTTTGGCTGGTTCGATCCGCACTTCGGTCTTGAAGGCATCGAGTTCAGCCAGACTGTCCCACCCGTCGTCCCAATCCTGCCGTTGCTGGCTTTCGAACCGGCCCACCCGGTTCGACCTTGCGCCGCGGCCGCGCCGGCGCTCCGCATCGGTCATTGACTGCGGGTCACGCGGCGATGCATCGGAAGGGGCGCTGCTCGAACTCATATTTGGACATTAGCACGTTTAATAGAACATATAAAGAACAAAAAGCGTTTCGCTGTGAAGTTCGACATTTCGCCGGCCTGTGCTATGCCCCGCCCGAGGCCCGCTCCATGATCTCCGTCGTCATCCCCACGCTGAACGCCGAGGCGTCCCTCGGCGAAACACTGAACGCGCTCATTCCAGCGGCGGTGGAGGGCGTGGTGCGCGAGGTGATCATCGTCGATGGCGGGTCGAGCGACCACACACTAAAAATCGCCGATGCTTCAGGCGCCACGATCGTGCATGCTCCGAGTGGACGGGGCGCGCAACTGATGGCCGGCGCCAAGACGGCGAAGGGCACCTGGCTGCTGTTCCTGCATGCCGACACGGTTCTCGAGGCCGGCTGGTCCAGGGAAGCAGCGGTGTTCATGGAGCGCGTTGACCGCGGCAAGTTACAGCCGACCGCGGCCGCGTTCCGGTTCGCCCTGGACGACCATAGCTGGCAACCACGCCTTGTCGAAGCCGGTGTCGCCTTCCGCTCGTCGGTTCTGAAACTGCCCTATGGCGATCAGGGACTGCTGATCCAGCGGGCGCTGCATGACGAGGTCGGCGGGTTCCATGCGCTGCCGCTGATGGAGGACGTGGATTTGGTGCGTCGCCTGGGCCGCCGGCGCATCGTCACGTTGCGCACGGCGGCCGTGACGAGCGCCGTACGCTACCGGCGCGACGGCTACGCGCTCCGCGTGTTGCGCAACCTTACTTGCCTGATGCTCTATCGCCTGGGTGTGCCGATCGACACGATCATGCGGATCTACCGGTGACGAGTGGCCGCGTGTTACCTGGCGACGCCTGAGTGCGCGTTCGCGTGATTGGTTTCGATCTCGCGCACTTTGTCGGCGACTTCGCGGCGGAAGACATCGACGTCGACCTTGGCGATGAAGGCTGGAATGTTGCCCCACATGGCGTGGTAGCCGTAGTGCCCGTTGCGCATCTCGTCGACTGCGGCTTCGCGGCTCCAATTTTCGTAGGCCATGCGATAAAGGGCGGTGACGAGACCGCTGCGGTCGGCTCCGTGCTGGCAATGCAGCAGGACGGGGCCGCGGCGCCCGGCAACTTCGATTTCAGCCAGTGTGCGCACGAGATCCACCTGCTTGGTGTTCCAGGTCTTGATCGGGATCGAAATGACGACCAGCGGCGTGCCGGCGACCTTCTTGCGATCGCTATGGAAGGCGCGCAACGTCACGACCGTCTTGATGCCGAGGGCAGCAGGTAGCGCCGCAAAGCCGGACTTCGAGGGTTGCGCGCTGCGATAGAACAGGGGCGTGACGCGGTGCAGGTTGGGCACGCCGCCGACCTGCACCCGCACGGCCCAGTTCGCCGGTCTGACGGCAGCGATCGGGCGCGTTCTCACGGGTTGTCTGAGCCTTGAACACGGAACGGACCGTTGGCACGGAGCATCGGCATCAGCCTCCGTCATCCCTTATAGTGCGAGTATTGCCCGCGCGGCTTGAAGCGTTCGAGATAGGCCGGCACGATCGAACCGCAGGCATGGGGTGCCGTGACGCCAAGCCCTGCCAGAGTCCGCCCCTCCTTCTTGGCCGCCTCGCTCACCACGTTGTCGCGCTGCAGGAGACGCACCTGGTCTACCGTGATCGGCCGCAGCGCGTTGGGTAGCGGCTTGGTCATCAGCGCCTGGAGCTTGGCGGCCCAGAACGGCAATGGGAGATAGACGCGCCGGCGCTCGGTCCACGTCTGGGTCTTGTCGAGCAACTGGCGGAAGGTGAGCACTTCCGGCCCGCCGATCTCATAGATCCGACCAGGCGTCCCCTGGCCCGCCGCTGCGGCCGCGATCGCCGCCGCGAGGTCGCCGACGAACACGGGCTGGAAGCGCGTCTTGCCACCGCCGATCAGGGGCAGGAACGGCGACATCCCGGCGAGCGCGGCAAAGCGGTTGAAAAACGCGTCCTCGGGGCCGAACACGATCGACGGGCGCAATATGATCGCATCCGGGAACTCTTCCAGCATGCCGGCTTCGCCCTCGGCCTTGGTGCGGGCGTAGGCGGCCGGTGACTTGCGGTCGGCGCCGATCGCCGAAACATGGATCACGCGACTTGCGCCGGCTTGCCGTGCCGCCTTGGCGATCACGCGCGCGCCCGCCGCCTGCACTGCTTCGAACGATTGGTTGCCGGATGGCGCCAGAATGCCGACGAGGTTGATCACCACATCGGCACCGGCGCAGGCGGCGGCGACCGATTCGGGATAGCGCAAATTCGCCTGCACGCTGTGGATCTGGCCAACCGTGCCCATCGGTTGCAGGTGGCCGGCAAGATCGGGCCGGCGCACCGCTGCCCGCACCCGCCAGCCCGCTTTCGCCAGCGCGCGCACCGTGTGCCGCCCGACGAAGCCCGAGCCGCCAAATACCGTCGCCAGTCCGCCACCGTCGCGCATCGCAGTCATCAGGATCGTCTCATCGTTGCAGCTCGTCTTTCCGCTGCTGGCTTATACGATGAAGATGGTCACTGAAAAGCACGCAATCGCAGCGCCCGACGCAATGGTGGCCGCAGCCTCCTGTGCAGCTCAACTGCGGAATGCGCCGCCGCCGTCGACGTCGATCGTGGCGCCGCTGACGTAGCCGCAGGCCGGAGAGGCGAGGAAGGCCGCCATGTTGCCGATCTCGTCCGGCTCGGCCATGCGGTCGAGCGGCAGCTTGCCGAGCAGTTCCTCCCAGCGGCTCTCGTCGCCGAAATTGGTCTGCGCCCGCGCCTTCGTCAGCGTGATGATGCGGTCGGTGCGGGTCGCGGCCGGGTTGATCGCGAAGATGCGTACGCCCCAGTCGACGGCCTTGCCGCCAACGGCGCCGGTGAAGGCCATGAGGGCTGCATTGCCGGTCGCGCCGCAGATGTAGTCGTAGCGTGGGCTGCGTCCGGCCGAGCCGGTGATGTTGACGATGGTGCCGGACTTGCGCTCCTTCATTTTCGCCAGGTACAGCTGTGTCATGTGGATATACCCCATGACCTTCAGGTTCCACGCCTCCTGCCAGCGCTCCATGGTCATGTCGAGCAGGCCACCACCGGGGATCGCGCCGGCGTTGTTGACCAGGATCGTGACGTCGGGATAGGTGCTCGCCACCCGCAGCCGTTCGGCCGGGTTCGACAGGTCGGCGGCACACGTCTCGATCGGCCCGAGCGCCTTCAGCTCGGCCGCGGTCGATGCGAGGCGCGCCGCATCGCGCGACACGAGGATGACCGAGCAGCCCTCCTGCAGGAACACCCGGCCGCACGAGGCGCCGATGCCCTTGGAGCCACCGGTGACGAGAACGCGATTGCCTTTGAGACGCAGATCCATGGGTCGGTTTCCTGAAGTTGATCTATTCCGCCGCAGCCTGGGCGTCGGCGCTCTGCCCGGCGTCCAGCTGCAGGATGTCGTTGAAGCGATTGAACGCGCCGCACAGCGCCGTGCGCCAGGTCATCTCGACGATCTGGGCTTGCGTGAAGTGGGCGTGCAGCCGTGTGAAGATCTCGTCGCGCGTGCGGTTCCAGTCGTTGGTGACGGCAATCGCGTATTCGACCACCAGCTTGTCGACGTCGTCTAGCTCGGGATGGGTCGCGTAGTCGAGCAACGTCTGGGCGCCCGCCTCGCTGATGCCGGCGACCGCAAGCTTCGGTGCGTGGTGAGCGACGCAGTAGTGGCACTTGTTGATCAGCGACACGGTGACGATGCACAGCTCGAGATAGCGCTTCGGCAGCACCGCTTCGTCGGCGAGCGAGGTCAACAGGCGCCAAGTATGCTCGAAGATCGGCGGGCGATGGGCCATCACGCCGGCCTGGTCGGCGAAGTCGCCGTAGGTTGTCATCCTGTCCCACAGCGGGCCAAGCGCAGGGGGCAGATCGGCCTTGTCCAGAACCGTGATGCGCGGCATGGCAATGTCCGGTGTTGAGAGTGTAAACGGCGGCGGTTACGCATGGTAATCGCCCACGACCGGCGCGGATAGCCATCGCGACGTAATGATTGCGGGCGCCAGATCTGCGATCCGTGCGACGCTGTAGCACTCAAAAGCCGGTCGCCCGGCGCGTCCGCACCAGAGCCGTCCGCAGCGCCTGGGCGAACGCGCGCCGCTCGTCGTCGTTCATGAAGCGGCCGAAGATGAGGCGCTGGTTGTGGTGGGCGAGGATCAGCTCGGTGCGCCCGTCATGGTGCTCGTTGAGGTCGACTCGCACCCAATAGGGGTTGAACTCGTACGTTCGCCGCTGGCCCGAGGGCTCGACGCGCGTCACGGTGAGCTGCTGCGGCGTCAGATCGACCGTCTCAAAGCGGCGACCCGAGCGGTAGTTGAGCTTGAAGGCGACGTAGATGATCAGCACATCGAGGCCGCAGAAAATGAAGACTGGCCAGGCGCCGACGATCCAGAACGCGACTCCGACGACGAAGTTGATCAGGCACAAGATGCCCATCAATACGAGGAAGCCGGTCGGCGGCAGCGATCGGTGTGCGGTAAGGACCGCACGAAACGGCTCTGGTGCTTGATCAGCGGGTTGCGTTTCTGTCATGGGTTGAGCCTAAGCCCTCCTCCAGCGCGATAGAAGCCATGCCGCCCACAAAGACCGCTTCCAAAAAGCCGCAGGCAGCACGGACTGCCACCAAGGCCATTGCGAAGAAGAAGCCGGCTGCGAAATCGAAACGTGCGCCGCAATCGAAGCTGTCGCCGGCAACCATCCACGATATTTTCCGCCGCTTCCACGCGAACGTGCCCGAGCCCAAGGGCGAACTGGAGCATGTCAACGCCTATACGCTGCTGGTGGCCGTGGTGCTGTCGGCGCAGGCGACAGATGCTGGCGTCAACAAGGCGACGCGGGCGCTGTTCAAGGTGGCCGATACGCCGGCCAAGATGGTGGCACTCGGCGAAGATGCGGTGCGCGAGTACGTGAAGACGATCGGGCTTTACCGCAACAAGGCGAAAAACGTGATCGCGCTGTCGCAGACGCTGATCGCCGAGCATGGCGCCGAAGTACCAGCGGACCGTGATGCGCTCGTCAAGCTGCCCGGCGTCGGCCGCAAGACCGCCAACGTGGTCCTCAACATGGCCTTTGGCTTGGCCACTATGGCTGTCGACACGCACGTGTTCCGCGTCGCCAACCGTACCGGCATGGGCCCGGGCCGCGATCCCGAGGCGGTCGAAGAGGCGCTCCTGAAGGACGTGCCGGCCGAGTTCGCACTGCACGCCCACCACTGGCTGATCCTGCACGGCCGCTACACTTGCCTCGCCCGCAAGCCGCTGTGCAGCACCTGCCTGATCGCCGATCTGTGCACCTTCGATGAAAAGACGGTGCCGTGACTGGCCCGATCGTTTGGTTGGAGGCCGGCGGCACGCGCACCCTCAGTCCGCCACGCCGGTTTTGCCGCGCTCGGCCATGCGCGCCACGTGGAAGCGCTGGAAATTGCGATCGCTCTCGTAGACCTTGGCCCGCACCCACACGAACAAATCGTAAAACGTCGCCGGCCCGAAGCCCAAGCTCATGCGCACGACTTCCAGCGCCTGGCCCCAGGCCGCTTTCTCGGCTGGAATCTCGTCCTTGAAGAACACGATCGTCGGCGTGAACTGGACGCCCCAGCGCTCGGCCAGCTTGGCTTCGCTCACTTTGGTGCCGTCGAAGTCGGTCACCTCGCGGGCGCCGAACAGATCGAGCTGCACAATCGCGAAGTTCTCCCGCACATAGTCATTGATGTAGCGTTGGGCGAGTACTTCGGTGTGCATCTTGGTGCAGTAGATGCAGCCGCGCTGCTCGAAGATCACCGCGAACCGCTTGGCACCCGCCTTCGCTTCGGCGAAGTCCTCGCGCAGGTCGAGAAACGAGGTGACAGCCCACGTCTGGTGGAACATGCCATCTTCGCCGCGCTTCGCCACCACCTTAGGCTCGATAGGGCCGGCAACAGGCGGCAGCGCCGGCGGCGACTGCGCAATCGCGGTGCAAGATGCGATCAGCAGAGCCGCAATTGCGATCATGGTCCGCATGCAAGATCCTCCGGCCATTCTGGCGCTGTTATCGCACATCGACGTCGCCAGCGCACCTGGCCACTGCGCTCACACAAACAGCGCGGCTGCAAACCGTGAGGCGACGAGCAGCAGGAAACAGCCGAACGCTACTTCCAGCGTCCGCTTCGAGATGCCATGGGCGACGCGCACGCCGAGCGGCGCCGTCAAAACGCTCAACGGCGCGACGAGAGCAACCGCGATCAGGTTGACGAAGCCGAGCGATCCCGTCGGCAGCCCGCCCGCCTCGACCGCCATTCCACTGAGGTGCCAGCCGGCCCACATGAACCCCAACATGCCGGGAATGGCGATGACCGGCCCGAAGCCCGACGAGGTGCCGATCGCCTGCCGCAGCGGCCGGTCATACAGCGTCATCAACGTCGCCATGAAGGCGCCGCCGCCGATGCTCATCAGGGTCGATATCGCGCCCACCGCGACGGCATAGGCCTCGACCAGCCGGCTGGTTGGGATTTCACGACCAAGCCGCCAGCTGTCGCGGCCAAAGAACAGCTTCGAGGACAGCACGATCGCGAAGACGATCCACACCCACTTCAAGACTGCCGACGGGCTCGACTTGGCGATCAGGATGCCGATCACCACGCCGATCGCAACCGGCAACCACAGCCGCACGATCACGCGTTCGTCGACGCCACCCTGCGCGCGGTGCGCCTGGAACGATTTCAGCGACGTCGGGATGATGATGGCGAGCGACGTGCCGATCGACAGGTGCATGCGGATGGCCGGATCGACACCGACGGCGGCGAACGCTTCGTACAGCACCGGCACCAGGATGCCGCCACCGCCGATGCCGAACAGGCCGGCGAGAAAGCCGGTGGCGAGCCCGCCCGCGGCCAGCAACACAAACAGTTGGGCGATCGCTACGGCGGTCATGCCTCGGCCTCGGCGGCAGGCACACGCCGCCGCTCGAGCGCTCGCTGCGCTGCGTCGGCTCGCGCCTGCTCGGTGCGTTCGATGGCCCCCTGCAGCACCTCCGGTCCAGCACCGGGCTGAGTGCCCGCCTCGCTCAGGATGCGGCGGAATATCTTGCCCCCCGCCTCGCCGTGATAGAGCCCGAGGATGTGGCGCGTGACGTTGCCGAGGCGACCACCGCTTTCGATGTGGCGCGCCACGTAGGGCATCAGCCGCCGCAGGACTTCGGCGCGTGTCACCGGCGTGGCCCGATCGCCGAACAGTTGATGATCCACATCATGCAGCAGCCACGGCGTCTGGTAGGCCGCGCGGCCGAGCATCACGCCGTCCACGTGCCGCAGGTGGTCGGCCGCCTGCGCCAAGTCTTCGATGCCGCCGTTGATGACGACCGTCAATTCGGGGTGGGCTGACTTGAGGCGATAAACTCTTTGATAGTCGAGCGGCGGGATCTCGCGGTTTTCTTTCGGCGACAGCCCCTGCAGCCAGGCCTTGCGCGCGTGCACGATGAAGACCGTGCATCCGGCAGCGGCGACGGTCGTGACGAAGCGCTCAAAATCGGCTTCACTGTCCTGGTTATCGATACCGATGCGGCACTTGACCGTGACCGGGATGCCGACTGCCGCGCGCATGGCGGTGACGCCGGCTGCGACCAGTGCCGGCTCGGCCATCAGGCAGGCGCCGAAGTGGCCGCCCTGCACGCGGTCGGACGGGCAGCCGACGTTGAGGTTGATCTCGTCGTAGCCGTAAGCGGCGCCGATCGCGGCGGCGTCCGCGAGTTTCGCTGGATCGGCGCCGCCGAGCTGCAAGGCCACCGGATGCTCGCATGCATCGAAGGCCAGCAAGCGGTCGCGCTTGCCATGCAGGATCGCCTCCGCCGTCACCATCTCGGTGTACAGCCGCGCACGCCGGCTCAGCAGCCGATGGAACCCCCGGCAATGCCGGTCCGTCCAATCCATCATGGGGGCGACGCAAAGCCTATGAGATTGATATAGCACGTTTTTCCTGTAACACCAACAGACATACAACGAACGTGAGCACGCATTTACCCTCAGTCGTGAGTACGAACCATAAGAACCCTTGAGCGACATTGCACACGATTTGCTTACATCCGCCTCCGTGCGCACGGCCAATTAAGAACGTTCTAAGAAGGTGCGCACCACCTTCAGAGGCGTCCCATGGCAACCTTCACCAAACTTCCCTCGGGCCAATTGCGCGCCCAGGTCCGCCGCCATGGCCGCGGCTGATGATAAAACAGGCACGCTGCCCACAATAAGGGCAGAAACTAGACAAGAAATTCCAACCTCAAAGCGCGCGAGCAGCTATCCTCCGGCATCGCTAAACTCATGCGTCCTGCGCTCTTGTCCAAGCAGTAGCGCATCATAGCTCACGAGCATCTGCACGTAGTCGACCGAGTTAGGGAGTACCTGTGCCGACATCTCAACATTCCGCACTTGAAATCTCGCCCAACGCTGCCGCGGGCATTGTCGAGCAGTATCTGGCCGCTTCCATGCTGCCGGATCCAGAGCGCGCTGCAACCTACCTGGCCCCCGGCACAAAGATTACATTCACTGGCGGGCGCATCTTCGCGCATCCTCGTGATGCGACCGCCTTTAATGCCGGGCGCTATCGTTGGGTGAAGAAGCGCATGGACCGCTTTGATGTCTGCCCCGGCTCGAACGAGACGATCGTCTACAGTGTCGGCACGCTGTTCGGGGAATGGCCGGATGGGCAGCCCTTCGAGGGTAACCGATATATCGACCGCTTCGTCGTCCGTGGTGGCAAGATCGTCGCGATGGATGTGTGGAACGACAGCGCTGAGCGCCTGTTGACGATGCGCGGTATCAGCGCATGAGCACAGCCTTGGCACGTGACGCAGCGGTGCTGGATGGCGCGCGGGTGCCTGCAACCGGTATGCCAAATGGCATGCTGCCTGAGCAGACCGCGGTCGAGCTCTCCGACGTTTCGGTCACGTTTGGCAAGGGCGTGCACTCTGTGCCGGCACTCCAGCCGACCAAATTGCGGGTGCCTGACGGAGATTTCATCGCGCTCGTGGGGCCATCGGGGTGCGGCAAGTCAACGATCCTGAAACTGGTCGCAGGACTGATCGCGCCGACGTCGGGCGTGGTGCTCGTCGGTGGCCGAGAGGTCAGCGCTAAAGCACTGCGCGTCGGCATGGCGTTTCAAAATCCTACTTTGCTGCCCTGGCTGACGATCGAAAAAAACGTAATGCTGCCGCTGAAAATCGTCGAGCCATTTCGCGCGCAGTTTCGCAGCCAGCGGAACAACAGCTTCCGCGACAAGGTCCACGCCTTGCTGGCGCAAGTTGGTCTCTCGGGCTTTGCCAACCATTTCCCCTGGCAACTTTCGGGGGGCATGCTGCAGCGCGCGAACCTCTGCCGGGCCTTGATCCACGAGCCGCGCCTGTTGCTACTCGATGAACCGTTCGGGGCGCTCGATCAATTCACGCGCGAGGAGCTATGGGTCGTGCTGCAAGACCTATGGCAAGTGCGCCGGCCGACGGTTCTGCTGGTGACGCATGACCTCAAGGAAGCCGGTTTCCTTGCTAACCGCATTTGCGTGATGAGCGCACGACCGGGGCGCATTCTGGCCGACCGCGACGTAACATTCAAACGACCACGCACGATTGCCAACACCTTTGAGCCGGCATTCGTCACGCTCAATCAGGAGCTGCGCGAAATGATCGTAGCGGCGCGCGCACCAGCCCCAACCGGTTCGATGGGAGGGCGATGACATGACAAACGGCACACTGCGTCGCCGTGCGGCAGCTGCAGCCCTGATCGTCCTGTTCTTTGCGGCCTGGGAGGTCGCGTGCCTCATGTTCGGGGTATCCGACCTAATCCTGCCGCGGCCGAGTCAGGTATTTGCGACGCTCTGGACGCGCATGCCGGTGTTGTGGCCACACGTGGTCCAGACGCTATCGACCACGATGGTCGGCTTTGTGCTCGGCGTCCTGTTGGGCGTGCTACTTGGCGCCTTGATTGGCTCGTCGCGTATCGCCTACGACACCGCCTATCCGCTGCTGATCGGGTTCTCATCAATCCCGAAGGTCGCCGTCGTCCCGATCTTCGTGCTTTGGTTCGGCTCAGGCACCGTGCCCGCCGTGTTGACTTCGCTTGCGATTTGCTTCTTTCCCATTGTCGTCAATATCGCGACAGGGCTGGCCACTACCGAACCCGAACTTGAGGATGTGCTTAAGGCCCTCGGCGCGACGAAATTCGATATCCTCTGGAACGTCGGCCTGCCGCGCACCATGCCGTTCTTCTTCGCGTCGTTGAAAGTGGCCATCAGCTACGCCTTCGTCGGCACCGTGCTGTCAGAGACAGTCGCGTCCAACCGCGGCATCGGCAACGTGATGATCACGGCCTCTTCGAACTTCAACACGCCACTTGTGTTCGCCGGCCTGTTCATTCTCGCGGCCCTTGGCATCGCGCTTTACGCGATGTTCTCGCTGATCGAGATGCGCGTGACCGGCTGGGCCAATCGCAAGGCCGATCTCATCGCCACCTGACGACAGACTTCACGCTTTCTCACCAACCAGGGACTTCTCAATGCTCAAGACACTCGCCGCAGCGGCGGTCTTTACCGCTACCCTCTCCAGCACCGTCCTGGCGCAGGAAACAACGGTCCGCTTAACACTCGGCTGGAAAACGCAGGGGTCGGATTCCGCTTTCTTCGTCGCTCGCGACAAGGGCTATTACAAAGCCGAAGGGCTCAATGTCGTCATCGACCAGGGCGAAGGCTCGGGCGCGACCGTGACGCGTATCATGGGCGGCGCCTATGACGCGGGTTTTGGCGACGTGAACGCCATCATCCAGAACGCTTCGCAGAAACCGGGTGAAGCGCCTGTGATGGTTTATCAGATGTGGAACCGTCCTCCGTTCGCCATCGTCACCAAGAAGTCCGCCAATATCACCCAGCCGAAAGACCTAGAAGGCCGCACGCTGGGCGGTGCCCAGGGCACCCCGACGACACGCCTGCTGCCGGTGTTCGTGCAGAAAAACGGCTTGGACAGCGCCAAGATCGCCATCTCGAACATGGCGCCGAACCTGCAGGAACCTTTGCTGATCAAGGGCGATATCGACGGCGCGCTGGTGTTCAACATCACCAGCTACTTCAACCTCGTTCTCAACCGGCAGGATCCCGACAAGGACTTCAATTGGATGTCGTTCGGCGACTACGGCATGGACCTCTATTCCAACGGCCTTATGGTGTCGCAGAAAATGATCCGTGAAAATCCTAAAGCGGTGGCAGGCTTGGTGCGTGCGACCAACAAAGCCATGCTTGAAACCGCCGCCGATCAAAACCTCGGCATGAAGGCCGTGATGGCGTTCGACAACCTCGTCAACGAGGCGGTCGAGAAGCGGCGCATGCAGTATGCGTTCACCAAGCTCATCGTTTCGCCCGAGATGAAGGAGATCGGCATCGGCGATATCAAGGACGACCGCATGGAGCGCGCCATCGCCATCGTCGTCGAGGGCTATCAGCTGACCCGCAAACCAGCGCCGTCGGAAATCTTCTCGCGCCAGTTCCTGCCACCGAAAGCCGAGCGGGATCTCGTCTACACGGCGAACTGAGGCGACACCGACGTGGATCAGCCCGTCGAGCGAACCGTTGAGGCATCGGCGTTGTTCGCCGGCGGCGACGACAGTGTCTCCACCGACGTTCGTCTGTCGATTAAGGACGGGCTGATTGTCTCGATAGAGACACCGACAAGCGTGACCGGAGGCGCACGCCGCTTCATTCTGCCGTCGCCCATCAATGCGCACGACCACGCACGGCCGACCGCTTCGTCTTTCGGGGCGATCGGCCAGCCGCTTGAGACGTGGATCTTGCGCACGGTGCTCGGCACGCCGCCCGATCCCTATCTGCAGGCCGCAGTTTCGCTGGCACGATCGGCTCGCAGCGGATGCGCGGCCGTCATGGTGCACTACACGCGCCCAAGCGGGCGAAAGCCCATAGTCGACGAGGCGGCCGAGATCGCGCGCGCCGCGAAGGACGTCGGTGTACGTCTCGCTTTCGCGCTCAGCGTCCGGGATCAAAACCCGCTCGTCTATGGCGACGCGGAGCCGCTGTTGGCATCCCTCGCGCAATCGGATCGCGATGTTCTCGAACGACTATTCGTGCACAAACCGCCTACGCCGCGCGCGTATATCGGACTCATCGAGGAAATCGCCGCGCGCATCGCCGGCCCGATGGTTGATGTACAGCTGGGCCCGGCCGGTGTGCAATGGTGTTCGCTGCCACTGCTCGAAGCGATTGCCGCCCACTCGGCGTCATCCGGCCGGCGCATCCATATGCACCTGCTAGAGACCGTCTATCAGCGCGCCTGGGCCGACCAGGCCTTCCCGCAAGGCATCGTCCGTCGTCTCGACGAGATCGGCCTGCTGACGAATCGACTGACGCTCGCCCACTGCGTGCACGCCCGGCCCGATGAACTCGACCTTATCGCCAGCCGCGGCGTCCGGATCGTCACCAACGCCTCGTCAAACCTGCACCTGCATTCCGGCGTCGGGCCTATCGCATCTGCCTATCAGCGAGGCGGCGCGATCGCTGTCGGTATTGATGGTCTTGCCCTCGACGAGGATGACGACATCATCAGGGAAATGCGCCTTGTCCATCTGATGCATGGTGGGACGGGATTCAAGCGCACTTGGAGCTCGGCCGAATTTTACTCGCATATTATTGCCTCGGGCCGTCGCGTGACCGGCGCGCCTGGCGCAGGTCGCTTAGAGATTGGTGCGGCCGCGGATTTCATCGTGGTCGATCTCGACCGACTGGACCGCGATGCCATTCTGCCGGTTGATCCGCTCGATCTGCTGTTTGCGCGGGGCAACATGTCCCATGTCGCAGAGACCGTTGTCGCCGGCCGCAGCATCATGAAAGACGGCGCCGTCATCGGCGTTGACCTGCCGGCACTGGAAGCGGAGTTGCGCCAACTCTACCGGGCGCAGGTTCCGCGGCATGCTGATTTCCAGGACACGTGGCGCCGCTCTGAGCAGGTTTTTGGTCGTTGGTTTCAGCAGCAGTGCGGATGCGGCTGTTGAGGAGTCGTGATCGCTCCCTGCCGCCACGAGGCCGGGCGTACGGTGTAGGTGTTGATGCAGAAATTGGCGCCAATGTGCCGCACACGTGACGGATTGTGGTCATCGCGCCATGGCTGGGTGATCTTCGCGGCAAGTCTGAGACGCGGCTCAATCTCGCGCAACATGGTCAGGCGACCGGCATCGAACGTAGCTGTGGTTGGAAGACCCGCGACCGGCAACGGGCTGGGCGGATGCAGGGTCGGTTGCATGGCGATGGGCAGTGGCTCCAGCGGCGACGCGTATCGTCCGCATCGGCACCAGTTTCGCATGCCAAATCAGAGATTTCGTCGTCGCTGCAGCACCGTCACCAATCCGAGCAGCCCGAGTGCGGGCAGAGCGAACCAGAAGGGATCGGGTCGGGGATTTGGTACGACGACGCTGTCGATCCTATCACCTGGGCGCAGCTTCAGGCGTGCGGCCTCTGATCCCGGTCGAACGGACGTGATCGTCGGCGCGGCGGTGAGTGACGACAGTCCGATCCCCGCCTCGTTGAGCCGCTGGCGCGCATCGCCCTTGGCGCCGAGCCCGAGGCGCACCGTCTTGATGACATCGTCACCGCTGAAGTTGGTCGATTGGATGCGCAGGCGCAGCGTCCCTGCGCCGGCCGTCTCGTCGACGACTTTGCCGATGCTCGCCGCGGGGCCGTTGACGCGCGGCGGCGCGATGCGGTCCATCCAGAAGTTCGGCCTGAACAGCGTAAAGCAAACGAGCAGCAGCGCCGCCGTTTCCCACCAGCGATTGCGCGCGAGATAGTACCCCTGGCACGCCGCGCAGAACGCCATCATGGCAAGGGTCGCGCAGCCGACGACGAGCAGGAAATGCATCGGCCCGCCGATATCGATGAGCAGGATTTCAGGATTGAAGATGAAAATGAACGGCAGCAGGACGGTGCGGAACTCGTACCACGTGCCCTGCCAGCCGACTTTCATCGGGTCCGCACCGGCAATCGCTCCGGCGGCGTAGGCCGCGAGCCCGACCGGCGGCGACACATCGGCCATGAGCCCGAAGTAGAACACGAACATGTGCACGGCGATCAATGGCACCGCGAGGTCGTTCTCGGCCGCGAGCGCCACGACAACGGGCGCCATCAGCGTTGCCACCACGACGTAGCTCGCCGTCGTCGGCAGGCCGGTGCCCAGGATGATGCAGATCAGGCCAACCAGCAGCAACATAATCACGATGGAGCCGCCCGACAGGAACTCGACGATCTCGGTCATGACCAGACCGATGCCGGTCAGGGTCACAGCGCCGACGAGAATGCCGGCCGTCGCCGTTGCGATGCCGACGCCGATCATGTTGCGGGCGCCGGTTTCGAGGCCTGAGGAGACTTCCCGGATGCCATGCCGCCAAGCCGCCGGCGAGGTTCCTGCGCCACGGAAGTAACTCGTCAGAGGACCTTGCGTCAGCACGACCCCGGCCATCGCAATCACGCCCCACAGCGCCGCAAGGCCGGGCGACATTTCTTCGACCATCAGGCACCAGATCAGCACCATCACCGGCACCATGTAGTGCAGCCCCGTGCGCGCCGTTTCGTAGAAATCCGGCACCGTCACCAGTGGCGAGTTCGGATCGTCGATCGGCAGGTCGGGGTTGTTTGCACGCACGCGCACCAAGGCGACGTACGAGATGATGGCCAAAGGAATGCCAAAAAGCAGGCTCGCGTCGTGGCCGAATAGGGTTTTGGTCCAACCAAGACCGAAATAAACGAGGTTGGCCAGGATGACGAGCGAGGCGATGGTCATTGCGGCCTTGATCGCGCCTTGCTGTAGCGTGCGCCGGCGCGTCACGGCGATGCCGGTCATGCCGGCCTTGGTCGCTTCGAGATCGACGACGTAGAACAGTGCGCCGTACGTGAGCAGCGCCGGAATGAGTGCGTGCTTGCACACCTCGGCGTAGGAGATGCCGACATACTCCGCCATCAGGAACGCCGCGGCGCCCATGACCGGCGGCATGAGTTGGCCGTTGACGCCGGCAGCGCACTCGATGGCGCCGGCCTGCACGGGCGTGTAGCCGACGCGCTTCATGAGCGGGATTGTGAAGGTGCCCGTGGTCACGACATTGGCAACCGACGAACCCGAGATCATGCCGGTCAAGCCCGAGGCGACAACGGCGGCTTTTGCCGGGCCACCACGAAATTTGCCGAGCAACGCGAAGGCGACCTGGATGAACCAGTTGCCCGCGCCCGCGCGCTCGAGAAGTGCGCCAAACAGTACGAACAAGAAGATGAAGTTGGTGGCGACACCGAGCGCGACGCCGAACACGCCCTCCGATGTAATCCAGAAGTGCGAAGCCGCGCGCGATAGCGAAGCGCCCTTGTGCCCGAGCATGCCTGGCAGCCACGGCCCTGCAAACACGTAGATCAACGCTACGATCGAAATGATCGGCATCCACGGCCCTTCGGCGCGACGGGATGCTTCGAGCAGCAGCAGAACGCCGACGACCGACACCACCACGTCCGCCGTCGTCGGCAGTCCTGGGCGCGCCGAAAGCGCCTTGTAGAACACGATCAGATACAGGACTGCACAAAGCGCGAGCGCGACCAGCAGCCAATCATACCAGGGCACACGGTTGCGCGGCGACGAGGCGAAAGCCGGAAACGCCAGGAATGCCAGCGCAAACGCAAAGCACAAATGAAAACCGCGGGCCTCGGTATCGTTGAAGATGCCGAAATTGAGCGCAAACGGCAGCGGCGAGGCGATCCACATCTGGAACAGCGACCAGCACACCGCGACCACCGTCATCAACCTGGCGGTCGTGCCGAGTGGCTTGCGCCCGCCCATGTCGGCATCGGCGACGAGTTGGTCGAGGTCTTCGCGTTTTACTGCTGCGCCGTGTGCCGATGTCATGGTCGGAACCTTGCCCCTGAATGCAGGCTGCGGACCGGTTTCCCGATCCGCAGCCGTCCGCTCACAACATGCCTTTTTCTTTGTAGTACTTGACCGCGCCTGGATGCAGTTCGGCGGTGAGGCCGTTCTTGACCATGGCCTTCGGGTCGAGGTTGGCGAATGCCGGGTGCAGCTTCTTGAACTCGTCGAAATTCTCGAACACGGCCTTGACGAGATTGTAGACGACGTCATCGGCCACCTTGGCCGATGTGACGAGCGTCGCCGCAACGCCATAGGTCACGACGGCATTCGGATTGTTGGCGTACATGCCGCCGGGGATGGTCGCCTTGGCGTAGAAAGAATTCGCCGCGACCAGTTTGTCGACGGCGGCGCCTTCGAGCGCGATCAGCTTGGCGCCACAGCCCGTGGTCGGGTCTTGGATGGCGGCGGAGGGATGCCCGACGCCGTAGTAGAAGCCGTCGATCTTGCTGTCGCACAGCGCGGTGCCCTGCTCGTCGGCCTTCAATTCCGAGGCGAGCGAGAAATCACTGGTCTTCCATCCCATCGCCGTCAGCAATTCCTCCATCGACGCGCGTGTGCCCGAGCCGGGATTGCCGATATTGAACTTTTTGCCCTTGAAGTCTTCGAACTTGGACACGCCGGCGTCCTTGCGTGCGAGCACGGTGAACGGCTCGGGATGTACCGAGAATACCGAGCGCAGGTCGGCCACCGCGCCCCCATCCTTGAATTGCGCAAGGCCCTTGACGCCATTGTGGTGCACGTCCGATTGCGCCATGCCAAACTCGATGTCGCCCGACTTGATGGCGTTGATGTTGAACACCGAGCCGCCGGTCGATTCCGTCGAGCAGCGCAGGTTGGTCTTGGCGCGGTCCTTGTTCATCAAGCGGCAGATGGCACCGCCAACGGCGTAGTAGACGCCGGTGACACCACCGGTACCAACGGTGACGAACTTCTGCTGTGCGGCGGCCGGGCCTGCGCAAAGGCCGAGCGCCACTGTGGCTGCGGCAAGAGTTGAGATCTTTTTCATGCACGTACTCCCTGTTGAGACGGATTGCTGCTTCATGATCTATCCGCGCGGCAGCGACGCGAACGCGGCATCGACGGCGTCACCGAACCGCTCGACGATGCGGTCGATGTCTTGGCTGGTCGAAATGAAGGGGGGGGCCAGCATGTTGTGGTCGCCCAAGCGGCCGTCGATCGTACCGGGCATGCCGTAACAGGCCAGACCGCGCGCCATGGCCTCGGCCTTCACGCGCGCATTGAGCTTGAGCGCGGGGTCGAAGGCAGCCTTGGTGGTGCGATCCGATACGTACTCGACCGCCCAGAACAGACCGCGGCCACGGATATCGCCGACATGATGGTGATTGGCGAAGCGCTCGCGCAGGCGCCGCTCCAGATGCTCGCCCTGCGTCCGCACACTGACCAGGAGATTGTCGCGCTGGATGGTTTCCTGAACGGCCAACGAAGCCGCACAGGCCATCGGATGTCCAAGATACGTGTGGCCATGCTGAAAAAAACCTGAGCCATCGCGGAAGGCCGAAAATATCTTGCCCGACAGCAGGGCGGCGCCGATCGGTTGATACCCGGCGCCGAGCCCCTTGGCGATGGCCATCAGATCCGGTGCGATGCCCTCTTGCTCGCAGGCGTGCAGCGTGCCCGTCCGGCCCATGCCGCACATGACTTCGTCGAGGATCAGCAGGATGCCATGTCGATCGCAGACCTCGCGAATACGCTTGAAGTAGCCTGGCGGTGGCGTCGTGCAGCCCTGCGTCGCGCCGCCGACGGTTTCGGCGACGAACGCGATGACCGTTTCGGCGCCCAGTTCTATGATTTTGTCCTCGAATTCGGCTGCGAGTCGCAGACCATATGCTTCTGCCGTCTCGCTCTCGCGGCGGTCACGGTAGGCATAGGGTGGCGAGATGTGGTGGCTCTCAAACAGCAGTGGCGCGAACTGCTCGCGCCGAAACGCATTGCCGCCGACAGCGAGCACGCCGAGCGTGTTGCCATGATAACTCTGCCGGCGTCCGATAAAGTTGCGCCGCTGTGGCTGACCGATCTCGACAAAATATTGCCGCGCCATTTTCAACGCCGCTTCCATCGCCTCGGAGCCGCCCGAAACGTAATAGACGTGCTCCAGGCCTGCTGGTGCGTGTTCAACCAGATGGTCTGCCAGCCGCTCGGCGACAGCGGTCGTGAAGAACGACGTATGGGCATAGGCCAATTGCTCGAGCTGCGCCTTGAGGGCGGCATTGACCGCGGGATGGCCATGGCCGAGGCATGACACGGCAGCACCACCGGACGCATCAATGTAGGCTTTGCCGTCCGCGTCGACGATCTCGATGCCCCGGCCTCCGGTGGCCACGGGCAGCGATTCGCCGCCCTTGATCTGCCGATGCAGGATGCGAGTTTTGCGCGCTGTCATATCTTGCCTCCACGCCGCTGTGGTTCGGTCGCATAGCTGCCGAAGCGGGCGAGATGCGCTTCCGTTTCGGCAATGGCCTTCACGGCAGCCTTGCCGCGTTTCGCCGCCACCAGCGCCGCGAGACATTCGACGACGACGAAGGCGGGCGTCATCGTGTGCAGGAACGATGGTGTATCGGTCGGCACCAGGATCACCTCCCTGGCATTGCGTGCAATGGGGGACGCGAGACTGTCGGTAATGGCAATGATCGGTGCACGGCGTTCGACGGCGAACGCAATGGCATCGACTGTATTGCGCGTATAGGGCGCGATGGTGAGAGCAAGCACCGCATCGGTCCGGCGAAGCGTGCGCAACTGATCGAGCCCGATGCCACCGGCACCGTCGACGAGGCAGGTCTCCTCGCCGATCAGCGAGAGCAGATAGGTGCCGAGATACATCGCTGGAAAGCTCGACCGTGCGCCGATGCAGAACAGGCGGTCTTGCTGGACGATCAGGTCGGCGGCGCTACCGATGGACGCAAGAGTGTCCGGGTTGCTTAGCGTTCTGAGGTGCCCGGCAATGCCTGCAAGTGTGTCTGCGACGAGGTCGCTATCGCCATCCAGACCGCGGCGCTGTTGGAGGCCCTCGGTGCGATCTTTGAATGAAGAGTGCCGATTACGGACGCCATCTGCGTAGACTTTGCGGACTTCATCGAAGCCCTGGAATCCTAGCCGTTGCGCGAGCCGCGTCATGGTCGCCGGTTCGACATCGGCGCGCTTCGCCAGCTCACGCATCGACAGCAGCGCCACGTCATCTGGATGATCGAGCAGCCGCTTGGCCGCCGCTTGCATGCGTGGCGGTAGCCGGTCGAACCCAGCAAGGATGCGGTCGCGAATATCGTTCCTATTCATGCCACATGCTATCCGGCACCGCGGCGGCGCGCAACACTTGTTGCGAAATGACAAACCACGGCAACTTTGTTGCGCACACGTGCAAACAGATGCACGGCACCGGAGCCGCGGGAAGGCAGGTTTGACCATCGCGAGCGGAGCATATCGGCGCAGCGCAGCGCCTGCATATTTGCGCGAGCAGTCCGCTCGATTGGGGGCAGATTTGTGATCGATATCGCTTGCCCGACTATGCTCCCAGCTCATTCAAAAGCAGTTGGCACACATTGTTGATCGTCCGCGCTTGAGCCGCGACTGCCGGCGGCGGCACCATCCACCGCCGCGCGCTCGTCGAATACGAAACAGTCGCCCTGCCAGGCGCTCTGCTCGGGCGCAACCGCGGCGAGATAGGCCAGAATGCCGCCGCGCAAGTGATAGACCTCGGCAAAGCCTTGCGCCTTCATATGGGCGGCCGCCTTTTCGCAGCGGATGCCGCCGGTGCAGAACATGGCGACCTTGCGGTGACGGCTCGGATCGAGGTTGGCTGCGATGAACGCGGGCAATTCCGAAAAGCAGCGTGTGTGCGGATCGACCGCGCCGGGAAACGTGCCGACCGCCACCTCGTAGGCATTGCGCGTGTCGAGAATGAGAACGTCCGGATCGGCGATCAGCGTGTTCCAGTCCTGCGGCGCGACATAAGTGCCGGCCAGCCCGTGCATCGAGGCCAGGATCGGGTCGCCGTCCTGCTGGCCGAACGTGATGATCTCGCGCTTCACCTTGACCTTGAGGCGCTGGAACGGATGGTCGGGCGCCGTCGTCTCCTTGGTCACGAGGTCGGCGAAGCGGGCGTCGCTGCGCAAGGCGGCCAGGAAGTCAACAATCGCTGGCGGCGCGCCGGAGACGGTGGCGTTGATGCCTTCGGACGCCAGCAACAATGTGCCGCGCATGCCGAGCGCCTGCAGCTTGGTGTGGAGCCGCTCGCGCAATTGTTCGGCGTCGGGCAGCGGCACGAACTTGTAGAACGCCGCGACGATGACGGTCATGGCGGACATGCGCCTGCGATCAGCGGGTCGGGACCGGCTTCTCGCCGCGATAGTCGTAGAAGCCGCGCTGGGTCTTGCGGCCGAGCCAGCCGGCCTCGACGTATTTCACCAGCAGTGGGCACGGACGGTATTTCGAGTCGGCCAGCCCCTCATACAGCACCTGCATCACCGACAGGCAGGTATCGAGGCCGATGAAATCGGCGAGTTCGAGGGGACCCATGGGATGGTTGGCGCCAAGCTTCAACGACCGGTCGATCGCCTCCACCGTGCCGACGCCTTCATAAAGCGTATAGACCGCCTCGTTGATCATCGGCAGCAGGATGCGGTTGACGATGAAGGCTGGAAAATCCTCCGACACGGCGATGGTCTTGCCGAGGCTCGACACGAATGCCTTGGCGGCAGTGAATGTCACGTCGTCCGTGGCGATGCCGCGGATCACCTCGACGAGCTGCATCAGCGGCACCGGGTTCATGAAATGCATGCCGATGAACATTTCCGGCCGGTCGGACGTCGCGGCGAGCCGGGTGATCGAGATCGACGAGGTGTTGGAGGCGACCAGCGCGCCAGGCTTCAGATGCTGGCACAGCTCGCTGAAGATCTTGCGCTTGAGGCTCTCGTCCTCGGTGGCGGCTTCGATCACCAGATCGCAGTCGCCGAGATCCTTGAACGTCGCCGCATAGCCAATGCGTTCGAGCGCTGCCACCATGTCGTTGTTCTTCAGTTGGCCCTTGGCCACCTGCCGCGCCATATTGCGCTCGATCGCAGCCACGCCCTTGTCGACGCGCACCTTTTCGAGATCGTTCAGCACGACGTGGTAGCCCGACGCCGCAATCACGTGGGCAATCCCGCAGCCCATCTGGCCGGCGCCGATGATACCGACGCGCTTGATCACGATCGCCGTGTCCGCGCTCGACTTGGGTTTTACCAGGGCATCCATGGGAAGTTCGATCCTTGTTCGCGGTGCGCGCGGCTGAGGCGGTCAGCGGCCGGCCTTCTGCAACTCGGCGTCCAATTCGGGGAGCGCCTGGAACAGGTCGGCCACCAGTCCGTAGTCGGCGACCTGGAAGATCGGCGCCTCGGCGTCCTTGTTGATTGCGACGATAACCTTGCTGTCCTTCATGCCGGCCAAGTGCTGGATCGCACCCGAAATGCCAACTGCCACATAGAGTTCGGGGGCGACCACCTTGCCGGTCTGGCCGACCTGGTAGTCATTCGGCACGAAACCGGCATCGACCGCGGCCCGGCTCGCACCCATGGCGGCGCCCAGGCGGTCGGCCAACGGCTCGATGAACTTCTTGTAGTTCTCGCCCGAACCCATGCCACGGCCGCCCGACACGACGATCTTGGCGGAGGCGAGTTCAGGCCGGTCGGAGCGGGCGATCTCCGCCTTCTCGAACACCGACAGGCCGACGGCGCCCGGCACGGCGACGGTCTCGATCGCGGCTGAACCACCTTCGGCGGTTGCTGCGAACGATGCGACGCGCACGGTGATGACCTTCTTCGCGTCGGTCGACTGCACCGTCTGGATCGCGTTGCCGGCGTAGATCGGGCGCTCGAAGGTATCGGGGCCCTTCACGGCCGTGATTTCCGAGATCTGCATCACGTCGAGGCTAGCTGCGATCCGCGGCATGAAGTTCTTCGCCTGGGCCGTGCCGGCGGCGACGACGGCGGTATAGGTCTGCATCATCGGCACGACCAGTGCGGTGACTTCCTCGGCCAACTGGTGGGCGAACTGCACGCCATCGGCGACCAGCACCTTGGTCACGCCCTGCAACTTGGCGGCAGCTTCCGCCGCCGGCCGGCAATTGTGACCGACGACGAGGACATGCACCTCGGCGCCCAGCGCGGCAGCAGCGGTCATGGCCTTGGCGGTCAGCGAATTCAGCGCGCCATTGGAATGCTCGGCAATCAGCAGCGTCGCCATCAGATCACCCCTGCGTCGGTTTTCAGCTTGGCCACGAGTTCGGCCACGCTCGCCACCTTGACACCCGACTTGCGCGTCGCCGGCTCGGTGGTTTTCAGAACCTTCAATCGCGGCGTCATGTCGACGCCGAGATCGGCCGGCTTCTTGATGTCGAGCGGCTTCTTCTTGGCCTTCATGATGTTGGGCAGCGAGGCATAGCGCGGTTCGTTGAGGCGCAGGTCGGTGGTGATGATCACCGGCAGCTTGAGGGCGAGCGTTTCGAGCCCGCCGTCGATCTCGCGCGTCACGTGCGCGGTGCCAGCCTCGATCACGATTTTCGAAGCGAACGTCGCCTGCGGCCAGCCAAGCAGGGCGGCCAGCATCTGTCCGGTCTGATTGCAGTCATCGTCGATCGCCTGCTTGCCGAGAATGACGAGCCCCGGTTGCTCAGCTGCGACGATCGCTTTCAACAGCTTGGCAACGGCCAGCGGCTCGATCGTGTCGGCGTCGGTCGTCTCAACCAGGATGCCGCGGTCGGCACCCATGGCGAGCGCTGTACGAATCGTTTCCTGCGACTTGGTCGGTCCGATCGAAACGGCGATGATCTCGGTCGCGGCGCCCTTTTCCTTCAACCGGATCGCCTCTTCGACGGCGATCTCATCGAACGGGTTCATCGACATTTTTACATTGGCAAGCTCGATGCCGCTGCCGTCAGGCTTGACACGGATCTTGACGTTGTAGTCGACCACGCGCTTCACGGGCACGAGGATTTTCATGGTTCAGCGATGCTCCGGAGCTGGGTTGTATCCATACGCCATTGCGTATCTGCGGCGTGCTGATATGCTGCCGGCTGACGATAAGACAACGAGACGAACTGTCTCAAAAGTTAGCATTGTGGCACCGTTGCAAGCACGTCGGAGTCCCCTTCGCAGCTGCGAGATGCAGCGTATTCACGAGGGTTCACGGTGTCAATTGCACCGAAAGGCGGAAATGTGACAATCGCGCCGTCCGATATGTGCCGGTTTGCCTGATTAGTGCGCAGTCATGCAAACAGCCGCACGCCGGGGCGCCGCAGCACCAGCACCAGTGCGGCGCCAGCCACAAGGCCGCCGATGTGGGCCCACCAGGCGACCGGCGCGGGCGAGCCCGACTGTGGCAATATGACCATCGCAAACTGGGTCAAGATCCAGATGCCGATCGCGAAGCCGGCCGAGATGCGCAGCGGGATGATGCGGAAGGCGAGCACCCACAGCATGACGCGCGGATAGAGCAGCACGTAGGCGGCAATCACTCCCGCCACTGCTCCACTCGCCCCGATCAAGGGCACCGGGGAAGCGGGCTGGAGGGCCGCGTGCGCGAGCCCGGCGAAGATCCCGCATGCGAGATAGAACACCAGATATCTGGTGTGTCCCATCGCATCCTCGACGTTATCGCCGAACACCCACAGAAACAGCATGTTGGTGCCGACGTGCCAGATGTCGCCGTGCAAGAACATGTACGACAGCAGCGTGATCCACGGCGGCGTGCCCACCTGATCGAACGGCAACGTCACCGTACCAGCTGTCAACGTGCCGGCCAGCAGCCGGGCCGGAACGACGCCGAATTCGACCGCGGCCTCGGGCGGCAACCCAAACATCTGCCAGGCAAACATCGCCAGGTTCATCGCCACCAGCGTCAGCGTCACGTACTGGAACGTGATGCCGCGCAGCGGATTGTCGTCATGGACGGGAACGAACACAGAGCAGCCTCGCGACGGTCAATGATCGAGTGCGCCGCAGCCCCCCATCAGGCGCCGCAGCCCGGACCCGATCACCTGCGCCAGGGTCACCTGTTTTTGCCGGGCACCCAAAGCACATCTTTGTGGCCTTTGTCGTTCACGTAGCGGCTGGCCACGAACAAGAAGTCCGACAGGCGATTGACGTAGGTGATGGCGGGTTCGCTCACAGGCTCACCGGGCACCGCTTTCAGTTCGACGATCAGCCGCTCGGCGCGCCGCGCGACCGTGCGAGCAACGTGCAGGGCGGCGGCCGCAGGCGATCCGCCCGGCAGCACGAACGAGTTGAGCGGGCTCAGCTCGGCGTTGAGCGTGTCGATTTCCTGCTCGAGACGGGTTGCCTGCCCGCTGGTGATGCGCAGCGGCTCGTAGGGCAGTGTCTCGCCGCGGTCGGGCACGCACAGATCGGCGCCGAGGTCGAACAGGTCGTTTTGGATGCGCAGCAGCATGGCATCGACCACGGCATCGGCCGGGGTGAGATGAATGCGCGCCATGCCAATTGCCGCGTTGGCTTCGTCCACTGTGCCATAGGCAGTGACCCGCTCGCTGTCCTTGCGCACCCGTTCACCGGTGCCGAGCCCGGTGGTGCCGTCATCGCCGGTGCGGGTGTAGATCTTGTTCAGCTTGACCACGTCGGCCTCTTTTCCGGGAGCATTATGCGCGGCGCAGATACACGGTTGCCATGATGATGATGATCGCGGCGAACTGCAGCCCAACCCGCCAGCGCATGAGTTTCTGGCTCAGGTTCGGGCTTTCGCCGGTCATCATGGTCTTGAGGCCGAAACCGAGGACCACCAGCACGGCCAGCGTCGCCACCGTTGTCAAATGAAAGAAAACCTCGGGCATTTCGACCTCTGTGAGCGACTTTGTCGCCCAGTTCTGGCGCGCGCAAGGCAAGCATCCAACAGCAATCCGCCGATGGCGCCAGTGTGTCGCGGCGGGAGCTGGTCCATTGATGGAACGTTAAGCGCTCGTCGGGATAGTTGCACTGCAAAAGAAATGCCGTAATGCTGTCATTCCCTGCGATCGTCGGGTCGGGTGGGATAGGAGTGCAGGACCCTGGAACGTCACATCGGCTCTACAACGTGGTCGTCCATGCCGAACGCTGCTCTCTCCGCGATGCCTACATCCGCCGTACTACGGATTGCAGTGCTGTGCGCCGTTGCCGCGCTGCTGGCAGCGGGGCCGGTGTTTGCGCAAGCCCCCGTCCGCGACCTCAAGGCCAGCCGGCAGAAGCTTGAGGCAACCGAGAGCCGGGCCAAGGCCTTGCAGACCGACGTCGCCCAGATCGATGCCGAGCGCGCACGCATCAATGCCCAGCTGCAGGACACCGCGCGCCTCGTGCAGCGCAGCGAGGGCCAGCTGACCACGATCGAGGCGCGGCGCGATGAATTGGAAAGCCAGCAGAAGCTGCTGCAGGGCTCGCTCGCCCAGCGCCATGGGCAGATTTCAAGCCTGCTCGCCGCCATGCAGCGCATGGGTCGCAATCCGCCGCCCGTTATCATCACCCAGCGCGAGGACGCGCTGAAGATGGTGCGCAGCGCGATGCTGCTGGCGCGCGCCTTCCCCGAGTTGCGCACCCAGGCGGAGGACCTGTCCGGCCGATTGAACGAACTCGCCCGGGTGATGACCGATGTGCGCATCGAGCGCGACAAACTCGCCACCGAGACCACCCGGCTGAAGGACGGACAACTGCGGCTTGCGGGCCTGATGGAGATCAAGCGCGAATCACTGTCCGAACGACAGGAGCAACTCGATGAAGTGCGCAAGGCGGCGGCCGACATCTCGAAGAACGTCACCGATCTGACCGAGTTGATCTCCAAACTCGACCGGGCGGTCGCCGAGAACACCGAACTCGGCGCCTATGAGCGGCAGGCGGCAGCCCAGTCCCTGGGCGCGCCCATTGCAGCCATGCCAGCGCCGCCCGCCGTTGCGGTCGATACCCAGCCTGCCGCAACGTCGAGGCAGGATCAAAAGACTGTTATTGCGGCGCTGCCGAAGCTGGCCAATCCTTCGATTGAACTTGCCCCCCACGGCAGCAGCCTTTCGGCCAACCCGAGCCGCCTGATGCCGGCCATTCCGTTCCATCTGGCCAAGGGCCAACTGCCGCTGCCGGCCCAGGGCCGGCGGGTGATCGGGTTTGGTGATCGCATGCCGTCGGGCATCTCGTCGCGGGGTTCCGTGTTCGAAACCCGACACGGCGCCCAAGTTACGTCACCTTGCGACGGCTGGGTGTTATACGCTGGCGAGTTCCGCTCTTACGGCCAGCTCTTGATCATCAATGGCGGCAACGGCTACCATGTCGTGATGACAGGCTTGTCGCAGATCGACGTACAGCTGGGGCAGTTCGTTCTTGCTGGCGAACCGATAGGTACCATGAGTGCCGCGCCGAAAGGCAAAGTGCAGGGCAACGCCCCCGTCCTGTATGTTGAGTTCCGCAAGGAGGGGCGTTCCGTGGATCCCGAGCCCTGGTGGGTTGACGGATCGAAAAAGGTGCAAGGATGACGCGCAAATCGGACTTCGCTTTCTGGTCGTTCATGACGATGGCAGGTCTCGCCGGCGTTACGACGGTGTTCAATGTCAGCCGCACCTATTCCGCCACGACGCCCAACTCGGAAATCTATCGACAGCTCGACCTGTTCGGCGACGTGCTGGAGCGGGTGCGCTCCGACTATGTGGAAAAGCCCGACGACGCGATGCTGGTTGAAAACGCCATCAACGGCATGCTGGCGGCGCTCGACCCGCACTCGGCCTACCTTTCGGCCAAGAACTTCCGCGACATGCAGATCCAGACCCGCGGCGAGTTCGGCGGCCTCGGCATTGAGGTGACGACCGACAATGGTGTCGTCAAGGTGGTGGCGCCGATCGACGATACGCCAGCTGCCAAGGCTGGCGTACTCGCGAACGACCTCATCACCCATCTCGACAACGAGCAGATCGTCGGCCTCACGCTTGAGCAGGCCGTGGAAAAGATGCGCGGCCCGGTCAACACGCCGATCATCCTGACCGTCGTGCGCAAGGGGCGCGATGATCCGTTCGAAATCAAGATCGTGCGCGATGTGATCCGCATCCAGGCTGTCAAGTCGCGCCTCGAACTCGACGGCGAGGTGATCTACACCAAAGTGTCGACCTTCAACGAACAAACCCACACCAACCTCGTCAAACAGGTCGATGCGCTGAAAAAGCAGACGACCAAGAAGATCAAGGGCTTCATCGTCGATCTGCGCAACAACCCCGGTGGCCTGCTCGATCAGGCCGTGGCCGTCTCGGATGACTTCCTGGAGAAGGGCGCGATCGTCCTCACCAAGGGCCGCAATCTGGAAGAGACCCAGCGCAGCCAGGCCCGGCCTGGCGATATCTCGGATGGCCGCCGCATCATCGTGCTGATCAACGGCGGCTCGGCATCGGCATCCGAAATCGTCGCTGGCGCGCTGCAGGACCACAAGCGGGCGACAGTCATCGGCACCCGCTCGTTCGGCAAGGGTTCCGTGCAGACCATCATTCCACTCGGCCAGAACGGCGCGCTGCGCCTGACCACGGCGCGCTACTACACCCCGTCCGGCCGGTCGATCCAGGCCAAGGGCATCGATCCCGATATCATCGTCGAGCAGGAACTGCCCGATGACCTGAAGGGCAAGGAGAAGCCGCGCGGCGAGGCGAGCTTGCGCGGTCACTTGAAGAACGATCCGAAGGAAAAGGAGCAGTCGGGCTCGTCGGCTTATGTGCCGCGTGAGCCCGAGAAGGACGTGCAGCTGCAGTACGCGCTCGCCATGTTGCGCGACGGCACCGAATCGGCGCAGCTGCCGGTGACGGCACCCGCCGCACCTGCGCCGTCGGCCCCTGCCGCACCCGCAGTCGGAACCACGCCAGCCGAAAAGAAGCCGAACTGAGTTTGGCCGCACTCCTGGTGTCGCAATTCGCCTACTTGGGCGCCCGCTTCGGGCGCCCAACGCATTTGTAAGGTTCGAAAGGGCAGCAGATGGACGCAACCAAGCTTGGCTACCGTTTGAACGTCGGCATCATGGTGCTGAATGCGCAAGGGTTGGTTTGGATTGGCCGACGCAACGACGCACCGACCGACCCCGAGGGACCGGGCTCCTGGTGGCAGATGCCGCAGGGCGGCATCGACGAGGGCGAGGATCCAGCCATCGCTGCCCTGCGCGAACTGCGCGAGGAAACCGGCATGCGCACCGTCACCCCACTCGCCGAAAGCCGTTCCTGGCTGACCTACGATCTGCCGCCGGCACTGATCGGCAAGGCCTGGGGCGGCAAGTATCGTGGCCAGCGCCAGAAGTGGTTCGCCGTGCGCTTCGAGGGCAACGACAGCGAGATCGACATTTCCGCGCAACCGGGCCATCCGGTCGAGTTCGTGGCCTGGCGGTGGGCACCCGCAGCGGAGCTCTTGGCCCTGATCGTGCCGTTCAAGCGCGAAGTCTATACCCAGGTGCTGGCGGAATTCGCCGACCTGACGACGACGGGGAAATGACGAGACCGATCGCAGAAATCATCCTGCATTCGTCATATTTCTTTTGTCCGCACCGATTATTGTTATTTAGTCGGGGTGCTGCGTACCAACCACTTGAAATGGCGTGACTGAGATCCAACACCCGCACCTCGTTACACTCCCCTATCGCCCGTCGGTCGGCATCATGATGCTGAACGCGGCCGGTCACGTGTGGGTCGGCCGCCGCACACCAAAATGGCTGAGCCGTGGCGCCCCGCCAATCTGGCAGATGCCGCAGGGCGGTATCGAGAGTGGCGAGCGGCCCGAGCAGGCAGCCCTGCGTGAACTCGAAGAAGAAACCGGCGTGCGCAACGCCAGGATCGTCGCTGAGCTACCGGCCTGGCTGACCTACGAGTTGCCGCCGGAACTGATCGGCATCGCCCTGAAGGGGCGATACCGCGGCCAGCGCCAGCGCTGGTTCGCAGTGCGGTTCGACGGCACCGACAGCGAGATCGACATTTCCGGGGCCCGTGGCCAGAAGCGGGAATTCGACGCCTGGAAGTGGGTTGCCATCGATCGCGTGGCTGAGGCCATCAATGAGTTCAGGCGCGAAACCTATCTCACCGTCGTGCGCGAATTCCGCCATCTGGCCGGCTGATGCGGCAAGCGATAATCGCGGCCGATCTGGCCGATGCTTGCAATTTTAACAAATGCGAGAGCCCGGAATTAACCGATATCTGCCAGTCTGCCATCCCTGACTTGTGGGCGTTGGGAGTGCGGAATGCAGAGGATTGGCAAGGCGGGCTTTGCGCTTCTCGCTCTCATCGCGATGATGTTCGCCTTGGCGACGCCGGCCGCGGCTGGCGTGCCGATTCCTTGTGCCAGTGAGCGCACGATCAAGGTACACGATGTCGGCGTTGGTGTGTCGGACGGCATGACCGTCTATCTCGGCTACAAGTACACACATTGTATCCGCGGTGCGTGGATCGGCTACGTCGACAGCACGACCTATGTGCCGCTGCGCGACGAAGATGCGGCGCTGGCCTTGGCGCAGGCCAGCGGCCTATCTGCGTTGCCTGCACCACCGTGGCGCCTGTGGCACCCCAGAGCATTCTGGGTCGAATGGCTGTGGGCAGCACTCGGACTGTTCGGACTAGCCGGCAGCCTGTCGGCGCCAGCACGTCGCAACCAAACCGAGGCGGGAGAGCTGACAACATAACGTAAAACAAGCGCTACTCCTTCCTTCGGTTTCCCAGAATTTGGCGTGCCGTCTTGCACGCCAAATATCCGGGATCCACACCGGAAGCGATTGCGGCACGCACGCGCCACATTCTTGATGGGGGAAGAGCCCAAATATTTGCCCCGCGAAAAGCATGGCAAATTCCGGGAAACCATGAGTGGTAATGGACGAGCGATACGGCAACGCACGAAGTGCGATGCTGCTGCTTCTCGCACTGTCCTCACGCCGTGATCTTGTTGCCGACCAGCGCACGTAATTCCTCGATGGCGCGCGTGACGTGCATTTTCGCCTCGTCATCGAGGCCACCGTCGAGCGACTTCTGCGCGGCATCGAGTTCCGCATCGATCTGGCGCGGGTCAACCTCGTCCGTGATGAAGGCGCGCTCGGCGAGCACGGTGACGCTGTCGGGTCCGACCTCGGCAAAGCCGCCCTTCACGAAAATGCGCTTGACGCCGCCCGCCATGGTGATGCGGGCGACTCCGGGCATCAAGGTGGTGATGACGGGCGCGTGGCCGGCGAGCACGGTGAAGATGCCGTCGGCGCCGGGCAGGATCACCTCCTGCGCATCGGTCGACAGCAGCACGCGCTCCGGCGACACGAGTTCGAACTTGAATGTACCAGCCATAATTCCCGTCTCTCGTGTCACGTCATCTTGGCGGGCCGGCAGCCGGCGCACGCCGCACTGCCCTGCCGCAGTTGCAACTTCAAATCAGGCGTCCGGCTCGGCACTGCCGACTTTCGCCTTCACTTCTTCCGGCGACTGCAGTTTGGAGCCGCAGAACGGGCAGAAGAATAGCGGATGATCGACCAGGCCAGGCTCATCCTCCTCGAGGTCGATGAGGCCGACCGCCATGTACAGCACGCCATCGTCCCCCTCGGTGATCAAGGGATCGAAGTCCTCGCCGTTCATGGCCTCTTTCAGCTCAGTGCAACAGCCTCCGAACTTCGAATTGACGATGGCAGCCACAGGTTTTTCGTCCGCCATTGATCCGGCTCCCGCATTGCATCGACACGCCGGCTCACCCGGTCATCAGGCAGCTTCCGCCAGCTTTTCAGCCTTGGCAATGGCTTCGTCGATCGTGCCCACCATATAAAACGCCTGCTCGGGGAGGTGGTCATAGTCGCCATCGCAGAGGCCCTTGAAGCCCTTGATGGTCTCCTTGATGTCGACGAGCTTGCCGGGCGAGCCGGTGAACACTTCGGCGACGTGGAACGGCTGCGACAGGAAGCGCTCGATCTTGCGCGCGCGCGCCACCGTGGTGCGGTCCTCTTCCGACAGTTCGTCCATGCCCAGAATGGCGATGATGTCCTGCAGCGACTTGTACTTCTGCAGGATCTGCTGCACGCGGCGCGCCGTGTCGTAGTGCTCCTGGCCGACGACGCGCGGCTCCAGAATGCGCGAGGTGCTGTCGAGCGGATCCACCGCCGGATAGATGCCCTTTTCGGCGATCGAGCGCGACAGCACGGTGGTCGCATCCAAGTGGGCGAAGGACGTGGCGGGCGCCGGGTCGGTCAAGTCGTCGGCTGGCACATAAATCGCCTGCACCGAGGTGATCGAACCCTTCTGTGTCGTGGTGATGCGCTCCTGCAGGGCGCCCATGTCGGTCGCCAAGGTCGGCTGGTAACCCACGGCCGACGGGATGCGCCCGAGCAGCGCCGACACTTCCGAGCCGGCCTGGGTGAAGCGGAAGATGTTGTCGACGAAGAACAGCACATCCTGGCCTTTGTCGCGGAAGTCCTCGGCGACGGTCAGTCCCGAAAGCGCGACGCGCATGCGGGCGCCCGGCGGCTCGTTCATCTGCCCGTAGACGAGCGCGCACTTGGAACCCTTGGTCGAGCCGCCATTCTTTTTCGGGTCGATGTTGACCTTCGATTCGATCATCTCGTGATAGAGATCGTTGCCTTCGCGCGTGCGCTCGCCGACGCCGGCAAACACCGAGTAGCCGCCGTGCGCCTTGGCCACGTTGTTGATCAGCTCCATGATCAGCACGGTCTTGCCGACGCCGGCGCCGCCGAACAGGCCGATCTTGCCGCCCTTGGCGTAGGGTGCCAGCAGGTCGACGACCTTGATGCCGGTGACGAGCACTTCGGCTTCGGTTGCCTGCTCGGCAAAGGTCGGCGCGGGCTGGTGGATCGCCCGGCGGCCCATGGTCTTAACTGGGCCCGCTTCGTCGATCGGATCGCCGATCACGTTCATGATGCGGCCCAGTGTCTCTTCGCCGACCGGCACAGAGATCGGCGCACCCATATCGGTCACTTCCTGCCCGCGCACGAGGCCTTCGGAACTATCCATAGCGATGGTGCGCACGGTGTTCTCGCCGAGGTGCTGGGCAACCTCAAGCACCAGGGTGTTGCCCTGGTTCTTCGTGGTCAGTGCGTTGAGAATTTCTGGCAAGTGCCCGTCGAATTTCACGTCGACCACGGCGCCCATCACCTGGGAAATCTTACCGACCTTGTTGCTCGCAGCCATTTTCGTTCGTCCTTGTGCCAGTTTGCTTGTGCCCAGATCGCCACACGTCGATCCGATGAATTTTGTCTGATGCGCTCAATACAGCCCGCATCACTCCTTGATGAAGGTCGTGAAATCGGACCAATCTTCGATCCGGAAGGCGCGGATGTCGCGCACCGCCAGAGGAAACCACGGCAAGGTCTTGAGGGCCAACATCGCTCGCGTCAAGTTCACCATGTCGTGGTTGTTTGTCACGTACACGCTGCCCTGCACCCTCTCGAACTTGAATTTCGCCAACTTTTTTTGATGTCGCGATAGGCCTGGAGCGCTCCCTTGGGGGGGTGCCGCTCGGCGTCGGCCAGCGTCAAGTCGAATGCGATCGCGAACATCAGGTTTCCGGGTCGGCTAGGATCTTCGCGATCGGGTACTGTAATGTTTCTTCGGACTCGAGCACGACGACGGTCGCCATCGTCTCGCTCGTGATACTCAAGACTTGATATGCTGGCCCGAGTTCACCTACCGTTCGCAGCGAGCCGACGAGGTGGCTATGGCGACTAGGTACATCAACTCGCTCAATCGCTGGTGTCGGCATGTCATTGCAGCTCCAAGTCTCGGCTTTATCTCCACCAGTGCTGCGGCACTCAAGTAGCCTTGATCTGCAAGCATCGTCTTGAGGGCCAACATCGCTCGCGTCAAGTTCGCCATGTCGTGGTTGTTTGTCGCGTCAACGTTGTCCAACACTCTCTCCAGCTTTGCCGCCAGACTGCTGCTCCTTCTGCCGTGCCGTCAGCATGTTCGCCAGCTCGCCTGCCTCGCGGATGAACATCATGTTTTCGCCCTGCAGCAGGATCTCGAACCCCTGCCCCCACATCGCCTTCTGCATCGATTGGCTGGTGCGCTTGTTGGGAAACAGCCAATCGTGAACCTCGATGTAGACCGCGGCCGTCTCTGAAATCCACTCGGTGCCGGTCTCGAACAGGTCGGCTTCGAATCCTTCGATATCAACCTTGACGATGAACAGTGCGCTGGGTTTGCCGGCCTGGTCTGCCAGTTCGCGAACGGTCGCAACCTTCAAGCCGGCCTGGGCGTCGGTCCGCTCCGTGATTATGGCCCATGATTTTTCCGACTTGACCACGGCAACGCGCCCCGGCGTGCCCCCGATCGCACCTTCCACCACTGTGACGTTGCTGCGACTTACCGTGTTGAACCTGCAGTGCGCGGCGCTGGCCGCATCGGGCTCGATCGCCACGATTCGGGCGCGCGGATAGGTGGTCGAGAACCACAGCGCAGCAGCGCCGACATTGGCGCCGGCATCGATGATGACGGGCACCACGCCGAGCGCCAGCAATTGTTCGTAGTACCGGTTCAGCCGCTCGCGCTGGTCGGGCATTGCGACCTTGTATTGCCGCTGCTGATAGACTTGCCGGAAGGTGTCGAGATCGCTGTCCAGCGGACGTAACGAAATAACTCCGATATCCCGCAGCTTGGCCGTAACCTCGGACGATCCCATCCAGCGCCCCGCATCGGCCTTCAGGATGTTCGGCCCGAACGTTCGGATGTCCTTTTTGATCCGCCTGACGATCTGGGGGAAATTGATGGCTCGCATGTGCGCCTACAGCGCCTCCGCGCCCGAGATGATCTCGATCAGTTCCTTGGTGATGTTGGCCTGGCGCTGACGGTTGTACTTGATCGTCAGCTTGTTGATCATGTCGCCGGCGTTGCGCGTCGCATTGTCCATGGCGCTCATGCGTGCGCCTTGTTCCGACGCCGCGTTCTCCAGCAGCCCGCGAAACACCTGGGTCGAGATGTTGCGAGTGAGGAGTACGCCGAGGATTTCCTCCTCGGACGGTTCGTACTCGTTGACCGCAGCCGCGGTCTTCGTGTCGCCCGCCTTTTCCTCCGGCACCTTGGCCGGGATCAGCTGCAGCGCTGTCGGCTTCTGGGCGATCACGCTCTTGAACTCGGAGAAGTAGAGCGTGCAGACGTCGAACTCCTTGGCCTCGAACATCTTCAGGATCTTGCCCGAGATGTCTTCGGCGTTGGGAAAACTCAGCTGCTTGACGGCCTTCAGATCCACACGGTCGACCATGTTGCGGCCGAACTCGCGGCGCAGAGCATCGGCGCCTTTCTTGCCGACCATGATGAACTTCACGGTTTTGCCCTCGCGCACCAGACGCTGGGCGTCGGCACGGGCGAGCTTGGCGATGTTGCCGTTGAAGCCGCCGCACAGACCACGTTCGGCGGTCATGACGACCAGCAGGTGGACCTTGTCGCTGCCCGTTCCAACCAGAAGTGGCGAGGCGCCCTCTTTGTTGGTCACGCGGGCATTGACGTTGGCCAGCATGGCATTCATGCGCAAGGCATAGGGTCGCGCCGAGGTGGCCGCCTCCTGCGCGCGCCTCAGCTTCGCTGCGGCGACCAGCTGCATGGCCTTGGTGATCTTGCGCGTCGCCTTCACGGAGGCGATGCGGTTGCGCATGTCTTTGAGTGAGGCCATCGGGCGGTATCTCTCGTCGTCTCGTTATCTCGGTGACTGCATGATCTTGGTGAAATCGGCGCCGGCTTCCATCCGGAACACGCGTAAGTTCTTCAGGCAAGGGCCCAGCCATTCGAGTTTGTGGAGCATGGCCAGCGCCAAGTACAGTTTCGTCTGGTCCTCATGTGCGGCCGCATACGTACTCCCTTGAATGCGCTCAAAACCATGCGCGATCAGAATGTTGCGTATGTCGGTATAGGCCCTTTGGTTCCTGCCTGGATGATGTCGGTTTGCTGCCGCGACATCGAGATCAAACGCAATCGCGAACATCTGCTAGGTTCCATCATCGACGATCGGGTCGATCAGAATGTCCTCGATTTCGTGGTCCTTGCTCTCTTCGTCTCCCACCACCCAGATTTTTGCCTTGGTCGGGCTTTCGATGCTCATGACTTCGTACTCGGGACCATCTGGTCCCATCGAGCGGTACTGGCCAACGAGACGGAGGAAGCGTTCGCGCGTAGCGGTGCCAGCGATATCTGAGTCTATATCGGCAACCGCATAGGGCAGCGGGGCGTCACAGCTCGGCACCTTGATCAGAGCCGTCGCCTCATCGACCATGCCAACCACTTCGTAAGGCTGGCCGGAAACAGCCACGCGGCAGCGAACCCCGATCGACTTTCGGGGCTTGTAACCAGCAATGGCTGCTCCAGTCGTCATAGGAATACCTTTGGGTCGACATTAGACCCTCAGTGCACGGCATCATTCGTCAGATCATGCAAACTGCTTCGCCACCGTGACGATCACGTCTTTGAGCTTGCCGGCATCCGCGTCGGACAAGTCCTTGCTGTCGCGGATGCTGTTCAGGATTGCGACGTTCGACGAACGCAGGTTGGCGAGCAGCGCGTCTTCGAACGGCTTGACCTTAGCGAGCGGCAGCGGATCGAGGTAGCCGTTGACGCCGGCGTAGATCACGCAGACCTGCTCTTCCATCTTCAAGGGTGAGAACTGCCCCTGCTTCAGCAGCTCGGTGAGGCGCGAGCCACGGGCGAGCAGCTTCTGTGTTGCTGCATCGAGGTCGGAGCCGAACTGGGCGAACGCCGCCATCTCGCGGTACTGCGCCAGCTCACCCTTGATCTTGCCGGCGACCTTCTTCATCGCCTTGGTCTGGGCCGAGGAGCCGACGCGACTCACCGACAGGCCGACGTTCACGGCCGGGCGGATGCCCTGGTAGAACAGATCGGTTTCGAGGAAGATCTGCCCGTCGGTGATCGAGATCACGTTGGTTGGAATGAACGCCGACACGTCGTTGCCCTGAGTCTCGATCACGGGCAGCGCGGTGAGCGAGCCGAGGCCGGCGCCTTCGCCCATCTTGGCGGCGCGCTCGAGCAGGCGGCTATGGAGATAGAACACGTCGCCCGGATAGGCTTCGCGGCCCGGCGGACGGCGCAGCAGCAGCGACATCTGGCGGTAGGCGACGGCCTGCTTCGACAGATCGTCATAGATGATGACAGCGTGCATCTTGTTGTCGCGGAAGTATTCGCCCATGGCGCAGCCGGTGAAGGGCGCTAAGAATTGCATCGGTGCTGGATCGGATGCGGTGGCGGCGACGACGATCGAGTATTCGAGGGCGCCGTTCTCTTCCAGTACCTTCACAAACTGGGCGACGGTTGAGCGCTTCTGGCCGACGGCGACATAGACGCAATAGAGCTTCTGGCTCTCGTCGGTGCCTTTGTTCAGCGACTTCTGGTTCAAGATCGTGTCGAGGGCGACGGCGGTCTTGCCGGTCTGGCGGTCGCCGATGATCAGCTCGCGCTGGCCACGGCCGATCGGGATCAGCGCGTCGATCGCCTTGAGGCCGGTGGCCATCGGCTCGTGCACCGATTTGCGCGGCAGGATGCCTGGCGCCTTGATGTCGACGCGGCTCTTTTGGTCCGACTTGATCGGGCCCTTGCCGTCGATCGGATTGCCGAGACCATCGACCACGCGACCGAGCAGTCCTTTGCCGACCGGCACTTCGACGATGGCGCCCGTGCGCTTGACGGTGTCGCCTTCCTTGATCGCCCGGTCGTCGCCGAAGATCACGACGCCGACGTTGTCGGCTTCGAGGTTCAGCGCCATGCCGCGCACATTGCCCGGGAATTCGACCATCTCGCCGGCCTGGACGTTGTCTAAGCCGTAGACGCGGGCGATACCGTCACCAACGGATAGCACCTGACCGATCTCGGAGACTTGCGCCTCCTTGCCGAAGTTCTTGATCTGCTCCTTCAGGATCGAGGAGATCTCAGCGGCGCGAATTTCCATCAGCCAACCTCTTTCATGGCGATCTTGAGACTATTCAATTTGGTGCGAAGCGAGCTGTCGATCATGCGACTGCCGATTTTGACGACGAGGCCGCCGAGCAGACCGGGGTCAACAGTCGATGTGATCGCGACATCCTTGCCGACCGACGCGCGCAGCGTATCTTTCAGCTGCTGCATCTGGGCGTCGTTGAGCGGCACCGCGGACGCCACTTCCGCCTGCATTTCACCGCGGCCCTGGGCAACCAGCTTGTGGAAATTCTTGATCATCTCCGGCAGCACGAACAGGCGCCGGTTGCGGGCGATCAGCCGCACGAAATTAGCGGTCAGGCCGTCGACCCCGTTCGCCGCCATCACCGCATCGAGCGCCTTGCCCTGCTCGTCGGCGGAAATGATCGGGCTGCGCACCATCTTGTAGAGGTCGGCACTGCCAGCCAGCATGGCCTGCAGCCGGGTCATCGCCTGCTCGACCACCTTCACCTGGTTCTGCTCGGTTGCGAGGTCGTACAGCGCGGACGCATAGCGCCCGGCCACACTCGCCATCATTGGATCGTCATTCGCCACGTCGAACGCTCATTATGAGGTGAAGGATTTGGGCATGGTCGGGAGGGCATGGAACGCAGCGGTTGCCCGCGCAATCCCGTCGCTCAACAAAAAATGATCGGCGCGCGCGGACGCGCACGCCAGCCTCTTCATCAAGTTGGCGTGGGCTTAGCATGGGTCGTCCGGGGCTTCAACAGGGTTACACGCGTATGCGATGCCGCATGGTGCGGGCGCATCGCGGATCGTGCGGGCGAACATGAACGAATTCTGCTCGTGTCGTTCAAAATCGGTTCAAGCGGCGTGCCCTAGATGTGTTCGCAAGTTGGCCGGTTCATTTCGGCCATGCATGGGGCTGCTCACACACAGGGGTGTCGAATGTCTGCCAAAACTGCCATCGTTGCCACCGCCGCACTGCTGGCCATGAATGCCGCCGCCTTCACTGAGGCCGCCTCGGCGCAGGAACGGCAGACCCACACGCCGCAGGGCCAGCACCGTCGCGCGGCCAGCCAGCCCCAGCAGCTGACTCCACCAGCACCGGTACCGCAAGTTGCACGGACGATCCCGCGTGCGCCGAACGCTCCGCATACATCGCAACGACAACATGCCCCCCAGATCGGGCATCAGCCGTCGCACGGCACCTGGAACCGGTTTCAGCCGCGTCCGGCGCCGCCACAGGCGCGCCACATTGAAACACATCGCGCGCCGGCCCACTCGGCCCCCCATCACACGCCGCGGCATCGTAGCTACGGCTGGCGTCCGTGGGGTTACGGCGCGGCCGCCGCCGGCGCCGTGATCGTTGGGACCGCGATTGCGCGGTCGCCGCGCACCACACTCGAAGCCTGCGCCCGTGATTTCCGCAGCTTCGACTGGGACTCGGGCACGATCGTCAATCGCTATGGCGAGACCGAGCTGTGCCCCTACCTCGAGCCGACGCACGTCGTTCGTGACGAGGGTGAGGACGAGTGATCTACCCCGCCACCGGCTCGTTCAAGTTGTGTTCATATGCCATCAGCCACATTGGCCACCACCGAAGCGATCTTGACCACTCAACCTCGCAGGACATGCCATGACCCGTATCAAGTCACCCCGTGCTGCCATCACCGCCCTGACGCTTGTCGCTTTCAGCACAGTGGCGCTCGCCGCTCCCGCAAGCGCCGAAGGCTATCGCCGCCGCGGCAACGATGAAGCGGCCGCCGCCCTCGCGCTCGGCATCGGCGCGCTCGTCGTCGGCGGCATCCTGGCCAGCAAGGCGAAGCGCAGGCACCATTACGACGGGCACTACTACAAGGCGCCAGCCCCCCACTACTACGCCCCGCAGCACCACAAGTATCGCTACAATGCGCCGTACAAAAAGCACTATTACGGCCATTGAGTAGGTTCGTGCTCTCCTGACTGCCCCCTACCCCGGCGCGCCGCCCTCGCGCCGGGGTTTTGATTTTCGGCGGATGCTGGGCGACTCGTCGCTGCCGGCCAGCGCGCGGAACCTCCGCCGGCAGCGGCGACCAAGTTCGCGCACTCACATAAAACTATACGGATCCACGTCCACGCTGAGCCGCAGGTCGCCCTTGATCTCGGGCATTTCGGCGAGCCAGGCGCGCAGGTAACCTTGGATGTCGAGTTCGCGCGGCGCTTTCACCAACAGTCGCCAGCGGAACCGGCCGCGGACGACGAAGATTGGCGCTTCGGCCGGCCCCAGCACTTCGATGCGTTCGGCGGCAGGCGCACGCCGCGCGATCTCGCGGGCATAGCGCTCGGCCATGTCCTTTTCGCGTGCAGTGACGATGAGTGCGGCCAACCGGCCATAGGGCGGCAGCATGCCGAGCTGCCGCTGGCGGATTTCGCTTTCGATGAAGGCGTCGCGATCGCCCGAAATGATCGCCTGCATGACGGGATGTTCGGGCATGTGTGTCTGCACGAAGCCGCGACCCTTGGCGAGCGCACGGCCGGCGCGCCCCGTCACCTGGTGCATGAGCTGGAACGAGCGCTCGGCAGCGCGCGGGTCGGCCTGACCGAGCCCCAGATCGCCATCGACGATGCCGACCAGATTGAGATCGGGAAAGTTATGCCCCTTGGCGACGATCTGTGTGCCGATGATGATGTCGATCTCGCCCTTCTCGATGCGGTGGATCATCTCGCGCATCTCGATGAGGCCCGGGATCAGGTCGCTCGACAGAAGGGCGAGGCGGGCATCGGGAAAGCGTTCGGCCACCTCTTCGGCGATGCGCTCGATGCCCGGCCCGCAGGCGACCATGCAGTCGGGCTCGGCGCACTTCGGACACTTCTCGGGGATCGGCAGCATGAATCCGCAGTGGTGACAGTTCAGCCGTTTCCTGAACCGATGTTCGACCAGCCACGCCGTACACTGCGGGCACTCGAAGCGATGGCCGCACTTGTTGCACAGCGTGAGCGGCGCATAACCGCGGCGGTTGAGGTACAGCAGCGACTGCTGGCCGCGGCCGCGCGCTTCCACCATCGCTTGCACCAGCGGCGGCGACAGCCACCGCCCGCGATCCGGCGGATGCCGGCGCAGGTCGATCGCCGAGACTTCCGGCATCTCGACGCCGGAGAACCGGCCTGGCAATACGATGTGGCGGTACTTGGCGGTGCGCGCATTGACGTGACTCTCGATCGATGGCGTGGCGCTCGCCAAAATCACCGGGATTTTGCCGAGATTGCCACGCACCACCGCCATATCGCGCGCCTGATAGTGCACGCGGTCGTCCTGCTTGAAGCCCGGATCGTGCTCCTCGTCGACGATGATGAGGCCGAGGTTCTCGTAAGGGAGAAACAGCGCCGAGCGGGCGCCGACCACAACGCGAGCGCCGCCAGTGGCTGCTGCCCGCCAGATGCGCCCGCGCTCTGGCCCGGACAATGCCGAATGCCACTCGACCGGGGCTGCACCGAACCGGCGAGTGAAGCGGTCCATGAACTGGCTGGTGAGCGCGATCTCGGGCAGCATGATCACGACCTGCCGGCCTTGCGCGAGGGTGCGGGCGACCGCCTCGAAGTACACCTCGGTCTTGCCCGAGCCAGTGACGCCATCGAGCAGCGTCACCGAGAAATTGCGGCCATCCACCGCCGCGCGCAGCGTCTCCACGGCCGGGATCTGGTGCTCGCCGAAGGTTGTTGCAGCAAAGTCGGGGTTGGGGGCGCGGTAGCTGCGTTCCGGGATCAGGACTTCGACCAGCAGGCCCGCCTGCACGAGGCCGTCGACAACGCCGCTCGACACGCCAGCTTCGGCCGCGAGTGCGGATTTGGCGCGGATCAAGCCATCGCCGGCTGTTTCCATGGCCTTAAGGCGGGCCGGCGTCATGCGCGGCGGCAGGTGAGCACCTTCGGCCGCGCGCACGCCGGTGCGCGGCTTCTGCGGCTCGAAGGCGGCCTGCGCGCCCATCATCATGCGCAACACCATGCCGAGCGGCGACAGCGTGTATTTGGCGATCCACTCGGCGAACCGCATCGACAACTGCGGGAGCGGCGGCACGTCGATGCGCTCGACCACCATCTTGAGCTTTTTCACGTTGACCGGCTTGTCGCTGAAGCCGACGACACGGTCCCACACCACGCCGATGCGCGTCTGCGGCCCGAACGGCACCAGGATGAAGGCACCCGGCGCAAGGTCAACACCCGGCCGCGCCAGATAGTCGTAGGTCTGATCGAGCGCCACCGGCAACAGCACCGGACTGGTTGCCGGCAGTGCTTCTGATTCAGCAGACATGTCGAACAGGCTGTTCAAACGAGGGACCAACGGACTAGAAGTGCGAATCACGACTGGCTGAGCCTAAGCCGGCAATTGCGCCGGGGCTTGGGCGCCATGGGAGGCAGTGCACCATGAAATTCTTCGTCGACACGGCAGACGTGGCGGAAATCGCCGATCTGGCAGCCACCGGCCTGCTCGACGGCGTCACCACCAACCCCTCTCTCGTGGCCAAGGCCGGGCGCGACTTCAAGACCATTATACGCGAAATCTGCGCGCTCGTGCCGGGGCCGGTCAGCGCCGAGGTGGCCGCCCTCGACTACGAGGGTATGATCACGGAAGGGCGCACGCTGGCGAAAATCGCCAAGAACGTCACGGTCAAGCTGCCCTTGACCTGGGAAGGCCTCAAGGCCTGCAAGACGCTGACCGGCGAAGGCACCATGGTCAACGTCACGTTGTGCTTCTCGGCCAACCAGGCGCTGTTGGCGGCCAAGGCCGGCGCGACGTTCGTCTCGCCCTTCATCGGCCGCCTCGACGACCAGGGGCTCGAAGGCATGGAGCTGATCTCGGAAATCCGCACGATCTATGACAATTACGAGACCCTCTCGACCCAGATCCTGGCCGCCTCGATCCGCACCGTGAACCACGTGAAGCAGGCGGCCATGATCGGCGCCGACGTGTCGACCGTGCCGCCGGCGATCCTCAAGGCCCTGGTCAAGCACCCGCTGACCGACAAAGGCATCGAGACGTTCATGGCCGACTGGAAGAAGACCGGCCAGAAGATCTAAGCCCACCTGTCCAGCGCAAAACCACCTTTGCCGTTGGCGCCGTTGCGACTACCATCGCGCGACAACAACAAACGCATGCAAGGGGATCGGTCCATGAATTCGAAATTTGCAGGCGCCGCACTGGCGCTGCTGCTGTCGGCCGGGGTGTTCAATCCTGCGCCCGCGCGCGCCGAGGTCGGCGAAGTCATTCTCGCCCAGCAGTTCGGCATCATCTTCACGCCGCTGATGGTGATGGAGAGCCAGAAGATGATCGAGAAGCAGGCGGCCGCCCGCGGCATGCCGGACCTCAAGGTCACCTGGAGCCGGCTCGCCGGCCCCGCCGTGATGGTCGACGCCATGCTGTCGGGCTCGTTGCATTACTCATCGCAGGGCGTGCCCTCGATGATGCTGATGTGGGACCGCACGCGCGGCAACATCGGCGTGCGGGCGATCTCCGCCATCAATGACAGCCCGATCTATCTCAACACGCGCAACCCGAACATCAAGTCGCTGAAGGACTTCACCGACAAGGACCGCATCGCCATTCCCTCGATCAAGGTCTCGAGCCAGGCGATCTATCTGCACATGGCGGCGGAGAAGGCGTTCGGACCCGGCAAACATACCCAGCTGGATCATCTGGTGGTGGCGTTGTCTCACCCGGATGCGGTGGCCGCGGTGATGAACCCGAGCGGTGAGATCAACTCGCACTTCGCGACCTCCCCCTTCCACGAGGTGGAAGTGAAGGCGGGCTTCAAGACGATCCTGTCGTCCTACGAGGCGATCGGCGGCCAGAGCACCATTCTCACGTTCGTCACTACCGACAAGTTCCGCCGCGAGAACCCCAAGGTCCACGAGATCGTCAAGGCCGCCTTCGACGAGGCCATGGAATACACGAACGCCGACCTGCGACGCGCAGTGCAGGTCTATATCGACGTGTCGAAGGACAAGAAGAGCACGGTTGACGAACTCTATGCGATCGTCACCCAGCCGGGCTTCGCGTTCTCGAAAAAGCCGTCGACGATCGGCGCGTTCGCGGAGTTCATGCATCGCACGGGGCTGATCAAGAACAAGCCGGCGTCGTGGACAGACATGTTCTTCGAGGAAGCGCACGCGGCGGGCGGCAATTGACGGCGGCAGGCGCGCATTGGGAGACGCGACGCATGCAGCTTGGAATGATCGGCCTCGGCCGCATGGGGGGCAACATCGTCCGCCGCCTCCAGCGCGCCGGGCACGGGTGCGTCGTGTGGGACCGTGATCCGGCACCTGGCCGGGCGTTGGCGGACGAGGGCGCCATTCCAGCCGAAAACCTGGCGGCACTTGTCACAGGGCTTCGCTCGCCCCGCCACATCTGGATCATGCTGCCGGCGGGCGACGCGACCGAAACCATGATCGCGACGCTCAGCCCCCTGCTGGCGCCGGGCGACACGATCATCGATGGCGGCAACACGTTCTGGAAGGACGACATCCTGCGGGCGGCACAGCTTCGCGAGCTTGGCCTGCACTATGTCGATGTCGGCACCTCGGGCGGCGTATGGGGCCTCGAGCGCGGCTACTGCATGATGATCGGCGGCGACAAGGCAACCGTAGACCGCCTCGATCCGATCTTCGCGAGCCTGGCGCCGGGCCGCGGCGATGTGCCCGCCACGCGCGACCGCCAGGGCCGCGACCCGCGCGTCGAGCAAGGCTACCTCCATGCGGGTCCAAACGGCGCCGGCCACTTCGTCAAGATGATCCACAACGGCATCGAGTACGGCATGATGCAGGCCATGGCCGAAGGCTTCGATATCCTCAGCCACGCCGCCTCGCCGAAGCTGCCCGAACACGAGCGCCTCGACCTCGACGTCGCCGACATCGCCGAGGTGTGGCGCCGCGGCAGCGTGATCACCTCGTGGCTGCTCGATCTGACCGCCGAGGCACTCGCCCGCGATCCAGCGCTCGCAGCCTTCTCCGGCCATGTGTCCGACTCCGGCGAAGGGCGTTGGACGGTCGAAGCCGCCATCGAGCGCGACGTGCCGGCCGAAGTGCTCACCTCCGCGCTCTACACACGGTTCCGTTCGCGCCAGGACCACACGTTTGCCGAGAAGATATTGTCCGCCATGCGCAAGGGTTTCGGCGGGCATATCGAGCCCGGCACGTCGTAGCGACCGGCCATGATCGAGCCCACGCCCGCTGCCCGCATGCCGACCGCCATCCTGGTGATGGGCGTCTCGGGCTCGGGCAAAAGCACGGCGGGGGAAAACCTCGCGCAGGAACTCGGCTGGCCGTTCCGCGATGCCGACAGTTTTCACCCGTCAGCCAACGTCGCCAAGATGAGCGCGGGCATTGCGCTCACCGACGAGGACCGCTGGCCATGGTTGGCTGCCATCGCCGCCTGGATCGACGAGCGCCGCAGCTCTGGCGCGCCCGGCATCGTGTCGTGCTCGGCTCTGAAGCGTGCCTATCGCCGCGTACTGCTCGACGGCCGCCCCGATGTGCGCCTCGTCTACCTGCAGGGCGACCAGCCGCTGATCGCCGGCCGCATGGGCCGCCGTACCGGCCACTTCATGCCGCCGACGCTCCTCGCCAGCCAGTTCGCCGCCCTCGAAGAACCTGCCGCCGACGAATGGCCGATCATCGTGCCGATCGAACTGTCGCCCCGCCGCATCGTCGAGCACATCCTGGCCAGCATGGCCCAGGCCGGACCGTGGGCCGGCTGAGTGGGGGGGCGATCACACTCCGCACGCAGGCACCCTTGGTGCAATTGATTGCGTGATTGCTGCTTCCCGTGCAAGCTTGGAGAAAATTGTTACGGAGGATATGCCATGGCCCTGACCACACGCCGCCAATTCCTGGCCGGAGCGAGTGCTGCAGCCGCGCTCGCGGCCACGGGCACGTTGCAGGCGGCCATGGGCCCGAACGACAAGTTCGACCTCCTCATCAAGGGCGGCGACGTCGTCGACCCGAGTCAGAACCTGAAGGCCAAACGCGATATCGGCATCCGCTTTGGTGTGATCGAGGCACTCGAAGCAGATATCCCCGCCGCCCGCGCCGACAAGGTGCTGTCGGCCGCCGGCCGCACGGTGACGCCCGGCCTGATCGACCTGCACAGCCACGTTTTCCCTTATGGCTCCGCGATCGGCATTCCCGCCGACGAGTTGATCCCCTTTCAGGCGACCACGACCACGGTCTCGGCCGGCGATGCCGGGGCCAACAACTTCGCGATCTTCCGCCGCGCGATCGCAGCCCAGACCCGCACGCGCCTCTATGCCTTCGTGCACATCGCCAACCATGGCCTGGCCGGCTTTCCGGTGCCGGAACTCTACAATATCGATTTCGCCCAGGTCGACCTTGCGGCGAAGGCGATGGCGGAAAATGCCGACATGGTACTCGGCGCCAAGGTGCGGATGTCGGAAAACGTGATCGCCAAGCACGGGCTTGAGCCGTTGAAGCGGGCGATTCTGGCTTGCGAGCGCGCGGGCACCGGCGGCAAAATCATGTGCCACATCGGCGGCGTCGAGACACCGGAGCTGATGAGCCAGATCCTCGACACGCTGCGACCCGGCGACGTGCTGACCCACGCCTTCTCGGGTGCGCCCAATCTCGGCGGCAAGTTCACCAACATCGTGCAGGACGGCAAGATCTTGCCCGCCGCGCTGGACGCCAAGAAGCGCGGCGTGATGTTCGATGTGGGCCACGGCGGCGGCTCGTTCGATTATACCGTGTGCGAGGCAGCGATGGCAGCCGGCTGCGGACCCGATACGATCTCGTCGGACGTGCACGTGTTCTCGGCCAACACGCCGGGCATGCCCTATCTGACGTGGGTGATGAGCAAATTCATGAACATGGGGCTGAGTTTCGAGCAGGTCGTGGCCATGGCGACGAGCGCACCGGCGAAGGTGATCAACCGGCAGGCGAAGCTCGGCACGCTGCAGGTCGGCGCGCCGGCCGATCTCTCGATGCTGGAAGTGGTCGAAGGGCCGGTCGAGTTCGTCGATACGCGCAACAACAAGCGCACCGGCAAGATCCACATCAAGCCGACCGGCGTCGTGATCGGCGGTGTGCCGCACGGTCGCCCCTACCTCGCTCCGTTTGCGGTGCGGTAGGGCAACTCACCCCAGGCCTGGCTTGGCGCGCGCTGTCGATTGCTTTGCCCTTACCCGCAGCTCAGCCATTACTTTCGTGGACGCCGCAAGGACCAGCGCGCACAGCGTCACCTTCGACAGGGTTTCCATGGTCCCATCGATCAGGATGCCATGGACCACGCTCCCCACGACGAACACGACCGCAAGCACCATATGACCGATGCGCCACGTGTGCGGATTGAGGCGCAGCCGCCGGCGAAGTGCAGCCAAAAGTGCCGTGCCGAAGACTGCCCACATGGCGATTACGCCCCAGGCGGAGAACGGCGTCGGCGACGTGAAGAGAAGGGCGTCGATCACATCCGGCGAACTGGTGAGCCAAAGCCCGCCGACGTGGATCACCACCGCCACGACCAGCAGTCCTCCGATCCAGCGATGCAGGCGCCGCACATGAATTGCTGACAGTCCGGGCAGGTAACCGCCAATCAGGACGGGCTGAACGAGCATGAGCCCCAGTGCGAAAATCCCTGCGAAGCCCGCGATGATGTAGACCGGATCGCGCCATGCGAGCAGCGGGCTTGTCGCAGCGGCGGCGATCGGTAACGCAAGGGCGGCCGCGAAGGCGCCCCAGATCAGGGTTCGCCGGGCCACTCCCATTGCCTTGGCAGCCAACTCGGTCACAGTGGCTGAAGGACGAAGTGCGCCTCGAGGGTGGTGACCTTTGCGCTCGCCATCACGGGACGCAAAAAGACGGTCTTGAAGGCACCACTGTCGTAGGCGAGATGGCCATGCGGTTGGCCGAAAGCCGGGACGATTTGCGGCATCTCGAGACGGAATACCCCATTCGCATCCGTGAGCGTAGCACCGTGGCTGCGCTGGTCGCTCTCGGATCCTTCGGTCGTGTGCGCCCAGATTTGGATGCGCTGACCCGCAAGCGGCGCCCCATCGCCGGCGCGGCGTACGGTGCCCGTCATCCAGAAGCCGCCGCGGCCGATCCGATCAACGATCGGCGCGTCCCGCCGGTAATTATTCGATCCGCCACTCATGGAGGGGGTTGGTGCCAGGTCTTTGGCGCAGGCGGGCACCAGCAGAGCGGAGCCCCCCGTTGCCAAGACGGAGCCGCCGGCGGCGAGGAGCCATCGGCGGTTGAGCTGGATGGTTGTCATGTGGATCCCTCCCAAGCGGAGTTTGCGGTTGATCGGCCAACAACATGGCATGGGCGTGACAGACGCGGAACTTTAGCGCGGTTGCGGCCAATTCCAAAACCATGCGCGGCATGGCCCACTCCTACTTCCTGTTCGTCTCGATCGAGTAGATTTCGCGTGGCGGCAAGGCCAGGTCGAACAGCATGCGGATGCCGACCCCGAGCACCAGCAGGGCCAAGAAAATGCGCAGTTGCTCGGCGTTGAGGTTCTGGCCGAGCCGCACGCCATACTGCGCGCCGATCACGCCGCCGACCATCAGTGGGAAGCCGAGCAGCAGGTCGACCGAGTGGTTCTGCCACGACTGCAGGACCGTGGTGAAGGCCGTCACGAACATGATTTGAAACACGCTGGTGCCGATCACGATTTTGGTCGGCATGCGCAGCAGATAGATTAACGCTGGAACCATGAGAAAGCCGCCGCCGACCCCCATGATCGCGGTCAGCCAGCCCACGAACAGCCCGATCGCTATCGGGGGAATGGCGCTGATGTACAACTTGGAGGCCGGAAACCGCTGTTTGAAGGGCAGGCGCTGGATCCAGTTGTGGTGGCTGCCGCGGCCCGCGCCGATGGCGTTGCGGCCGGTTACCGGCAAGTTCCCGCCCGGCTTCAGGCCGGCGTTGCGGCGCCGGCGCAGTGCCTCGATGCTTTCGATCAGCATCAATGTGCCGACGGTGCCGAGCAGCACAACGTAGATGAATGAGATGAACAGCTCCAACTGGCCGATCGCCTTCAGCCAGCGCTGCATGACGACGCCGAGCAGCGATCCGACGATGCCGCCGCCCAACAGGATCATCGCCATTTTCACGTCGACGTTGCGGCGGAACCAGTGAGTGGTGGCGCCCGATACGGACGAGGCGGCGACTTGCGCCGCACCGGTGCCGACCGCGATTGCCGCCGGCACGCCGAGAAAAATCAGCATGGGCGTGACGATGAAGCCGCCGCCGATGCCGAACAGGCCCGACAGTACGCCGACGGCGAGGCCCATCGCCAGCAGCAGGCCGGCGTTGATCGTCATCTCGGCAACGGGCAGGTAGATCTGCATTGCGGCGGTCTCAGGCGCGGGGCGGACGGGATGTGGGTGGCTAGGAAGATGCAGAAGCTAACATGTCTTTCGGCTGGACGGAGCAGCGAACGCATCGGCGCTTGATCGCACCGCCATCAATGCTTTGCTAGTGCCATTATTGCTTGGACCCGTTGGTGCCTGACGTGCTGCACACGGTACCGATCTTTACCAACGGGACTGGGCGGGACTGGCGGGGCACCCGGAACAACGCCAATCCACCATATCCGGCCGGCTCTCCTGCCCTATCGCGTGATGCAGCGCTGCAACCGTGACCTGCGCGCATCAATCACAAGGTAAGGCCACATTCTGCCGGTTTTCCATGGTCCTGTGCTGAGCTATGGTCCATTTGTCGCGTTGGGGTATTACGGACCCACTGTGCGAGACCGGTGACGATAACAGGATGAGCGGCCCCCCATGGCGCGCAGGCGGAAAGACGATGCGGCGACAGTCCGGCTGAGCCGGGTTCTGAGCACCCCTCGGGTGTTCCTGGCGCGGATGGTCGTGACCTTGATGCTGGTCGGCTTTCTGGCGGCGATCCTCGGCCCCCAGCTGACGACGGCCTTCAAGACCAATCCGTTCCTCAACGGCGTGATCGTCGCCGTTTTCGTGATTGGCTGCTTCTACGCTTTTTGGCAGGTGATGCGGCTCTACCCCGAGATCCGCTGGGTGAATGCCTTCCGCATCGCCGATCCGGGACTGGTCGACGCGCGGCCGCCCGTGCTGCTCGCCCCTATGTCGACCATGCTGCGCGAGCGCACGGGCACGCTGTCGCTGTCGACCACGTCCATGCGCTCGATCATGGATTCGATCGGCTCGCGGCTCGATGAGGCCCGCGACACCGGAAAATATGTGGTCGGCCTGCTCGTGTTCCTCGGCCTGCTCGGCACCTTCTGGGGCCTGCTCGAGACCATGCAGGCGGTCGGCCAGACGATTGCCTCGCTCGACACCAAGGCGGCCGACAGTGCCACCGCCTTCGGCGAATTGAAGGAGGGATTGGCAGCCCCGCTGCGCGGCATGGGCACGGCGTTCTCCTCGTCGCTGCTGGGACTAGCCGGCTCGCTGGTGCTGGGCTTCCTCGAGCTGCAGGCCTCGCAATCCCACAATCGCTTTTACAACGAACTCGAGGAATGGCTGTCCGGCATCACCGAATTGACACCTGGCGCCTCGGGCGGCAGTGACCAACAGCTCGGCCGCCAGATCTATGCCGCCGTATTCGAAATGCAGCGCGCGGTGACGGAGTTGAGCGAAAAGCTCGGCGCGCTTGGCCCGAAGGCTTTGAATGGCGCCAGCGACCCCACCGTGAAGGAGCTTGCCACCGGCGTCAATCAGCTCGTTTCGCAGATGCGCAGCGAGCAGACGATCGTGCGCCAGTGGGTCGATGAGCAGGCCGCACAGCAGGCCGAGGTTTCGGCCATGCTGAAGGATCTGGCTGCCAGCGTGCCGGCCAAGCCCAAGGCGCGGGGATAGTGTCGTCGCCGCCCGAGATTTCAATTCTGCTGCCGGTGTTCAACGGCGCCAAGTTCCTTGGCCCGCAGATCGACTCCGTCCTGCAACACACGCGGCACACGTTCGAACTCCTCGCCCACGACGACGCATCGAGCGACGGTTCGTTGCAGCTGTTGCAGCAGATCGCAAGCCGCGACGCCCGCATCAAGGTCACTGGCAGTCACCACAACCTGGGCCAGAAGCTCACTCTGCTCGAACTGTCCCGCCGCGCCAGCGGGGACTTCATCATGTTCTGCGACCAGGACGATATCTGGCACGCTGACAAGATCGCCCTGCTCATGGACAACATCGGGGCGGCATCGGGCATCTTCGGCTTGTCCTGCCTGATCGACGCGCAAGGCCAGCCGCTGGGTCGAACGTTGCACGATCATGCCGGCCCGCCCGTCGCCGGCCGCGATTGCTGGTCCTACCTACTCGGCTGCAACGTGCCAGGTCACGGCATGCTGGTGCGGCGCGCGGTCGTTCACGAAGGCAGTTTCCTCGGCGCGCCGGGCGCTGCCGGCTACGACTGGGCAATTGCTGCGGTTGCAACTTTCTCCGACGGACTGGCCTATGAACCGCGCGCGATCACCTATCACCGCCAGCACGCGGAAAACCAGATGAACCGCTTGTCCGGCCAGCGCAAAAAGGCGAGTTCCTGGCCCCGCGTCCGCTCGCAGCGGTCGCGCGGCATCCTGTTGCACGATTTGCTGTCGGCCCTGCGCGGCGCCATCACAATTCCCGAAGCGAAGCGGGCGGTGTTCGCCAAGCTGTTTGCGATTGTGCGGCATTATCTCATTGTGGCGCCGCCCGCGGTCGTCAGCACGGCACATTTCAAGGCACAATGCCATGACATCCTGGCGCCACTCGCGATGCCGCCCGATGCGCGGGCAGCCCTCGTCGAGAGCCTCGCCGACTGCAGCCTCAGCGCGCTGCATCCGCGCCAGGTTGGGAAGGACGCATGGCAGACCACGCGGCGCTTGAGGAAACTGGTGCAGCGGTCGGGAGGAAGATGATGGCACGCAGGGGGCGCTCCGCCGAGTACGGTGAATTCTGGCCGGGCTATGTCGACGTGCTGTCGACCCTGCTGCTGGTCGTCACGTTCCTGCTGTCGGTGTTCATGATCTCGCAGTATTACGTGGCGCAGGAGAGCAGCGGCAAGGACACGGCGCTGCGCCGCCTGAATCGGCAGATCGCCGAACTCACCAACATCCTGTCGCTTGAGAAAGGCAAGGCGAAATCTGCCGAGGATGAACTGTCCGCGTTGCAGGCGACACTCGCCGCATTGCGTGAGGACAACTCACGGCTGACCAGCCTTACCGCCGGCACGGACGACAAGATCAAGGGCGCCACCGGCCAGATCGCGGCACTCGCGAGCGAGTTGGACGAAAACAAGAAGCTGTCGGCGGAGGCCCAGTCGAAGGTCGATCTGCTGAACCAGCAACTGCTCGCGCTCCGCCGCCAGATCGCCGCCCTCAACGAAGCGCTTGGTGCGTCCGAAGCCAAGGACCGCGACAGCCAGGACCGCATCAAGGACATGGGGCTCAGGCTCAATGCGGCGCTCGCCCGCCAGGTGCAGGAGTTGCAGCGTTATCGCTCGGACTTCTTCGGCCGCCTGCGCGACAGCCTCAAGGACCGCAAGGACATCCGCGTCGTCGGCGACCGTTTCGTGTTCCAGTCGGAGGTGCTGTTCCCGTCCGGCCAGGCGGCGATGCTGCCCGAAGGCCTGGCGGCCATCGACCAGCTGGCGCAGGCGATCCTGGAATTGGAGCGCACGATACCCGGCGAAATCGAATGGGCACTGCAGGTCGACGGCCACACCGACACGCGGCCGATCGCATCGCCCCAGTTTCCATCGAACTGGGAATTGTCGACGGCGCGCGCGATCTCGGTGGTCAGGTTCCTGATCTCGCGCGGCGTGCCGGCAAGGCGACTGGTCGCTGCCGGTTATGGTGAGTTCCAGCCGCTGGAAGAGGGTGGCACGGAAGACGTCTTGCGCCGCAACCGCCGCATCGAGTTGAAACTCACCAACCGGTAAGCGCTCCCGGCCAAAGGACCCTACCCCTTGCCCCACTTCGTCCAGTAGGCGCCGAACAGGGCTTCCTCGGAAGGCTTGTCCTCTGGAATCGTCGTCACGAGATGTGTGATGTTGACGAAGCAGCGCCAGTTCAGGTTGTCGGAAATGGCGTTCCCCTGCCAGGTGCCGCACCCCATTGTCAGCGTGAAGGCCAAGCCGTTGTCGAAACCGCCGCCGTTGCCGAAGGTGTGCGCCTGATTGACCAGCACGCGGACGACGTCGGTCATCTCCGCGAGCGCGCGGGCGTGCGCCATGTCTTTGGTGTGGATGCCGCAGGAGTGCCCCCGGCCCTGGTAGTCGAGGATCGCCCGCGTGATGCGCGCGGCATCGGTGAAGTCTTTCGCACGGTACACGGTGAGCACCAGCGATAGCTTCTCCCCCGACAGGGGGTGAGCTTTGCCGATGCCGGTCTCCTCGACCATCACGAAGCGGGCGGATGCCGCCTTGCCGGGCAACTCGAATACGCGGGCGAGGGCATCGGGTCCTTGTGCGATCACGCCCCGGTTCAGCTTGCCATCCTGCCAAAGCCGATCGACGATGCGGGCACGCTCACTCGCGGTCGCCATGTAGCCGCCCTGGCGCTCCAAGGCCGCGATCGCCTTGTCGTACACGGCATCGACGATCACGAGCGCATTTTCCGACGAGCACGACGTGGCGTGGTCGAATGTCTTGGACGCCATGATCAGGTGGGCGGCCTCGTCGAGATCGGCTGACGCGTCGATGATCACCGGCACGTTGCCCAGGCCCACACCGAGCGCCGGTTTGCCCGATTTGTAGGACTGCTTCACGTTGACCTGGCTGCCGGTGCAGACGACGAGGTCGGACAGCTCCATCAGCTGCGTCGTCATCTCGCGGGTGACGGGGGCCGGCAAGATCTGCACGAGGTCGGCGGGCAGGCCGATCTTGGCGAGTTCGGCGCGCATGCCATCGACCGTCGGTTTGGTGGCCGCCCAGGCATTGGGTGGCGGCGCGATGATGATCGCATTGCCGCCCTTCAACGCCATCATCGCTTTGTTGACCGGCGTCGCGCTTGGGTTCGTCGACGGCGTGATGGCAGCGACCACGCCGACCGGCTTCGCATACTTGACGAGACCTTTTTCCGGCGTTTCCTCGATGATGCCGGTCGACTTGACCCTGAGCAGGTCGCGCAGCGTGCCGAACGTCTTGCGCTGGTTCTTCATGATCTTGCTGTCGACGCGGCCGAGCCCCGTGACCTCGACTGCGATCTCGGCCAGGCGCTTGGCGCGCGCGGGCTCATAAATCGACCAGGCCAACGCGGTGACGGCTTCGTCGATGCGCGGTTGGCCGTGTGTTTCGATCTGCCGCGCATAGCCTGCCATGGCCGTGCGGGCACTGGCGATGAGTGCTGGGACTGCGCCCGTCTCGACGTGCGGTTCCTTGACGGTCGGCATGACGCAGGTCCTTTCGATTGCTGGTGCGGGCGATAGCATAGGCCGAAATCGGTGTTGCGCGACCTGCAAATCTTGCATCGCCGCTGATACGCAACGTCGCGCCTGAGCTCAGAGCGCCGCTGCGTTGACAGTGCTGTGACGGCTGCTGCCGGTCCGCTTGAAGACCAGCGATTTTGGCCGCAAGCGCTTGCCGGTCGCCAGTTGTTCTGCTTCAGGCAGAATATCGAGGCTCGGCCACAGGCCGGTGACGAGTGAGCGCGCGTAGGTGTTGGCGTGGCCGGAACGGCGCAGGCGGGCCGCAGCGGTGTGAAAATCATACGACAGGCGCCGAGTCTCGAGTTTCACAGCATCGTCGCTGGCCGTGATCAGCCCGAACCAGGTATCAGCCGTGCCGTCGTTGGCCGGCATGCCGATCACGCCGGCATTGAACCACACCTGGCGGCCGGTGCGGGCGATGAAGGGGAGACCCATGTGGCCGGCGATGACGACATCGGCGTGGGCACTCGCTGCTTCGCTGGCGAGCGTCGCAGCCTCCGAGGCGAATATGAATTTGTTGATCCTGGTGACGCCGCCATGGACCACCCGGAACGAGGCACCGCCATAGTTGAACCGCAACGTCGTCGGCAGAGTTGCCATCCAGCTGCGCGAAGCGTCCGATACGTGCGCATTGGCATAGGGATACCAGCCCTTGGACAGCACATTGCAGGTGGTGTCGTCGTCGAAACCGCACCCGCAGTCGGCGGCGCGCGCAGCAACCTGCTCCTCGCAGTTGCCCGCGATTATATGCACGCCCCAATCACGGATGAGTGCGACCGTCTCTTCCGGGTCGGCACAGTAGGCGATCGTATCGCCGGTGCAGATGATACGGTCGGCGCCGATGCCGAGGCACCTCGCTTCGGCCCGCAGCGCCAGCACCGCTTCGCGGTTGGAATAGGGGCCGCCGAAGACGAGCAATGGCGCGGTACCGGTGAACTGCATGGGACGTGCTCTGGCTCTGCTACTTCACGACGCTGGAGATCTACACCGGGATCGCGATGCTGTCACGGTGGCGCGACGGCAATGCCCCAGGGCGCAAACAGCAGTGCGATCAGTTTATCCGTACGCAATTCGATGGTCCGCGGCATCCAATTGGCGTTGGTCGCTGCTTCCATGGACAGCACGAAGCCGGAAGATCGCAGAATTCCAGCCTTGATCGACCAGTCGTTGGTATCGGCACGGCGGTTCTGGGGACCGGTGAGCAGCGCGAGGTTGCCGAGGCGGTCGCAGTTGTCGATGATCCCCGGTTGCGAGGCGAAGTCCCGCAGCCACTGCCGCTCTTTCGCAGGTCGCCGCGGCAGGATGTGCTCGATTGAAACGTTGACGCCGTCGATGACGCCGGGATCCGCGCCCAGCTGGTGGCTGAGCCGCCGCAGCACGCGGTTGCAGGTGTGCTTGTAGTAGAACGTGCGGCTGCGCAGGATCGCCAGCGCTTCGTCGCGGGTCTTGTCGCTGACCTCGAACTCGGGCCATTCCGTGATCAACTGGTCGCGCCGCACCGCTGCTGCCAGCCGGATGAAGCGATTTTCCTGTTCATTGGGGTCGGTGCCGGCAAGCCGCAACATCCAGGCAAGGCGGTCGAGGCGGGCAAAAAACGGCTCTGTTGCTCGATGCTGATCGGTCCTGATCGTGAGCCAGGCGAGCGCCGGGGCGACCCACAGGCGGTGGTCGAGCCAGTTCAACGTCTCGATGTGGTTACCGATGACCTTGGCCAGCGTGCCGCTTCCGACTTGGCGCCCGTCGAGCCGCCGCAGCGCTTCCGCATGCGGGTACACGACAGTATTCATGAAACCCAGGCCGTCGTTGTTCAGCCCGTAGAGCGTTTGCAAGTCGCCTTCCAGCGGCTTGGTCGAGCGCTTTTCGATCCGCAGTGTGCGCAGGTGCCCGAGCAACTCGCTGATTCGCTCATTGCCGAGTTTGGCCTGGGTGGCCTCCCAGATGCGGCTCGCCGCCTCCTGCTCCACCGCCGGCATGGCATAGATCAGTGAGATCTTCGCCTGTTCGCTGGCATCGTGCGGCATGCGCGTCGTCTGCTCCACGCCCAGGATAGACCAGGCGTCGTCTTCGTCGTCGACTTCAACGACGACGAAGTGGCAGCGGCCGAGGAGATAACTGGTGAAGTCCATGCGCCGTGCAGCGGTAAGCTCGGAATTGCCGAGGGCCGCACGCAGTCGATTGCGGTTTTCGATCAGATTGCGCTCGGCGGGCGTCAGGTCGTCCACGCTGCCGTCCGGTTCGACGAGTGTGCCGCCGGGCTGCTGCACGAACGCTTCGAAAAATGCCGCCATCTGCGGTTGCGGTGACAGGCGCCAGGTCAGCGAAACTCCTGCAGCAGCGATTTCGCGGTCGACCCTGGCTGGAACCACGAGAAGGTCTTGCAGGCGCGCCTGCTCCGCCTGCCGCCGCGTCGACGTCAAACTCAAGTCGCTCGCTGCCAGATCGCGCAGGATGGCAAACAGCATCGCCAGCGTGATCGCGCGCTGGTGGCCATCCACCAGCGAGGCCGTTGCCTGCTCAGCCGTCGCGGCAATATGGATATGGCCGAGGCAGTAGCCGGGCTTACCCGTTTCCATCGCCAGCAGGATGTCGCTGACCAGCCGCAGCACGCTTTCCTCGCGCCAGGCGTAGGCCCGCTGGAACCAGGGCAGTCGGATCACGCGGTTCTGGGTAAAGAACGCCTCGACAGTCGATACGGATGCTCGGATGTACTCGGTCATCTCAGCTACAATTTGGATTTTCAGGGCTGGGCTTCAAACGGGTTGCATCGGGTGCCGGACGTCACCCGCACCATGTCCGCACGTCGGACACAAGCCGAATTGCCGACTTAGAATTGTTCAGAAGACGTTGCCTTAACCAATATCCCGAACTTGCTGTAAGTATGACACAGCTGTCATGATCCGAAGCTGATCGCGAAATGTCCCACCTTTCGCGCAGTGGCAGGCATCGTTCGCATCTTCGCGTAAACCGGATTTGGCGCGCAAGTGATTTCGTGCTCCAAGCGGTCCCGTGCTTGCTGGAGCCAACTACCCATGCCCACACTGATCTACAAGCTTTGCAGCGCGGCCGATTGGACCGCGGCCAGCGCGATTGGCTCCTACACCGGGTCCAGCGATGATCAGCGTGACGGCTTCATCCATTTTTCTACCGGACCCCAGTTGCGCGAGACAGCACGGCGCTACTTCAAGGGAGTGCCCGATCTGGCGCTGATCGCGTTCGATGCCGACGGCCTCGGACCTCACCTGCGTTGGGAACGGTCGCGCGGGGGCGAGCTATTCCCGCACCTCTATGGTCCGCTGCCGACCGCGACGGCGCTGTGGGTGCGGTTGCTCGCGCTCGATGGCGATGGCATACCTGTTCTGCCCGAGGGAGTGGCGTGATGCTGACGTCGATGTTCCATCTTGCCCGGCCGATGCTGTTCGCATTGCCACCCGAGCAGGCGCACGAGGCAACGCTGAAGGGTCTAGAAGCTGGAGTCTATCCGCGCGATACGGCAGTGATGGACCCCCGCGTCGCGGTGTCGCTGGCCGGTTTGAACTTTGCCAATCCGCTCGGCATCGCGGCCGGATTCGACAAGGATGCGCGCGTTCCCGACGCCGTCCTCGGCATGGGCTGCGGATTCGCAGAAATCGGCACCGTCACGCCGCAACCGCAAATGGGCAATCCGACGCCACGCGTGTTCCGGCTGGTTGCGCAGAACGGCATGATCAACCGGCTCGGGTTCAACAATGGCGGTCATGCGGCAGCACTCGCCCGACTGCGGGCGCGGGCGGGCCGCGGCGGCATCGTCGGCGTCAACATCGGTGCCAACAAGGACAGCGCCGATCGTGCGGCCGACTATGTGGCCGGCGTTGAGACGTTCTGGGACGTGGCCAGCTACTTCATGGTCAACATCTCGTCGCCCAACACGCCAGGCCTGCGCGATCTGCAGGCTCCCGCCGTCCTCGACGAACTGCTCGGCCGCGTGATGGCGGCGCGCGAATGCAAGGCAGCCGGCGGGACCAGCCGGCCCATCTTCGTCAAGATCGCACCGGACATCGCCGAAGACGATCTGGCAGCGATCGTCGCCCGGCTGGTGGCGAACCAAGTCGATGCCATCGCGGTCTCGAACACCACGCTGGCGCGGCCGGGGCTCGATGGCATCGCCGACGCGACGGAGGCGGGCGGGTTGTCGGGGCGGCCGCTGTTTCATCGCTCGACCGTGATGCTGGCGCGCGTCTACCAGCTGACCGCGGGGCGGGTTCCGCTGATCGGCATCGGTGGCATCGACAGTCCCGGCAGCGCGAGCGCCAAGATCGAAGCGGGTGCGACCCTTTTGCAGCTCTATACCGGCTTGATCTATGAGGGGCCCGGCTTGATCGGCGCCATCAAGTCGCATCTGGCGGAAGCGGTCCAGCATTCCGGAAAATCCTCGATCACAGCGCTGACAGGTGCCAAGGCCGAGGTGTGGGCTGCGAAGCCGCTGGCGGGGTGAACAGCGCCGCGCGGCCAAGTACCAGCTGCCAAGTGCCGGACATATCACTATTGTGCTGCCGGTTGCCGCCTTGCCAATTTACCGCCATAAGGCGAGCGACTCTGGCGGGCGGGGACGCAACCGCGTCGGCCCGCCACAAACAGTCTGCCAACGGAGTTGCCTGCAATGCGCTTACTGCCCCTCGTCGCCGCCCTCGGCCTGTGTTTTGCCGCTACCACTGCCTGCGCACAGACGACCCTTACGCCAGCGCCCGCACCCAAGCTGGACCCGGCCAATACGCTCATTCTCGAATTGAAGAGCGGCAAGGTGACGATCGAATTGCTGCCAGCTCTTGCGCCGAAGCATGTAGAACGCGTGAAGCAGCTGGCCAAGGATGGCTTCTACAACGGCATCAAGTGGCATCGCGTCATCCCGGGCTTCATGGCCCAGTCCGGCGACCCGACCGGCACCGGCACCGGCGGCTCGAAGTACGGCAATCTGTCTGCAGAATTCACGCCGACCCCGTTCCGGCGCGGCGTCGTCGGGGCGGCGCGTTCGGCCTCCAAGGACAGCGCCAACAGTCAGTTCTTCATCATGTTCGCGGAGACCCCTGGTCTCAACGGCGAATATACAGCCTGGGGTCGCGTGATCGATGGCATGACCTTCGTCGATGGCATTGCCAAGGGCCAACCTCCTGCCACCCCCGACATCATCGTGAAGGCCTATCTCGCTTCGGATGCGAAGTAGTGCAGCGCGAGTGAACGTGAGTGGTCAGTGAGCGTGAGATCATGGTTCACGCTCTCACGCCCCGACACCTCAACGCGTCTCCCAACCAACAGGAGCCACCTGTGGCCACCATCAAAGACCCCGAGAACACGCTCATCATCGAGACCACCAAGGGCCGCGTGGTGATCGCCATGCGTCCCGACCTGGCGCCGAAGCACGTTGCCCACATCAAGGCGCTCGCCCGCGAAGGCTTCTATGATGGCATCGTGTTCCATCGCGTGATCGAGGGCTTCATGGCGCAGACCGGCTGCCCGAAGGGCACTGGCACCGGCGGCTCGAGCAAGCCGAACCTCAAGGCCGAGTTCAACGCCGAACCGCACGTGCGCGGCGTGTGTTCGATGGCGCGCTCGTCGAGCCCGGACAGCGCCAACAGCCAGTTCTTCATCTGCTTCGACGATGCGGGCTTCCTCGACAGGCAGTATACGGCTTGGGGGCACGTGGTTGAAGGCATGGACAATGTCGACAAGATCAAGCGGGGCGAGCCCGTGCGCGATCCCGACAAGATGATCTCGATGAGGGTCGCAGCCGACGTGAAGGCGTGACGCGGGCTAATCCTTGACCCGCATGTGATAGCGCCCGTGCACGCAATAGCCGAGCCGGCGATACAGGGCTTGTGCGGGCAGGTTGGTCTCGACCGCCTGCAGGGCAGCCAGCCGGCAGCCCTGTGCTGCGCCCCATGCTTCGAGGCCACGCATGACGGCGCTCGCAGCCCCCGTGCCGCGCACCTCGGCCAGCGTCGCGACGCACTCGGCAATGACGATGTCATCGTTCGCGACGGCGAGTGCGGTGGCTGCGATGCGGCCCTCGCGCACAACTCCGCAGAAGGCGCGAGGCTGCGGGATTCGCTGCAGGATCTGCGGGGCGGTGCGCCGGCGGGCGGGCGTGATCACGCTCGCATAGCAAGCGAACCAGTCTGATGCGGCACAGTCAAAGTATATCGTGCCAAGCGGCATTTCAGCTGAAGGTTCGATCGCCTTCACCAGCGTAACGCAGCCATCGTTGATGCGATAGCCACGCTGCGCCAGCCGCTGATCGAGATCGTCCGGTTCCGACACATCGGAAACCTGGAACATCGCCGGCACCTTGCGGGCGCCATAGTGCGCTTCGACCGCATCGATAGCCGCGTCCACGTCGCGGCCCGAATAGGACAGCGCCGACACCGAATTGGCGCGCTGCGAACCACCGTGGGAGAACCGCCACAGCCAGCCGTCGCGTTCGACGACGTCGCTGGCCGGCCAGGCATGCACGCCCGCACGCTCGATTCTCACCAGCAGGTCGCGATCAAGCATGTCGCACGCCCTTTCGTCGCAACCCGCTCGACGCCTGCCAGCGGTTGCATGTTACATTGCCGTTCGCCGCGCCGCAATCTCGCCGAGCTACCGCACGGAAGTTGCATCCTGACCCGGTGCGCTTACGAGCCGCTCAGAAAGCAAGCGGTGGCGGTTGTCGGTCAGCAGCCAGACCGCGCCGATGCCGGCGAGCAGTACGCCAAGGGCGGTCGTGCCGGCGATCACGCACAAGATCATGATCTGGTACTTGGCTGCCTCCACCGGATCGGCACCGGCCAGGATCTGTCCCGTCATCATGCCGGGCAGGGAGACGATGCCGGCCGCGGCCATGCTGTTGACGATCGGCAGCAGGGCGGTGCGCAAGGCACTGGCCAGACACTCGCGCAGCGCCTCGATCCGTGTCGCGCCGAGCGCCAGCCGGGCTTCGATCGCTGCCCGTTCGCGCCGGGTGGTCGTTGCCAAGGTGTCGAGCACGAGGCTGACGCCGGTCAATGTGTTGCCGAGCACCATGCCCAGGATCGGCAGCAACGCGCGTGGGCTCCACCACGGCTCGCTGCCGATCAGCAGGGTGACACAGTACAGCGTGCCGACGAGCCCGCTGAACAGCATGGCCGACGCCCCGAGGCCCCAGTGCTGCCACGCGTCGCCGATCCGGTGGTTCGATCTGGCGACGGCGTCCCAGCTGGCGACCAAAATCATGATGCCGGCCAGGGCCGCAGTCAGCCCCGGCGAGCCCTGCTCGAAGGCGAACTTCAAGATGAAGCCGACGGCGCCGAGTTGGACCACCATGCGCAGCGCTGCGATCAGCAGCGTTCGTTCGAGCCCCAGGCGGAAGCCGATCGACACTCCTGCGTTGAGACACAACAGCAAGCCGGCGAACAACAGATCGAAAACACCGAGCGGATGATAGGTCACGGCTGAGTACCCCAGCGTCGGGCCAGGGTTGCGACCCTTTCGTCGGCCGTGGCGGCAGCAGGTGCACGAGTAACGTCGGCCCCGGCTGGCTGTGCGGCTGTTGCCATGGCAGCACCCAGCAGCAGGCTGCGCTGGGCGAGGCGATCGATCTGCGCGCGGTCGTGGCTGACGAGGATGACCGCACGGCGGGCGAGTAGCTGGAAGCGGATCAGTTCCTCGGTCAGCGCGGTCGCGGTGGCGTCGAGCGCGCCGGTCGGCTCGTCGAGCAGGATGAGGCGCGGCTCATCGGCGAGCGCCCGCGCGAGGCCGAGGCGCAGGCGCTCGCCGGTCGACAGCCGGGCAATCGGCGCATCGAGCAGGCCGGGTGCGAGCCCCAGTGAACCGGCCATGCGTTCGAAACGATGTCGGTCCGGCGCACGTGTGACGTGGGCCCTCGCCGTATCCGCCCACCAGGCGGGTTCGGCGGAGACATAGCGCACGCGCTGCCGCCAGACCGGGGCCGGCAACTCGGTGCGCTCCGCACCTTCGAGCGAGACATAGCCACCCGCCGCATCGAGATCGGCGATGGCACGCAGGATGCGCGTCTTGCCGGAGCCGGACGGTCCTTCGATCGCGATGCAGTCGCCCGCGGCCACGTCGAACGATAACGGCGGAAGTCCGGCAATTGCTAATCGATCGACTTTGAGCACGGGGCGGCGGGCCTTGTTGCGAGTGGATGCAACGGACTTGTAGCAACGGCATGGCTGCAGTGCCAACCAGGCTGCGGGTCGTCCTCGCGCGATCACCTGTGAGAGGGTAGGGTATGAGTCCAATGGACGCCCCTCAAAACCGCACCCTGAGCGATCCGGGACAGTTGCTCCGACCGCGACACCCGCACCGGGCGGCGCTGTTGACCAACCCCTATCTGCTGCTGGCGATCGGTCCGTTGTTTTGGTCAGGCAATCACATCATCGGTCGCGCAATCGCCGGTGATGTGCCGCCGGGTGGGCTCGCGGTGCTGCGGTGGACGCTGGCGGCACTCGTGCTGCTGCCCTTTGCCCTTCCTCATCTGCGCCGCGATTGGCCGGCCTTGACCGCTAAGCCGTGGACCTTGGTGCTGCTGGCCATGGCCGGCGGCGGCATTTTCGGCACGCTGCAGTTCATCGGCCTGCAATACACGGTGGCGTTCCATGCCGCCGTTTTCAATTCGACGGTGCCGGCCTTCATCGTGCTCGCCGGCGGCCTGATCTTTCGCGATTCGGTGCGGCTGACCCAGGTGGTCGGCATTGTGACTTCGTTTGCAGGCGTGCTCGTCATCATCGCCAAGGGCGATCCGGCGGTCCTGGCGGCGTTGCACTTCAATGGCGGCGATCTGATCATTCTCGCCAACATGGCGCTGTTTGCCGTGTACAGTGCGTGTCTCCGGCTCCGGCCGGCGATGCATTGGATGACTTTCATCATCGCGCTGTCGGTGGTGTCGGCGCTGGCCAATGTCCCGCTGGCTATCCTAGAGGCACAGGATGGCGAGCCGTTGCGGGCGAACTGGTTGACGGCAGGTACGGTCGCCTACGTCGGCATCTTTGCCAGCGTCATCGCCTACGGCTGCTGGTCGCACGGCGTCGAGAAGATCGGTGCAGCCCGTGCCAGCGTGTTCCTACACCTGATCCCGCTCTATGGGGCGCTGTTATCGACGCTGCTGCTAGGGGAAACGATCGGACTGCATCACGCAGTTGGCCTGGTTCTCATCTTCGCCGGGGTTACGCTCGCATCGCGGAAATCAAGCTGACGGTTACGCCGCCAGCCGTACCACTTCTGCGATTTTCGATTTCAGGATCGCGCGGTTGAACGGCTTCATCAGGTAGGCTTGCGCGCCGCCCGCAAATGCGCGGCTCAGGTCCTGCGGATCATTTTCCGTCGTGCAATAGACGACGACCGGTTGCCGGTCCGCGGGGATCGATTTCAAGGCGGTCATCACGTCGTGGCCCGACATGCCGGGCATGTGCCAGTCGAGCAGGATGATTTCCGGCATCGCCCGCAGGCACTGCTGCAGGGCCGCCTCGCCGCTGTCGGCCTCGAGCACGAGGTAGTTCATATCTTCGAGCACGCGCCGGGCGACCTTGCGGATCACATCGGAATCGTCAACGACCAGCCAGCACAGCATGATCGGGTCTCCCACGGTAACGGGCAGCAGCGCCACAACGGACTGTCATGCTGGCAGCGAAGTCTTAACGACGGGTTGATGCGTGTCACGCGAGGCCGCTTTAATCCTCGCTGACCGGGCTCGCCAACGGCGATGACAATTTGATGCCGACCCGGCCGTCGCGATTCCACACGGCGACCCCGTCGAACTTGACGCCGCTGCCAAGCGCAATACTGACCGTATCGCCAGGCTGCACGCTTTCGCCGCCCTCCAGGCCGACGCCGCCGGCCGACATGTCGCGGACCGTCACGCGCTGGCGCACTCCGTTGAGCGTCATCGTGGCTGGCGCGTTGATCTCCCGCCGCAGGTGCGAGCGCCGTTCGATCCAGCCCGGCACGATCACCGCACCATCGATGCGTACGCAGGGCGAACGCCCGGCCGTCACGCCCCACAGCATTTCGACCAGCCGAAGGGACGCCGAATTGTCGCCGGTGGCTTCGAACAGTCCCGACTTCTTGTCGAGAAATCCGACGGTCGTCAGCACGCCGATGGCCTGCATGGCGGCCGACTGCCAGGCCTCGCTCAGCGTCTCCATGCTGATCGGCCCCGTGATGCCGCCCGGTTCGCGCTTGGCCGTGTAATTGTACGTTGCGGCGCGGGCGAACGCGACGATGCTGTAGAAGGCGCTCATGCCCTGGATGGTCTGCGGGGTGAGCGCTTCCGACACCGAGTTCGAACTGATCGCGGCCGGAAACAGCGTTGGCTGGGCCGGCAGATAGGTCGCCATGCTGGCGCGCAGTTGCGGGCGCTTGCAGGCGACGATGGCGTTGACGATGCTGCCGGTCGCGGCCACCAGCAATGCGGTGTCGTGCGCTTCCTGGGCGAGGGCGGCATGCAGGCCGCGGCAATCCTTGGGCACCGGGCGGAGCGCTGCGCGGCGCTGGGCGAATTCGGCGGAGGCCTTGCCGGCTTCAAGCGTTTCGGCGTTGTCGACAAAATCCATGATGCACCTGTTCGTTGGTCACACGCGGGGAGTTTTGCTGCCGATTTTCCCCATTAGGCGAGCGAAATGGCGAGGGGTACGGCAGGTTTTTCCAGATCATGTGTGAAGCAGTATAATCATTCCTGAATGTAACGTTTGAATGATAAGGGAGTTTATAATATTATCGATGTCATTTTTCATTTGAACAAACATGAGGTTTGGTGGTCCGTTCATGCCGGGCCCCGCATGGCCTGAAAGCGCGCCGGCAGCGTCGCCGTTCAACCAGCAGTGCCGGCGGCAGCTGTCGCGCAGCCGCTTGTCCGGTGATCGGCGAACTGCATGCGATAAAGCCGGGCATAAATGCCGTCGTGCGCGAGCAATTCGGCGTGTGTGCCAGATTCGATCGCGCGGCCAGCGTCGATCACGTGGATCAGATCGGCCTTCATCACGGTCGACAACCGGTGGGCGATCACGACCGTGGTGCGGCCGTTTGTCAATTCGTCGATGGCCAGCTGGATCTGCTGCTCCGTTTCGCTGTCGAGCGCCGACGTCGCCTCGTCGAGAAGTATGATCGGCGCGTTCTTCAGGAACGCCCGGGCGATCGAAATGCGCTGGCGCTGGCCGCCGGAGATCTGGCTGCCAAGTTCACCGACCGGCGTGTCGTAGCCCTGGGGCAGGCCGCGGATGAACAGATCGGCATGTGCTGCCCGTGCCGCAGCCTCGATGTCGGCGTCGGTCGCCTGTTCCATGCCGGCGCGGATGTTGTCGCGCACCGATCCTTCGAACAAGAACGCGTCCTGGCTGACGAGAGCGATGTGGCGGCGCAGGGACACAAGCTTGACCGCGGAGATCGCCTGGCCGTCGATCGCAATCACGCCGGACTGCGGGTTCCAGAACCGCAGCAGCAGGTTGAATATGGTGCTCTTGCCGCCGCCCGAAGTACCGACCAGTGCCGTGGTGCGGCCCGCTGGAACATCGAGCGTCAGTCCCGTCAGCACCGGTTTCGCCTCGTCGTAGGCGAAGATCACGTCGCGCAGGGCGATGTGCCCCTTGGCAACCGCCAGTGCCGGCAGATCGGGCTCATCGTGCTCGGATACCGGCGTATCGAGCAACTCATACATGGTGCGGACAATCTGTGCATTGATCGCTAGATTGAGATGCAGGCGCGACAGCCGCCGGGCCGGATCCGAGGCCAGCAGGAGCGCGGTGACGAACGCGAAAAACTGGCCGGGTGCTTCGGCGGAACTTATGTTGCGCCAGCCGGCGTAGAACACGACGAGGGCGATCGCGAAGCCGCCCAGGGTCTCGATCATCGGGTTGACGCTCGCCTGGATGCGCACCAAGCGATTGCCGATGCGCTCGGTGGTTTCGATCGCATCGAACATGCGCTTGCGGCTCGCCGATTCGAGCTGGAATGCCTTGACGATGCGGATGCCCTGCACGGTCTCGCGTATGATGCCGACGATATTGGCGGTCGAGCGCAACTCGCGGCCGGCGGAGTGCTTGACCTGCTTGGTCAGGCGGCTCAATCCGAAATAGGCGATCGGGCCGACCGTGCCGGCGACCGCAAACATGAGCGGGTCCTGCGCCACCATCACGAACACCAGGCCGACGAGGGTCAGCAGGTCACGCCCGATACTGACCGTTACGGTATTCAGCATTTCGCGCGCGGCGGTGGCGCTGTGAGTAATGCGCGAGATCAGATCGGCCGAAGCAAGGCGCTGGTAGGACGCCACATCCATGCGCAGCAGGTGATCGAACATCCGCTTCTGCATGTCAGACACGATCCGGTTGCCAATCCGGCTTATGGTGATTTCCTGGAAATAGGAAGCAAAGCCCTTGGCGACGAACAGCCCGACGATGATCAGCGGGATCCAGACGGCTGCCTCGCGGTTCTGCTCGACGAAGATTTTGTTGATCACGTTCTTCATCATCCAGGCGCTGCCGGCCGTGGCGCCGGCGACGACGGCCATGAGGCCGAACGCCAGAATGTAGCTGCCCAGATGCTTGCGCCACCGGTCCCGCGCGAGGCGCCGCAACAGGCCGATCGTCGTCACGGACTGTGCGTGATTGCTGATGCTCACCCGGCCATGCCTTCCCATTTCCTTGCGTTGGGAGCCTTGTGCCCTGGTATGGCGTGCCGTTCAAGGTGTTGCGGCCAGTCGCACCGCCCGTGCTCCCAAAACATGGCAATCGCTCGTAGCAAACGTGGCGAAGTTCGGCTTATCCACCATTTTTCGCTATGACCAACGCGGTCATCTATCTGTTTTTCCATGCATTTGCCGGATCGCGTGGGAGCGCGTCCCACCTGCGCTTGCGGTGTGCGTGCGACTCACCGAGGTTCGCGTTCAACCGCAGTTTCGAATAAAACGCAGGAGTTCACCCCTATGAAGCGCCAGTCCTCGGGACCCACTTTGAGCGCTGTGTTTGTCGACTACGACAACATCTATCTGTCGCTGAAGCGCAAGAGCGAGGAAGCCGCCAAGCGTTTCGCCAAGGATGCGCTGTCGTGGGTGAAGGAGATCGAGACCGGTCGCTTGATCACGCCGACCAACGGGTTCGGCAGCAACGTGCAGCGTCGCATCGTGATGAATCGCTGCTACGGCAATCCCGTGCCGCGCCGCAATTCGACCGACAACTCGACGGACATGAACTCGTTCCCGTTCGTGCGGCACCACTTCCTGCGTGCGGGGTTCGAGATCGTCGACTGCCCGCCCCTCACCGCGCAGCTCAAGAACTCGTCAGACATCCGCATGGTCATGGACGTGCGGGACTATCTGACGCACGACACCTACTTCGACGAGTTTGTGATCCTCTCAGGCGATGCTGATTTCACGCCGGTGCTGCACCGGTTGCGCGCCCATGCCCGCCGCACGGTGATTTTCGCCAACGACTATACGGCTGCGCCCTATACCGCGATCAGCGATGGGGAGATCCGCGAGGCGGACCTGATCGGTTTGCTGCTGGAGGGCCGGTTGCCCGGCCAGAAGGTGGGCGATGCACCGGCCGTGATCACAGCCAGCGCGCAAAACGAGACCATCGCGCACGACATCATCGCGGAAGTCGTCGGCGCCGTGCGCACGTCGGCCGTGCCGCTGCCGCTCGAAGCGCTGGCCGACCGTGCCATGCGGGCGCTGGGCCACGACAAGACGATCGCAACCAACTGGGCAGGTGCCGGCAGTTTCCGCGAATTACTGCTGCGGGCGCTGCCGGATGACATCCGCCTGACCGACCAACCGCCCTATCTGGCGTTCGAGGTCCGCCGCACGTTGCCGGTCGAACATCCCTTCGAGGCGCAGAAGCAGATTGCCCACGCCGATCAGGTGCAGGAAATGCGCCACCAGCCGCAGGCAGCCGTTCGGCCCGACCCGCGGCTGGACATGCGGGAGGCGCGGATCGAGCGTCCAGGTTTCAGTGCGGCAGCCGCCTACGTCGAACCTCAGGCCGCCCCACGCCAGCAGCAACCCAGCCGTGCCGCGGCAGGCCTGCGGGATGCGGATATGATCCCGGCCCAGGCGTCGGCCCCGCAGCAACCACCGCAGCAGCGCCGTCCGTCGATCGACCCGCGTCTGCAGGCGCATGTGGCGCCGCCGCAGTATGCGGCGCCCGCACAGCCGGCGCGGGCGCCGCAGGCGCCGGTCCAGCCGCAAATGGCAGCGCCCGTGCATGCCGCCCCGCGTGCGGCAGACCAGGCGTCCGAGTTGCAGCAGTCGATCGCCCGCATTCACGATGCCAGCCAGGCTCCTCCCCTGTCGCCGCCGGAATATCGCATCCTGTTCGAGGTCCTGGCGCAGGAAATCACCGAGCGCGGATTGCTCGGCGCGCAGACCTTGACCAACATCATCGCTCGCGCCCACGAGTTAAATCTCGAGGTCCGTCGTGACGACGTGCGTTTCGTCGTGGAGGTGGTGAGCGAGCAGGACCCCTGGTTCGAGCAAGGGGCATCCGCCAGCCTGTTCTCAAGCCGGTTCCGCAACTATGTGGCGGGTCGATGCCGCGATCAGGGGCTCAATCTGTCGGCCGAGGAGATCGATCTGATCGATGCTTGGTTCACAGGATCGACTGTGCAGCAGTCCGCACCAGTCGCCCATCCGGCACCAGTCCAGCAGCGCCAGCCCTCGTCACGCACCGCAGCGGCACCAGCCGTATCGCCGCAGGATCGCTGGTGGAGCAACGAGGAAGCCCGCGCACAGGGCGCCCAGCAGCAGGGGCCCGGCCGTGGGTCGACGCCGCAGCAAGGTAACGGCTACGGCGATCAGACGCCTGAATTCGGGACGCCCGACGAGTTCCCGCGCATCGTGAAGAACCGTCTGCGCGGATAAGCTGTGGAAATGAAATAACAATCGGGTGCGAGCTCAACCGGCTTCGCGCCCGATTTGCAGGAGCGCCGGTGCAACCGCGCCCCTCATGGCCGGCAGCGGCGCTCTGAGTGCTGCATCGCGGGGCGAGCTCAGCGCATCAACGGTTCAATGTTGCGCGCGCTGGCTGCGGCTTTGACGACACGTCGATGATCACGCCGCCGCCCGGCGCCGGCCGCAAGGTGAACAGATCGCCATCGCGGGCCAGATATCGACCCGACAGCCGGCGTCCGAGCAGCGGCGGTCCGGCGCGCTCGAACACCAGTGGGTCGGGTGTGCACGCGTTGTGCGTGATCACCTCGCGCGGCGACGCTTCATGTGACTGGCCGCTGAACGTGTAGGTGACGCGGTCGGTCAGGCCGTTCTGGATCTTGAACTCGTATTTGAGCGTTTCCGGCCGCCCGAACAGCTGCACGGAGAGGTATTTCTCCTCGCCGCGAACCTTGGCGATTCCAACGCCGATCTCGGTGACATGGGGGGTCACCAGGTTGCGGCGGTGTCCGGGCGACTCTTTCCAGCCTTCGACGGCATCGCGCGCGAGCTGGCGGGTCTCGAAACCCCGGCTATCGAGATTGAGCGAAAGGTTTTCCGTCACGATGCAATAGCGATAGCCGGCGCTGGTGGCCCGGTCAGAGTGGCGGCGCCCGTCCGCCGTGTGTGAGAACAAGTCGGACGCCGCGAGAAAGCGCGCGTAGGCGCGGGCAGCCTCGGTGAGCTTGGCGTCGACCGTGACCGGGCTCAGCTTCTGCTCAGCCCGAAACGCGTTCGTCAGCTCGACAATTGCGATCTCGGCCTGGAGGATGTCGGGCGTCAGCACAGTCATGGCGGGAACGGAGGGCTCACCGTTAACGATGTCACGCACTGTGCCCAAGATTGTGGGCGAAGCGGGGCAGCGCGCCGAGGTTTACTCTTAAGCACAGGCTGCGACGACGCTCCACTTGATCTGGATTGGCACTGGTTGCACACGTCTGGCATCATGTCCGCTACCCGCGTGCCGTCACTGTTATACCAATCCGCCTTGCGGCGGTGCGCCCGGTGGCGTTTCTGGTGCTGCGGGCACACATGCTACGCTGGCGCAGTCGACCGTCACGATACCACAAGGAACTCCAGTTGATGTATCGGATCATCTTGCGTTGTGCGATGCTCGCCGCCGTTGCCCTGGCGTCGTTCGCGCTACCAGCGTTCGCCAACGAGTATCAGGCCGGAGCGATCAAGATCAGCCGTCCCTGGACGAGGTTGCCGCCGGCGGCCGCCAAGGTGGCAGGTGGCTATATGACGCTGACCAACACAGGGACGGTGCCTGATCGCCTGATCGGCGGCACGGTCGTCACTGCCGCTCGCTTCGAAATCCATGAGATGTCCGTCAACGACGGCGTCATGCGCATGCGTCAGTTGGATCGCGGGCTCGAAATCAAGCCTGGCGAGACGGTGGTCTTGAAGCCCGGCGCCTTCCACGTCATGTTCCTGGACCTGTCCGCGCCGCTGGAAACGGGCAAGAAAGTGAAGGGCACGCTCGTGTTCGAAAAGAGTGGTACCGTCGAGGTCGAATACAAGGTCGAGGCGGCTGGTGCCACATCGTCCGGTCAGCATAGTCATGGCGCACCGGCTGCTGGCTCGCATTCGGGAGCAGGCAGCCATGCAAACCACTAACCTGTTGCGGACGATCCGGCTCACCGCATGGATCGCCGTTGCGGTTTGCCTGACGGGGGCTGGCATATATTTCATCACGGCGCGGGCGCCCGACATCCAGCGGGTGATCGGGGGCGCAGCGGGCATCGGTGGTCCGTTCCAGTTGACCGCCCACACCGGCCAGCCGGTCACCGAGCGTGATCTCGCCGGCAAGCCCTATGCGATCTTCTTCGGCTTCACGCGGTGCCCGGACGTGTGCCCGACCACGCTGCTTGACATGACGAGCCGGCTTGAAGAGCTCCAGGGCGACGCCGACAAGCTGCGCATCCTGTTCGTGTCGATCGACCCGGAGCGCGACAGTCCGGAGTTTCTTGCCGACTACATGAAGTCATTCGACAAGCGCATCACCGCGCTGACCGGCACCACGGCACAGGTGGCCTCGATCGCCAAGGCCTACCGCGTGATCTATGAGAAAGTGCCGGGCGGCGGTCGCGATTACACCATGAACCACACGGCAACCGTTTACCTGTTCGATGCCAAGGGCGGCTTCGTCAGTACCATCGCCTATCAGGAAAACGAGAAGAACCAGCGCGCCAAGCTGCGCCGGTTGATCAGATTGGCGGGATAGAGCCAGCGGTGCCGCGTCTCAGCGGGCGCTGCGTTCCTTGTCGCGCTGCCAGTAGATGAAGGCGACCGTGGTGGCGGCGGTCAGCAGGATGGTGGCGAAAATATCGCCGCGCTGGACGAATTTGATCCACACGCCGGCCCACTGCACCAACGTGCCGCGCCCGGTGAGCATGCCGTTGGTGACCATCAGGAGGCCAATGACGCTGGCGCTCAACGCTGCCCCGCACGCGACTTGCACCAGGCGCTTGATCGCCTTCGATACCGAGAATTTGCCACCCGGCGTTACCAGCATCGTCTTCACGTCGGCCATCGCGCGCTCCTGCTCGATCAAGGCTGTGGATAAGCCTATAGCTGATTCGCGCACCGGCGTTGCAGGCGTCGTTCAGCGCCGCCCCGGTCCGCGCCGCTTGCGAACGCCCGGCATGCGCTTCGGCCGCCACCCCTTCATCAGGCTGACGTGTCCCTTTTTCGCCTCGCTCATCATCTCGAAGCGCATGGCGCCCGCACTCGGGATCACCTCGATCAGCTTGACTTCGACCTCGTCGCCGAGCCGGAACGCGCCGCCGGTGCGGGTGCCGACCAGCGACTGCAACTCTTCCGCGTATTCGAAGAATTCCTGACCCAAGGTCGACACCGGAATGAAGCCGTTGGCGCCGGTTTCCTTCAGCCGCACGAACAGGCCGGAGCGGGTGACGCCAGCGATGCGGGCGGCAAACGTCGCGTTGATCCGGTCGGCGAGGTGGGACGCGATCAGCCGGTCGGTTGTCTCGCGCTCGGCCGCCATCGCGCGTCGCTCGGCATCCGAGATCTGCTTTGCGACATCGCGCAGGCGGGACTTTTCGACGGCCTCCATGCCGCCCTCGCCGAGTTTGCAAGCGGCCACCAGGGCCCGGTGCACGAGCAGGTCTGCATAGCGCCGGATCGGCGAGGTGAAGTGGGCGTATTTCAACAGGTTGAGTCCGAAGTGGCCATAGTTGTCGACGGCGTATTCGGCCTGCGCCTGGGACCGCAGCACGATCTCGTTGACGAGTTCGGGCACTTCGACGCCCTTGGCATCGGCCAGCACCTTGTTGAACATGGCAGCCTTCACCGCGCCTGAGCCTGGAAAGGTGAGCTTCAGGCTGTCGAGTACGTCCTTCAGCGACTTCAGCTTCTCTTTCGAGGGCTGGTCGTGCACGCGATAGACGCATAGGCTTTTCAATTGCTCGAGCGTTTCGGCAGCGGCGACATTCGCCTGGATCATACACTCTTCGATCAGCCGGTGGGCGACAAGGCGTTCGGGAATGAACACGCCCTTCACGCGGCCCTGGTCGTCGAGGATGATCTTGCGCTCGGGCAGATCGAGATCTAGGGGGCCGCGCCGATCACGCGCCCGGGCAAGCGCCGCATAGGCAGCCCACAACGGTTTCAGTGCAGTTTCGAGGAGTGGTGCTGCCTTGGCCGACGGCTGACCGTCGATCGCCGCCTGCGCCTCCTGGTAGCTGAGCTTGGCGGCCGACCGCATCATCGCGCGTAGGAACGTATGGCTCCGCTTCTGGCCGTTGCGGTCGAAGATGAGGCGCACGACGAGACAGGCGCGGTCTTCCCCTTCGCGAAGGCTGCACAGATCATTCGAGATGCGCTCGGGCAGCATCGGCACCACGCGGTCGGGGAAATAGACCGAGTTGCCGCGCAATTGTGCCTCGCGGTCGAGCTTGGTGCCGGCGCGCACGAAATGCGCGACGTCGGCGATCGCCACGTGGACGATGAAGCCGCCTGCGTTGTTTGGGTCCGGATCTGGGTTCGCGTGCACGGCGTCGTCGTGATCGCGCGCGTCCACGGGATCGATCGTCAGCAGCTGCAGCTGGCGCAAGTCGACGCGTCCGTCCATGGCCGGCGACTGCAGCGCCTCCGCTTCGATCACCACGCTCTCTGGGAAGTCGTCCGGGATGCCGTGGGCGTGGACGGCGATCAAGCTGATCTTGCGGCTGTCGGAGGGATTGCCGAGCACTTCGACGACGCGCGCCTGGGGGATCGCGTTACGGCCGCGCCGGGCGAGGTCGAAGCGGACGAGATCGCCGTCACGCGCGTCGCCCTCATCGCCCTTCTGCAGTGCCCACTCGCGCAGCTCCGAGCGATTGATCGGCTGGATCGCCCCGCCACCGCGGGTGTGTGTGCGGAAGATACCGAGCAGGCGCCGCTTCTCGCGCGGCAGCCGCTTGATGGCGATCCCGGTGTGCGCGATGTCGCCTTCGGCTGTGTCGAGGGGGGAAATGCGCGCGAGCACGCGGTCGCCGATGCCGATCGCGGGTCCGCCCTCGCCCTCGATTGTATCGGGGACGCTGAGACGCAGTTTCGGGCGCTCGGCTTCCTCGTTGTCCCACACGACCGGCTCAGCGATCAACTCGCCGTCGCCGTCGCGGGCAATGACTTCAACGGTTGCGACGGGGGGCAGGGCGCCCTTTTCACGGAACTCGCGGCGGTTGCCGGCCAGTTTCCCTTCGCGCGACAGTTCGCCGAGGATCTGCTTCAGCTTCACGCGCCCGTCACCGGTGATGCCGAACGCGCGCGCAATCTCGCGCTTACCCACCGTCTCATCGGCGCTGCGGATGAAGTCAAGGATCTGTTCAGGCGTCGGGAAGGACTGGGGGGGAGCGGGCTTGATCGATTCGTGCTGTGGTTTCGCAGCAACGGCTTTGCCGGACTTGGAACGTTGTGCCACGATCACTCCCGGTTGTGTGCGCAGGCGCTGGTCTGCGGAATATGACCTGCCGTGACTGTGATAGCATGACCTGCGCGCGACAGTAGCCCGAGGGTGCGCGGGACTCAAACCGATATGGTTCGTCCAGGATGCAGTGGAAGGATTGGCCTTCGTTTTCACCGTTTGGTGCCCGCCCAAATGCGATAGCGCCGTTCAAGGGGGAGGACGCGAAAAACTTCGAAGTTCAACGGGTTTGCTCTTGCGCAGTCGACACGGCGCGTCGTGCAAGCAGTTGCCCTGCCGTCGAGATCTGCTCGAGCTTGACACGAATAATGGCCTGCCGGAAAGCTCCTCCGCTTGGCTCGCGAGCGACCGGGAGACTAACAACGCGCAGGGTGGACGTGTCCTCCACGACTGGCGCGTGGCCGGGGCGCGCAGGGGTTAGGATCTGGGGTGTCGGGCCGAAAGAATTGGAGCTGAAATGGTGCTGTCCCAGTCCGACGTGATTTCGGCCACGCCCGTCGATCTCACTCTGCCTCCGGCGGGCGACACCTATGATCCAGCAGCTGATGCAAACCGATTGCCGGACGAGGCATAATCGTCCCCACGGGAATCGATTTGCCACTGCGGGACGGGTTCGGTTCGATCGATGAGCCAACCACGTCCAGGGGATAGCCACGATCTGTTCACCGGGGGGCAAGGCCAAATCTTCTGGCGGCGCGAGAGGTTCTGCCCCCTGTTGCCAGCCGGATGATCTGGCGGCTGGACATGACCTTCGCCCGCCCTGCCAGCCGCATGACGGGCACCGAATGCATGCCGCCCGCACGGGGTGCTCGCAGGAGCAGGGGCTGGCGATCCCGTGCCGCGTCGATCCAGATCACAGGGCGGCCGATGTCGAGGGCGTATTGAATGATCTCGGGCGTGCCCCCGCGGCCGGCAGCGGCTTTTCCATCCCAGACGGTCACCAGGATATCGCAGCCATCGACCGTCAGCCGTCCAGCGGCTTCATAGGCGGCAGTACTGTCGGCGAGAGTGCCAGGGTGCACCGTCACCTCGCAGGCCCGCGCGAGCAGCGTCCGATAGGTCGGCGTATCGGCCTGGTCGCCAAACGTGGTCTCGTAGTCGGTCGACACGAACGGCAGGATGGCATGGAGGCTGAAGCCCATGCCAAGGGCTGCCTCTGCAAACAGTCGGTCCGAACCCTCGGCCAGCGCGGAAATGGCGATCGGCCGGGCGACCTTTGCATCCAGGCAACCCCTTCGCAGGGCGCGCAATGCCGCTCGAAGCCGCGCCTCGACGCGCGCCACACCGATATGCATCCGATTGGGCCGGTGGCCGGTGATGCCTAGTTTCATAACACCTCGTCCGCCGCAACACTGTACGCGAATGCCGCTGGAAAATCCGCAGCCGACATTTGTTGGCACGCCGCCTCCCTCGCCAGTTCGTAGAGGCGCGCGATGTTCTTCGATTGCGCGAAACTCTGCAACCCAGCCAATTCTCCGGCCGATGCGGTAACCTTCCGGCCGGCGCTCAAGAGATCGACTTCGAGCTTGATGTCATAAAGCTGGAACGACAGCAGGGCTGCGGCAGCAGCAGACACCCGCACCCGCAGCAGGCGGAGCGGTAGATTACCGGGGCGCCGCCGGTCTCGCCGGCATCAGCGCATCGTCGATCTCTTTGGCGCGAACGGCGGCTGGCCGTTGCGATACGCGTTGCCAGTAGCGCTCGAACGCGGGGCGGTTTTCCACACCGCCGAACTGCATGCCCCAGCCGAGGTGCGAGCCAAGGTAGACGTCGGCCGCGCTGAAACGATCGTCGATCACATAGTCCTGGCGTGACAGCAGCTCATCGAGCGTCGCCATCACGTCCGCATGGCGGCCATAGCCGGCCATCATCTCCTTGCCGGCTGGAACCTCGAAGCCGAGCCCTTTGTTCGTTACCGCGGCCTCGAGTGGCCCTGCCGCATAGAACAGCCAGCGATAGTAGGTGCCGCGCAGCCGGTCACCAGGGGGCGGCGCTAGGCCCGCGCCCGGAAATGCGTCGGCGAGATAGGTGCAGATGGCGGCGCATTCTGTCACGACCGTATCGCCGTGACGGAGCGCGGGTACCTTGCCCATCGGATTGATCGCGAGATAGGCGGGCGCCTTCATCGTGGTCGCGTACTCGAGAAGCTCGGTGCGGTAGGGCTGGCCGACTTCTTCCAGCATCCAGCGCACGATGCGGCCGCGCGACATGGGGTGGGTGTAGAAGACGAGGTCGTCGGTCATGACAAGGCTCCGTGAGGATTGCTTGCTCCCGGGGCAGGGAAGCGCAAATGGTAACGATTGCGCTCGGCGTCACCGCTCCGCGATCGACTTCAGATCATCCAAGCCCTTTTCGAACTGAGCGCCGACCATCTTGTCGCAATCGATGAAGACGGTCATCAGTTTGGCCATGAACGGCTGCCGTCCGCTCATCATCCAACTGACATTGGTGCCGGTGCCGCTCGCCGCCAGCGTGAACTGCACGGTGTTATCGGCCTTCATCGGCTTCACCATTTCGAGCCGCATTACGATCCTGCCGGGCGCCACGGCGTCGATCACCGAAATGCGCCCCTCGCCGACCCGGCTGTTGCCGCGCCAAGTGTGGGCAGCCCCGGTGCCGCTCTCAGGGCCGCTGTAGGTTACCTTGATCGCCGGATCCGCCTGCACGAACGGGTTCCAGGTGTTCATCGCTTGCAGATTGGCGATCAGCGGATAAACGCGTTCAGCCGGCGCTGCAATGTGCTTCATGCGCTGGAAGCTGAACGTATCGGGACGGGTGGCGGCGTAGGCGAGTATCACACCGACCAGTCCGGCAACGGCCAGGACGACGAGGGTGAATGTATCGAACATCGTAACGGCTCCTTCGCGATCAATCGACCTGCAACCATCCCGGCATTCAATACAAGGTCTCGAACAGGCGGCGCTGCAGGTTCATGCGCGGCTCCAGGGAGGAAGCCAGCATGTGCTCGTGCATCGTGTGGGCACCTTCGCCGTCGACACCGAGGCCGTCCAGCGTCGCAACGAACGGGGCCGTGAAATTGCCATCGCTGCCGCCACCCGACAGAACGCCGGCGAGGTCGATGCCGAGATCCCGGGCCAGGCCCTTGGCATGGGCGAACAAGGCGGCGCCGGCCTCGTTCATTTCGTAGGGCGGCCGGTTGAGATTGCCGGTCACCTGCACGCTGACATCGGGATTGTGGGGCTTCAGCGCACGCAAGCGGGCCACGAAGTGCTCGGCATCGGCCATGGTCTTGACCCGCATGTCGATCGTTACCTCGCATCGGGCCGGCACCACGTTGTCGGCCGTGCCGCCCATGATCTGGCCGACGTTGAACGTTACGCCGCGGGCATAGTCCGTCATGCCCTCGATATCGATGACATGGCGGGCCATTTCCAGGATGGCGCTGCGGCCGTCCTGGTGCCGCGCGCCGGAGTGGGCGGGGCGGCCATGGGTCGTCAGAACATACCGGGCGACGCCCTTGCGTGAGGTCACGATTTTTCCGCCGTCGCGCGCCGGCTCCGTCACCAGCACATACTTGGCGTTGCGGGCCTGCGCTTCGATCAGGGCGCGCGACGAGGGACTGCCGATCTCCTCATCCGACGTGTAGAGGAACCGCAGCGGCAACGGCGTGGTGCGCCCGCCCCGGGTGATCGCCTGGTAGGCTGCGAACGCCAGGTACGCGCCGCCCTTCATGTCGTAGATGCCGGGACCGTAGACGCGATCGCCCTCGACGCGGACGGCGAGTTCCTTGATCGTGCCGCGCGGATGCACCGTGTCGAGATGGCACAGCACCAGGATGCCGGGTCCGTGCCCACCCCAGGGGGCCGATACCGACAGGAGGTCGCCGAGCCCGTCGCGCCCCGCAATGCGTTCGACCTTGGCGCCCGCCTCGGTCCAGCCGCGCGCGCACAAATCCATCATGCGATTGACGCCGGCGCTGTCGGCGGTGTGGCTCTCGATCTCGACCCAGCCGCGGATCCCCTCGATCATTTCAGCTGTGGTGGGCGCGGTCATGCCTTCGTCTCCTCGGTCGTCGTTGCCGGCACCTGCCGCGCACGCTCGCGTGCACTCGCCTGATGTTGTTCGCGCACAGTAATGAAGAAAGCGGCGGCAATGATCAGCGCCGCGCCGAGCCAGGTGCTAAGCGTCGGGATCTCGCCGAACAGCCAATAGCCCCAGGACGCCATCCAAATCAGGCGCAGATAGTCGGCCGGCATGGAAACGGCGACGTCGGCGATGCGCAGTGCCTTCACATACCCGTAGTTGCCGATCGCCGCGGTGACACCCATGCCAAAGAGGCACAGCCAAACCTCGGCCGATGGCATGGTCCAGACCGATAGCGTGCCGAGGAAGGCGAGCGGCAGGATCATCAGAGGCTGATAGAAGGTGATCGTGGTAACGCTGTCGTACTTGGCGAGCGCCTTCGACATCAGTAGCGACCCAGCCCACAGCGCACTGGAGGCGGCCGCCGCGATCGCTGCCCACGACAGCACGCCGGCCCCCGGTTTCAGCACGATCAATGCGCCGATCAGCCCGACGATGACCGCGGCCCACCGGTAGATGCCGACCTTTTCACCAAGCCACAGGGCGGCGCCCAGCGTGACGAAGATCGCCGTGGTGAAGCTCAACGCGCCGGCGTCCGCCAGCGGCATCTGGCCGAGCGCATAGTACCAGGTGGTGATGGAACAGACGCCGACCAGACCGCGGGCGATCTGCAGCTGCAAATTGTTGGTGCGCCATGACACCTGCCCGGGCCGGAATACGATCGGCAAGGTCACGAGGATCGTGAAGAGCGAGCGCAGGAACACGATCTCGATGGTTGGAATATGCGGGCTCACGTAGCGCACGCCGATATGCAGGAGCGACGACATGATGCCGGCCAGCAGCATCAGCAACACGGCGGTCACAACCGCGCTGCGGCCGAACAGCGTGCCGTCTTCCCCTGCTTTGAGTGCCGGCGTCGGCATTACGCTGGATATCCTTGTCGGTCCCGCCGCATCAAAGCCCGGAGCGCCCTGTTACGCCAGCAGCTTGGCGCGCACCAGTGCTGCACTGAACTCATGCGTCGGAGTGTCGCCCGGCAGCGGCTGAGCGCACGACGACCCACGGCCGTCGACCCGGCGCTGGCCGGGACCCAACAACGTCTGGGCCCGCCCACGCGCCGTGCCTCGACGGTCTCGGCAGTCCGGGTCATGGCACCGCTAACGCTGCGCCCTCTGCTTGCCCCCTTGCTTCCTTGGTCAGTTTCTTTGTTCGACTTGAAGCCCGGCTCGAAGCCCCGACCCGCACATCCAACACGGCGGCGCGCGCAGGGGCGGTCAAGGACGCGCACTTGCGCGCCCGGGAGGGCTTGTCCTTGAGGGCCCCGAGCACGCGGCCAGGATCGGGTGCGTCGCGGCTGATCGCCTCCCCACCGGCAGCAAACGTGGCCAGCCGATGCGGCCCGAGGAACACGCTCAGTCTCCCCTCCGCATACTCGTGGATCCGCACAAGCGCCTTGACGAAATGCGGCAGCGAATATCTCGAGAAGAAGGAGGCGCGCGATACGGGCGCTTTCAAGCGGGCGCGCGAGGTGTCGTGTGCGGTCGATCAGTTGCGGCTGACGTGGGCGCAGCCTCTCGACCTTGCTCACCGCGGGTTGCGCGTGACGCCGGCCTCGCCGAGCACCTCGTCCGTGTGCTGGCCGAGGTCGGGCGCCGGCCGGCGGACGCGGCAGGGCGTCTGCGAGAACTTCAGCGGGAAGCCGATCATGCGCACGGTGCCGTGGCCGGGATGCGGCACGTCGATCGCCATGTCCTGGGAGGCGATCTGCGGATCGGTGAACACGCCGGCCAGGTCGTGCACCGGACCGCATGGGATGCCGGCCCCATTCAGCGTCTCGATCCAGTGGGCGGCGGTGCGCTGGCGCAGCACGCCTTCGACGATGCCATTGAGCCGCTCGCGGTTGCGCACCCGCATCGGGTTCGACGCGAAGGCCGGGTCGCGCTTCACACCGGAAAGGTCGAGCGCGTCCATCAGGCGGCCGAAGAACACGTCATCGTTGGGGGCGACCGCGATCGGCTCGTCCTTGGTTGGAAACAGGCCGTAGGGGGCTGCGATCGGGTGGTCGTTGCCGCTGCGGGCCGGCACTTCGCCGGTCGCGAAGTAGTTGGCGGCGAGATAGGCGTGTAGGCTGACCATGCCGCTGGTCATGCTGACGTCGACGCGGTTGCCGCCGCCGTGGCGCTCGCGGCCGAGGAGGGCCGCCGTCAGCCCGAGCGCGCAGTAGATGCCGGCGACAAGGTCGCTGATCGGCGGGCCGGAGCGCAGCGGCGGGTCGCCGGCACGGCCGTTGGTGCTCATGAAGCCGCTCATGGCCTGGGCGATGAAGTCAAAGGCCGGGCGATCCTTGTAGGGGCCGTCGGCGCCAAAGCCGCTGATGCTGCCAACGACGAGGCCGGGCCGCAGGTCCTGCAAACGGGCCTCCGGATAGCCGAGCCGGTCGAGCACGCCGGGACGGAAGTTCTCGACCAGGGCGTCGGCCGATTGGATCAGCGCGTCAAGGGCGCTTTTGCCGTCAGCCGACTTGAGATCGAGGACGACGGAGCGCTTGTTGCGGTTGAAACCGGCGAAGTACCAGCTCAGCCCCTCGACCTTCGCCCCTTGCGTGCGCACGCTGTCGCCTTCGGGCGACTCGATCTTGATCACGTCGGCACCGAGATCGCCCAGGATCATGGTGCAGAATGGCCCCGACAGCACGCGCGTCAGATCGATGATGCGGAGGCCGGCGAGCGGCTGCGGCTGGGCAGTCATGGGGAGTGGCTCCGGTCGGTCGAGGCGGCAGGCCTCACTATTGCATGCGCCTGTGCCCCGTGCCCCGGCAGGATATCGCATGATTGATGCGCTGGAACTGCGCACCGCGGGGGTGCTGTGCTTGCAGTTTCGTCCGTGCAGCGACGCCCGATGCTCGTCGCCAAAACAGTGGCACAAGCGCCACGTCGTAAAAAATGCTCGCGACCCACATGGACTAATTGCGACTTAAGTCCGTACTATCTGCAGGTCAGCTATGCCGGAAGGGCTGGTCCCCGACTGACTAAGCACGTTCCCCGCAAGGGGCGCGTGGCAGCCGGAAAACACAAAGTGAATGAACAACACCCGTAGACCTGGAGAATTCAAATGCGCGCACTCAAGATCGCACTGGCAGTTGCCTTCGCCTCGGCCAGCATGCTGACGGTTTCCGCAGTCGGCTCGATGGGCACCGCCGAAGCCGCGGCCAAGACGGCGAAGGCCGCGAAGCCCCAGCCCGGCAAGTGCGGCGTTGGCAAGTTCTACGACAAGAAGAAGAAGGACTGCGTCTCGAAGTAACGCCAATCGATGTTTGCTGCCCTGCCGTAAGGCAAGGGCACGAAGCGTAAATCACGGGTAGAGCCCGGTTGCGACATCCCACGCAACGGGCTCTGCTCGTATTTGGCGTTTGCGCACTTTGCGAGCTTCGCATCTGTTCGGTCGACCGCATTCGCACAAATGGAAGCGCTAAAGCTTCCCGACATGCGCCGCTTCGAACAACCGCAGGCTTGCTGCTTGGTCGAGCGGCATGGGATTGCCGCCGGCCGTCGGGTCGTTGGGCGCCATGCGGCTCATCAGATCGAACTTGCCCGCGTCGACTTTGAACGCGGCGAGCGTGTGCGGCACGCCGGTCTCGGCGCGCAGCTGCAGTATCCAGTCGAGGAACGGCGTGAAACCCGGCTTCAAGCCGAGGTAGGCACCGAGCCGATTGATCTTGTCCTCGATCGCCGGCCGGTTGAACACCAGCACATAGGGCATGAACACCGCATTCGTCATGCCGTGGTGCGTGTCGTACAGCGCGCCCACCGGATGCGACAGCGCATGAATCGCACCCAGAGCCTTCTGGAATGCAGTCGCGCCCATGGCCGCGGCCGACATCATGTGGGCACGTGCCTCGATATCGGTGCCATCCTTAGCGACCCGCGGCAGATTTTCCTTCGCGAGCCGCAGGCCCTCTGCGGCGATGCCATCGGCGAGCGGATGATAAGTGGGCCCGAAATAGGCCTCCAGGCAATGCGCAATCGCATCCATGCCGGTACCGACGGTGATGAAGCGGGGCATGCCGACGGTCAGTTCGGGATCGCAGATCACGACCTTCGGCATCATCAGCGGGTGGAAGATCACCTTCTTAGTGTGCGTCGTCTCATCCGTGATGACGCCGGCGCGGCCGACCTCGGAGCCGGTGCCGGCCGTGGTGGGCACGGCGACGATGGGGAAAATGCCGGCAGGATCAGCGCGCGTCCACCAGTCGCCGACATCCTCGAAGTCCCACATAGGGCGCGATTGGCCGGCCATGAAGGCAATGACCTTGCCGGCGTCGAGCGCCGAGCCGCCGCCAAATGCCACGACGCCATCGTTCCCGCCGGCCTTGAGGGCTGCGACACCGGCTGCGATATTGGCTGCGATCGGGTTTGGTTTCACATCGCTGAACACGGTGGCCTTGAGGCCGGCAGCTTCGAGGACACCGAGCGCGGTCGCGGCAATCGGCAATCCGGCGACCACCGGGTCGGTCACGAACAGCGGACGCTGCATGCCGGCCCCCTTCGCCGCCGCGCCGAGTTCCGCGATCCGGCCCGCGCCGAACCTGATCGAGGTCGGATAACTCCAATTGCCGGTGAGGTTCATCTCTGGTCATTCCCGTTGACAGGTTCGAGACGATCGAGGGCACTGCCGTCGAACACCCGCCAAGGCGTGACGCCTTGGAACCCTCTTGTAAAGCGGGTCCAGGGCCCGAGGTCCTGGTCCGGCCGAAGGCCCCTTACCGATCGCTCCGCGCTCAGAAATGCGCGTTGAACGCGATGCAGGTCCGCACGCCCGGGCCGCGGAAGGGGATGACCGCGTGCTCATAGTAGGAGGGAAACAGGATCATCATGCCCGGTTCCGGCGGCACGACGATTTCCGTGATCTGGTTCTGCACCGGGTTCATGTGGGCCCTAGGGCGTGGATCACTGAACATGATCGCCCCGCCGGGCTTCGCCTTCGAACCGCCGAGCTGGCCGGACGGGATCACCGGGTAGTACACGCCGCTGATCTTGGCATCGGGATGGACATGCTGTGAGTTGCCGTCGCCTTCCCGCATGTTGATGCCCCAGCCCCACATGCGGATCTTGAGGTCCTTAGGCGGTTCGGCGCAATTGTCCTTGAAGTAGCGGTCGATGTACTCCTTCACCGCCACCCCGATCATTTCACGCAGCATCAGGATTTCCGGCTCAGGGCGGTTCATGAGCTTACTGTCGGAGTGGAAGCCGCCGATGTTGGTCGTCTCGTCGGCGACGTTCTTGGCTTCTTTCTCGAGCTTGGTGACGAGTTCACCCAACGCTGCATTCAGCGCGTCGACTTCCTGGTACTTGCGCGTCATTAGCAGCGTTGGGAACTGGACTTCGACCTCGGAAGACTTCAGTTTCGGCTTGGACAACATACGAACCATGTTCAACCCTCTCGTTCCTGGCCATACTTCAGCGACCGGGAGGCTCCACACCAAGGCGTGCCGCGACGCTGCGACCCTTCGACCGGCACAATATGAAGACCACCGCCTGAAAACAAGAGTAAGCCGAGCCCCGGCTGGCAACAGTTCAGATCGTCGAGCAACGAAAAAGTGCCCACCCCCATGACCGAGCCCCGCATCCGCCCGACCCCCGACGATCCGCGTCTATCGAGGCTGGTCGCCGGCGTCGATCAGACCGGGGCTGCAATCGAAACCTCGGTCGTCACGGAGCGGCCGCTGACGCTGTTCCTCAACGCGCGCGAAATCGTGACCATGATGACGATCGGCGATCACCCCGATCTGCTGGCGGTCGGCTACCTCCTGAACCAGAACATGCTGAAGACCGACGACGAGATCACCGCGATCGAGCACGCGGAAGACATCGACACGATCGTGGTGCGCACCAAGCGCCAGACCGACTACGAGGACAAGCTCAAGAAGAAGACCCAGACCTCGGGCTGCGCCCAGGGCACCGTGTTCGGCGACCTGATGGAGGAGTTCGACCGCATCGAACTCAACCCTGACGCGCGCCTGAAAACGTCATGGCTCTATGCGCTCACGAAGAAGATCAACACCGAGCCGAGCTTGTATCTGAAGGCCGGCGCGATCCACGGCTGCGTGCTGGCGCAAGAGGACCGCATACTGGTCTACATGGAGGACGTGGGCCGTCACAACGCCGTCGACAAGATCGCCGGCTACATGTTCCTCAACGGCATCGAGCCGCACGACAAGTTGTTCTACACCACGGGCCGGCTCACCTCCGAGATGGTGATCAAGACCGTAAAGATGCGCATCCCGATTTTGCTGTCGCGCTCGGGTTTCACCGCCTGGGGTGTCGATCTCGCCACCAAGGCCGGCCTCACTCTGGTTGGCCGCGCTCGGGGAAAGCGCTTCGTGGCGCTGGCCGGCATGAACCGCATAGTCTTCGATGCCGACTTGTCGCGCATGGAAGACGAGGGCCGCGAGCATCGCCGCAAGGGCGCTGCAGAGGACTGATGTTGCAGGGCCGATCTGCACGTTTGCGCGAGACGGGCGTCAGAATTCCTGCAACATTTGGCCCAGCGAGGCAGTTCAACTGGAGCCGTCCCGCAAAAAAACGTTTCGGGAGGAAAATCCATGTTCAGAACGACCACATTGGCAGCACTCGTTTCGGCAGTGGCGGCCCTTGCCGTTTTCGGCACCGACGCCGAGGCGCAGCAGCGCAAATTCACCTTCGCCTACGATCAGCCGAAGTCGACCGGCTATGGCATCGCCGGCGACCTGTTCGATGCCAAGTTGAAGGAGCTTTCCGGCGGCCGCTTCAGCATCGACCAGTTTCCCGGCGCCCAGCTTGGCCAGGAGCCGGTTGCGTTGCTGAAGATCCGCTCGGGCGACATCGACTTCGCCATCACCTCGACGGCCAACTCTTCCACGGTTGCGCCCCAGGCCGGCGTTTTCTCGCTGCATTTCATCTTCCGCGACGAGAAGCACTTGACGACCGTGCTCGGCGATCCGGCCGTCACCGCCGCCTTCCGCGAGATGATCGCCGAGTCGGTGCAGGGCGGCCGGATCCTCGCCCTGATGACGCTCGGTTTGCGCAACATCTACAGCAAGAAGGAGGTCAAGAGCGTCGATGACTTGAAGGGCGTGAAGATCCGCGTCCAGGCGACCAAGACCGAGGACACGCATTTCCCCGCCTACGGCACGCAGACTGTGCACATGCCGTTCGGTGACGTCTATACCTCGCTGCAGACCGGCGTCGTCAATGCGGCCGAGAATGGCGTCAACGTGTATCTCGCCAACAAGCACTACGAGGTGGCGCCAGTTCTTTCGATGACCCAGCATGAGGCCAACAACAGCGTGATCTGGGTCAGCGACAAGGTCTGGAACAGCTTGAACGACCAGGAAAAGGGCTGGGTGCAGGCGGCGGCCACCTACGTCGGCCAGAACCAGCCGGCGCGCGCGCTGGCGCTCGAGACAGAGTCGGCCGAGAAGCTGAAGACGATCGGCGTCAAGGTGGTCGACGGCGTCGACAAGTCGGGCTTCATCAAGGCCGCCGAGCCGATCCAGGACAGCCTCGCCAAGGAGCTTGGACCGCACGCTGTGAAGATTCTCGGCATGGTGCGGGCGATCAAGTAGCGGTGGTGCCGGCGGGCTGCGCACCTTCCTGTGCGGCCCCTGGCGTTCATTTGCCGTCCGATCAATCAGCGCTGAGCCCGGAGTTCGCCCGTGACCGAATGGTCCCTCGTCCTGCCTCGCCACCGGCACCTCAAGTGGCGCGGCCTCGACTGGCTGGAGGCCGCACTGATGATTGCCTGCGGCCTGTCGATCTTCTGCTTCACAGCGTCGGTGTTCTGCGATGTGGTGACCCGCACCATCGGCCGGCCATGGCTTTGGCTGCAGCTCGTCACCACCGGGTTCTTCACTTGGGGCGTCTTCATCGGCATGGCGGTTGCCGTGCGTCGCAACGACCATCTCTATCTGGTCGAGATCACCAAGCGCATGCGAGGTCCCAAGCGCACCTTCATGGAGGTATTCAACCGGGCCGTCGTGCTCGGCGTTGCGCTGTGCATGGTCTGGTTTGGCTACAAGAACGCGCTCGGCGACATGGGCAGCTTCCGGGCGCCCTCGCTGATCCCGCTCACGGTCTATACGGCAAGCGTGCCGATCTCGGGCGCGCTGATCGCGCTGTTCTGCCTCGAGCAGATGATCAACGGCTGGCAGCGGGGCTTCGAAGGGCCCGAGGATGACGAACTGGTCGTCCGCGAAGAAGAAAAGGCATCGCCATGAGCAACGGCTTCGTCCTCTTCCTGATGGCGTTCCTGTTCCTCGGGCTCGGCTACATGGGCGTGCCGGTGGCGTTCGCCTTGATGGCCGGCGTGCTGATCGCCACCGCCCTGACACCGATCAGTCTCGAGTCGATGATCGGGCAGATGTTCCACGGCATCGATTCCGAGACGCTGCTGGCGGTGCCGTTCTTCCTGCTGGTCGGCGAACTGATGACGTCGGCCAACGTCACGCAGCGCATGGTCGCCTTGGCGCAGACGATGGTTGGGCACATGCGCGGCGGCCTCGCCCAGGTGGTGACGGTATTCTCGATGTTCTTTGCCGGTATCTCCGGATCGTCGACCGCCGACGTCGCGGTGCTGTCGCGGACCGTCGCGCCCGAGATGGACCGCGAAGGCTATGACCGCGCCTTCACTGCGGCGCTCATCGCCTGCGCGTCCACCATGGCCAATCTGATCCCGCCGAGCATCATGGCCGTCGTGTATGGCGCGACCGGCAACGTCTCGATCGGCGGCTTGTTTCTCGCCGGCATCGTGCCCGGACTGCTGGTCGGCATCGGGCTGATGATCTACTCGCACTTCTTCGGGCCGGCCGGCGTCTTGAAGCAGCGCTCGACGTTTCGCGAGTTCGGCGTGGCCTTGCGGCAATCCTCGCTGCCGCTGATGATCCCGGTGATCATCATGGGCGGCATGCTGAGCGGCTGGTTCACGCCGACCGAAGCTGGCATGATCGCCTGCATCTACATTCTGTTCATACTGATCCCGCTGCTCAACAGCGGGCACATCAAGTATCTGCCGCGCGATTTCATCTACACCGGCATGCTGTATGCGATCCCGCTGGCCGCCGTCGCCGGTGCCTCCGCCTTCGGCTGGATGCTCGCCTACCTGCGCGGCCCCGACATCGTCGCGAGCTGGATCGCCGACGTCGCCGGCACCGATCCGCGCCTGATCATGTTCTTCCTCGTCGTGCTGTTCGTCATCGTCGGCGATTTCGTCGATGCGGTGCCGGCAATCATCATTTTCATGCCGATCATCAACAGGCTGACCGAACTGGGCAGCATCAACGGCGTGCACATGGGCTGCGTAATCATAACCACGCTGGTGTTCGGCCTGATCACGCCGCCGTACGGCCTGTCGTTGCTGGTGGCATCGAAATTCGTCGGCGTGGCCTTCACGCGGGCGATGCGCGCGTCGCTGCCTATCTATGTCGTGTTCATCTTCACGATCGCCTTCGTCGTGCTGCTGCCCGACGTGGTGCTCTATATGCCGAAGTGGCTGCTGCCGGAGAGCGTCGGCTGCTTCAAGAACCCGAGCGGGGCTGGGTACATCTGCCCGTGAGGGTCTTACCTGGACGTCGCCTTGAACACGCGGCCGAGCGGCGTGATGAACGTGCTGGTGGCGAGGCAGCGCTGGTAGGGCTTGGTGCAGTCGTTCTTGTCGCTGCGCATGGTCCAACACAGCTGCTTCAGCTCAGCACAAGTCTTGGCCGATGCGGCGCTGGCGCCGATGATGACGAGCATCGTTGTGAGGGCTGTAAAGCCGAGGGTCTTGCGCATGGGGCGTCTCCGGTTGGCGGGCGTTACCTTAAACATACGCAGGGCGTGGCGATTGGATCGCCGTCAGTTCACGTGGCACACGGCATAGCCGCCTTCGCGCAGCCGTTGCGGCGGGGTCGTGGAGCGGCAAAATTCCATCACGGCTGGGCATCGCGGTGCGAAAGGACAGCCGGCTGACTTCGCGAATGGATCGGGCGAGGCTGAGCCCAGTTTCGCGTCCGGTAGCCCAAGGCCCGGTTCGGGCGACAGAACGGAGGCCAGCAGTGCCTGCGTGTAGGGGTGCTTCGGTTCAGCAAACAGGTCCGCAACCGGTGCCAGTTCGACAACGCGGCCGAGGTACATCACCGCGACCCGGCTCGCCAGATGCTCGACCACGCCGAGATTATGGCTGATGAACACATAGGTGAGGCCGAGGTCGCGGCGCAGGTCCATCAGCAGATTGAGAATTTGGCTCTGCACCGACACGTCGAGTGCCGACGTCGGCTCGTCGCAGATCACGATCTCAGGTCTGGTGACGAGCGCGCGCGCGATCGCAACACGCTGCCGCTGGCCGCCCGACAGCTGGTTTGGATAGTTGTCGGCAAAGCGCGCCGGCAGCCCCACCTGTTCCATCACGGCAAGCGCGCGGGCGCGGCGCTCGTCCACTGTGCCCATGCCCTGCACTTCCAGTGGAAGTGCGACGATCGAAGCGATGCGCCGGCGCGGATTGAGCGACGAGTAGGGGTCCTGGAACACTGGCTGCATGCGCCGTGCAAGTTCGCGCCGCGGCATCTGCGATACGTCGACGCCGCCCATTCGCATGGTGCCCGCGGTCGGCGGCAGAATGCCCAGCATCATGCGAGCGAGCGTCGATTTCCCGCAACCGGATTCACCGACGATGCCCAGCACCTCGCCACGCTTCACGTCGAGGTCGATGCCAGCGACGGCATGCAGCGTCGCGGCCCTGGAGAACATGCCGCGCGTCACGCTGAAGCTGCGAGTGAGCCCGCGCATTTCAAGCAGCGTCTCGCTCATGACGCCGCCGCCATCGGCATGCCGCGCACGCAGGCGAACATGTGATCCGGCGCGGCCATGAACTCCGGAACGTGGCCGGCACAGCGGTTGTCGGCGTGGCTGCAGCGCGAGCGGAACGCACAGCCGTCGATGCCGCCGACGAGTGACGGCACAACTCCCGGAATGGTGCCCAAATGCTCGCCGGCCATGATGCCAGGTCGTGGCAGGCAGGCAAGCAGCCCACGTGTGTAGGGGTGCTGCGGCGACGCGAACAGCGCAGCCGCAGGCGCGCTCTCGACGATGCGGCCCGCGTACATCACGTTCACGCGGGCAGCGATGCGGGCGACGATGCCCAGATCATGCGTGATCAACAGCAGCGCAACGCCGAGTTCCTTCTGCAGCTCCGCCAGCAGCCGCAGAATCTGCGCCTGGATCGTCACGTCGAGCGCCGTCGTCGGCTCATCGGCGATCAGCAGCGCGGGCTCGCACATCAAGGCCATGGCGATCATCACGCGCTGGCGCAGGCCGCCGGACAACTGGTGCGGATAGGCCGAAAGCCGCTCGGCAGCGCGCGCGATGCCGACGCGCTCCAGCAGATAGACCGCCCGTGCGCGAGCCTCGGTGGCGCTGGATCGCTTGTGCCGCTGGTGCACCTCCATCAGCTGCGTGCCGATGGTCCAGGCTGGATTGAGCGCCGTCATCGGCTCCTGAAAAATCATCGCCATGCGGTTGCCGCGCAGCGCGTTGAGGGCAGATGGTTTCGCCAATTGCAGATCTTCACCGGCAAGCGCAATGCGGGCAGCGCGCGGCTTGGCTCCCTTCGGCAGCAGGCCCATCAAGGCAAGTGCGGTCATCGACTTGCCGCAGCCCGACTCGCCAACGATGCACACGGTCTCCGCCGCGCGCACGTCGAAGGAGATGCCGCGCACGGCCTGCAAGGTGCCGCGCGGCGTCGCGATATCGACCTGCAGATCGCGAACGTCGAGCACTGACGGCTTCATGCGCGCCCCTCCGGCGCGAGGACGTCTCGCAGGCCGTCACCGGCGAGATTGATGCCAAGCACCAGCAGGGCGAGCGCGGTGCCTGGAATGGCGATCAGCCAGAACGAGAAGAACATGAAGCTCTTGGCTTCCGCGATCATCAGCCCCCACGATGGCAGCGGCGGCTGTACGCCGAGGCCGAGGAACGACAACGCGGCCTCCAGCAGGATGGCGCTCCCGGCTTCCACGGTCGCCACCACGATCAGGTGCGGCAGCACGTTGGGCAGGATCTCGCCCACGATGACACGTGTGCGCGAGGCGCCGGCTGCTTCCGCCGCCGTCACATAGTCGAGGGTGCGTACCTGTTGGGTCGCGCTGCGCATGACCACGGCGAAGCGATCCCATTTGAGCAGGCCAAGCGTCAGGATCACGACGATGAGCGAGCCGCCGACCACGGCGACCACGGCGAGCGCGACGAGCACCACCGGCATCGCCAGCCGCGCCGTGATGATGAAGTTGACCACCATGTCGACCCGGCCGCCGAAGTAGCCGGCCACCAGCCCGAGCGTGGTGCCGATGATGCCGGAAATGATCATCACCGCGACACCGATCAGCAGCGAGATGCGCGCGCCGTAGATCACGCGGCTGAGGTAGTCGCGGCCGAGGTTGTCGGTGCCGAGGATGTGGTTCCAACTGCCCTTGGCGTACCAGACCGGCGGCACGAGGCGCCGCGTCAGGTCCTGGTCGTAAGGGTCGTACGGGCTGAGCAGCGGGGCAGCAAACGCCATGATCGCGACGATGCCGATCAGGCTCAGCCCAATCACCAGGGCTGGCGTCGCCAGCATGCGGGCGACGAGCGACGGGGCTGCGCGCAAGGGCTCGACCGGCGTCAATTGCATAGAGGGCGCGGTGACGTCGGTCATGCTGCCACCCGCAGACGGGGATCGAGGAAGGCGTTGAGCAGATCGGCGCACAGCGTCAGCAGCACGTAGATCAGCGACAGCAGCAGCAGGACGGCCTGGGTGACCGGGAAATCCTTGTGCGTGATCGACTGGTAGGCGAGGTAGCCCAGGCCATCGAGGGCAAAGATCGTCTCGATCACGATCGACCCGCCGAGCAGGATGCCGAGCTGCACCGCCGCCAGCGCGACGACCGGCACCAGCGCGTTGCGAAGTCCGTGCTTGAAGATCACGCTCGCAGTCGACAGCCCCTTGGCACGTGCCGTGCGGATGTAGTCGGCGCCGAGCACTTCGATCATGCCGGCCCGCACGAGGCGCATCAGCGGCGGCGTCACGAAGTAGCCGAGTGCAATCACCGGCATCACGAAATGTGCCCACGTGTCGGAGCCCGAAACGGGGAGCCACCGCAGCTGGATCGAGAAGATCATCATCAGCACGAGGGCGAAGAAGAAGTTCGGCAGCGCCTGTCCGGCGACCGCGACGGCGAGCGCGAAGCGATCGATGATACTGCCCTGGTAGACGGCGGCCAGCACACCGAGCGGGATCGCGAGTGCAAGGGCAAAGACGATGGCGAGTGCGCCGACGATGAAGGTGGTCGGCAGCTTGGCGGCAATCAGCGCGGTGACGCTGGTTTTGAAGTATAGCGATTCGCCGAAGTCGCCGCTGGCGACCGTGCTGAGCCAGCTGAAGTATTGCACGGCCAGCGGCCGGTCGAGCCCGTAAGTCTTGCGCACCAGTTCGATGTCGGCGGCACGAGCCCCTTCGCCGGCAATGGCGAGCGCCGGATCGCCCGACAGGCGCAGGGCAGTGAACGCCACGGCCGACACGAACAGGGCGACCAGGATGGCAACCGCCAGTCGTTTCAATGCGAAAATGAGCATGTGCGCGGGGTCTCGTCAGCCAACTCATGCCAGCCCTTCGGCGGCACTGACGCGATGTTCGCAGGGCCGATGCCCGGATGCAATCACAGAACAGCTTGTCCGTGACGATGGGCTCGGTCATGGTTGCCGGGCATCACTTCAGGACGAGTGAGAGATGGGCGCTGATATCGTCAACCTGCGAACCGCTCGCAAGCGCAAGGTCCGTGCCGAACGTGAGGCACAGGCTGCGGAAAATCGCGCCCGGTTTGGACAGTCGAAAAGCGAGAAGCAGGCGCACCAGAAGTCCAGCGACCTGGATGCCCGCCGCCTCGACCAGGCCAAGCGGGAGGCGCGGAACGACGATGTCGACTGACGACGCGGGCCACGATGCGTCGGCTCGGGCGCGCCCCGTCAAGCGCTCGTTCTCGATCGCCGGCCACAAGACCTCGATCAGCCTTGAGGCGGCATTTTGGGAGGCGCTGCGCGAGGCTGCCGCCCGCGACAACGTCTCACTGGCGAGCCTCGTCCAGCGCATCGACCAGACGCGGGGCAGTGCCGGCCTGTCGAGTGCAGTCAGGGTCTGGCTGCTACGGGATGCGCGTCGCACTCACTTGCCGCTTTGACGCTTGAACACGTCCTGCGTGCGCGAATTGTCGAGTTGTTGTGAGGAGGGGACTTGGCGCGGTTGCAACTCACGGCTGGTCGGCGGGCGCTGCTTGGGTCCGGCGACTGGCGGCAACGGTTCAATCGGCGTTGCGCCGGGCGTTCCGTTGGCCCCCTGCTGCGGAGCGGGCGTGAGCACCTGCGGCACACCACTTAGTGGCGCAGGCGCGATCGGACCGACGATTGCCGGCGGCGCCTGTGGCGCTGGAACCGCCGCAGGCGTGGCGGCCGGTTGGGCCGGTGCCGCCGATTGGATCGCGGCAGCAGCAGCCGCTGCCGCCCGGCGCTCCGCCTCGATTTTCGCCCGCTCCTCGTCAACGCGGCGCAGCCGTTCGAGTTCCTCGACGTCGCGTTCGATACGCCGGACGCTGAGTTCACGTACCAGCGAGTCGACCGATACGACCGGTTCCAACGCGCCAAGACTGGACAACGGGCCGACGAACACGATGGTGATCGGCGGCAGCGCCGCCAGCGTCTTGGTGCCGGGCACGGCAGGCTTGGAGCCGGGTTTTTCCAGCTGCTCTTCGAGTTTCCACTCACTGTCGATCTTCAACCTGGCCAGTTCGATCGTCGTGCGGTTGGTTGCCCGCCCTTCCGGCGTGGACAGCGTGAACGGGCGCATGGTGATCACGCCGTCGGCGATGTCGAACGCCAATTTGCGGTTGCCGAGCTCCACCCGCAATTCTGGCGCAGGATCGGCAATCAGCTCGACCACGCCCTGTTCGATCGCCTCGACCGTCACCGGCCGCCGGCCATTGACGGCGTCATCGCTCACCCGGCGCAGGATGAGCGGCGACATGCCGCCGGTTTCACCCTTGGCGACATCGATCTCGCCCTTGCCGGTCAGCGCCGCAACCAGGCTGCGCGGCGTCAGTCCGCGCCCACTCACGGTCGCCGTGACCGTGGCTTTCCCGCCCGGTGCCGATTTGCCCGCGCCAGTGCGGCCCGCCGGCAGCAGGTCGAGCCGCGCGCCGTCGACCTTCACGGTGCCGTTCAGGTTCGCACCGGCCGCGGCCTTTTCGACGAGCCAGCGCGACGTCATGCGGGTGCCCAGAAGATCGCCTTCGAGCGATACGATGTCGACCTTGCCGGGTGCGAATTCGCCGACGATGCTGCCGCGCGTCAGCACAAGTGCCGGCGTCAGATCGAGATCGGCAGCCTCGAGACGCACGCGGCCTTCGAACCGGTCCAGGATCGCGAAGTTGAACGTGGCTCCAGGCCAGATCTGGGACGAGGCATCGGGCTGTGCCGGGGCACGCGCATCCGCCAATAGGTCGAACAGGCGTGGGATGCTGGCCTGCGAGGCAACAATGCGCCCTTCGATGCGATGGCGCTCCTGGCCCTGCACGCGCGTCACCAGCACCTCGCCGCCGACGATGGCGCCGGCCACCTCGAGCGCCGACGGCGTGACTTTCAGTGTGCCGTCCTTCAAGGCGAGATCGACGGCGCCGTCGATGCCGACAGCCGGCAGATTGGCGGCCGATAGGCCGAGTGCGGCAAGTGCCAGAGCAGCGTCGGCCGCCCGCACCTGCAATTCGCCTTCGGCCGATGTTATGGCGTCGCTGCCGAGCACCAGCCGCCCGGACAGCCCGGCGTCGAACGTCTCGTCTTCGAGCTTCAGGTAGCTGCTCAGCGATTGGTCCGGCTGGCCATCTGCCTTCAGCTGCAGCCTGGCGCGCGATGGACCAGCATCGACGGGGGGGGCGGGCTTTGCCGCGGCAGCACCTGTCTCTGGAGACCCAGACGTCAGGAACGCCCGAACCTGCTGCCAATCGGGTCGTTCGATTGCGACAGTGAGCTGGAGGTTGTTCTGGCGCCAGTCGCGAACGCCACCGGCGAGCCGCACCGTGGCCGTCATGCGCCGGCCGAGCACCGCACCATCGAGCCAGATCTCCGCGGGCGAGCGCGACGACGGCTGGGCGTCCTTGGCGGCTTCCTTGTTGACCTCGCCGAAGCGCACCGTCCATGCCAGCCGGGCCAGAGCGAGTGTTTCCATGCGTTTCACGTGTGCCGCATCCGGCGTCTGTTCGAACAGTTCGACCAGTTCGCCAATGGCAGCTTTGTCGCTGACGCCGAGCGTGCCGCGCAGTCCGCCCCGCGCGCGCGCGCCGACGTTGCTGATTTCGCCTTCGGCATCGATTTCGAGGCCGTTGCCGCTGTTGAATCGCAGGCGCTGCAGGATCAGCCTGCCGTTGATCAAGGTGGCGTCGACATCGACAGCTCGCAGATCGCGATCGGCGTCGAGCAGCCGGCCGGCCCGAATGCGCAGTGTGGCGTCCTGCTTTTGCACATCGAAAGCGAAGGGCGCCGCCTGGGCTGGATCGGCAGCCGGTGCAGGCGCCCCTCCGGTCACCTCGCGCAGCCGCGCTTTCAAATCGAGCGCGCGTGGCGACACGAGGCCAAGATCGATCTGGTCGCCCTCGATCACCACATCGAGCCGTGGCCGATCGGACCACCGGTAGGCGATGCCGCCGGTGATCACGGCGCTGCCGAGGCTGGCAAAGGCATCCTTGAACGCGATCGACTGCTGGCCGATGGCAAGCTTCGACTTGAGCGAGAACACCCCTTCGCTGCGGCCCTCGACGAGGGCCGCCCCGTGGCCGAACCAGGTCAGCAGCCGGGCGAGATTGGCACCCCGCAGGACGATGTCGCCATCGAAGGTATCTGCGGTCGGCAGCAGTCCCTTCAGTTGCGCCCGCGTGCCGCCCGGTAACCCCAGTTGCAAATCCGACAGCCGCACGACGCCATCGGAGCTTTCGACCACCGCCGCCGCGCCGCCGAGCGACTCGCCACCCAGCGTCAACTGATCCGCCTTGAGCGAAGTCAGTCCCCGTCCGCGCGCCGGTGCCAGGGCGGTCAATCCCGCCGCCAGACGCTGGAACGCTTCGGGTGGCTTGACGGCACCTTTGCCGCCCAGAAGCTGGTCGACGTCGATCCAGCGGGCGGTCAGCTCGGTCTGCACGTCGATGGTGCCTTGCCAGGAAATCTTGGCGCTGCCGGCAACCAGCTGCGGTTTGCCGTCCTGTTCGAAGGCAAGTCCAAGGTCGGTGATCTGCGCAGCCTGCGTATCGGCGGTCACGGCGGCGCGCAATTCGATCGGTACCCGTGCCGGCGTGGCATCCGTCGCCGCGGCCGCGGCAACGCCGCCGATGGCGCTCGGCATGAAGCCAAGCTGGCCAGTCAATTGGCCCTCGAGTCTGGCACGCCCCGACAAGTCGGCTAGTCGCCCATCGAACGTGTAGGTATTGGTCGTCGCCGGCACGCTGACCTGCGCCTTCATGCGCAAGCCGCCATCGGCTTCGAAGGTGGTCGTCGATGCTTTCAGCTCATGGCGCGCGCCGGCCCAGTTGAAAACGCCCTTGAACTTGAAAGGGCCATCGAGCGCCGCGACATTGAGTTCGCCGGTGACGCCATCGACACGAACGAGCTCACGTCCGGTCGAATCATCGATCGACACCGTGCCCTCGGTGATCACCACGGACTGCAAGGCCACGTCGCTTGGAATGAACGGCAGCGCGGTCCGCGAGATCGACAAGGCTTGCCAGTTGCCGCCGCCTTCGGCATTCAGCCGCAACTTCAAGGTCGGCCGGCGCAGCTCGATTTCCCGGGCTTCGATCGCGCCGCGCAGGAGCGGGGCGGGCGACAGCCACAGCGTGAAATCATCGGCCCGGAAAAAGGGCTCGCCGGTTTGTCCGACGACATCGGCCAAACGTACTTTCTCGAAGCGCACAAAGGGTGTCGGCAGGAGCCGCAGGTTGACGGTACCGGCCACCCGCACCTCGCGGCCGAGCACGCGCGAGGCTTCCTCCTCGAAGACGCCGCGGTAGCTCGTCCAGTCGACGAAGTGGGGCACCGCGAACAATGCACAGAGCACTGCCACCAGGACACCACCGATCCACAGGAGAACGTTGTTCATGTCCTCCCCGACTCTGATTTTGTGGAGTGCGCCACGCCCATCGCGGTCACCAAGCAATCTTCAGTCAGAACGGCAGCACCTAGCGTCTCCTAAAGCATGCTCCAGATCGGCGGGCAACGCCCGATCGGACGTTTCACTTGTAACATATGATGTGAGAACGTTCACTTCGCCATGCAACACTGAGTTGTGGGTCGTGCGTGTGAGCCCGGTTGCGGCCACATAGGGAGTGCTATGCTCGCTGGATGTCAGCGAATCGCCCCCAGATACGTCCCGGACCAAGTCCTGAGCCCATGCAACCCGTGGATGCCCCCGCATTGACTGCGGGCTCGATTTCGGCGCGCGCCATGCAGCGCCCGCCCGCGCCCTATTTGACGGGCATCAATCCAGAGCAGCGCCGGGCCGTGGAAACGCTCGACGGCCCGGTGCTGGTGCTGGCGGGCGCCGGCACCGGCAAGACCCGGGTATTGACCACCCGGATCGCGCATATCCTGGCGTCGAACCGCGCGCGCCCCCACGAAATTCTCGCCGTCACCTTCACCAACAAGGCGGCGCGCGAGATGAAGGAGCGCATCGGCCATCTGATCGGCGGTGCCGTGGAGGGCATGGGCTGGCTCGGCACGTTCCACTCACTTGGTGTCAAGATCATCCGCCGCCATGCCGAACTGGTCGGCCTCAAGAACGGCTTCACGATCCTCGATCCTGACGACCAGTTGCGCCTGATCAAGCAGGTGATCGAGGCCGCCGGCGTCGACAAGGAGCGCTGGCCGGCACGGCAGTTCGCCACCATGCTCGATGGCTGGAAGAATCGCGGCGTGATCCCGGAGAAAGTGCCCGCCGGCGAGGGCGGTTTTGCCGGCGGCAAGGGTCGCGAGCTCTATGCCGCCTACCAGAAGCGGCTGAAGGAGCTCAACGCCTGCGACTTCGGCGATCTGTTGCTCGAAGGGTTGCGGCTGTTCCTGGAGAACCCCGACGTTCTCGCTGACTACCAGTGCCGCTTCCGCTTCATCCTGGTCGATGAGTACCAGGATACCAACGTCGTCCAATACATGTGGCTGCGGCTGCTGGCCCAGGGCTCGCCCAACATCTGCTGCGTCGGCGACGACGATCAATCAGTGTATGGCTGGCGCGGCGCCGAGGTCGACAACATCCTGCGATTCGACAAGGACTTTCCCGGGGCTGCCGTCATTCGCCTCGAGCGCAACTATCGCTCGACCGGACACATCCTGGCGACCGCCTCCGGGTTGATCGCCAAGAACAAGGGGCGGCTCGGCAAGACGCTGTTCACCGATGGCGATGATGGCAACAAGGTTGCGGTCACCGGCGTTTGGGACGACGAGGAGGAAGCCCGCATCATCGCCGACGACATCGAGGCGGCGCGCAAGGGCGGCCACAAGCTCAACCAGATCGCTATTCTGGTGCGCGCCTCGTTCCAGATGCGCTCGCTGGAAGACCGCTTCGTCACGCTCGGCCTGCCCTATCGGGTGATCGGTGGCCCGCGCTTCTACGAGCGCCAGGAAATCAAGGATGCCGTCGCCTATCTCGAAATCGTCGCCAATCCGGCCAACGACCTGAAGTTCGAGCGCATCATCAACGTGCCCAAGCGCGGCCTCGGCGATACCACGGTCAAGCGCATCCACGAGCTTGGCCGGGCGCGCGATATGCCGATGTACCAGGCTGCCCGCATGGTCGCCCAATCGGACGAACTCAGCGGCAAGACGCGCAAGTCGCTGGCCGACCTGATCGCGGCGTTCGAGCGCTGGCGGTCGCAGATCGCCACCATGAAACACACCGAACTCGCCGAACTGATCCTCGACGAGAGCGGCTATACCTACATGTGGCAGTCGGACAAGAGCCCGCAGGCCCAGGCACGGCTGGAGAACCTGAAGGAACTGATCCGCTTCATGCACCAGTTCGAGACGCTTGGCGCCTTCCTCGAGCACGTGTCGCTGGTGATGGATGTCGATGCCGGCAACGATGGGGACCGGGCATCGCTCATGACCCTGCATGCTGCCAAGGGCTTGGAGTTCGACACGGTCTACCTGCCGGGCTGGGAAGAAGGGCTCTTCCCCCACCAGCGCTCGCTCGACGAAAGTGGTCTCGCCGGTCTCGAGGAGGAGCGCCGGCTGGCCTATGTCGGCATCACGCGAGCAAGGCGGACGTCGAAGATCTCGTTCGCGCAGAACCGGCGCAACCGGGGCCTATTCGCGGCTGCCGTGCCGTCCCGCTTCATCGACGAATTGCCCGAGGCGAACGTGGAGGTGGTGGAGGCCAAGAGCCCGTTCGGCGGTGCCTACCAGAACTTCGGCGGCAGCTACGGCGGCAATCGCGGCTATGCGCCGAGCCGCTTCGACGAAACGCCGCCGCAAGCGCCGTTCCAGTCGACCTACCAGACGCCAGGCTGGCAGCGGGCCCAGCAGCAATGGAAGAAGGAAGGTGCAAAGAAGCCGCCCACCCAGATCGAGGGCAAGCTCGTCGCTTCATCGACCACCGTGCAAACGGCGTTCGCGATCGGCGACCGCGTGTTCCACCAGAAGTTCGGCTATGGCGCGGTGACCGTGGTCGACGGCAACATGCTGACGATCGAGTTCGAGAAAGCAGGCGCCAAGCGGGTGATGGCGGACTATCTCGAAAAGCCTTGAGCGCGCGGCAAACAAGTGTGTTTCACGCGGCAGAGACGACCTGTTGCTCGCTTGGTGCGGCGCCACGGCTGAGCAATAGCAGATGTTCGATATGAGCGCCGAACGCCGCCCAGTTCAACGGCTTGATCAGGAATGACGTGGCGCCCGCGATCAGCGCCTGCTCGATGGCATCCCGGTCGCTCCGCCCCGTCAACACGACGATCGGGATCTTCTTTGTCTCGGGAAAGCCTCGGACGCAGCCGATCAGGGCGCAGCCATTCAGCTTGGGCATATCCAGATCGACGATGGCGAGATCGAACTTCCTGTTCTTCAGCAGTTCGAAGGCTTGAAGCCCATCCTCCGCCTCCACCACCGTGGCGTTGAGATTGCGAATTTTGACGCTGACAGCCCGGCGGCACAGGCTGTCATCGTCGGCAACCAGCACGTTCGGCATAGTCGTTATGGCAAGTTGCCTGGCGATACCGCTCACTTCAGCCTCCGGGTCTTCGACGCGTCAAAGTCGGTTTGGATTACGCTGCTGGCCGCACTCCGCCACGAGCCGCTCGAGTGATGAGCGATCGGCAAGGGGTGCGAACGACTCACGAGCCGTGCAGATCGCGTCTCGCAGGCGGGCCACTTCAAGGCCGCCAATCGCATCACGCTCGCCGCACTTCGCCTCGACATCCCGCGCGATCGCGGCCAAGTCGTGGGCGTGGATCATGGAGGCGCCGCCGGCAATCCTGTGGGCAATGCTCCTCAGGCCTGCGTTGTCGCCAACGGCGCAATCGCGTTCGAGCTGAGCATCGCATCGGCGGCACTCTTCCACAAAAATACTAAGCAATTCACCTGCCACGTCGAGATCGAAGTCCCGCACCAGGGCGCTCACCCCCTGCAACCACGCATCCACCTGGTCTGTAACCGGGTGATGCAGGCCATGCCTGGTGGTCGGTCGGCCCCGGTGCGGCAGCCACTTGGCCATCACGGCCGCCAATTGCTGATCGGTATAAGGCTTTGCCAGGCACTCGTTCATGCCGGCCGCAAGACAGGCGGCGCGCTCGTCACGGTTGGCGTTGGCCGTGAGTGCAATGATGGGAAGCGGCGACCGTTGCTCGCAAGTCTCATACGCACGAATGATCCGTGTTGCGGTCAGCCCGTCCATGACCGGCATCTGGCAATCCATCAGGATCGCGTCGAAACCGCCGACCTGGAACAGCTGGACCGCCTGCGCGCCGGTTTCGGCAACTTCGACCGAACACCCGAACTCGTCCAGATAGACCTGGAGGATCGCACTGTTGACCGGGTTATCCTCGGCAATGAGAACCCTGACGTCCGCCAAACCCGGCGCAGCTAGTACTACGGCGCAGGCGGCGCTGCCAATTGCTGGTTGGTCTGTTGCCCTGCCGCTCGGCATGGTGTCGGGTCCGGACGCCTATCGCTCTATGCGTTACGATCAAGCAGAGCGCATTCCTGCAGGAATTCGCCGCGCGTTGTCTTGTCGGTCAGCATGTCGCCGTAGAATTCGGTGGTGACCATGCGGCTGGCGTGGCTCGCCCGCACGCCGCGCTGTGATTTGCACATGTGCACCGCACTGATCCGCACCGCCAGGCCGCGCGGCTTGGTGCGCTCCATGATGAAGGCGCCGATCTGCTTGACGAGTTCTTCCTGGATCTGCAGGCGCGCCGAGAAATGGTCGACGATGCGATCATATTTCGACAACCCGATGATCTTGCCGTCCGCGGCCGGCAGCACGCCGATATAGGCTGAGCCGTAGATCGGCATCAGATGATGGGCACACGTTGAGCGCACGTCGATCGGGCCGGTCACGATCAGCTGGTCGCTCTGGCCGACATTGTCGAACTCGGTGACGACCGGCGGTGCGTTGAACCGGCCGCGCATGATTTCTTCGACATACATCTTGGCCACCCGCGCCGGCGTGTCGCGCGTATTGTGGTCGTTGAGGTAGTCGATGCCCAGCACCTCGAACAGCTCGCCGATTTTCTGGGCGGCGGCGAACCGCATGAGCGAGCGCTCCGCCGCATTCAGCGGTGATGGCGTCGCTTCGTTGCACAGGCACGGCGGCACGGTGTCGCCAGCCACGCCCAGATGCGATTTCTTCAGTGCCATGGTCATGATGCAATCCGAAGTCTGGAGGCGTGAATGGTGCAGCCTTCGGCACTGCCTTCGAACCCGCGGCGGACCTGCACGCGGTCGATGCCCGGCACCACCTGACTCAGTTCATTGAGCAGCCAACTGGTGACATTCTCCAGCGTCGGGACCTCGAGGCCTTCGACATCGTTCAGGTACTTGTGATCGACGCGCTTCTTGATGCAATCGATCGCCGCCTCGACGTGATCGAGATTGTGCGACCAGCCGAATTTCGGATCCGGGGTGCCGTGCATGAAGACGCAGACGGTGAATGAATGGCCATGCAATCCGGAAAACGGCGGCGTCTGATGCGCCGCTTCAAAAGTGAATTGTTTGAAAGTCTCGAGCATCCATGAACGGAGCAGCACCCCGCCTCCCTGTAATCTACGGGAGACGAATACAATGCCAGAAGTTAGAAACAGGATAAATTTTCTAGTTAATGATAAGTTGAAATATTCAATTCATTTATCTAAAATTCTTAAGTCGAGGGTGTGTTAGCTGTTAATTTTCTACACGCGATCAGAGTTCCGCGACTGTCGAATTTTTAGGTCGTCATTAACAGATCGCGTCTAGGATGCGCACGCTGCTGAAGAAAAATTGAAAAGACGAGGCGATTGCCATGTTGACTCGCAGACATGCATGCTTGCTCGGTAGTGCTTTCATTGCCGGGCTCAACACGCACAGTGCGCTGGCGCAAGCCATAACAGCCCCTACCGGTAAGGTAATCCTCACGATCGGTGGCCAGGTGGCAAACGGTGACAAGGGCCCGGTGGTGTTCGATCGCGACGGCCTCGAGGCGCTCGGCATGGACTCTTTCGAAACGATGACGCCCTGGTACGCCTCAAAGGTCAAATTCGAAGGCGTGTCCATGGCCAAGCTGATGCGTGTGGTCGGCGCCAAAGGCCAGAAGCTGTCGGTTTCTGCGCTGAATGATTACACCACCGAAATCCCGATGGAAGATTTTGGCAAGTATAACGTCATTCTCGCATTGAAGCGCGATGGCCAGTACATGCCGGTGAGCGACAAAGGTCCACTGTTCATCGTCTATCCGTTCGACGCGAACCCAGAACTAAAGACTCAGAAGTACTACGGCCGTTCCGCCTGGCAGGTCGCAAGAATGGTCGTCGCTTGAACCTCATTTTCAATCTTCCCATTTTCAGTTCGAGCGTTTTGACTGAGGCATTAGCCGCATGATCATTGCCCGCTATTTTTTAATTGGGGCGGTGGCTATCCTCGTCAGCGTTGTAGCTTATCTCAGCGTCCTGATGTCAGAGCGGGAAGCAGCGCTGACCGAAGCGTCGCGCTATAATCTGCAATGGAGTGCCAGCCAGGCCGCCATCGAGTCGTTGCGGTTGCAGACCGCGATTCATCGGTTCACCCAGACCCCGGACTCGACCAGAGTGGACGATATCCGGCTGCGCTACGACATTCTCGTCAACCGCATGTCGCTGCTGAGCAATGGTGAATTCCTCCAGACCGTCGGCGACGATGCAAAGTCGCGAGCCGCGATCGACGAAGCGAAGTCCACGATCGCTGCCATCGCGCCCCTCGTCACTGCGGCCGAAACAGAAGGGACGGGCGCACGAATCCTGACGGCCCTGCAACCGCTGAATGCCAAGTTCATACAATTGGCGTCGCAGGCCAACCGGCTCGGCGCCGAGCGTGTTGCCGACGAGCAGTCCGCGCTGTTTCGCCTGTACAAGTTGTTCTCGGCGCTGATCGGCGCGCTGCTGATGATCGGACTGGGCTTGATCGCCATGCTGTTCTGGCACAACAAGCAATTGCGGGACGCCAAAAAATCCCTGGAAGCCTCCACCAGTCAGCTCCGTTCGGCGATCGAGGCGGCTGAAACCGCAAGCCGGGCCAAATCCGAATTTCTGGCGAACATGAGCCATGAAATCCGCACCCCCATGAATGGCGTGCTCGGCATGACCGACCTGCTCAAGCGATCGGCGCTGTCGGTCCGCCAGCAGCGCCTGGTGGACACGATCAGCAATTCGGCCAACACGCTGCTCAAGATCATCAATGATATCCTCGACATCTCGCGCATCGAGGCCGGCACCACCGAGCTCGACATCCACGACGTCGACATCCGCCACTGCGTCGAAGGTGCGGTTGGCCTGTTCGCGGAACAGTTGCGCGGCAATGAAGTGGAACTGACGCTGTTCATCGCCAACGAAGTGCCAGATGTGGTGCGCAGCGACGGCGGCAGGTTGCGCCAGATCTGCGTCAACCTGCTCGGCAATGCGATCAAGTTCACGCCGCGAGGCGAGGTCGGCGTGCGCATTTCGGCGACGCCGATTGTAGATGGCGAATCGACGGTTCACTTCGAATTCCGCGACACCGGCATCGGCATGACCCCCGAGGTGATTGGCCGCATCATGAAGCCCTTTGCGCAGGGTGATTCGTCGATCACTCGCAGGTTCGGCGGCACCGGGCTCGGATTGTCGATTTCCCAGCAGCTGGTCGCGATGATGGGCGGTAGGCTCACGATCACCAGCGAGCCGAACAAGGGCACTACGGTCTCCTTCGCATTGCCGATGAAGATTGCCAGCACCACTAAACCGGTCCGGGCTGACCAGGCACGCCTCGTTGGCCAACGCATCCTGGTGGTCGATGACCACGAGACCAACCGTGAGATCATCGCAAGTTACCTCGGGCGTGCCGGCGTCGTCGTCGATACGGCGGCGACCGCCGACACCGCGCTCGCCATGCTGCAGCGGGAGCATGAGCGTGGCCGGTCGTATCACGTGCTGATCGCGGACCTGATCATGCCGCGTGTCAACGGCATGGAGTTGGTCAAAACCGTGCGGTCGGATGATGCGTTCGGCGACCTCAAGGTCGTCATGCTGACATCGATGAGCTGGAAGGGCGATGCCAGCCAAATGCGCAAGCTCGGCATTGCGGAGCACTTGATCAAGCCGGTCAGTCGGAATGAACTTCTGGATGCCGTTTCACGCGCCGTCTTCGTCAGCAGCATGCCGGAGCCGCTGATGGCGGGCCTGCACGGTTCGCCGCCGCTGCCCCACTACACGGGGCACGTGCTGCTGGCCGAGGACAATCCGGTCAACGTCGAAGTGGCAACAGAACATCTCAGTGGTTTTGGTTTGACCTTCGAAGTGGCCAGAAACGGCATCGAAGCCGTGGACCTGTTCAAGCGCGGACAGTTCGACCTTGTGCTGATGGACATCCAGATGCCGGAATTGGACGGCGTCGGCGCGACCGAGCAGATCCGCACGTTCGCCAAGGAAAACGCACAGCCGCGCACGCCGATCGTGGCGGTGACCGCCAATGCCTACGAAGCCGACCGACGGCTCTGCCTGGCGGCCAACATGGATGGCTTCCTCAGCAAGCCGTTTGCCGAAAGCGCTTTCGAAGCTGTGCTCGCGCGATGGCTGCCGAAGTCTTTGGCGTCGAAACCATCGTCGCAATCGATGCGCGACGATCGCGACGACGACCTGGTCGCGCTGCCGCGGCCGGACATTGTGAGCCTCGACGACGAGGTCATCGCCGCGCTGAAGGCCCGGCGCCCGGCCCTCCTGGCGCGATTGATCAAGGTGTACCTCGACTTCGCCCCCTCGACGATCAGCATCATGCGGACCGCGATCGACAATGAACACACGGAGTCGCTCGGCGCCGCAGCCCACAGCCTCAAGTCCAGTAGCGCCAACATCGGTGCGGTGCGAATCGCGGATTTCTGCCGGACGCTCGAAGTGATGGCGCGCGAGAGCAAACTCGGCGGCAGCGACGCGATCATGACAGCGCTCGAACGAGAGATAGTGCACGTGCGTGACTTGCTGACAAAGATCGAAGTGAAGGGCCTGGCAGAAGTGCGCGCCTGACGCAGCCGATCACGGCGCCTGTCAATTGCCTTGCTGGGCAACGCCGGTTTCCAGCGCCAACACATGGCCGGCAAGGTAGAGCGATCCGCAGATAAGGATGCGCTTTGCCCCGCCGACAGCGCGATCGGCGCGATGCAGCGCGCTGCCGAGATCGGCCGCGGCTTCGGCTTTGAAGCCCAAGGTGCGGGCGAGGCCCGCCAATGCATCGGCCGCGAACGGCGCCTCGTGGGCGCCTGGGATCGGCACGGCGAACAGGTGCGTCACCTGACCTTGGAACGGCTGCAGGAATCCACCGGCATCCTTCTGGCCCATCATGCCGACGATCATAACGAGCGGTTTTGGCGATCGCTCCTCGAGGTCGGCGACGGTTTGCGCCAGCGCCTGCCCGCCGGCCGGGTTGTGCCCGCCATCGAGCCAGATCTCGGCGTCGGCCGACAGCCCGCTGGTCAGGCGGCCGCCGGCCAGCCGCTGCATGCGCGCCGGCCAGACGACCTCGATCAGCCCGCGCTCGATGGCCTTGGGATCAAGACCGAACTCGTCGAGTTGCAACGCAGCGGCGATTGCGGTGCCCGCGTTCATGATCTGGTGGCGTCCGAGCAAGGCCGGCCGCGGCAGATCGAGCAGCGTGTCACCGGTCTGGAAGACCAGGCGGCCGCGCTGCTCGAAGGCGTCGTAATCCTCGCCGCACACTGTGAGCGGCGCGCCGATGCGCCGGGCGACGTCTCGGATGGCATCGAGGCCATCTGCGTCCTGCGGCGCGATGATCGCTGGCACGCCCCGCTTCAAAATGCCGGCCTTTTCGACCGCAATTTTGGCGACCGTATCACCCAGCTTATCGGCGTGATCCATGGAGACGGGCGTGATGATGGTGAGCCGCGGTTTCGCCACCACATTGGTCGTATCGGCGCGGCCGCCGAGGCCCACTTCCAATATCACCGCATCGGCCGGCGTCTCGCTGAAGGCAAGGAACGCGGCGGCCGTGGTGATTTCGAAGAAAGTGACGGCAGCACCCGCATTCACACGTTCGACCCGCGACAGGACCTCGACCAGTTCATGCTCGCCGATCGGCACGGCGCGGCCATCGGGACCGGCAAGCTGGATGCGCTCGTGGAACCGCACGAGGTGGGGGGATGTGTAGGCATGCACCCGGTTGCCGGCCGCTTCGAGCATGGCCTTCAGGAATGCGGTGGTCGAGCCCTTGCCGTTGGTGCCGGCAATGTGGATGACGGGGGGCAAGGCCGTGTGCGGATTGCCGAGCTTTTCGAGCAATGCCACGATGCGATCGAGTGACAGATCGATCAGCAGCGGATGCAAGGTGCGCATGCGCGCCAGCAGTGCTTCGCTCGATTCGGGCGGAGATGTGCGCAAAGGATCGTTATCCGGCCGGCTTGGACGTTGGCTTGGCGGCCGGGTCAGTTGGCTTTACCGGTGCGGCGGTTGTCATGGTCCGCGGTGACGCCGACGTGGCGGCCGGCGCCTTCGTGTCACTGCCATTGCCAACCGGCGCCTCGATCACGACGCCCTGTGCCGGCGCCGCCGCATGGCCGTTGAGCGCGACATGCCCGTTCATGGTCTTGGGCTTGGCTGGCACTTTCACCAGCGAACTGTTGGCCGTCATCAACCGGCACAGCCGCCCGAGCGTCGCCTTCATCTTGTGGCGATGGACGACCATGTCGATCATGCCGTGCGCGAGCAGGTATTCGGCGCGCTGGAACCCATCGGGCAGCTGTTCGCGAATGGTCTGCTGGATCACGCGCGGGCCGGCGAAACAGATGAGCGCGCCGGGCTCGGCGATATGCACGTCGCCGAGCATCGCATAGGACGCGGTGACGCCGCCCGTCGTCGGATTGGTCAGCACCACGAGATAGGGCAGTCGCTCTTCGCGCAGACGCTGCACGGCGATGGTGGTGCGCGGCATCTGCATGAGCGACAGGATACCCTCCTGCATGCGTGCGCCGCCCGAGGCCGCGAACAGAATGAACGGCGTCTTCAGTTCGACCGCGCGCAGCATGCCGGCGATCACCGCCTGTCCTGCCGCCATGCCGAGGGATCCGCCGACGAAACGCATGTCGTGGGCGGCAGCCACCACCGCCTGCTCCTCCAGGCGGCCTTCGCCGACCAGCACCGAATCCTCGAGTTCGGTCTTCGCGCGCGCTTCCTTGAGCCGCTCGGGGTAGCGCAGGCTATCGCGGAACTTGAGCGGATCGGCCGGCACGCTCGGCACGGCAACCTTCGTATACTCGCCGTCATCGAACAGATGGGCCAGGCGCTGCTGCGCCGTCATGCGATCGTGGTGATTGGAACCCGGAAACACGTACTGGTTGTTGGCAAGGTCCTTTCCGAGCACCATCTGGCCGGACTCGGGGTCCGTGCGCCACATGTCGTCGGGCACCTCGCGCTTCGCCCCGAGGAAACCTCGAATCTTCGGACGAACGACGTTATTGATCCAGTTCACGTTCAGTCAGCTCCTCGACGCGGGCTGCGCTACCTCAGCGCCTTCATGGCGGCTAACGAAGCGCCACCGTGGCGCGCCGGCCGCCACTATATATTTGGTCTGCGACAGGAGTTGCAGGTGGCCTCACATGCCGTCCCGCAATCCGCTCGCCAATGCCTGGACGATACCTAGGACGGATTGCACCGTCTTTCCAGTGGGCTGACCCGCCTTGTCCAGCGACAAGGCAATCGTGGTAACCAAGATCGAGCCGACCACGACCGCATCCGCACCCTTGGCAATAGCACGGACCTGTTCCGGCGACTTGACCCCAAACCCAACGGCGACCGGTAACTTCGTCGATTTCTTGATGCGCGCAACCTGGGCGTGCACATCGGCAGCATCCGGCGCGGCTGTTCCCGTAATGCCGGTGATCGACACATAGTAGACAAAGCCGCTGGTGTTGGCGAGCACCGCCGGCAGCCGCTTTGCGTCGGTCGTCGGCGTCGCAAGTCTGATGAAATTCAAGCCTTTGGCCACCGCCGGCAGGCACAATTCGTCGTCCATTTCCGGTGGCGCATCGACGATGATCAGGCCATCGACGCCGGCATCCTTGGCATCGTTCAGGAATGCATCCACCGGGTACACGTAGATCGGGTTGAGGTAGCCCATCAGCACGATCGGCGTCGTTTGATCCTTGGCGCGGAACGCCTTCACTGCAGCAATGGTCTTTTTCATGGTCTGCCCGGCCTTCAAGGCGCGCAAGCCGGCGGCCTGGATGGCGGGGCCGTCGGCCATGGGGTCGGAGAACGGCATGCCGACCTCGATGATATCGGCACCAGCGGCAGGCAGGCCTTCCAAGATGCGGGCGAAGGTTGCGGCATCGGGATCGCCCGCCATCACGAATGTGACGAGGCCGGCACGGCGCTCGGCACGCAAGGCGGCAAATCGCTTATCGATGCGGGTGTCGGTCATTGAAGGGCGTTCGCTTCTCTCCGGGGCAGGCTCTGTGTCCATGACCGCGTGATCCCGCGGTTGCAAGGGAATTATACCCGGGAACGCCCGCAGCCGCTAGGAAATTCACGGTCTGGCGCTTGTCTGAGCGGTCCCTACTTGGTTGGAATGAGGTATTTTGCCGCCGCCGATGACAGCGGCCCGCCGATCACGCAAGGCAGCGCCAATTCCACCTGCCCCAGGGCACCGGCCGCGATGCAACCGGCAGCGATCAGCGTGGTGCCGGCTTGCGCCCACCAGGCGAGGTCACGGTTGCGCTGCGGCCCTTTAACCCGCAATTCCTCGATGCTGGTGACGGCTGCCTTGCGGATCCGCGCCGTGTCGGACACTTCCACCGCCTCGATCAGATCGCGCAGGTTGGTCGAAACCACTTTGCCGCGGATGCTGGACTGTTCCTTCAGGTGCCGCAGCAGATCGAGATCGCGCGTCGCATTGTTGGTGAGCGTCCACTTCGCCATGCCGGCGATGGTGAGCTTCTCGATGTCGTTCTCCTCGCTCGACCAAGCAAGGACCGCGATGATGCGGTCGACCGGCTCCGGCGACCGGGTGGCGAAGTAGTAGCCCCAGTTGGTATCGAGCACGACCGGCCCCTTTTCCAGCGGCGCCACCTGCAAGACCGGCAGCTTGCCCGTCAGATAGCGGTCGATCAGCACGGTGCGGGCCGGCATGCGCTCGGAGAACTTAGCAAGCAGCGCCTTCCAGTCGAGCAAACCGGAATAGGCGATCGCCCTTACGATCGCCACCTGGTCTTCCGGCGGGATCGGGAACATGCGCGCGATCAGGATCTCGGCCATCTCGGGATTGGCGCCGAGCACACCGGCGATGAAGCCAACGTGGATGCCGGCTGCATCCATGTCGCGAAACAGCCCGAGCGCACTCATGGCATGCACGACTTCGGGCAGCCGATCCGGCTCGGGATTGGTGTGATAGCGGTCGATGAACCGCAGCACATGCTCGGGCGCGGTGAAGGGCGGCTTCTTTGCCACCGCCGGCCTAGCTGTAGCCGCTGCATGGCTCTGCCTGGGCTGTGCGGCATGCACCGCCTGCGGCGCAACCAGGAACAGGCCGGCACTCATGATCAGCGCTTGGGCGATGCGGCGACGCGGCACGGGACACCTCCACTCATCGGCGGTCGTCAGAAACGCGCTCGGCCGATGGCGATTTTGTGGCTGCCCGACATGCCGTCGCGGGTGGCTTGCGCACCGCCCGGCCGGCGAGCGCCAGGGCTTGCCGCAGGATCTCGAGATCGCCGATCTGGTTGGCCAGGATCAGCACCAGTCGCGCGTTGAGGTCGGCACTCGCTTCGTCCGACAGGCCGCGGTGCGTTTCGATCAACAGGCGATAGGCCATATCGGGATCGGCGAAACGATTTACCGCCAGCTCGAGGGTCACATTCGGCAACGCGGGCGTGTCCTGCACTGATTTTTTCCCTTCGATTGACCGTTGAACCGGGCGCCACGATAGGCTAGGTGACGCCAACGTGGAACAGCGGGCGTGGTGGAACTGGTAGACGCGCCGGACTCAAAATCCGGTTCCGCAAGGAGTGTCGGTTCGATTCCGACCGCCCGCACCACTCTCCGCCCGGCGCGATGCGGCGCACAGGCCCTGGATGTTATCCCCAGCTTGGCCCTCGGCGAACTCCCTGACGCGCGCGCGGTGTGCGATAGTCGGGCCGTGCAGCCCAATCTGGACCATCCACCATGCCCCTTCACATCGTCAAACTGTGCGTCGGCGCCGACAGCGTTGCCGATCTCGCGACGTGGCAGAAGGGGCGATTGGCCGCGCAGAAACGTGCCGGCGAGCCACGGCGGCTGTTCCATACGACGCGCATGGTGCCGAAGAGGCAGGACGAGATCGCCGGCCAAGGCTCGCTATACTGGGTGATCAAGGGCATCATCCAGGTGCGCCAGCGCATCACAGGCTTCGACAGCGGCACCAAGGAGGATGGCACGCCTTGCTGCCTGTTGATGCTCGACGAGCAGCTCATCGAGGTGCGTCCCACCGTGCGCAAGGCGTTCCAGGGCTGGCGCTATCTGAGCGACGCCGATGCTCCGGCAGATCTCGCGGGCGGCTCGGCCAACAGCATCGCGCAATTGCCGCCCAAGATGCGCAAGGAACTCGCGGAATTGGGTCTGCTGTGAGCGGACGTTGCGAGGTGATGGTCATGGTGCGCGCTGCGGCATGGCCCCAGGTTCGGCCGCTGAGCGAAGCACGCCGCTGTCCTTGATCCAGGCATCGAGCGTCGCCACTTCCGGCGCGGTCATGCGCAATCCGAGCTTCGAGCGGCGCCACACGATGTCATCGGCGGTGCGTGCCCATTCTTCGGCAATGAGATAGCGCACCTCCGCTTCGCTCAGGCTCGCACCGAACGTGACGCCGAGGTCGGTCATGCTGCGGGCGGCACCGAGCAGCCTGCGGGCGCGCGTGCCATAGGCGTCCACCAGGCGGCGCGCTTGGGTCGCTTCGAGAAACGGAAAGTCGCGCTGCAAATCAGCCGTTAGCGCGCTCTTCCCAGTGACCGCAAAATCGCCACCGGGCAGGTTCGCGCGCGCGGTCCAGCCCTTGCTGGTCATGAGCCGCCGGGCGAATTCCGGTTCGGCATGGGCTGCGATTCGGTCGAGGGCCGCTTCGGCAAGCCGCCGGTACGTCGTGATCTTGCCGCCGAAGATCGACAACAGCGGCGTGCCGCCGTCCGTAGCGTCGATCTCGAACACGTAGTCCCGGGTCGCAGCCTTCGCTTCGCTGGCGCCATCGTCATAGAGCGGCCGCACGCCGGAATAACTCCACACCACGTCGGCCGGCGTGATCGGCCGCGCGAAGTCGCGGCTGATGGCTGCACACAGGTAGTCGATTTCCTCGGCCGTCGCGTGCACCGCCGCCGGATCGCCGGCATAGTCGTGGTCAGTGGTGCCGATCAGCGTGAAGTCGTCCAGATAGGGAATGGCGAACACGATGCGGCCGTCCGCGGTCTGCAGAATATAGGCGCGGTCGTGCTCGAACAGCTTGCGCACCACGACGTGGGAGCCCTGCACGAGGCGGACCTTGGCCTTGGCGTTCGCGCCGATGCCGCGCGCCAGCACATCGCCGACCCAGGGGCCGGCGGCGTTGACGAGCGCGCGGGCACGGATCATCGATGTGCGCCCCGTCATGCTGTCGGCGACGGTCAGTTCCCATAGGCCATCGCGACGGGTGGCCGCCACCGCCTTGCTGCGCGTTGCGATTGTTGCGCCCCGCTCGCGTGCGTCCATGGCGTTGAGGGTGACGAGGCGCGCGTCATCGACGAAGCAGTCGGAATATTCGAACGCGGCACCGAACAGCGCGCGCCGCAGCGGAAGACCTGCCGCATCGTGATCGAGGTCGAGTACGGTCGTGCCGGGCAGTCTGTGTCGTCCGCCCAAGTGATCATAGAGGAACAGGCCGAGGCGCAGCAGCCAGGCCGGGCGCAGGCCCTGTCGATGCGGCAGCACGAAGCGCAAGGGCTTGATCACGTGCGGCGCGATGGCCCACAGCACTTCGCGCTCGACCAGCGCTTCGCGAACCAATCGAAACTCGTAATGCTCGAGGTAGCGCAGGCCGCCATGAATGAGCTTGGTCGACCAGGACGAGGTGCCGCTGGCGAGATCGTTCATCTCGCACAGATAGACCGACAGGCCGCGCCCACTGGCGTCGCGGGCGATGCCGCAGCCGTTGATTCCGCCGCCGATAATGGCCAGATCGACGATCGGGTTCATGCGCGCCTCCTAGAGAGACCACCGCCCTGGATGGTCTCGTGCGTTGCACGGGATGATGAATGAATCGTCTGGGTATAGGAAGCCGGGCCGCCGCGGTCCGCGTTTCGTGGTTGCGCCTTCCGACGCGTCCATTGTCTGTCGTAGTCCCACCCACTGAAGGGCAATTCAATACGCGCTCTACCCCACACCCCAGGGTGTCATCTGCCTACCCGGCCGAAGCGGTTGTGTCCGACGCCGAGACCACGTCGGTTGCCAGCGGAGGTAAGTGGATGGGTCCGGGGTATTGGTACTCACGGTGGCGCGCATGGCCGATGGCGGGATCAAATGATCGCGGCCTCCAGGAACGGCTCGCCGCGCGCGATCCGCCCGTAGCCGAACGCCGACAAATCGAGAGTGCGGAACCGGCCGTAGGTGATCAGCTCGGACAATCCGCGCCCCATGGCGGGAGCCTGCTGGAAGCCGTGGCCGGAGAAGCCGTTGACGAACATGAAATTCGCAACCTGTGTGTGGGGGCCAATAATCGCGTTCTGATCGAGCGTGTTGTAGTCGTAATGCCCGGCCCAGGCATTGATCAGCTTGACTGCCTCGAACTGCGGGATGCGCGCGGCCACCGCCGGCCACACCTTTTCCTGCCAGATGTCGTGGTCCATGGCGAAATCGTCGGGATCGACGGCCGGGTCCACTTCGGGCGGGCAGCCGGCCATGTAGTAGGCGCCGTCCGTGCGGCAGTGCACGCCGGACGGGTCGATGGTCAGGGGCAGGTCACGGTCGAGGGGTTTTTCGGCGGCGAAGATGAAGGTGAAGCGTTTGCGCGGTTCGACCGGGATCGCGATGCCGGCCATCCTGCAGGTCGCAGCCGCGCGCGTGCCACTGGCATTGACGAGGGTGCCGCAGGCGATGACCTCTCCGCTCTGCAGGGTGACGCTGTCGACGCGGGTGCCGGCGGCGTTGAGGGTCATCGCCACCACCTGGTTGGTGCAGTATTCGACGCCGCGTTCGCGCGCCAGCCGCTTCCACCAGTCGAACAGCGTCGCGCCGTCGAAGTAGCCCTCATCGACCAGATTGTGATTGCCGGCAATGATGTCGTCGAGCCGGTAGAACGGGTAGGCTCCCGCAATCTCGTCGCGGGTCATGTGGCGGGTGGCGGCGCCGCAGGCGGCCTGCACTGTCTGGGCAGCCCGCAGCGCATCGGCAAAGGCCTGTGTATCGGCCAGATAGAGGTAGCCGAAGCTGTGCAGCGTGGGCCTGGGCACACGGGGATCGCCGCCCATGTGCGATTGGAAATTCTTCACGAACTGCGCGCCGTACTGGGAAATCCGCACGTTGATCTCGGTGCTGAATTGCTGGCGGATGCAGCTGTTGGTGAGCGATGTTGCGGCGAACTGATAGGTCGGGTCGCGCTCGACGACGAGGATCATCCCCGTGAAATCCGGGTTGTTCGACAGGAACCAGGCGACCGACGATCCCAGCATCGCGCCGCCGATGATCACCACATCGTAGCTGCGCTTTTTCGGAGTGGTTTCGATCGGTGTGAGTGCCAAGAGTGGGTCTCCCCGGTGCAGAGCAACATCGACACGGTGGCTATAATCAGTGGTAGCATCTGCCACAAGCCGCCACTGATCGGGAATTGGAAATGCGGCGCGCCATGGGAGACGATCGTGTCGAAAGTGCTTGGAACACTGGCCGACCTGCCGCAGGACTATCGCGATGCCATGGCGCGCGCCGGCGTCGCCCCGCTGTGGCCGCAGATGCGCAACGTACTGCCGCACCACGCGCCCGTGCCGGTGACGAAATCCCACCTCTGGGCTTACGCGGACGTTCGCCCGCTGCTGCTGCGAGCCGGCGAACTCACGCCGGTCGAGAAGGCTGAACGGCGGGTGCTGTTCCTGGCCGATCCGGGCCGGGGACAGGGCGCCATGCAGGCGACGTCAACGATCTATGTCGGGCTGCAGCTGCTGCTGCCGGGCGAAACCGCACCCGCCCACAAGCACACGCCGAGCGCCGCCCGCATCGTCGTCGAAGGGGACGGCGCCTACACCATCGTCGATGGCGACAAGCTGCCGATGCATGCGGGCGATCTGATCCTCACCCCCGGCGGCTGCTGGCACGACCATGGCCACAGCGGCACGGCACCCGTGATCTGGCTCGACGCGCTCGACCTGCCGCTGTTCGTCTACCTCGAGGGCTCCTACGCTGTGGAAGCGCCGCTGCAAGCCCATCGCAACCGCCCCGACCCGTCCGAAGTCGAGTATCGCGCGGCCGGCCACGCACCTGTCCGCCGCCGCGACCGCGCAGCACCGGCCGCCTATCCGATGATGCGCTTTCCCTGGGCGCGCACCGAAGCGGCGCTCCGGCACGTGGCGGCGCACAACGGCGGTACGTCTGCGGAACTCGACTACATCAATCCGGAAACCGGACAGAGCTGCCTGCCGACCATGGGCTTCACGGCGATGCTGCTGCGGCCGGGTGTCGCCGTCCGCCCGCCGCTCCGTTCGGCGAGTGCTGTCTATCACGTGGTCGGCGGTCACGGCTCGACGACGATCAACGGCGCAACCCACACCTGGGGGCCGAAGGACAGCTTCTCCGCACCCGTGTTCGCTGCGATCGAGCATAAGGCGGCCGGCGACGCTCCAGCCTTTGTGATCCGCATCCACGATACGCCGCTGCAGGAGAAACTCGGCTACTACGAGGAACGTGAACGCTGATGGCGCCGATCAACATCGCAGAGCCGGCATGATCGAACGCGCGATGCTTGATCTCGACGGCGCTCTCGACCAGCATGGCGCATCCGAAGCAACAACCGGCGCGCACACGAGATTCCCATGATCGAACTTCCAAGCCAGGCCAGAGTCGTGATCATCGGCGGCGGCGTGATCGGCTGTTCGGTCGCCTATCATCTGGCGAAGCTCGGCTGGCGCGATGTCGTCCTGCTGGAGCGCAAGCAGCTCACCTGCGGCACCACCTGGCATGCGGCCGGCCTCATCGCGCAATTGCGAGCGACCGCCAATATGACCAAGCTCGCCAAGTACACGCAGGAACTGTATGGCACGCTCGAAGCGGAGACGGGGCTCGCGACCGGCTTCAAGCGCGTCGGGTCGATCTCGGTCGCGCTGACTGACGAGCGTTATGAGGAGCTGCAGCGTGGCGCCTCGATGGCACGTGCGTTCGGCGTCGAGGTCGAGACGATCTCCGTCACTGAGGCCAAGCGCCGCCACCCGCTATTGAACATCGATGGCGTGGTCGGCGCCATCTATCTGCCGAAGGACGGTCAGGGCGATCCCGGCAACATCGCCCTCGCGCTCGCCAAGGGTGCCCGGCAGAACGGCGCCACGATCATCGAGGGCGTGAAGGTCACCGGCGTTTCGACCGCCGGCGGCCGCGTCACCGGCGTCACCACCGAACGGGGACCCCTTAAGGCGGACGTCGTCGTCAACTGCGCCGGCATGTGGGGCCGCGAGGTCGGCCGCATGGCCGGCGTGCCGCTGCCATTGCAGGCGTGCGAGCATTTCTACGTCGTCACCGAGGCCAGTCCCGACATTCCCCGCAGCTTGCCTGTCCTTCGCGTGCCGGACGAGTGCGCCTACTACAAGGAGGATGCCGGCAAGATCCTGCTCGGCGCCTTCGAACTCGGTGCCAAGCCCTGGCGTGTCGACGGCATCCCGGACGATTTCTGCTTCGACCAGATCCCGGAAGACTTCGACCATTTCGCACCGATCCTGGAGCGGGCGACGCATCGCATGCCGATGCTGGAAAAGGTCGGCATCCATACATTCTTTAACGGTCCGGAAAGCTTCACGCACGATGTGCGCTATCTGCTGGGCGAGGCGCCGGCGCTGGCGAATTTCTACGTCGCTTGCGGCTTCAACTCGATCGGCATCCAGTCGGCGGGAGGCGCCGGCAAGGCGCTCGCCGAATGGATCGACGGCGGCGCACCGCCGTTTGATCTGTGGGATGTCGATGTGCGCCGCACGTTTCCCTACCAGGCGACAAAGTCGTTCATCACTTCGCGGGTAAAAGAAACCCTCGGACTGCTGTATGCCGATCACTATCCCTATCGCCAGTACGCAACGGCGCGCAATGTACGGCACACGCCGTTCTATCACCAGCTGAAGGCGCGCGGCGCCTGCTTCGGCGAAACCGCCGGTTGGGAGCGCGCGAACTGGTTTGTGCCGGAGGCCGATTTCGCGCGCGGCGTTGCGCCAGCCTACGAGTATTCCTGGAAGCGGCAGAACTGGTTTGCCCATTCTGCGGCCGAGCATCAGGCCGTGCGAACCGCCGTCGGCCTCATCGACATGAGCGCGTTTGGCAAGTTCCGCGTCGAAGGGCGCGATGCGGAGGCCGTGCTGCAACGCTTGTGCGCCAACGACGTGGCGGTCGAACCGGGCAAAATCGTCTACACGCAGTGGCTGAACGCGCGCGGTGGCATCGAAGCCGACCTCACCGTGACGCGACTGTCGGAAACCTCTTTCATCATCGTCACGTCGGCTGCGACCACGACGCGCGATTTCGCCTGGCTTACGCGGCACTTGCCCGACGACGCAAACTGCATGGCGTTCGACGTGACGAGTGGCGAAGCCTGTCTCGCCGTCATGGGGCCGAACGCGCGGGTGATGCTGCAGGGGCTGACGACCGCCGATCTGTCGAATGCGGCGTTTGCCTTCGGCACGGCGAAGTCGATCGAACTTGGCATGGCAATCGTGCGCGCCCACCGGGTGACCTATGTCGGCGAACTCGGCTGGGAACTCTACATGCCGACGGAGTTCGCAACCCATGTGTTCGACACGATCCTGGCGGCCGGTGCCGCGCACGGTCTGCGCCTTGCCGGCATGCATGCGATGGACAGTCTGCGCATGGAAAAGGCCTATCGCCACTTCGGGCACGACATCGGCGACGAGGATCATGTGCTGGAAGCCGGACTGGGCTTTGCGGTCAAGGTCGATAAACCGAAAGGACGCTTTGGCGCCTTCCTGGGGCGCGAAGCTGTACTGGCCAAGAAGCAGGCCGGTCTCGAAAAGCGCCTCGTGCAGTTCCAGCTGAAGGACGCAGGGCCGCTGCTTTATCACAACGAAGCGATTGTGAAGAACGGCAGCATTGTCGGCTATCTGACGTCCGGCGCATACGGCCATCACCTGGGTGCTGCCATCGGCCTCGGCTATGTGCCGTGCCGTGCCGGTGCGGCGGCGGATGAGACGCTGGCAGCGCGTTACGAGATCGAAGTGGCCGGCGTCAGGGTGCCGGCCATCGCCAGCCTGAAACCGCTCTATGATCCAACGAGCGCGCGCATCCGCGCCTGAACGCGTGGCCGGTTATGTTATCCCGGCGGTCCGATCGGCAGGAGCGAGGTCATCAGGTGCAGGTCGGTGCCCGTGTAGGGATGGGCGAGCGCCACCGCCTCGTCGAGTTCGACACCAAGGCCAGGCTCGGCCGACGGGATCACATAGCCGTCCTGCCAGACGATCGGCTTCTTCAGCAGCTGCGCCTGGAACCCGCCCCAGGTCTCGATGCTCTCCAGGATCAGAAAGTTCGGACTACAGGTGGCCAGCTGGATGTTGGCCGCCCCTTCGATCGGGCCGCAATAGAGGTGCGGCGCGATCTCGGCATAGTGCGCTTCCGCCATGCCGGCGATCTTCTTGGCCTCCAATAACCCGCCGACGCGGCCAAGCGCCATCTGCAGAATCGAAGCCGCCTGCAATTCGAGTACGCGGCTGAACTCATACTTGGTGGTGAGCCGCTCGCCGGTCGCGATCGGGATCGTGGTCTGGCGGGCGACGCGCGCCATCTCCTCGGGCACCTCGGGCGGCGTCGGTTCCTCGAACCACAGCGGGTCGTAGGCTTCGAGCCGGCGGGCGAGGCGGATCGCGCCCGACGTGGTGAACTGGCCGTGCGTACCAAACAGCAGATCGCACCTGGTGCCGACGGCCGCGCGCAAGGTCCGGCAGAACGTTTCCGACAGCTCCATGCGTTCGAGACTCGGCTGGCGCGGATCAAAGCCGCCGTACCAGCCTGCGGGATCGAACTTCAGTCCGGTGAAGCCCTGCTTGACGTACTCGACAGCCCGCTCGGCCGCGATGTCCGGGTTGCGGTAGACGGGCGAATCGCTGTGCGCGTCTTCGCCCGGCTGGCGCGGATAGATGTAGGTGTAGGTGCGCAGCTTCTCGTGTACGCGCCCACCGAGCAGTTCATAGACCGGCTTGTTCACCGCCTTGCCGACGATATCCCACATCGCCATTTCGATGCCCGACAGCACCCCCATCAGCGAGATGTCGGGCCGGTGGGAGTAACCGCGGCCATAGACCTGGCGCCAGAGTTTCTCGATATGGAACGGATCGGCGCCCAGCACGTGGTGCTCGAACACATCCTCGATCATGGCGACGATGGTCTTGGGTCCAAATGTGGCGGCATAGACTTCGCCGACGCCCTCGATGCCGGTATCGGTGACGAGTTTGAGGAACAGGAAATACCGCCCGCCCTGGCGCGGCGGCGGATTGCCGACGACGAAGGTTTTCAGTGCGATGATTTTCATGGCCAGCACCCTCTCACTTCAGAGGCCGTGGTTGTCGGCAGCTTGGCGAGGCTTGTCAAATCGGGCGCGCGGCTCACGCAGTGGGGAACCGGCGATCGACCGACATCGGCCGATGGCTGAGGCCGAGAGCCGTGCGCCGCGGCGGGGTGCGGGCCACCACGCGTCCCTTCGAGACGACCACGAGGCGCGTCGCCCGGAGCCTGATCGCCTCGATTTTGTCGCCAGCTTCCAACACGACGAGGCTCGCCACACACCCAGGCTCCAGGCCATAGCCCTGCAACCCCATGATCTTCGCGGGTTCGCTCGTCACCATGTCGAAGCAGCGGCGCATGTCGTCGGGGCTCGTCATCGGCGCAACGTGCAGCCCCATGAACGCCACGTCGAGCATGTCGGCGGTGCCGAGCGCATACCAGGGATCGAGCACGCAATCCTGGCCGAAGCCGACGGTGACGCCCGCGTCCAGCAACTCGCGCACGCGCGTCAGCCCGCGCCGCTTCGGGTACGTATCGTGGCGGCCCTGCAGGGTGATGTTGATCAGCGGATTCGCAATTGCGGCGACGCCGGCTTCCGCGATCAGCGGCAGCAGCTTTGAGACATAGTAGTTGTCCATCGAGTGCATGGAGGTCAGGTGCGAGCCAGCGACACGGCCTTGCAGTCCGTGCCGCCGGGTCTCGGCGGCGAGCGTCTCGATGTGGCGCGACAGCGGGTCGTCGGTCTCGTCGCAGTGCATGTCGACGGCGAGGCCACGGTCGGCGGCAAGCCGTACCAGCAGCTCGACCGAGCGGCGGCCTTCCTCCATCGTGCGTTCGAAATGCGGGATGCCGCCGACGATGTCAACGCCGCGGTCGAGGGCGCGGGCGAGGTTGGCCGCTGCCGTCGGAGACCTCAGGTATCCATCCTGCGGGAACGCGACCAGCTGCAAATCGAGGTAGGGGGCGACGCGCTTCTTCACGTCGAGCAGGGCATCGACCGCCAGCAGCCGGTCGTCGCAGATGTCGACGTGGCTGCGGATCGCGAGCAGGCCCATGGCGACCGCCCAGTCGCAGTAGGCGAGCGCGCGTTCGACCACGGCGTCGTGTGTCAGCTGCGGCTTAAGTTCGCCCCATAGCGCAATGCCCTCCAGCAGCGTGCCCGAGGCATTGATGCGGGGCTGCCCGTACGACAGCGTCGCGTCCATGTGGAAGTGGGCGTCGACGAACGGCGGCGCGACAAGGCAGCCGGTCGCATCGATGCGCTGGCCCGCCTCGGCATCGAGGTGCGGTGCGACCGCGGTGATCTTGGCGCCGGTGATGCCGATGTCGGCGCGGGTGCCGTCGGGAAACGTGCCGCCGGCGATGATGAGGTCGAAAGTCATGGGAAGCTCCGCGGGCGGGTGTGACGGGGGGCCGAGCTGGCGTGCCAATCGTTGTTGGACATGATCCCGAGACAACCATTTCGCGCCGTGCCGTACCAGCGATTCCGGATGGGCTGCTGCACCGCCTGCGATTTCTCGACAGATCCACGCGGTGCGCACACTGTTCGCCACGGGCGCCGATCTGGTATGCAGGACAGCGGTTTTGGCGGCATGAGCAGTGGTTGAGGATCAACGATGCGTCTCTACGTTTTGCCCTGTGACGGCATCGGCCCGGAAATCACCAAGGCTGCGCTCGAGGTAACCGAGGCTGCGAGCCAGCGCTTCGCGCTCGGCTTGACCTACACCTATGATGATGTCGGCTTCGTCAGTCTCGAAAAGCACGGCACGACGCTGCGCCCGGACATTCTCGAAACCGCCAGGACCTTCGACGGCATAATCCTCGGCACCCAGTCGCACGCCGACTATCCGGCGCCCGAGAAGGGCGGGCGCAACGTCTCGGCGGCATTCCGCGTCGGCCTCGATCTTTTCGCAAATGTGCGGCCCGCCAGGACTCGCCCGTTCCTGCCAACCAACATGCGGGCGGGGCGCACGATGGACCTCGTCATCATGCGAGAGGCGACGGAAGGGTTCTATCCCGATCGCAACATGACCAGGGGCTGGGGCGAAGTGATGCCGAGCCCCGACATGGCGTTGTCGACCCGCAAGATCACGCGGGCCTGCAGCGAGCGGATCGCCCGCAAGGCCTTCGAGCTGGCGACGCTGCGGCGCAACAAGGTCACGGCGGTGCACAAGGTCAATAGCTTTCACATGACCGACGGGCTGTTCCTCGAGTGCGTGCGCCATGTCGCCAAGGAGTTCCCGCAGGTCGCCCTCGATGATCTGCTGATCGACGCGTCGACCGCGCATCTCGTGAGGTCGCCCGAACGGTTTGACGTAATCGTGGCCACGAACTTCTACGGCGACATCCTGTCCGATCTCGCCAGCGAGCTTGCGGGCGGCCTTGGCCTCGCCGGCTCGATGATGGCGAGCGACACCCACTGCTGCGCCCAGGCCCAGCATGGCTCCGCACCGGACATCGCCGGCCGCAACATCGCCAACCCGACATCCATGATGCTGTCGGTCGCCATGCTGCTCGCCTGGATGGCGACGCGGCATGGCAAGCCGGCCTTGCACAAGGCGGCGCAGGCGATCGAGACGGCGGTCGATGCGGTGCTCGCCGATCCAGCGTCGCGCACGGCTGATCTGGGCGGCACATGCAGCACCGCTGAGTTTGGCTCCCGTGTCGCGGCCGCGGTGTCAAAGCAAGCCTGAGACTGAGTGCGCGCGGTCGGTGGCTTCGGTCGCGACATCGACGGTCGGTGCCTGCAATCCTGCTCCTCGATCCGGGCGGTTGCAGTTCTGACGCCATCTGCCGCACGATTGCCACTCGCGAGAGATCGGAATTGTCCGCACGGGGGAGCGCTACGTCATGGCCCACAACCAGATCACCGGCCGCTCGGCTTTCCTCGCCCTGCTGAAGGACGAAGGCGTCACGCACCTGTTCGGCAATCCCGGCACCACCGAGCTGCCGATCATGCACGCGCTGAAGGAGCATCCCGATCTCACGTACGTCATGGCCATGCAGGAGAGCCTGGTCGTTGCCATGGCCGACGGCTTCGGACGCGCCTCGGGCAAGCTCACCGCCTGCAACGTGCACGTGGCGCCGGGCCTCGGCAACGCGATGGGCTCTCTCTACAATGCGAAGTTCACCGGCACGCCGATGATCCTGACCGCCGGCCAGCAGGAACAGGGCCACGGCCTGACCGAGCCACTGCTGTATGATCCGCTGGTGCCGATCGCGCAGCCGCTGGTCAAATGGGCGATCGAGGTGACCCGGCTCGAAGATCTGCCGCGCATCCTGCGCCGCGCCGCCAAGGTCGCCATGACGCCGCCGACCGGGCCGGTGTTCATTTCGCTGCCCGGCGACATCCTCAACATGGAAGCCGGCATCGACCTGGGCACCTCGACGCGCGTCGACAGCCGCGTGCGGCCCTCCGATGAAGCGCTGGCGGCCCTGGCCGATCGCATTCTGAAGGCCGAGCGGCCGCTGATCATCGCCGGCGACGAGATCGTCAAGAGTGATGCGCTGGCTGATGCGGCAGCCTTTGCCGAGATGATCGGCGCCGCCGCCATGCAGCAGACCATCACATACGGTTCACATTTCCTGTCCGAAAGCCCCTGCTACATGGGTTACCTCACGCGTGACCAGCCCGAGGTGCGCGCCGTGCTGGCGAAGTATGATCTGCTGGTCGTGCTCGGCGCCGATCCGCTGCGCATGTCGGTGTGGAGTGCGGTCGATCCGATGCCGGATGGCCTCGAGATGGTGCAAGTCGGCCTCGTCGACTGGGACCTTGCCAAGAACTATCCGGCAAAGATTGCGCTGCGTGCGGACGTGAAGGAGACGCTCAAGGCGCTGATGCCTGTGTTGGCGAAGAAAGGCGGCACGGCGCTAAAGGAGCGGGCGGCGCATCGGGTGGCGGAGCTCAAGTCGCAGAACTGGACGGCAAAGCGGGCAAAGCTCGTGGCTGCGATCGAAACGCGCGCTGCGACGAAGCCGATCGATGTCGATGTGTTGTCGCTGCGCCTCGTCGAGGCGCTGCCGAAGGATGCCATCCTGGTCAACGAGGGGCTGACCACGTCGCGCCGCATCTGCGATCTCTACGCCTACCGCGACCGCTACAACTTCCACGGCCTAGCCTCGGGCGGCATCGGCTGGAGCTTGCCGGCGTCGGTCGGTATCGCGATGGCGCAGAAGGGCCGGCCTGTTGTTACCTATGTCGGCGACGGCAGCGCCATGTACTCGATCCAGGCGCTGTGGACGGCGGCTCACCACAAGCTGCCGATCACGACAGTGCTGTGCAACAACGGCGGCTATCGCATCATCAAGCAGCGGCTGAAATCGTTCCACCAGAACGAGCAGTACATCGGCATGGACTTCGCCGATCCGAAAGTCGATTTCGTCAGTCTCGCAACCGCGATGGGCATGAAAGCCACCCGCATATCGGATCCAGATGCCATAAAGCCAGCATTGCAGGCAGCCATCGCGAGCGGGGCGCCGTCGCTGCTGGACGTCGTCGTCGATGGACGGGTGTGAAATCACGTGAGACGCAGAATTCAAAGGGACTCCACATGACCAGCATCGTCGTCACGGGGGGCAGCGGCAAGGCCGGCACCGCCATCATCAGGGACCTCATCGCGCACGGCCACGCCGTCATGAACGTCGACGTGGTGCCGCCGAAGGAGCCATTGTGCCACTTCTACAACGCCGATCTGACCGATATGGGCCAGGCGGTCGATGCGATCCGTCGCGCGAGCGGCACCATCGACCGCCGCCGCTCGCCGCTGGGCGATGCGAGCGCTGTCATCCACATGGCCGGCATCCCGGCGCCGAGCCTCGCGCCGGACGTAACGACGTTCCAGAACAACATGATGACCACCTACAACGTGTTCAGCGCGGCGACCCTGTTCGGCCTGCCCCGCGTGATCTGGGCGTCCAGCGAAACACTCTATGGCCTGCCGCTTACACGCTGGCAGCCGGCCGCGGCGCCGATCCTGGAAACCGATCCGCTGACGCCTGAATCCGGCTACGCGCTCGCCAAGGGCCTGTGCGAGCAGATGGCGGTCGAGATGCACCGCTGGAACCCGGGCACCACCTTCGTCGGCATGCGGATATCGAACATCTTCGAGGCCCACGACTATGCGATGATCCCGTCGTTCTGGGAGAACCCCGATCTGCGCAAATGGAACCTGTGGAGCTGGGTCGATTCACGCGACGTTGCCCAGGCCTGCCGGCTGGCGCTCGATGCTAAAATCGGCGGCGCCGAGTGTTTCACCATCGCGGCTGCCGACACACTCATGAAGACAACCAACCGCGAACTCCTGGCGCATTCATTCCCGACCGCCAAGCTACGCGACGGCACCGGCGACCACGACACGCTGCTGTCGATTGCCAAGGCCCGCAAGCTGTTGGGCTACGCGCCGAAGTTCACGTGGCGCACTCCCACATAGCAGCCGGCCGCGGCGAACGGTTTGCGTTCTTAGGGCACACCATCGTCCGGCTCTGCCGACAGTCGGTAGCGGCGTACACCGCCCGGCCAAGCCGCCCATGACGCTGGCACAGCCGTGATCGCGCCGCCGCCATCAGGGGGTGTTTGGTTGTCCCGAGCAAGTGCCAAAAGAAGTAGGCCCAGGATAGCCGCCGCCAAAATCATAGAGTCCCCGACCAGTTGGCTGTTCTTGATCTGGTGGGCACGCCAGCACTGATCGTCGGCTGTTTGATTACTGGCGACGACGTCATCGGTCGCTTCCGCAAAATGCGTTTTCATATCGAACCTCTTTAATGGTCGTGTGGTTGGGTCAAACGACCCCACGGATCTGACGCCGCAGCGCGGCCGATCATCCTTCGATGGCAGGACCGTCACGCGGTGCTGCCACTGCAATGTTGAACATGGTAAACGTAGTTATTCTGCAGCGCACATCACAACTGCAGGCATTCACGGTATCGTGTGCTGCAAGGCTCGCCGCGAGGTTATCGGGCCAGGTCCCGGATCACGCCGCAACCGCACCGGTACCACCAGCAGCAGGCAGGACAGCGCGATGTACTTGGCGAACGTGATCATTGGATCGGAGCCTCCGAATGTCGCTGACGCGAGCTGGGCCAGACCCGCACCCCGCTGGAGCAACTCCGTCCCTCCAGACCACCCACTTTGATGGTCACTGGCGACGGGCTTTCCGCACGCGGCCACCAGGACGAAACCAAATCAGGCGAGTTCGAGGGGACGCGTCCCCTCGAGCGGGTGCAGGGCGGCAGCCCTGCCGTAGCCCCACTCTCACCCCTGGAGTGCGGCCCACATCTCGCGGTCGCGCACGTCGGTCCAAACGACCGGATGGTCGATGCCGCGGGCTTCGTCGAAGGCGCGGGACACATTGAACGGCAGGCAGTGCTCGTAGATCGCGTAGCCACCGAACGGCTTGTCCATCACGGCCCGCGTCGCCTTGAACGTCGCCTTGAGATCGAGGTTCCGGGCGACCGACGCTTGCGCCGTGTCATACAGCGCCGCCAGAAACGCGCGCGTGCCGGCAATGGCATCGCCAACCTTCTGCGTGCCGACCAGCGCATCGCCGCGGCCAGGCACCAGCGCCTTCGGCGCGTACGCCGCGACCCGGTCGAGCGTGCCGGGCCAGTCAGAAAAGTACGCGTCGCCACAGTAGCAGGCCGAGCGGTACTCGACGAGGTCGCCCGAGAACATGACGCCCGAGTCGGGCACCCAGGCGATGGTGTCGCCGGCCGTGTGGCCGCGGCCGATCTGCACGATGTCGACGCGCCGCCGCCCGAGCCAAAGCGTGATGGCGTCCTTGAACGTGAGCGTCGGCCAGGTGAGGCCCGGCGGCACACTCTCGACGCCGCGGAACAGACGGGGGAAGCGGCCGATCTCGGACGCTTTGTCCTGTTCGCCGCGCTCGACGATGAGCTTGCGGGTCGCCTCCGAGGCCAGGATCTCCGACGCGTTGAAGGCCGACGCGCCGAGTACCCTGACCGCGTGATAGTGCGACAACAGCACGTACTTGATCGGCTTGTCGGTGACCGCTCGGACGCGCGCGATCACGTCCCTGGCCATCAGCGGCGTCGCCTGGGCGTCGATCACCATGCAACAGTCATCGCCGACGATGACGCCGGTGTTGGGATCGCCCTCCGCCGTATAGGCATAGAGCCCCTCACCGATCTTGCCGAAGGTGATCTTCTTCTCGGCCGTGTCGCCGGTCGATGCGAAGTTGGCGGCCATGCGCGGTGTCCTCTCGTGCAAAACCGTCGATGCTTGCGCTCAGCGCGCGAGCACCTTTGCCAGCGTGGTGCCGAGGCTCGCCGGGCTGTCGGCGATGGCGATGCCGGCCGAGCGCATGGCTTCGAGCTTGTCCTCGGCGCCGCCCTTGCCGCCGGAGATGATGGCGCCTGCGTGCCCCATGCGGCGGCCCGGGGGCGCGGTGACGCCGGCGATGAAGCCCGCCATCGGTTTCTTGCGGCCTTTCGCGGCTTCGCGCTTGATGAACTCGGCCGCGTCTTCCTCGGCCGCGCCGCCGATTTCGCCGATCATGATGATCGAATGCGTCTCGGGGTCGGCGAGGAACATCTCAAGCACATCGATGAATTCCGTGCCCTTGACCGGATCGCCGCCGATGCCGACCGCCGTCGACTGGCCGAGCCCCGCATCCGACGTCTGCTTCACCGCTTCGTAGGTGAGCGTGCCGGAACGCGACACGATGCCGACGTTGCCGGCCTTGAAGATGTTGCCCGGCATGATGCCGATCTTGCACTGGTTCGGAGTGAGGACGCCCGGGCAGTTGGGTCCGATCAGCCGCGACCAGGAGCCGGCGAGCGCGCGCTTCACGCGCACCATGTCCATCACCGGAATGCCCTCGGTGATGCAGATGATGAGCGGGATTTCGGCGTCGATCGCTTCGAGGATGGCGTCGGCGGCGAACGGCGGCGGCACATAGATCGACGAGGCGGTGGCGCCCGTCATGGCCTTGGCCTCGGCGACGCTGTCGTAGATCGGCACCATGGCGAGTTCGGGGTCGGCGACCTTGGTGCCGCCCTTGCCGGGCGTCACGCCGCCAACCAGCTGCGTGCCATAGGCCTTGGCCGCCTTCGAATGGAACAGACCCTGGCTGCCGGTGAAGCCCTGGCAGATGACTTTGGTGGTGCGGTCGACGAGAATGGCCATGGGTCGTGGGCTCCGGGCGGGTTCGCTGGATCGTTGAGCGTGGTTTAGCAGGCGGAGCAAATAGGGCAAGTGGGGCGTTCTGCGACGGTGTGTTCCGCAGTGCCGGCCGAGCGACCGGCGCAATGGTGAGACGTGGTGGCAACGCCACCTTACCGTGCGTCTGCCGCCACCGCATGACATGCAACCATCCGCCCGCCGGCCGCGGCAAGCTCAGGGCGCTCGCTGCGGCACCGCTCGAAGGCCAGTGGACAGCGCGGGTGGAAGGCGCAGCCGGAGGGCGGGGAGATCGGGTTTGGAATTTCGCCCTCGACGGCCGCCCGCACGCGGCCTGTCATCTCGAGATCGGGCACCGCGTCAAGCAGGAGCCGCGTGTAGGGGTGTTGCGGGTTGCCGAACAACTCGTCCGGCGTGGCGATCTCGACCAGCCGGCCAAGGTAGAGCACGCCGATGCGGCTCGCCATGTGGCGCACGACTGCAAGGTTGTGGCTGATGAACAGGTAGGTTAGCCCCAATTGATCCTGCAGATCGCGCATCAAATTCAGGATCTGCGCCTGCACCGACACGTCGAGTGCCGAAGTCGGCTCGTCGCACACGATGAACTCCGGATTGGCGGCGAGCGCGCGGGCAATCGCCACGCGCTGGCGCTGGCCGCCGGAGAACTCGTGCGGATACTTCACGGCATCCTCGGGCGACAGGCCGACCAGGGTCAGCAGTTCGGCCACGCGCACCTCGATTGCCTGTTGCTCCGTCATCAGGCCGAAGGCGCGCAGCGGTTCGGCGACGACGCGGGCGACGCGCCAGCGCGGGTTCAAACTGGCGAACGGGTCCTGGAAGATCATCTGGATGCGGCGACGCAGCTGCGCACGCTGCGCTGCTGCCGCCGGATCGCTCATCGATATGCCGTCGATGCGCACGTCGCCCGCACTCGGTGCGATCAAGCCGACGATGATCTTGGCGACCGTCGACTTGCCGGAGCCCGATTCACCGACCAGCGCGAACGTCTCGCGGCGGATGATCTCGAACGACACATCGGCCACGGCGGTCAGCGTCTGCCGGGGCGCACCCTCGATCAGGCGGTTCAGCCACGGCTTCGATACGTCGAAGCGGCGCCACAGGTGATCGACCTCGACCAATGCCTTGACGGGGGTATCCTTCATGAAGTCACCCGCCAGCAGGCGACGTGCGAGGTGGCCGCCGGCAGCAGCGATGGCCGCTCAGCGCGGCAACGGTCGATGGCCTCGCCACAGCGCGGATTGAACGCACAGCCCTCAGGGATTGCCGACAGCCGCGGCATGTTGCCGGGGATCAGCGTGAGCCGCCCGTCGTGGCCGGCCGCCTTCTTCGCGAGTGATGGAATGGCGCCCATCAGGCCGCGCGCATAAGGGTGTTGTGGCGCCTTCAGCACGTCGCGCACGGGTCCGATCTCGGCGATGCGGCCGGCATACATGACGGCGACGCGATCGGCGACTTCGGCAATCACGCCCATGTCGTGGGTGATCAGCATGACGGACGTGCCGCGGTTGCGGGCGAGTGCCTTGATCAGCGCGATGATCTGCGCCTGCACGGAAACATCGAGCGCGGTGGTGGGCTCGTCCGCGATGATCAACTCGGGCTCGGTGCACAGCACGAGGGCCAGGACGACGCGCTGGCGCATGCCGCCCGACAACTCGTGCGGGTAGGCATCGATGCGGTTTTCTGGCGCGGGAATGCCGACCTCGGCCAGAAGCGCAATGGCGCGGGCGCGAGCGTCGGCTTCCGAGATGTTGGCGTGCACGCGCATGGTCTCGGTGATCTGGGCGCCGATGCGGTACACAGGGTTGAGGCTCGTCAGCGGGTCCTGGAACACCATGCCGATGCGCTTGCCCCGGATGCGGCGCAACTGGTCGATCGGCATCGTGTCGATGCGTGTGCCATCGAGGCGGATTTCGCCGCCCGTCATGTGGCCGGGCGGCTCCAGCAGCCCCATGATGGCAGCCCCCGTCACCGACTTGCCAGCCCCGCTCTCGCCGACGAGGCCGAGAATTTCGCCACGACCGATCTCGAACGACACGTCGTCGATGGCAACGAGCCGCGCCCGCCGGTTCGGGAATTCGACGCGCAGGTTGCGGACGGAAAGAAGAGGGGCGGTCACTTCAGCCTCGGATTGAGCGCATCTCGCAGCCAGTCGCCGAGCAGGTTGACGGCAAGCGCCAGGATGATCAGGGCGGCGGCGGGGAAGAACAAGATCCAGCGCTCGCCGGAGAACAGGAACTGCTGGCCGACGCGGATGAGCGTGCCAAGCGAGGGCTGGGTTGGCGGTACGCCGACGCCGAGGAACGACAAGGTTGCCTCCTCGATCACGGCGAGCGCGAGGTTGATCGTTGCAATGACGAGGACGGGGCCGATCACGTTCGGCAGCACGTGGCTGCCCATGATGGCGCCGGACGTGCGCCCCATGACGCGGGCGGCCTGCACATATTCCTTGTTGCGTTCCACCAGCGTCGCGCCGCGCACGGTGCGGGCATATTGTGCCCAGTGCGACAGGCCGATGGCGATGATCAATACGATGACGGCCATGCGTTCATGCTGCGTCGGGTGGATCAGGCCACGGCCGACGCCGAACACCAGAAGTGCGATCAAAATCGCCGGGAACGACAGCTGCACGTCGGCGACGCGCATGATGAGGGCATCGACCCGCCCGCCGACGAAGCCCGCGATCAGGCCAAGGCTGACGCCGAGCACCATCGAGAAGCCGACGGACGCAAAGCCGACGATGAGCGAAACCCGCGTGCCGTACAGAATGGCGGACAGCAGATCGCGACCCTGGCTGTCGGTGCCGAAGACATGCGTGATGCCGGTCGAGCCGACCTCCAGGGGCTTCAGGAAGCCGTCGTCGAGCCTGACGGCGCCGGGGTCAAAGGCGTTTTGCGGTGCGATCCAGGGGGCGAGGAAGGCTGCGATGAAGATCAGGAGCGTGGTGGTGGCAGCGGCAATCGCGACCGGTGAATGCCGGAAGTTCCAGGCGAGATCGCTGTCCCAGACGGCGGCAAGACGCGATCTGAGCGTCGATTTGGCTTTGGGCGGTGGCTTGATCTGGGGGGCGTCGTTCACTTGCCACCTCCAACGACTGCGGTGCTGGACTTCAGGCGCGGGTCGAGCAGGACGTAGGTCAGATCGACGATCAGGTTGACAACCACGAACACGACGGCAACGAACATCAGGTAGGCCGCCATGACGGGAATGTCGACGAACTGCACTGCTTGCACGAACAGCGCACCGAGACCCGGCCATTGAAATACGCTCTCGGTGATGATGGCGAAGGCGATCACCGAGCCGAGCTGCAAGCCAGCAATCGTCACCACCGGCACCAGCGTGTTGCGCAGCGCATGGCGGAACTGGATGCGGCTTTCAGGCAAACCGCGCGCGCGGGCGAACTTCACGTAGTCGGTGCGCAGGGTTTCCAGCATCTGTGCGCGCACGAGGCGCATGATAAGGGTCAACTGGAAGAAGCCGAGCGTGAGCACTGGCATGATCAGCGATGCGCGCCCCGACGGCGTCAGCAGGCCTGTTGTCCACCAGCCGAGTTTGACCGTTTCGCCACGCCCGAACGAGGGCAGCCATTTGAGTTCGACGGCGAACAGGTAGATGAGGCCGATGCCGATCAGGAAGGTCGGCAGGCTGACGCCGATCAGCGATATGCCCATCACGATGTGGGCGCCCCAGGAGTTGCGGCGGATCGCGGTATAGACGCCGAGCAGCGTACCGAAGCCGGTAGCGAGCAACGCCGACAGCACGGCGAGTTCGACCGTCGCCGGCATCCGCTCGGCAATCAGTGCCGATACCTTGCGACCCTGGCGGTAGCTCATGCCGAATTCGCCGAATGCGGCATTGGCCAGGAAGCGGGCAAACTGGATCGGCACCGGATCATTGAGGCCGAGCCGTTCCGCCAGTTCCCGACGGTCCTGCTGGCTCGCCTCCTGACCCGCCATGTTGGCGACCGGATCGCCGATGAAGCGGAACATCGAGAAGGCGAGGGCTGCCACCACCACCAGCACGAGGATCGCCTGTCCGACGCTTTTCAGGATGTAGGCGATCATGGGGGCCGGTGGCTGCGCCAGATTGTTGGGTTACGCGCGGAACGATCGCCTGAATGACGCCCTCGACAGTCCGGGCCGCGCTAACCCAACCTACGAGCAGACGGGAGAATAATGCGCGAACGGTAAGTTGGGTTAGACCGTCCTGCTTGCCGGTCATAACCCAACGACTTGCGCCACGTGCCTACTTCTTCACTTTCGCGAACTTCAGCTTGGGCTGGTTCGAGATGTCGACCGGGATCTCGAGGTCCGGCTTCATCGCATAGGCCAGCGTCTGGATGTGGATCGGGATATAGATCACTTCGTCCTGCAGAGCCTTCCAGATCTGCGCGATGGTCTGGTTGCGCTTCGTCAGGTCGGTCTCCTGCGTGAGCCCGACGGTCAGCTTGTCGATCTCGGCGTTGGAGTAGCGCGTCGCATTCCAGCCGCCCTCCTTGTCGGTGCGGGTGTGGTAGAGGAACGTGAATACATAGTGGCTGTCGAACGTCGGCACGCCCCAGCCGAGCAGGAAAAAATCCGTTTCCGGCGGGTTCCGCTGGATGAGGGGGAAGTGGATCGACTTCGACTGCGACACGAGGTTCACCTTGATGCCGATCGTCGCGAGCTGGCCGACGGCGGCCTGGCAGATCGCCTCGTCATTGATGTAGCGATCGTTCGGGCAGTGCAGCGTGACGGAGAAGCCGTCGGGATAGCCCGCTTCCGCCATCAAGGTCTTGGCTTTGGCCGCGTCGGCCGCCGGGATCACGTCGAGATCCTTGGTGTAGCCGTTGACGCCGGGCGGCGCGATGATGCCGGTCGGCAGCGACTGGCCGCGCATGGTCACCCGCTGGATCGTCGAACGGTTGATGATGATGTTCATCGCCGCCCGCACCTTCTTCTCGGCGAACGGGTTCTTGCCCTTCACGTCCGAGGTCTTCAGCTCCTTGTCGCCGACATTCATGCCAAAGAAGATCGAGCGGTTCTCAGGCCCGACGTTGACCTGCAGTTTCGGGTCGGACGATAGCTTCTGGATATCCTGGACCGGGACGTCCTGTACGAAATCGACTTCGCCCGACAGTAGAGCTGCGACGCGCGTCGCGTCGGCCTTGATCGGCAAATATGTGATCTCGGTGATGTCGAGCGGCACCTGCCCCTTGCCCCAGTAGGCATCGTTACGCTTCATGACGGTCTTCACGTCCGGCTCACGACTGACGAGAATGAAGGGGCCGGTGCCGTTGGCATTGCGGACCGAGAAGTTTTCCTCCTTGGCCTTGAAGTCCTGCACCTTGCCGGCGTTGTTCTTCTCGGTCCACGCCTTGCTCATCACGAACAGGTCGTTGAGGTTCGACGGGAAAATCGGGTTCGGCCCCTTGGTCTTGATGCGCAGGGTGTGATCGTCGACCTTGGTCATGGTGTCGACCGACGACAGCAGCGACTTCATGTCGGAGGTTGGCTGGCGGGCACGCTCGAACGAGTAGATCACGTCGTCGGCGGTGAAGGCCGTGCCGTCGTGGAAGGTGACGCCTTTGCGCAGCTTGAACTCCCACACCAGCGGGTCGGCGGTCAGCGCCCAGCTTTCAGCCAGCGCCGGAATGGCCTTGCCAGTGTGGTCGCGCAGCACCAGCGGCTCATAGATGTGATGGCTGAGCGCATGCGTTGGGCCCTCGTTCTGGGCATGCGGGTCGAGCGTCAGGGCGTCGCCTGAACGTGCCCATTTGATCGCGCGTGCCTCGGCGCTGGTCGTGGCCAGCCCTGAAATGAGCGCGCCTGCCACGATTGCGCTAACGAAAGTGTCAACAAACCTCGCCATTTTTCCCTCGCTCCAGCCGTTGGAAGTCGGACATTCCTTAATTCCGACCCGATGATATCGCTGCTTTCCAAGACTGTCACGACAAGAGCGTCGTTCGTTTCGCCAAGCTACTGTCAATCAGCGTCAAGGTAATGCATAATGCAAAATTTTTGTTGTGGCCGTGCCGCGTGGGAGTTAAGCTCCGGTTCGAGAGCTGGGTTGCTTTTTCTGATGATCGGAAGGCAATAATCGGCCATGGTGCCCTAACGGGGATTGTTGAGGACGTCGGGTTGGAAAGGGAGGGCACGGTGCAAAGCGCCGCTGCAACTATGGGTTCGCACTCGGTCGAAATGGCCCAGGCGGCAGTGCCGGGACCAGCCGTCCAGGCCGCTCCGGTGCTGGAGATCAACGACCTGCATGTGCATTTCAAGACGCACGCAGGAACCGTGCGGGCAGTCGAGGGCGTCACCTACGCGGTGCGGCCAGGCGAGATCGTCGCCATCGTCGGGGAAAGCGGCTCAGGCAAGTCGGTCTCGGCACTGACCGTCATGCGGTTGCTGCCACCGGCAACATCGCGTGTCGTCAAGGGCACGATCAAGTTCCAGGGCCGCAACCTGCTGGAACTCGACGACGAGGAAATGCGCAAGATCCGCGGCCGCGACGTGGCCATGATCTTCCAGGAGCCGATGACCTCGCTGAATCCGGTGCTCAGCATCGGGCTGCAGTTGATGGAGCCACTGTTCATTCACATAAACATGAGCGATGCGGAAGCAAAGGCCCGCGCGATCGAACTCCTGACGCTCGTTGGCATCACCGATCCCGCCAACCGGCTCGCCCAATACCCGCACCAGCTGTCGGGCGGCATGCGCCAGCGCGTGATGATCGCCATCGGCCTCGCCTGCAATCCGAAATTGCTGATCGCCGACGAGCCGACGACCGCACTCGATGTGACCATCCAGGCACAAATTCTCGAGCTGATGAAGGATCTGTCGCGACGCCTCGGCATCGCGGTGATCGTGATCACGCACAACCTCGGCATCGTTGCGCGCTATGCCGATCGCATCAACGTCATGTATGCCGCCCGCATGGTCGAGAGCGGGCCAGCCGAAGCGGTGTTCGGCACGCCGACGCACCCCTACGCGCGCGGGCTGCTGGGTGCCGTGCCGCGGCTCGACCGGCCGCGTACTTCGAAGTTGCAGACCATCGACGGGGCACCGCCGAACCTGCTCAATCCGCCGCAGGGGTGCCGCTTCAGGCCCCGCTGCCGGTTCGCGATCGATGCCTGCAGTGTGGCGCCGGAGCGCGTCGAAATCGCGCCGGACCACACGGTCGCCTGCCATCGCTCGGCCGAGATTGCGACGCTCGATACTGCTGCGAGCCAACTGGTGTCGCAGGCGAAGACGACGCTGGCGCCAACCACGGCACAGCCGATGGTCGATATCCGCGGTGTGTCTAAGCACTTCGCGGTCGGCGGCGGGCTGTTCACGGCCAAGAAGATAGTGCGCGCCGTCAACGACATCTCGCTGTCGGTCAGGGCCGGCGAGACGCTCGGCATCGTCGGTGAATCGGGCTGCGGAAAATCGACGCTCGGTCGCGTGATCCTGCGGCTCGACGATCCGACCGCCGGAGAAATCTTCTTCGACGGCACCGATCTTGCCCACCTCGGCCGCGACGAAATGGTCGACGTGCGCAAGAAGATGCAGGTGATCTTCCAGGACCCCTATTCTTCGCTCAATCCGCGCATGACGGTCGGCCAGATCATTTCGGAGCCGATGCGGGTGCACGACATTACCCCCAAGGCCGAGTGCCCAGCCCGCGTCGCCGAACTGCTGACGCTCGTTGGTCTGTTTCCCTATATGGCGCTGCGCTATCCCCATGAGCTGTCGGGCGGCCAGCGCCAGCGGGTCGGCATCGCCCGGGCGCTGGCCGTCAATCCACGTGTGATCGTTTGCGACGAGGCGGTGTCCGCGCTCGATGTTTCGATCCAGGGCCAGGTGATCAACCTGCTGGAGGATCTGCAGGAGAAGCTCGGCCTCACCTACATCTTTATCGCTCACGATCTGGCGGTCGTCCGGCACATCTCGACACGGGTCGCGGTTATGTATCTCGGCCGCGTGGTTGAGCTGGCGCAGGCGGATGAGTTGTTCAGTAACCCGAAGCACCCCTACACCCGCGCCCTGCTGGAGGCGGCTCCGGTGCCGGACCCGGTGGTGGAGAAGGCGCGGCCGCGAGCGATCATCCGCGGCGAACTGCCAAGCCCGCTGCGTCCCCCCTCGGGCTGCGTATTCCATCCCCGCTGTTCCATCGCGCAAGCCAGCTGCAAGACCGATGTTCCGAAACTCGAAGAGCGCGTCAGCGGCCATTTCGCCGCGTGTCCCCATACTTGAGGAGTTGAAATCAATGTCGATGCTGTGTCGTTTCATGAGTGTCGTTTTGGGCCTGGGAGTCGCTGTGGGGGCGGCTCATGCGCAGGCGCCGAAGGCGGGCGGAACACTCAATTTCTCGGTCGTGGCCGAACCGCCGAATTACGATTGTCATGCCTCGACCACCTTCGCGCTGGTGCATCCGGTGGCGCCGCACTATTCGACCTTGCTGAAGTTCGATACAGCGCAGTACCCGAAGGTGATCGGTGATCTGGCCAAGAGCTGGGATGTTTCTGCCGACGGCCTCACCTATACGTTCCGGCTGCATGAGGGCGTCAAGTTCCACGACGGCAGCGCGCTGACGTCGGCCGACGTGAAGGCGAGCTATGACCGTATCATCAATCCGCCGGCCGGGGTCGTTTCTGCCCGCCAGGCCTATTACGCCGACGTCGCGGCCGTCGAAACACCCGATCCGACAACTGTGCGCTTCAAGCTGAAAGCTGCGGTCGCGGGCATGTTCGAGAGCCTCGCCTCGCCCTACAACTGCATCTACTCGGCGGCCAAGCTGAAGGAGAACCCGCGGTTCCCGGAAGCCAACATCATGGGTAGCGGCGCGTTCCGCTTTGTGGAACACGTCAAGGGCTCGACCTGGGAAGGTAAAAAGTTCGACGGCTACTTTCGCAAGGGATTGCCCTATCTCGATGGATTCAAGGCGTTCTTCGTCAAGTCGAACGGTGTGGTGCCGGGCATGCTCGGCGGCCAGTTCGAAACCGAGTTCCGCGGCCGCAATCCAGCCGAGCTCGCCCAGCTGAAGCAGGGCATGGCTGATCGGCTGGTGGTCAACGAAGGACCATGGGTCGGCAGTCTGATCGTGATCTTCAACACCAAGCGCAAGCCGTTCGACGATGTCCGCGTCAGGCAGGCCCTGAGCCTTGCCATCGACCGCTGGGGCGGCAGTCCGGCCCTGTCGAAGATCTCGATCCTGCGGCACGTCGGTGGCATCATGCGTCCGGGCTTCGAGATGGCCCTGCCGCCAGCCGAGCTCGAGAAACTTCCCGGTTACGGCCGCGATATCGAAGCTTCACGGGCCCAGGCGCGCAAGCTGCTGGCCGAGGCCGGGGTAACGAACCTTTCCTTCAAGCTGCTGAACCGAAATGTCGCCGAGCCCTATACGCCAGCCGGCATCTATTCGATCGACCAATGGAAGCGCGTCGGTGTGACCGCCACCCACGAGCAACTCGAAACCAAGCTCTATGTCGATAACGTCACGAGCGGCAATTTCGACGTCGCGATCGAGTTCGTTAACGACTACGTCGATGATCCTACCGCCCAGTTCGCCAAGTTCCTGACCAAGGCAGCGTCCCCGGTGGGCTATTCTGGCCACGAGGACAAGAGCCTCGACAAAATGTACGAGGCGCAGCGCCGCCTCGTTGATCCGGTGAAGCGCAAGGCCTTCGTGCAGGACATGGAACGCTATGCGATCACGCAAGCCTACAACGTGCCGCTGCTGTGGTTCCACCGCATCATCGCCAGCAACGCGAAGGTGAAAGGCTGGAACTTCACGCCCAGTCACTACGTGGGTCAGGACCTCGTCGAGGTCTGGCTCGATCAGAAGTAAGCCGGCGAAGACCGGCAGACGAACCGATGCAAAACAATGGGGAGACGACGCGACCATGAACAGTTCGATGAAATTTGCTCTGGCAGTGGGGCTGGTGTTTGGAGTTGCGAGCCCGGCAGCCCATGCGCAGGCGCCCAAGAAGGGTGGAGTGCTGAATTTCGCAGTCGTCGCTGAACCTCCGACGTACGATTGCCATGCAACGACGACGTTCGCCACCTTGCATCCGGTGCGTCCGCACTATTCGGGCCTGCTGAAGTTCAAGGGTGACGTGAACTCGAAAATCGAGTTGGTCGGTGATCTGGCCGAGAGCTTCGAGCAATCGAAGGACGGCCTCACCTATACGTTCAAGCTGCGGCGCAACGTCAAGTTCCACGACGGCACGCCGTTCACGGCAGCCGACATCAAGGCGACCTACGAGCGCATCGTCAATCCGCAGGCCGGCATTCTGTCGGCACGAAAGGCGCTGCACGAAAACATCACGGCGATCGAGACGCCGGACGACTTCACGGCGGTGTTCAAGCTGAACGTGCCGAACGCGTCGATGCTCAACAACTTCGCGTCGCCCTTCAACTGCGTCTACTCGGCCAAGAAACTTATGGAAGACCAGCGCTACCCTGAGAAGGCACCGATGGGCACCGGCCCGTTCGTGTACGTCGACTACGTCAAGGGCGCGACGTGGGAAGCCAAGCGCTTCGACCAGTACTTCGAGGCCGGTCGCCCCTACCTCGACGGCTACAAGGCATTCTTCGTCAAGGCGAACTCGGTGGTGCCCGGCATGCAGGGCGGCCAGTTCGATGCCGAGTTCCGCGGCCGCACGCCCAAGGAACGTGATCAGCTGGTCGATGCGATGAAGGACAACGTCACGGTGCAGGAAGGCCCCTGGACCACCAGCGTGCTGCTGACCTTCAACACCAAGAGGAAGCCGTTCGACGATGTGCGGGTACGGCAGGCCCTCACCATGGCGGTTGACCGCCGGGCCGGCGCCGTGCCTCTGTCGAAAATCTCGATGCTGAAGTTCGTCGGCGGCCTCACGCGGCCTGGCTCCGAGTGGGCGTTGCCCGACGATGAACTCAACAAGCTGCCGGGCTACGGCACTGACATCGCCAAGTCGCGCGAAGAGGCCAAGAAGCTGCTGGCGGCCGCCGGCGTGACAAACCTCAAGATCAAGCTCGTCAACCGTAACATTGCCGAGCCCTATACGCCGGCCGGAATCTTCGTCGTCTCCGAGTGGAAGAAGATCGGCGTCGAGGCCGAGCATCTGCAGCTCGAGAACAAGTCCTACTTCGATGCTCAGGCGAGCGGCGAGTTCGACGCGACGGTGGAGTTCATCTCGGACTTCGTCGACGATCCCTCCTTGCAGTTCGTGAAGTTCATCTCGGCCAAGAAGTCGCCAGTGAACGTGTCAGGCTCGGAAGACGCCGAACTCGACAAGCTTTTTGACGCCCAGGCGGCTACCATCGACCCGGTCGAACGCCGCAAGCTCACCCAAGCCTTCGAGAAGCGGGCGATCACGCAGAGTTATTCGATGATGCTGTACTGGTGGCAGCGCATCGTCGTGCTGAACAAAAAAGTGAAGGGCTGGGAGCTTCACGCCAGCCACTTCACGGGCCAGGATTTGGCCGGCGTATGGCTCGATCAATAGGCGGCAAAAATGATCCTGTTCCTCGTCCGCCGCATTTTGCTGCTGATCCCGACTTTGATCGGGGTCGCAGTGGTCACGTTCTTCCTGATCCGCGTCATCCCGGGCGATCCCGTGGTCGTAAAACTGCGTGCCGACGGCGCCGCGGTCACAGAAGAGACGATCCAGGCCGAGCGCAAGCGCCTCGGCCTCGATAAGCCGCTCTATGCGCAGTTCGGCGACTTCGTCGTCGGACTTGCGCACGGCGACCTCGGCAACTCGCTGTGGACTGGACAGCCGGTGTTGAAGGAGATCGCGATCCGCTTCCCCGTGTCGCTGCAGGTGGCGATCATGGCGACGATCATCGCGATTCTAATCTCGGTGCCACTCGGCATTCTGTCGGCCGTCTATCGAGATACCTGGATCGACTATGTCGTGCGGATCATCGCCGTATCGGGGCTAGCCATCCCCTCGTTCTGGCTCGGCATGCTGATGATCCTGGCGCTGCTGTCGTGGAAGAACTGGCTGCCGCCGATAGGCTACGTATCGATCTTCCAGGACCCTGTGGCAAATCTACAGGCGACCATCATGCCCGCAATCTCGGTCGGCTACCGTTATGCCGCCATCGCCACCCGCATGATGCGCTCGGCCCTGCTCGAGGTGCTGCGTGAAGATTACATCCGCACGGCCAAGGCCAAGGGGCTGTTCCAGAAACTCGTCGTGCGCCGCCACGCGCTGCGCAACGCGCTGCTGCCCGTGGTCACCGTGATCGGGCTTGAGTTCGCGTTCCTGATCGGCGGCCTCGTGGTAACCGAACAGGTGTTCAACCTGAACGGCATCGGGAAGCTGTTCGTCGATGCGACGACGCGCGGTGATTTCAATCTGATCCAGGGACTGGTGCTGATGATCGCGGTGATCTTCATCCTGGTCAATCTGGTGGTCGACTTGTTGTACGGGTTGCTCGACCCGCGCATCCGTGTGAGCTGACGAGAAGGATAAGGACAAACCCATGGCCAATATCTCGATCACACCAGGTTCCATTGCACGGCCGGCGGACGCCATTCCCAAGCGGCCGAATCCGGTATGGCTGTTCATCCGCACCCAGCCACTGGGCTTTGCCGGCCTGATCGTCATTCTCGCTTACCTGGCCGCGGCGGTGGGCGCGCAATGGATCGCCCCCTATGATCCGGAGGCGATCGACTTCACGGCCATGCTGACCCCGCCCAACAGCGAGCACTTGCTGGGCACCGACCAGTTCGGGCGCGATGTGTTCAGCCGCATCGTGTACGGTGCTCGCACGGCACTGGCTGTCGGCATTCTATCCTCACTGTTCGGCTGCACGCTGGGGGCGATCATCGGGGCCGCGTCCGGCTATTGGGGCGGCCGTATCGATACGATGATCCAGCGCGTCGTCGACGTCATGCTGTCGTTCCCGATCATCGTGCTGGCGATGGTGGTTGTTGCCGTCCTCGGCAAGCGGCCGCTGCTCGGGGTCGACATGAACCTGGTGGCTGCGATCGCACTGCCGTTCATTCCGAAGATGACGCGCATCGCCCGCTCGTCGACGCTGTCGATCGCGCAGATGCCTTACATCGATGCGGCGCGGGCGGCGGGCTATGGTGATGGCCGTATCATTATGCGGCACATCCTGCCCAACATCGTCGCCCCCTATCTGATCATGACGACGGCATTCATCGCCCAGGCCATCCTGCTCGAAGCGTCGTTGTCGTTCCTCGGCCTTGGCGTCACCGAGCCGACGCCGGCCTGGGGCCTGATGCTGTCAGGTGCGAGTGCGGATTTCTACAAGAGCGCGCCGTGGATGATCCTGTTCCCGGGTCTTGCCATCACGCTCGCCGTGTTCGCCTTCAACATGTTCGGCGACAGTTTGCGCGATTGGCTCGACCCGAAGATGCGCAGCTGAAGCCGCGCTGCGGCAAGGTTCAAACACTTCAAGTTCGCGGAAAGGGCCAAACATCTGTTTGGCCCTTTTTCATGGGTGCGCCAGGCAGTGCACCGACATCGACTAGGTTCAACCTCATTCCGGCGGCATTGGGCAGCTCCTCCGTAATTGGACTTGAACTTTGTTCATCTCCGTGTTACGTGATGTGAACATAGTTCATATCAATGGAGGTAACCCATGACTAGGAGCTTCGCCGTGCTCGGCACCCACATAGCTAACTTCATACTGGGCCCGGTGGCGCGGGCGGCCATGATCGTGGCCGATCATGATGCGATGCTCGCGCAACCAACGCGCAAGCCCGTGCTGATTTGATACGATGGCTCCAACTCACATTAACTATGTGGCTGTATTTCTTCTCTATAGCCCATGGTGTTACGTCGCCATATTGCCGTTCGACGTTCGTATTGTCTCGCCGCTAACGGTCCAACGACCAAGGTTTCGACCATGTTCCAATCCTTGTTGACCCAACGCCGGTTCGCCGCCCTGTTCTGGTGCCAGTTCTGCTCGGCGCTGAGCGACAATTTCGTCAAGAACGCGCTGATCGTGCTCATTCTTTACCAGATCGGCGGCGATCAGGGGCCAACCCTCGTCACGCTCGCCGGCACGGTCCTCATCGCGCCGTTCTTCATCCTGTCGGCGCTGGGTGGCCAGCTGGCCGACCGCTTCGACAAGGCCTGGCTCGCGCAACGCTTGAAGCTGGCCGAGATCGCGGTCGCTGGCATTGCTGCCCTCGGGTTCTATGTCCACTCCGTGCCCTTGTTGTTCGTGGCGCTTGGACTGTTCGGCGTGATCGGCGCCCTGTTCGGTCCGATCAAGTACGGCATTCTGCCCGATCATCTGGAAACCAAGGAGCTGCCGGCCGCGAATGCGCTCGTGGAAGGGGCAACCTTCGCCGCGATCCTGCTTGGCACGATGGCGGGCGGCCTTGCTGGGGCCGACCAGGGCAACGGCGCGCTCATCGCCGCCTGTGTGATCATCATGTCCATCATCTGCTGGGTGGCGAGCCGTTTCATCCCGCCGACCGGCGTGCGTGCTCCCGACCTCGTCATCGACCGCAATCCCTGGACGTCGACGGTCGCACTTCTTGCTGATCTGAAGGCCGATAGCCGGCTGTGGATCGGTGGCTTGATCACCTCCTGGTTTTGGCTGGTCGGCGCCGTATCGCTGTCGCTGCTGCCGACCCTGGCCAAGGATCACATCGGCGGTAATGCCATGCTGCTCACCGCCGCGTTGCTGGTCTTCACGGTCGGCATCGCGGTCGGCTCTGGCGTCGCGGCTGCTGCCAGCAAGATGCGCCCCAACATGGCGCTCGTGCCCATCGCAGCCCTGCTGATGGGCATATTCTGCCTCGATCTGGCGTGGGCGATCTGGTCGGTTGCGCCCGCCACGGCCGGGGGGACCATGTCGATGCAAGACTTCGTTGCGACGCCGATTGGCCTGCACATGAGCTTTGCGCTGTTCGGCCTGGCGGCCGCCGGTGGCCTGTTCATCGTGCCTGCGTTCTCGGCCGTCCAGTCCTGGGCGCCGGTCGAGCGCCGCGCCCGGGTGATTGCCGCCTGCAACGTCCTGTCGGCCGCCTTCATGACGGCAGCAAGCCTCATCCTGGTCGCTCTCCAGTCGATGGGTGCAAGCCTCGTGCTGCTGTTTGCCATCCTCGGGCTTGCCAACCTCGGCGTGATGGCCCTCGTATTGCGCGCCTGGGGTCGCGACGGCATGCGTGATCTCGCCGTGTTCGTATTCAAGACGTTCTATGGCCTCGAGGTGAAGGGGCTGGAAAATCTGCCCCCCGTCGGCACCCGTGTGGTGATCACGCCGAACCACGTGAGCTTCATCGACGCGCCGATTTTGCACGCGATCCTGCCCGGTCACTCAGCCTTCGCCGTCGATACGACGATCGCCAAGGCCTGGTGGGTGAAGCCGTTTCTCACCCTCGTCAACTTCCAGCCGATCGATCCAACGAAGCCGCTCGGCGCCCGCAATCTCGTGAACACGGTGAAAGCAGGCAACCAGCTGGTCATCTTCCCGGAAGGTCGCCTCACCGTCACCGACGGCCTCATGAAGGTCTATGATGGTTCGGCCATGATCGCCGACAAGGCGGATGCGGTCGTGGTGCCGGTGCGCATCGAGGGCGCCGAGCGCTCGACCATGAGTTATCTGAAGAAGAGCCAGACCAGGAAGTCTTGGTTCCCGAAGGTGACGGTGACGATTTTGCCGCCCCGCAAGCTCGACATCCCAGCTGATTTGCGCGGCAAGGCGCGGCGCCAGGCGGCGGGTGCGAAGCTGCAGGACATCATGGTCGATACCGCGGTCGAGACCGCCGACATCGAACGCACGCTGTTTCAGGCGCTGGGCGATGCCAAGGCCACCCGCGACACCGGCAAGACCATCATCGAGGACCCGCTCGGCACGAAACTCAAGTTCGGCAAGCTGATCACCGGGGCCCAGGTGCTGGGGGCGAAGCTGACGCAGTTCGGCCGCGAGGGCGAGGCGATCGGCGTCATGCTGCCGAACTCGGCCGGTGTGGCGGTCACGTTCTTTGCGCTGCAGACGATCGGCCGCGTGCCGGCAATGATCAACTACACCGCCGGCCCCGCGAATGTGGCTGCCGCCTGTAAGGCTGCCAAAGTCGCGACCATCCTCACCTCGCGCGCCTTTGTCGACCGGGCGAAGCTCGGCGATCTGGTCGCGAAGCTGCAGGGCGACGTGACGTTCGTCTACCTTGAAGACGTGCGCCCGACCATCACCCTCGGTGACAAGATCCGTGGCCTGCTCCGCGGCAGCCGCCCGCAGGTTGTCTGCAAACCGTCCGACCCGGCGGCGATTTTGTTCACCTCGGGCTCGGAGGGCACGCCGAAGGGCGTCGTCCTGTCGCACTCGAACATCCTCGCCAACGCCATCCAGTCGCTGACCCGGGTTGCGGTTGCCGGCGACGACAAGGTGTTCAACGCGCTGCCGTTGTTCCACTCGTTCGGCCTGACCGCCGGCCTGATGATGCCGCTGCTGCGCGGCGTGCCGGTCTATCTCTATCCTTCGCCACTACATTACCGCATCGTGTCCGAGCTCGTGTACCAGACCAACGCCACGATACTGTTCGGTACCGACACCTTCCTCAACGGCTATGCCCGCGTCGCCCACCCCTACGACTTCCGCTCGGTGCGGCTGATCCTGGCCGGCGCAGAAGCCGTGAAAGCCCGCACCCGCGATATCTACATGGAGCGGTTCGGCGTACGCATCCTGGAAGGCTACGGCGTGACCGAAACCGCTCCCGTCCTCGCGATCAACACGCCGCTCGCTAACCGCACCGGCACCGTCGGGCGCTTGGCACCGTTGATGGAGGCGCGGCTCGATCCCGTGCCCGGCATCGAGGAGGGGGGGCGCCTGTTCGTGCGCGGGCCGAACGTCATGCTCGGGTACTACCGCACCGAGAACCCCGGCGTCCTCGAACCGCCGGTCGGCGGCTGGCACGACACCGGCGATATCGTTACGATCGATGCGCAGGGTTTCATCACCATCCGTGGTCGGGCCAAGCGCTTCGCCAAGATCGGCGGCGAGATGGTGTCGCTGTCGGCGGTGGAAGCCATGGCAGCCGAGATCTGGCCGAGCGTGATTTCGGTCGTGGTCGCATTGCCCGATCCCCGCAAGGGCGAGCGGCTGGTCCTCATGCTGCCCGACGTGGGCGCGACGCGCGAGCAGTTCCTCAAGTTTGCGAAGGCCAAGGGCGCGAGCGAACTCGCCGTGCCGTCCGAGATCATGGTGGTGGCGGGCATCCCCGTGCTCGGCTCCGGCAAGCCGGACTACGTCGCGGCCCTGAACCTCGCAAAGGAGCGTGCCGCCGCCAAGACCACGGTGGCTGCCTGATCGGGATGGCGCGCGTGGGCTGAAAAGCGCCTCGGCCTCATCAGCGCCCGGGTTCGGGGCGGCGCATGAGGAACACGGCCTTTTCGCCGAACAGGTTCTGCAGGCCGAGCGGCGAACGCGGCGACAGCTGGCTGCCCGACCAGTTGAATACCACGGTGCGCTCGACGCGGGCATCGATCGCCTTCACGAGGTCGGCGAAGTCCTTGATCGTGCACAGATGGGCATTGGGCGTTTCGTACCACCGGTCGGGCAGGTTCGAGGTGCGCGGCATGCGGCCTGTCAGCATCAACTTGGTGCGCACCTCCCAGTGCCCGAAGTTGGGGAACGACACGATGGCGCGCCGCCCGATGCGCAGCAGGTGCTGCAGCACCGTGCGCGGATTGCGCGTCGCCTGGATCGTCAAGCTCAAAATGGCGTAGTCGAAGGCGTCGTCGGGATAGTCGGCGAGGTCGCGGTCGGCGTCGCCCTGAATGACGGACAGCCCGCGCGCCACGCAGGCGTTGACCCGCTCCCGGGCGATCTCGACGCCGCGGCCATCGACCGCCTTGGTGTCAACCAGCAATTGCAGCAGTTCGCCATCACCGCACCCGACGTCGAGGACGCGGGCGCTCGGCGCCACCATTTCGGCGATCAACAGGTGGTCGACGCGGCTCGGCGCCGGTGCCCGCAGGATCGGCCGCTCTGTTTGAGTAGCGTCCATGTCGTTCATGCCTTCGCCTGCTTGCCGATGCCGATCTTGGCTGCCGCCGCGTTGATGAAGCCGCGCACGCAGTCGAACATCTCGGGCTCGTCCAGCAGGAACGCGTCGTGGCCCTTGTCGCTGTCGATCTCGACGAACGAGACGTTGGCCGCGACCGCATTCAACGCCTGCACGATTTCCTTTGATTCAGCGGTCGGATAGAGCCAGTCGCTGGTGAAGGAGACGACGCAGAAGCGGGTCGTGGTGCCGCGGAAGGCGTTGGCCAGGACATCGCCGTGCTCGGCTGCGAGGTCGAAGTAGTCCATGGCGCGCGTGATGTAGAGGTAGCTGTTGGCATCGAACCGGTCGACGAAGCTCGAGCCCTGGTGGCGCAGATAGCTCTCGACCTGGAAGTCGGCGTTGAAGGAGAACGAGCGTTTCGCGCGGTCCTGCAGGTTGCGGCCGAACTTCTGCTGCAGCGCCTTCTCCGACAGGTAAGTGATGTGGGCGGCCATGCGGGCGACGGCGAGCCCGCGGCGCGGCACGACGCCGGCCGCGAGATAAGCGCCCTTCGCCCAGTCGGGATCGGCCATCACGGCCTGGCGGCCAACCTCGTGGAAGGCGATGTTCTGCGAGGAATGCCAGGCGGCCGTCGCGATCGGGATGGCGGTCAGCACGCGCTCCTTGTGGCGCGCCGCCCACTCCAGCACCTGCATGCCGCCCATGGAGCCGCCGACCACGGAGAACAGCTGCGCGATGCCGAGGTGATCGATCAGTCGCACCTGGGCGTCGACCATGTCGCCAATCGTAATGACGGGGAAGTCGAGGCCCCACGCCTTGCCCGTCGCAGGGTTGATCGAGGCCGGTCCGGTCGAGCCGAGGCAGCCGCCCAGGATGTTCGAACAGATGACGAAGAAGCGAGTGGTGTCGATGGGCTTGCCCGGTCCGACCAGGGTTTCCCACCAGCCGTTCTTGCCGGTGATGGGGTGAACATTCGCCACATGTTGGTCGCCGGTCAGGGCGTGGCAGATCAAAATCGCGTTCGATTTGGCAGCGTTCAGTGTGCCGTAGGTCTGGTAGGCGATGGCGTAGGGCGACAGCGACTGCCCGCAATCGAGCAGCAGAGGCTCGGACGCCTCGAACAGATGCGAGGTCGCCAGCGGCTGCATTTGCGCCGACCGCGCGATCGTCGTCTCAACGCTTGCTGCCATGGCGCACTCCCGATCAGGCTCGCCTGACGGGGTGCATGCGCGCTGGTTTGAGTGAGCGTGCGCGACCCTTTAGCGAGTTGTTTTACGTGGCTGCAAGCCGGCCGGCCAAATCACCACGAATGAGCGAGCACAGCTAGCTGATGGGCCGCGAGCCGTCAACCGGCCCCTCACGCCCGCTCGGCCAGCACGTCGAGCAGTGCGGCTGTGAACGCGTCGGCCTGCTCATACATCGACCAGTGGCCGGCATCCGGCACCACGCGGGTGATCAACTCAGGATGGTGCATGCGCAGGACATCGAACACGGCATCGACCGAAGGCTTGGCCAGCACGTCGCGGGCGCCCCAGATGGCGGCGAGCGGCACGGTGACGTCGGCCAGTCGATCCCGTATCACTGTCGTGCGCGCGAACTCGCGGGAACGGAAGCGGGCTTTCGCGACATTGGCCGCCTGGATCTCGATTGCCAAGTCATCGATGCGCGCGGGCTGCGAGATCATGAGGATTTCGAGCACGCGGCGATGCACTTCGCGGCGTGCCGCCGCATCCATCGAACTGTGCTCCTTCGGGAATGCTTCGAGCTTCGGGTGCAGGCCGAGTGCCGAGCAACCCGACACGGTGAAACTCGCCAGATGCTGGCCAAGCGCGATCGCGGCAAACATGCCGACGTGCCCGCCGAACGAAAAACTCACGAGGTGCGGGCGGCGCGCGGCCGGGATCAGCGCGCGCACGCCAGCCGCCACCACGGTGCCACTGCTCTCGGGCGTGAGCGGGGCGGGCGGCATCGCACTGTCGCCGAGGCCCGGCAGATCGACCGCCCAGACGTCGTAGTGGCGGCTCAGCGCCGGAATTACCTTGAGCCAGTGCGTCCACGAGCCCGATCCGCCGTGCGCCAGGATCACCGGCCGTGCGTCATCCCTGCCCCAGCGCCGCCACACCAGATCACCGTCGCCGCACGGCGTGCGGTAGTGGCTGGCGCACTGTTCCAGCGGTGCGGACAGGTCATGCAACGAGGGCATTGGCGGAGCGGTCCCCGATCAGTAAAAGCGGATGCTGCCGTCATAGGCCAGCCTGAGCCCGTTCTTCAATCGGAAAGTCCCCGTCATGCCGCAGAGCAGCAATCTCGCCATCGATGGCGCCCGCCTCTGGGATAGCCTTATGGAAATGGCCAAGATCGGCGCGACGCCCAAGGGCGGCTGCAATCGCCAGGCATTGACCGACCTCGACCGGCAGGGCCGTGACCTGTTCGCAACGTGGTGCAAGGCGGCCGGCTGTACGATCAAGATCGACAAAATCGGCAATATGTTCGCCCGCCGCGAAGGCACAGATCCGAATCTGCCGCCGGTGATGGCCGGCAGTCACCTCGACACGCAACCGACGGGCGGCAAGTTCGATGGCGTGCTCGGCGTGCTGGCAGCGCTTGAAGTGGTGCGGGCGCTGAACGACATGGACTTGAAGACGCGGCACCCGATCGAGATCGCCATGTGGACCAACGAAGAGGGCTCACGGTTCGCGCCATCGATGACGGCATCGGGCGTGTTCGCTGGCGCATTCACCCTCGACTTCGCCCGCGCCATCCGCGACTTCGACGGCAAGTCGATCGGCGAGGAATTGGACCGCATCGGCTACGCTGGACCCGAGCCCGTGGGCGGGCGGCCGATCCACGCGTTCTTCGAACTGCACATCGAGCAAGGCCCGATCCTGGAGGAGGACGGCACCGACATCGGCATCGTCACGGCCGCCCAAGGCCAGCGCTGGTATGAGATCAACATCACCGGCCAGGACAGCCATGCCGGCTCGACGCCCATGGAGCGACGCAAGGATGCACTGCTCGGCGCCGCCCGCCTGATCGACGGCGTCAACCGCATCGGCCGCATGATGATGCCTGAAGGTCGCGCCACCTGCGGCGTGATCACGGTGGCGCCGGCGTCGCGTAACGTAATTCCAGGGGCCGCGTTCCTCACCGCCGAGTTCCGCCATCCGGACGAGCGGAGCCTTTCGAGCATGGACAAGAACTTGGCGAACCTAGCCGCGGACGTGGCGCGCGAACTCGGCCTCGGCATCGAGATCAAGCAGATCACGCAGTTCCCGGCCCAGCCCTTCGACCAGGGCTGCCTCGATGCCATCCGGGCGGCCGCGAAGAAGAACGGCCTCAGCTACCACGACATCATCTCCGGCGCCGGCCACGACGCGGTTTACATGGCACGGGTGTGCCCATCGGCGATGATCTTCATCCCCTGTGTCGGCGGCATCAGCCACAACGAGGCGGAAGATTGCAAACCACAGTGGGTCACTAACGGCGCCAACGTGCTGCTGCATGCGGTCCTGGAAAAGGCCGAGGTGGTTACGGGGTGACCTTGCGGGGACAGGTGCCGACTTCGGCACGCGAAACCCAACCGTTTTGCCGTGGATGTTGGGCTTCGCGCCAAGTGCGCCCAGCACCAACCTACGGTCACGCCCAAAGGCATTAGCCTTGGTGCTCCCCGCAACCAGCTTGCATGCGGCGATGGCAGCGCATACGAGGGACCGAACTCTGGGAGGGTCTTCATGATTTCGAAACTGGCGCCGCGACCGGCGCAACGAGCACTTGCATGGCTCATGTCGTGCGTCGTCATCACGCTGGCCTCGGCGGGCTCGGCCATGGCCGCCGCGGGCAGCGTCGGTGCGCCGATCCTCGTCTACGGCATCCCGGTCGACTTCATCTTGTTCGCGCTGACGCTGCTGGGCGTCGCACTGTTCCACAACCAGACCTTCTATGTGGCGCTCACGGGCCTCGCTGCGATCATCACCTACAAGCTCGGTTTCACGGGCTTCAAGGACGGGTTCGGCGTCCAGGGCCTGATCAGCCACCTCGGCCACGAGTGGGTCGTACTCGCCAACCTGTTCCTGCTGCTGATGGGCTTTGCCCTGCTGTCGCGGCATTTCGAGAAGAGCGAGATCCCAGCCATCATGCCGCGCTTCCTCCCCGACGACTGGAAGGGCGCGTTTGTGCTGCTGGCGCTGGTGTTCGTCATTTCGAGCTTCCTCGACAATATCGCGGCAGCGCTGATCGGCGGCGTGGTGGCGAAGAAGATCTTCAACGCAAAGGTGCACATCGGCTACATCGCCGCGATCGTGGCGGCGTCGAACGCGGGCGGCTCGGGCTCGGTGGTCGGCGATACCACCACCACCATGATGTGGATCGACGGTGTCAGTCCGCTCAGCGTCTTGGATGGCTTCGTGGCGGCTACGCTGGCGCTGTTCGTGTGCGGCATTCCCGCCGCGTTCCAGCAGCAGGCGTATTCGCCGATCCAGAGGGACGTGGCGCCCGGCACGCGCGTCGATTTCGCCCGCGTGTTCATCGTATTCGCGATCCTGATCATCGCCATCGCCGCGAACGCGCTCGCCAATCTCTACGCGAAGTACCTGCTCGACCTGCTGCCCGTCATTGGCATTGCGGTGTGGGTTGCGATTTTGCTCACCGCGCCACTGCGCAAACCGGACTGGGAGGTGTTGGGCGAGAACTTCAAGGGCACGATTTTCCTGCTCGCCCTCGTCACCTGCGCGTCCATGATGCCGGTCGAGACGCTGCCGGCCGCGTCGTGGCCGACGGCGCTCGGCCTGGGCTTCGTGTCGGCCGTATTCGACAACATTCCCTTGACCGCGTTGGCGTTGAAGCAGGGCGGCTATGACTGGGGCTTCCTCGCCTACGCGGTCGGCTTTGGCGGATCGATGATCTGGTTCGGCTCGTCGGCCGGCGTCGCCATCACCAACATGTTCCCCGAGGCGAAATCGGTCGGCAAGTGGGTCACCAGCGGCTGGCACGTGACGCTCGCCTATGTGATGGGCTTCTTCTTCATGTTGGCGATTCTCGGCTGGCATCCCGACAAGCCTCACAAGGTGCGGGCGGACGTGCCAGCGACGGTCCAGGTGGCGGCGGGGAATTGAGGGAGTAGGGAGTGGTTGGAGCGTAGGTTCGTTCAAGCCCCCTTGCCCCCCGCAACCCAACAACTTCAGGCCTCGTCCGGGGAATGTTGGGTTACGACCAGCAGGAAGGCTGGTCTAGTTGTACTGCGTCAGAAGTTCTGGCGCCGAGTTGTCGTGGTGATTGGTCCGGCACCGCAGGGGCAGCGGGACAAGGTTGCGACGAGGCCGGTGTTGAGGCGTCGACGCATGGTCGCGATCGAGATGGGATCATGTCGCTCAGGCCGGAGCGGTGGAGCCTCGGGGTCGGTACCCCATGGGCGCCAAGATAATCGAACCACACCGTCATCCCGAACGTCGAGAGCGTAAGGCGTGGCGATCCGGGACCCAGGAAAAATGCGCCGAAGGCACCTTGATTTTGTGTCTTCGACACGTCATGCGCTGGGTCAAGGCCGTGCACTCGGCGCGAAAATGCGCCTCACTTGGCCGGGATGATGACTACTTTTTGGTTATCTTGGCGCGTAGGGGCCTATGGCCCTGGTCGGGATGCTCGAAGGGCAGAATGCCCTTCGAAGTTCACTCCGACGGTGAAGGTGGGCTTGCACCACGGGTGCAACAGGACCTCGGAAATCGCGAGTGTTGCGCGGCCCAACTGCGCATTTTAGGTTCTACGAAATCATCGCCATGAGACGCGTCGTTCTTTCGCCCCGTCCACCTCACACCTCATCCTCGCCAACCGCTTCGGCCCAGGGTTGTTCGGGTTCGGCCGCGCCTTCGTTGGTGGTGCCGGTGCGGGCAACCGCGCTCGCGATGGTGAAGGGGTTGGTGTAGACCAGCGGTTCGGCGGGAACCACGTCGAAGTCGCGGGCCAACGCGTCGAATATCGCGGCATCGAGCCTGCGGTCGACCGCAATGCGGTCGACGCCCGACACGTCGATGCGGGGAGCATGGAATACGGTGTCGAGGTCCATCCCATACTCGGCTGACATCGCGAGCAGCTGGAATACGGCTGGAATGATCTTGCGCCCGCCGCAGCCGCCGAGCCCGATCACGCGGTCACCGCCCGTCATGATCGCCGGCACGTAGTTGGCAAGCACGCGCCGGTCGGGCGTAATCGCGTTCGGCCCACCGGGGCGCGGATCGAACCAGTTGATGCCGTTGTTCATGAGGATGCCGCTCTGCGGCAGTACGATGCGCGATCCAAACAGCGACAGCAGCGTCTGCGTCAGCGTCACGACGTTGCCGTCGCGGTCGATGACGGCCATGTGCGTGGTCGACGTCGGCGCGGTGCGCTCGCCCGCATCCCCCATGTGCGCAAAACGCCAGGCCCAGGCGTGGCGGAGTGCATGCGCATAGGCGCTGAAGGCTGGCGCATCTGGTGCAGCGCCAATCGGGCCACGGTGGGCGGCGAGATGGCGGAATGCCATGTCGAGCGTCGGCCCGCCGTTGAGTTCGGGCAGCACGTGGATGGTGCGGTCGCGATAAGGGATTTCGAGCGGCATCACGGTGGCGGGCGCCACGGCGGCGAGGTCATCCATCGTCAGATATCCGCCGAGCGCCCGCACATCATCGGCGATCGCCTTGGCCATCGGGCCGTCGTAGAGCGCGAGCGCCCCCTTGTCTGCGAGCACCGTGAGCGTCGTGGCCAGCGCCTTCAGATCGAGCCGCTTGCCCGGAGTGGGATCCGTGGCGGCGGGCGATACTGGCGGCGCGCCGTTTGGCAGGAACCGTGCGGCTGCACCCTTGTCGCGGGCGAGATCGGCGAAGGCCGTGGCGATGATCAAGGTCGTGTGCCAGTCGACGGCCAGACCCTCGCGCGCGAGCGCGACCGCCGGCATCACCAGGTCGCCCCAGCGGGCGCGTCCGAACGTCTTGTGAAGCAGGGCGAGGCCCGCCGGTTCGGTTGGCGCGACGACGGCTTTCGCGCCCACCGTGTTGATATTGCCGTCGACCACCGGCCAGCCGAACAGATCGCCGTCGGCTCCGGGTTTAAGTTTGAAGTCGCTGACCTTCAACCCCTTCGGCGAGCGGCCGCCGAAGTCGAATGCGGTGACTTTGCCGCTCTTGGCGTCGCGCACGAGCGCCGCGCCCACGCCGCCGATGCCGCTCATCCACGGCTCCACGACGCCGAGCGCGAAGGCTGTGGCGACTGCCGCATCGACCGCATGTCCGCCAGCCTTGAGAACCCGCGCGCCAACCTCGGATGCCGCCCGGTTCTGCGACACCACGATGCCGCTGGTGGAGCACACCGCGGGTTTGCGCACCAGCCGCTTGCGCGACAAGTACGGCGACAACGACGAGGCAACGATGGGCATGGTGGGGGCTCCTTCCGCTCTGTTCAGGCGCCTTTACCGCACCCTGCGTGGGGCTTCGAAACCCGCACCGTCGAAGCCGGAAACTTGGCGAGTTTGCCCGCCGGCCGCACGGGTCGCCTCACGAGGTCGCCGCCGCAGTTCGGGCACACGTGACCTGGTAGCCTGTGCGCCACACAGTCGGCGCAGAACGTGCACTCGAACGAGCACATCAGCGCATCTGCGGCGTCGGGCGCCAGGTCCTTGTCACAGCATTCGCAGTTGGGACGCAAACTCAGCATTTCGCCCTCACTCCTTCACCGCTTCGCCTTCGATCTCGACCTTCATTTCGGGCGACGCGAGGCCGGCGATCTGCAGGTAGGTCGCCGCGCACATATGCCCTTGCAGGGCTGCATCTCGCGTCTCGCGGTAGAGCGCGGTCATGCCGGGCTCGGTGACGAAACAGGTGATCTTGACGAGGTGCGAGCGCTCAAAGCCGGCATCTGCGAGGACGGCCAGTAGATTGGTCCAGGCGCGCTCCATCTGTCCGCGCGTGGTCGGCTCCATCGTGCCGTCGGGCCGCATGCCGACCTGACCCGAGATCACGAGGCGACGCTTTGCCGTCTTCAGCTTCACGCCCTGAGCATACTTGGACGCTGGCTTCACGATGGTCGGCGGATTGACGAGCTTCATGGGCATAACTCCTGATGCAGCGCATTTCGAATGGCGGCGTTGAAGGCGCACTGTTTCGCCCGTCGTCCGCGGCCAGCGCATCATGGCGCAACCCGCAACGCGGAGCTATCATCTTGTTGAAATTTGGCGAGGTCAGTCGGTGAGCGGTCAGAGCAAAGTGTCACTCATTGTGCTGGCTCACATCAAATCGCCAGGTTGCGCTCGATCAGAGTGCGGGCGGTGTCGGTGCGGCCGATGGCGAGGTCGGGGCCGTAGGGCTGGCTGAACTTCAGTGACCGGATGGCGCCGTCCCTGGCGCCGGAGATCATGTTGGCGGTGATCATCACGGCGCCGGCTGCCGTGTCGCCCGTCACGCCGATGCCGACGCGGGCATTGCGGATGAGGTTCGACGTGGCGGTGACGTCGCGCATGTGGCGGCCCCAGCCGATCAGGATGCCGAACGTAGCGGCATTCTCGATGGTATTGCCGGTGACCACCGCGTCGGCCTCGACCGCGATGCCATCGCCGCGCTTGTCGACCGCTTCCGCTTCGCGGCGCACGAGGTTGCGGATCAGGTTGCCCTGGACGACGGCGAGCCTGCCGCCCTCGTTGAAGTTCGTCACCGAGACCCCGGTTGCGGCGCCATCGACGAGGTTGTTGGCGATCAGTGCGCCCTGGAAGCCGAACTCGGCATAGAGCGCCACCTCGCCCAGCCGCTGGCAGTTGTTCGCCACCATCTGGATGTTCGAGGCCGCGTTGCCACGGATCGCCGTGAAGGCGCAGTCGGCGATGCGGTTGCCGGTCACCAGCACGTTGCCGGCACGGTAGACGTTGATGCCGTTGCCGTTCTGGCCGGAGCCACCGGCTGCCGCGCCGATCTTCTCGATGCGGTTGCCCGAGACCTTGGTACCGTCCTCGCCCTGGCTCGAACGCCACACCAGGATGCCGTTGTTGGCGGCGTCGCTGATCGTGTTGTCCGTGATTTCGAGGCCGATGGCGTCGGTCGAGAAAATTGCGGCATCCGCCACGCCCGCGATCATGTTGCCGGTGACGTGCCCGCCGCTGCGGTCGAGCACGATGCCGCCGAGCAGACTGTCGCGCAGGGAGAGATCGCGCACGCCGATGCGGGACGAGCGGATGATCGTCAGCAGTCCCTTGGCGCGATTGGCCGCGAGCGGCAGCCGGCCGCCATCGAGAGTGAAATTGTCGAGCCGCAAGTTGTCGGCAGCGTCGGCCACCAGCATCGCGCCGCCGCCGCTGTTCTTGAGGATCGTCGCACTGCCGGCGCCGCTGATGCGCGAATTCGGTCGCAGTGTGAGCGTGCGCACGAGAAACCGGCCGGGCGGCAGCGTCAACTGGGTGCGGCGGTTGGCGGCCTCGTCGATGAGGCGCTGCAGAACTTCGGTCTGGTCCTGTCCGCTATCGGGAGCGAGGCCGGTGTCGGCTCCGACAGGCCCTGGTGCTTTCGGCCGGGCGACGGCCGTCGACGACAGCAGACCTAGGCCGAAGGTGGCAGCGAACAGGCGGCGGCGATCGAACGTCATGGGCAAAACCCTTCCAATGCACAGTGCTGTTGGAAAGCACGTCGCGTGCCGGGACAGGACGGCAAATGGCCCGAAAGGAAGCCCGTGCCGCGTGTCAGGCTGGCACGATGGTCGGACCGGCTGTCTCAAAACCTGACGCCTCCGCACCGGATTGATGTCAGCTGAGCAGCCGTTTCGCCCTCCAATGGCCGAGTTCGGGCACCGCGCCGCCACAATTTTTGGCCATAATTTTCGTGTGATGCGGAGGGGGTACCAAAAGCATGCTCGCCAGGAGCACTCGTGGGGTCGCAGGCAACATCGTTGTGCGGGGTGACGGCGACGTCCGGCGGCAGGCCGCGGTGGTGCCGGCCATGAGCCACATCATGGCACTGACGCCGGGGACCGAACTCGTCGGCGACTTCCGCATCGGCCGCGTGCTGGGCGCGGGCGGTTTTGGCATCACCTATCTCGCCGATGAGATCGCGCTCGCCCGGGCCGTGACGATCAAGGAATATTTCCCGTCCGATTTCGCCGCCCGCGATGCCGACCAGGGCGCCGTGCCCCGGTCCAGTGATAGCAAAAGCGACTACCAGTGGGGGCTCGACCGCTTCATCGAGGAAGCCCAGACGCTGGCGCGCTTCGATCATCGCAACATCTGCCGCGTGTACCGCTACTTCCGGGCCAACAACACGGGCTACATGGTGCTGCACTTCGAAGAGGGGGCGAGCCTCAAGGCCTGGTTGAAGGGGCTCGGGCGTGCGCCGCGCCAGACCGAGTTGGACCGCATCGTTGGTCCGCTGCTGGATGCCCTCGAAGTCATCCACAAAGCCGACTTCCTGCATCGCGACATCGCGCCCGACAACATCATGGTGCGCCGCGACAACTCGCCCGTGCTGATCGATTTCGGCTCGGCGCGCGGTGACATTGCTCGCCATTCCCGCGCGGTGAGCGCGCTCGTGAAGCCCGGCTACAGCCCCTATGAGCAGTACGCCGAAACCGGGGCCAGCCAGGGGCCGTGGACCGATATCTACGCGTTTGCTGCCACGCTCTATCATGCCATCACCGGCAAGCGGCCGCCCGACAGCCCGTCCCGCGTCGTCAAGGACGAATATGTGAGCGCGAAGGCAGCAGCACTTGCGGCCTACCGGCCACGGTTCCTGGCGGCCATCGACCGGGCGCTCGACCTCGACATCGAACGGCGGCCGCGCTCGATCGCGGAATGGCGCGGCGATCTGCTGGCGCCGGAACCAAAGTCGACCGACAAGGCGGCCAAGAAGGGCTGGTTGTCGGGGGAGGCGACCGTCAAGCCGAAGCCGGCGGTTGTGGCCGCACCGCCGCCGATCGCGGATGTGCCGCCGCCGCCCGACGCTCCGGGCCAGAAGGGCAGTATTCTCGACTTTTTCGAAGGTTTGAAGAAGAAGGCGCCGAAGCAGGCAGGTGCCGGCGTGATCGCGCCCCTCAATCCGCCACCGCCACCGCCCTCCGTGCAAGCCGTGCCGACGGTCGCCACCGTGGTGCCGCGCAAGGCTGCAGCAGAGGCCCCACGCAAGGCACGACCCGCTGCGAGTGCGCCACCATCCCCGCCGCCGGCCCGGATCGAACCGCCGGCTGCGTTACCGCGCCCGCGGCGGGTGCCAGCGCGCCGTGGCGGTTCGTGGCGCTCCGCTCTGGTGGTCCTGCTGGTCGGTGCCGGTTTGGCCAGCGCCGTTTACGGATTGCGCGAGCGTTCCGGAACGAGTGTCGAGACCCGCCGTGCCGCGGTGCCGACGTCGGCTGCCATTGCGTCGCGGACGCAGGTCCCCGTGCCGGTGGCAGCCGACACGCTGCCGACCGTCGAGATCAAGGGTCATGCCGGCGGCACCATCGCGCTCGGCTATTCCGGCGAGCAACTCGTCACCGCTGGCACCGACAACACCTTGAAGCTGTGGAACGGCACGTCCGGCAGCCTGCAGCGCACGATTGCCGTGCCGGGCGCGCCCCTCACCGCGCTGGCGACCCAGGGCCGGCGCGCCTGCACGGCGCAGAACGACGGCACGGTGAGCCTGTGGGATCTCGACCGCGGTGAGCGCATCGCAACCTTCAAGCGCAACGACGCGAGCATCTGGTCGGTCGCCTTCGCCGGTGCGCCGGACCGCATCGTCAGCGCCAGCCACGACTGGTCGGTGGCGGTGTGGGAGGCAGCCTCGCCCCTGGCGCCGGTGCAGCTGTTCGAGGGCCACGAGAGCGCGGTGCAGGCGGTCGCCTTCTCCGGCGCCAAGGGCCTGGTGGCATCGGGAGGTGCCGATCGGAACCTGAAGCTGTGGAGCATGGAATCGGGCTCCCTGGTGCGCACCTATCGCGGGCAGAAGGACTTCATCACGGCGATCGATTTCGCCAGCGACGGCCGGCTCGTCGCCGCCGCCAGCCTCGATGGCGGCATCCGGGTGTGGTCGACGCTGTCGAACCGGCTGGTTGCCACCCTCAACGGCCATCGCGGTCGGGTCAGCGCGGTCGCCTTCGCACCCTCGGGCGACACCTTGGCCTCGGTTGGCGAGGATGGCAGCGTCAGGCTGTGGGAAGCGCGCAAGGGCCGCGCCGTGCGCGTGTTTCAGGCCGCCAGCGATCAGGGCAGCCGCCTCAAGGCGGTCGGCTATGCGGCCAGCGGGCGCCGGCTGGCAACAGGGGGCGAGGCTGGCATCGTCAAGGTCCGCGACGTCGAATGGCCGGCCGCCGCCGCCCGTGCCGTCAAGGAATGACGCGCCCCGGTGCCCACTCAGATTTTGGGGCGGAAATCGTCCGTGCCCCAGTGTCGCGTCCGCGCCGGCACCGCCCAGGTGCTTTGTGCCGGTGGCAGCAGGCCGTAGTGACGGGCAAGTTCGTTCAGCGCGATTTTGAGCAGAAAGTGCGCCGAGCGCTGCGGTGCGCCATGGCGGATTTCGGCCACCTGCAGGCCGAGGTCGTGGCAGCACACGTCCAGCATCAGGCCAGAAAGCTCGGCTGGCACCGCGGCTAACGCGCGCCGCACCCGCTCCGCCGCCGCAGCCCGGCTGTCAGGGATGTCGCGCATGCCACCGGCAGCACCCCGTTGCTCGTCGCGCGTGCGGGGGACCGCGTCGAGATCGACCGTGACGCGCGGGTTCATGTGTGCACGGTGGAATTCCGCGCGCAGCCGTTCGCCGGCCTGGAAAGCTTCGGCCGACAGATAGGGCTGGCCACCTTTGTCGCGGCGGGCGCGCAGCCATGCGAGCGAACCGGCGACATCCGGCACGGTGGTTGCCTGTGCCGACAGGGGGGCAGCGGGGGGCGGCGGCGGCGAAGCCCCGGCCCCGGCCGCGGCGGGCGATGGGGCCGCCTTCAAGCGACGGACGATATCGCGGCCGACGGGCGACAGGATGAACGTCGCCGTATCGCAGCCGGTGAGCCAGTCCACTGCCGCGAGGCCCTGGACCGCGTCGCGCGCCAGCCATGCGATCGCTGCCGTTTTGCCGTTGCGCTGCGCCGTGATCACACCGCCCTCGGCACCCAGATGGAGCTTCGTGCCGCGTTGCGCGAGCGCCCTCAGCGCGGTGCGGATCGCGGGCTCGGCCGGCAGCCCATCGGCATCACGCGCCAGGGTCAGTGCTGGCATGGGATCTCCGTCGGGCCGAGGATGATACGGATGATCCGCTCCAGGTGCATCAGCGCCTGGTCGAACTGCCGGTCGTCGCGGCGCTGTTCGACCACCATGCAAGCGTGGTGCACGGTGGTGCGATCCCGGCCAAACAGGCGGCCGACCTCGGCTTTGGTGAGGCCGCAGGCGACGTGGCCGAGATACATCAGGGTCTGCCGGGCGAGCGCGATGCGGGCGACGCCGCGGCTCGGCAGACGCAGCAGGGCCCCTTCGATATCGAAGCCGCTGGCGACGGTCACTTCCAGCAACTCGCGCAGCTTGATTGGCGCCTCGCGTTCGCGGGCGAGCACATCGCCGTTGATCCCGGTGATGGCGGCGACGGCGGTGTTGCGCTGGCGTCGCCGCGCCCCATCGCATCCAGAGCAGGTCCTGGTCAGTTGGTTTTTCAACATCGATGACCTCGTTTTGGGGCGGGCGCGTCTCATGCCGTGAGCCTCGTTTCTCCCGCATGCAAAAAGTGTACGGGGGCGGGAACCTGTGACGGCCTGCAGAATAGCGATGAGGTGAATGGCGTGGATAAGTCTCAACTCGGTTAATACGCGCACGACTTATCCACGCGCCGGCAAGTGCTGCGACTGTTGTCGACCCCAGCCCCCGATCCGGAGCCGATCATGTCTGTCAGCCCAATTCCAACGACGATACCGACATCCTCCCCCCCGGCCGGTGCAAGCGCGCCGCCCATGGCCGATCTCAGTGGCCTGCTGCCGCTGTGGCCAAGCGAACTCGCCGACCGGTCACTCGCCGGCCAGCAGCGCATCTGCCGGCTGCTCGATGCGGCGCTGCGGCGCGAGCGGCAACGCGGCATCGGCGGCCACTGGGCCTATGATGTGGCGCGGCACGCCGCACTTGCGCGGGCGCGCCGGGTCGAGCACAAGCGGCTCGCAGCCCAAGCATCGCAACATGCCGCCAAAAGCAGAAGGCCCGCTCGAGCGGCGGGCCAGGGGGGCGAACATCTGCGGTAATCGCGACCGGTCAGCCCTCGCGGCGCGTGCCGAGGCCCATCTTCTTGGCGAGGGCGGAGCGGGCGGCCGCATAGTTCGGCGCGACCATGGGATAGTCGTGCGGCAGGCCCCACTTCTCGCGATACTCCTCCGGCGACAGATTATAATGCGTGCGCAGGTGGCGCTTCAGCGATTTGAACTTCTTCCCATCCTCGAGGCAGATGATGTACTCGGGCGTCACCGATTTCTTGACGTTGATCGCCGGCCGCAACTCCTCGCGCTCGACCACGGCTGCCTGGCCATTGGCGGCGCGACTGAGCGCGGAATGAATTTCGCCGATCAACGAGGGTACATCGCTCGCGCTTACGGTATTGTTGCTTACATAGGCCGACACGATCTCGGCGGTGAGTTCGACCAGCTCCGACTTGGCGAAGTCTTCCATTGGATAGTCCCCTTGCGCTTTGGGCCGATCGCCCCTGGCTCCACCGGCGTCCTGTCAACACGAATCCCGCCACACATGAACAGCCGCTTCTGGTCAGCCCAATACATCGACTGTCGCAAGATCGCCGCCAAGCACTCCGTTGTATCGCTGCAATCGTGCGGCACGAAATACAGTCAAACGACTGTGCCTGCCAGAGTTTTGGCCCGCGCTGACCTTGGAACGCAAGCATCTATTGGAGTCAACAGATATGCGGCACATTGTTGCGGATATCCCTAATGGCATTTGGCGGGACGCCACATCGGCGTGAGCGAGCGCGAGTGGGGGAGGACATCGACCGATCCAATCGCTGTGCGGCCACGAAGTGCACGTCGATACGGCCCTGGTGCGGTCTCTGCAGTGCGTCCGGGAATGGTGCGCGCGGACTTCCCAATAATGGGAAGCATGGTAATTACTCACCCCTGGCCGCCTGCTGATCAGGCGGGGGCGGCGGCCAGGGCGGCGCGGATGGCCGACAGTGGGCTCCGGCCATTGATGCGGCCGGTCGCGACAATGGAGCAGAGATCGGCGTAGACT
>JAKFWF010000062.1 GCA_021730785.1 Hyphomicrobiaceae bacterium
CGGTGATTGAAGCGAACTCCTCCTACCAGACGAGCCGGTGGACCTTGTATTTGGCGGTGAACTTGGAGCCGATGCCGGCGCGATGTTCTTCGAGGCGTTTGATCAAGCCGTTGGTCACGCCGATGTAGAGGGTGCCGCGCGGTTGGCTGGCGAGCATGTAAACCCAATAGGCGCGCACGGGCGAACCTCGCAACACAATCGGACCTATGGAGTATGCTGCACGATGGGTCCTCGGGACAAGCCCGAGGATGACATCTGTGGGTACGGATCGCCTGCGATCAGACAGACGCAACGGGTCAGCCTCGACTGTTACGCCCGCCCACTGACTGTCGGGCATAGTACTCAGCAGCTGTCGAAGCGCAAGCTGCAGACCGCATGATTGCGAATTGGCTGCCCCTGCCCCACCGGCTGGCTAAGCCGGCGTGTTCTTTTGCGCGATATCAGGGGGTAAGCGCACATCGCGCTGGGGTGCCGAGCAGGCAGCTCGCCCTCGCCCGGCTCAGGTCCCCGTGACAATCTGGGAGAGGTGGCGGCGCTTTGCCGCCACACCCCTTCTGGCTCACCTCTGCCCATCGCTGGCCTCGCCCATCACCGGGCGCTGCCAGATCGCAAACCACGCGCCTCCCCCGCATCGGCGGTTGAGGTCTGGCACCGGACGTGTTGTGCAAACCGTACAACAAAATCGGAGATCGCCATGCGCCTCGAAATCAAGAAAATCGGCAATTCGACCGACCTCATCCTGCCCAAGGACCTGCTCGCCCGCCTGCGCCTGGAGCAGGGCGATCAAGTGCTCATCAGCGAAGGGCCGGGCGAGTCGTTCACGGTGTCGAAACATGATGACGACGGCGAAGAGACGATGCGCATCGCGCGCGCGTGCATGAAGAAGTATGCCTCGACCTTCAAGGTGCTGGCCAAATGAGCGAGCTGCGCTGGATCACCTATGACCAGATCGTCCGCATCCACGACGAGCAGCTGCTGATCTTCGGCGGTCCCGCTGGCCTGCGCGATGCAGGGCTGCTGCAGTCAGCCATCGACCGTCCACGCAACAAGTTCGGCTACGGCGAGACGAGTTTGCCCGCTCTTGCGGCGGCTTATGGCGACGGGCTCGCGCGCAACCATCCGTTCGTGGGCGGCAACATGCGTACGGCCTTCGCGGCGATGGTCGTAGTCCTCGCAAAGAACGGCGTGGCTGTCGACTTCCCCAGCCCGATGCAGTGCGCACCATCCTTGAACTCGCCGCCGGCAACCTGACGGAAGGCGAACTCGCTGCGTGGATCGGGCAGTATGTTAAACCTTGATGGTCGCCTCAAGGCCGGAAGCACCAAGTTTCGATCAGCTGGATATTCGGCCCCTCACACATCGAGATCGCACCAAAGTGCGGCGTGGTCGGACGCCGCGTGATAGCTCGTCGTCATTTCAGGGTAGACTTCCCACAGCGGTTTTTTATTGCTGCCCCACACGCCGCGGCGCCAGGTACCGCCCTGCTGCATGCGCGCATACAAGGCCGGCGACAGGAGGATATAGTCGATCTTCTCCTTCGCCGTGCCGTTCTGATAGGTGCCGGGATGGCCGTCGTCGATGAAGGCCGGGTGGGTCGCGATATCCTTCAGGTCGGTTGACTTTAACAGCGGCGCCAGCGGCACGCTGTCCGGCGTATCGTTCAGATCGCCCATCACCGCGATGTAGGCCGCCCCTTCGCTCTTCAGGCGCTCGTAGATGCGGGCAACTTCCGTGGCCTGCCGGCGCCGTCGCGCATTGGAGCTGTCCTGGGTGCCATAGCCCTTGCTCTTGAAGTGGTTCATCAGCACCCAAATCACGGCGCCGGACGGGGTCCAGATCGAGTACTCCGGGCAGTCGCGGCTGAAGATGCGGCCGTTGCGCTCGTCCAGGTCGTCGACGTGGCTGCGCATCCAGCCGACCTGATAGCCGTTGCACGCCATGATGCCGACGTCGATGCCGCGGTCGTCATTGCCGTCGATCAGCATCACCTGGTCGAAGGGCTTGGCGCCCACCGCCGGCAGCAGCACGCCGGAGAACTGCATCAAGGCCTTGCGGTCTTCCGCCTCGATGAGGCCGATGACATCGGGTGTCACGTCGCGCACCACTTGGGCCGAGTTGCGGGTCGCGACCTCGTTGATCAACTCAGTCTTTAGTTCGAGCCAGCCGACCCAGTCGCCGCGGCCCGTGGCTTTGATCCTGGTGCCGCCGATCATCGAATGCGACACGAACTGCCCGCGGCTCTCGCGCAGGATCACGAATTTGCTGTCGTTCTTCTTGTCGATGCCGAGCGCCTTGAGGATGGCGAGCATCCGCGACTTGTGGGCGTCCGTATAGACGGCCTCCTCGAACAGCTCGTTCAGCTCGGCATACATGTCGAGGATCTTCTTACCCTCGGCCCACGTGTCGAGATTGAGGGCCTTGGCCCGCGAGAACAGGTTCTCGACGTTGTAGGTCGCAATTCGCATGACAAAAACCGGCCCCCAACTGCCCCTGATTCCCGTGCGACCCTAGTCAGTTGCAAGCGCAACGTCAGGTGCGCAATGGCGCGCATGCACAGCAAATCTCGCGGCCGGCAAGACCCTTGCGGACCCGCCGATCCGCTTCCATAGTGACGGCCGAAGCCCGAGGTGCGGTAAAAGCGCCCGGAGACATTTTTTAGGAAACAGCCAGCGAGGATTTCCCGTGACGATCAATCGGCGCAAACTGATGACCACCACGGCGGCAGTTGCCGTCGCAGCTCCGTTCGTACTGCGCGTGACGCGAGCGAACGCTGCCGAATTCACGATGAAGTTCGCCAACAACTCGCCGGTCACACATCCCCTGGTGATCCGTGCCGGAGAGGCCATCGAGAAGATCAAAAAGGAGACCGACGGCAAAGTCGAGATCCAGATGTTTCCAAACAACCAGCTCGGCTCCGACACCGATATGCTGAGCCAGCTGCGCTCGGGCGCGATCGAGTTCTTCACGCTGTCCGGTTTGATCCTGTCGACGCTGGTGCCGGCCGCCTCCATCAACGGCGTGGGCTTTGCCTGGTCGGGCTACGACAAGGTGTGGCCGGCCATGGATGGTGAGCTCGGCACCCATGTGCGCGCACAGATCGCCAAGGCCGGCCTCGTGGCACAGGAGCAGATGTGGGACAACGGCTACCGGCAGATGACGTCGAGCACGAAGCCGATCACGGGCCCCGATGATCTCAAGGGCTTCAAGATCCGTGTCCCACCGTCGCCACTGTGGACCTCGATGTTCAAGGCGTTCGACGCCTCGCCCGCCAGCATCAACTTCTCGGAAGTCTATTCCGCACTGCAGACCAAGGTGGTGGAGGGCCAGGAAAACCCGCTCGCCATCATCAACACGGCCAAGCTCTACGAAGTGCAGAAATTCCTCTCCAAGACCAACCACATGTGGGACGGTTTCTGGTTCCTGGCCAACGGCAAAGCCTGGAACGGCATTCCAGAGAACCTGCGGACGATCATCTCGAAAAACCTCAACGAAGCGGGCCGCAAGCAGCGTGAGGATATTTTCGCGTTGAACGCCACCCTGGAAAAGGAACTGGCGGGTAAAGGGCTCGCCTTCAACGACGTGAACCAGGCAGCCTTCCGCGACAAGCTGTCGGCAGCCGGTTTCTACAAGGAGTGGAAGGGCAAGTATGGCGATGAAGCCTGGGCGCTGCTCGAAAAGTACGCCGGCAAGATCAGCTGAGCGGGGGACTGCGGCGACGGCTGACAGGGGCAATCCTGGTTTGATGCGACCGCAGCTATCTCATTCACTGATGGCGGCCTTGGCACCGCATGGCGACAACCACCGGCCGGCGCAATAGGGCCGAAGCAACGACCTATCGCACCCAGCCAAAAAAGGCTGTGATCGACCGGCGCCCCTTCACCCCTTCTTCGCGGCCTTGGCCCGTTCGTAGAGCGGCATCACGTCCTTGAGGTTTGCTTTAATGGTGGCGATGCGCGTGGTGCCGGACGGGTGGGTCGACATGAACTCCAAGGGCTGGCCCTTGCTGGCGGCGCTCATCTTCTCCCACAGCTTGATGCCCGATGCCGGATCGTAGCCGGCCCGTGCGGCCAGCTCCATGCCGATCAGGTCGGCCTCGGTCTCGTCGCTGCGCGAGAAGCGCAAGCCGAGCAGGCCCCCGCCGACCCGTGCCAACTCGCCGGCGTTGCCGCCGACCAGCACGCTGACCGCGATGGTGCCGAAGTTGGTCAGCTTCTGTTTGGCGGCGCGGGCGCGGGAATGCTCGCGCAGGGCGTGCGCGATCTCGTGGCCCATCACCATTGCCGCTTCGTCGTCGGTCAACTGGATCTTCTGCAGGATGCCGGTGAAGAACGCGATCTTGCCGCCCGGCATGCAGAAGGCGTTGACCTGGGGCGAGTTGAATACGCTCACCTCCCATTTCCAGTTGCGGGCGCGCTCGTTGAACTTGTAGGAGTGCGGCAGCAGATCCTCGAAGATCTTGCGCAGGCGCTGCGACTGCGGGTGCTCGGGCGGCAGCAGTGCGCCCTTCTGGAACGCCTCGCGGCGCATCTGCGCATACTGCTTCTCGCCGACCTGCTCGATGGCGTCCGGCGACTGCAGCCAGCGAATGGCGGAGCTGATCACGCCGATCTTGCCGATTTTGACGCCTTCCTCGGGCTCCTTCGAGGCGGCGGGTGCCGCCACCGCGATTGCGGCGCCGATGATCGCCATGGTCAGAACGCTGCGCAATCGCATGGGTCGTGTCTCCCGCCCTTTGAAACCTCGGTCTCACGATATAGCGATCGAAAGGTGCGGGCGGAAGGGCCTCGCAACTGATCCTGGTGCGCTGGCGCGCGTAGACTATAAGAACGTTAGGCTTGCGAGGATGCGATGGCCGACACAAATGCTGCCGAGTTGAGGGTAGAGCCACGCGTGAGCGCCATCGACGCTGCCGCCTGGGACGCGTGCGCCACGCCGGCGGCTGCGACCCACAACCCGTTCGTCTCGCATGCGTTTCTGAAATGCCTGGAGGATGCGGGCTGCGTTGGTGGTCGTTCGGGCTGGCTTCCACAACACCTCGTGGTGGCGGACCCGGCGGGTGGGTTGGCCGCCTGCATGCCGGCTTACGTCAAGTCGCACAGTCAGGGCGAATATGTGTTCGACCACGGCTGGGCCGAAGCCTACGGCCGGGCCGGCGGACATTACTATCCCAAGCTGCAGGTGGCGGTGCCGTTCTCGCCGGTGCCGGGGCCCCGCCTCCTGGTGAAGCCCGGCCCGGGCGCTGCCGAAGCAGCCCTATTGCTGGGCGCAGGCGCGGTCGAACTCAGTCGGCGGCTGGGCTTGTCTTCCGTGCACGTGACGTTTTGCCGGGAAGCAGAGTGGGATCAGCTCAGCGAGCTGGGTTACCTCAAGCGCACCGACCAGCAGTTCCATTGGCTGAACCAGGGCTACGCGACGTTCGACGCGTTTCTTGCCAGCCTGTCGTCGCGCAAGCGCAAGACCATACGCAAGGAGCGGGCGCAGGCCTTGAGCGCCGAGCTCGAGATCATCCAGCTCACCGGCACCGACATCACGGAAGCGCACTGGGATGCGTTCTTCGCGTTCTACATGGATACCGGCAATCGCAAGTGGGGGCGGCCGTACCTCAATCGCAAGTTTTTCTCGCTGTTGGGCGGGGCAATGGCGGACCGCTGCCTGCTGATCTTGGCGGTGCGCGATCGCCAGCCGATCGCCGGCGCCTTGAACCTCATCGGCGGCGATTGCCTGTACGGCCGCTACTGGGGCGCCAGTGAGCAGCACCCGTGCTTGCATTTCGAGGTCTGCTATTATCAGGCGATCGACTATGCCATTGCTCACAAGCTCGCGCGCGTGGAAGCGGGCGCCCAGGGCGAGCACAAGCTCGCGCGCGGCTACTTGCCGGCTGCGACCTTCAGCGCCCACTGGATCGCCGATCCGGGTCTGCGCCGCGCCGTGTCCCGCTATCTCGACGAAGAGCGGCGCGCAGTCGCCGAGCACCGGGAGATGCTCGCTGAATACGGGCCCTACCGCAAGGTCGTCGAGGAGCAGGATTGACTTTCGAGCGCAATAAACATGGTATAAAGACGTTATAGACAGAGCATGCACGACAATTGCATTCTGTTCTCAAACTCCGGCCACCAACCCGCGAGGCATGTCGATGGCGCTGCGGCCTGATCCAACCTTCCATGCGTCACCCAAACTGGCGATGCAGGCACCGCCCGAGACCTATGCCTATACCCTGCTGCTCAGTCCCGACCAATCGAAGCCCGATGCGCTCGCGGTGGTCGATGTGAAGCCGGGCTCGGCCACCTACAGCCAGGTCGTGCATACGGTGGTGATGCCCTACAAGGGCGACGAGTTTCACCATTTCGGCTGGAACGCCTGCTCGTCGTCCCTGTCGCCGCTGACCGGGCACGCGTTCCTCGAGCGCCGTTTTCTGATCATTCCGGGCATCCGCTCGTCCCGCATCTACGTGATCGATACCAAACCGCATCCGACCCAAGCCAAGATCCACAAGATCATCGAGCCGGACGAATTGTTCCGCAAGACCGGCTACTCGCGGCCGCACACCGTGCACTGCGGGCCGGGCGGCATCTACGTCAGCGCGCTCGGCGGCGGCGGCCGTGACGGCACCGACGGGCCGCCCGGCATCTTCATCATGGACTGCGAGACGTTCGAGATCCTGGGCCGTTGGGAGATCGATCGCGGTGCCCAGACCAAGCACTATGACTTCTGGTGGAACCTGCCGCGCAACTACATGGTGACGAGCGAGTGGGGGCTGCCGCCGCAATACGAAAACGGCATCGTGCCGGAGGAACTGCTCGCCAACAAGTATGGCCACCATATCCATTTCTGGGACCTCAGCGCCCGTCGCAATGTGCAGACGATCGATCTCGGCGCCAACCATCAGATGGGGCTTGAAGTCAGACCCGCGCACGATCCGATCCGCGAGTACGGCTTCCTCGGCGTCGTCGTCGACACCAACAACCTCGAGGGCTCGATCTGGACCTGGTGGCGGGAAGGTGGACGGTTCCACATCGAGAAGACGGCGACAATTCCGGCCGAGCCGGCGCCCAAGGACCAGTTGCCGCCGCTGCTGCAAGGGTTCGGTGCCGTGCCTCCCCTGGTCACCGACATCGATCTCTCGCTCGACGACAAGTATCTGTATGTCGCCTGCTGGGGCACCGGTGAACTTCGCCAGTACGACGTCACCGAGCCGCGCAAGCCGAAGCTCGCAGGCTCGGTCCACATCGGTGGGATTGTGCGCCGCACACCCCATCCCAGCGGGCGGACCTTTGCCGGCGGTCCGCAGATGCTGGAGGTCAGCCGCGATGGCAAGCGGGTGTACTGGACCAACTCGCTCTATTCGAGCTGGGACGATCAGTTTTATCCAGGCGGTATGCCGGGTGCCCAGGTGATGGCGATTTCGAAGCCGGGCGGTGGCCTCGAATTAGCCAAGGACTACTGGGTGAGCGCTCCCGACGGTTACCGGGCGCACCAGATCAGGCTCGAGGGCGGCGACTGCTCGACGGATAGTTTCTGTTATCCCTCGGTTTGACCGTGCCTATTGAAACCTGGACGCTCGGCTGGCTCTGGCTCGCCGTCGTGGGCAGCGGTCTCTATCACGGGGTGAACCCCGGGATGGGGTGGCCGCTCGCGGTTTCAGCCGGCTTGATGGCCAAGACTTCGCGGGCCTTGTGGCTGGCGCTGTGGCCACTGGCGATCGGTCACCTCCTGGCCATGCTGGTCGTGATCCTGCCGTTCTCGATCCTTGCTGCGGTGGTGTCCTGGCAGCAGCAGATCCAGATCGGCGCAGGCCTGCTGGTGATCGGCTTTGGTGTATTCCAGCTGCTCGGCAGGCGTCACCCGCGGGTGCTGACGCGCATCAAGCCGACGCAACTCGGACTCTGGTCCTTTGCCGTCGCAATAGCACACGGCGCTGGACTGATGCTGGTGCCGATCTACCTCGGGCTGTGCCGGCCGGGTGAACTCGACCGCGGGCACCAGGCAGCGGGCGCCCTGATCAGCGCCAATCTCGTCATGGCGGTATTGGTTTCGCTCGTCCATGCGCTGGCGATGATCTTGGCGGGAGGGGGCATGGCGTGGCTCGTCTATCGCTACCTCGGCGTCGCGTTCGTGGCGCGCAGCTGGTTCAATCTCGATGTGATTTGGGCTGCGAGCCTGATGGTGGTGGGTGCGATCGCGCTTGGCTTCGCAGTTGCTGGTCTGCACTGAGCGGCGGCTTCGGCTCCAAGGCGCTGGTGCTTGGTGCAGTCACATGCGCCGCAGGACGCTGGACTGCGGCGGGCGCGGCGGCTACACCCGCGCAGACCGCAACAGGGGACGCTTCGTCCATGGAAATCGAACCGCTGGCGATCCCAGATGTCAAACTGATCCACCCGAAGCGGTTTGGCGACGCGCGCGGTTTTTTCTCCGAGGTCTACAGCCAGTCGGCTTTGGCCAAGGGCGGCATCGACACGGTTTTCGTCCAGGACAACCATTCGCTGTCGGCGACCGTCGGCACTATCCGTGGTTTGCACTTTCAGACTGCGCCGTTCGCGCAGGCCAAGCTCGTGCGCGTGATCCGTGGCCGCATTCTGGACGTTGCTGTCGACCTGCGGCACACGTCGAAGAGCTTTGGCCAGCATGTCAGTGCTGAGTTGTCGGCAGAGAATTGGACGCAGATTTTGGTGCCGGCCGGGTTCGCGCACGGTTTCTGCACGCTCGAGCCGGACACCGAGGTGATCTACAAGGTCTCGAACGTCTACGCGCCGGCCAGCGACGGCGGCATCCTGTGGAACGATCCCGATCTCGGCATCGATTGGCCGCTCGGCGGCGGGTCACCCGTGCTGTCCGACAAGGATCAGAAACTACCGCGCCTGCGCGATTTGCCGGCCCTGTTTTGAGCGTTGCGAGCGAGATCATCATGAAAGTCGTCATCACCGGCGGGGCCGGGTTCATCGGATCGGCGCTTTGTCGCCATGTGGTCACCGCGAAGGGCTGGCAGGTGACCAACGTCGACAAGCTGACGTACGCCGCCAACCTCGCGTCCCTGACGGCGATCGAGGCGACGCCCGGCTACCGCTTCGTCCAGGCCGACATCTGCGACCGTGCTAAGATTGACAAGGTGCTGGCCGATGCACAGCCGGACGCCATCATGCACCTGGCAGCCGAGAGCCACGTCGACCGCTCGATCACCGGCTCGGCGGACTTCATCGCGACCAACATCGTCGGCACGTATACGCTGCTCGAGGCGGCACGCGCCTACTGGGGCGGTTTGCCCGCATCCCGCCGCCAGGCGTTCCGCTTCCTGCACGTTTCGACCGATGAGGTGTACGGCAGCCTCGGTCCGGAAGGGTATTTCGTCGAGACCACGCCCTATGATCCCCGCTCGCCCTACTCGGCCAGCAAGGCGGCGTCTGATCACCTGGTGAGCGCCTGGCACGAGACCTATGGCCTGCCCACCCTGATCACCAACTGCTCAAACAATTATGGCCCCTACCACTTCCCCGAGAAGCTGATCCCGCTGGTGCTGCTTAACGCGCTCGAAGGCAAGCCGCTGCCGGTCTACGGCGATGGGCGCCAGGAGCGCGACTGGCTCTATGTCGATGACCACGCGAAGGCGCTCGCCCTGGTGCTGGAGCGCGGTCGCATCGGCCAGACCTACAACGTGGGCGGCCGGGCGCCGATGCAGAACCTCGTCGTGGTGGAGACCATCTGCGATATCCTCGACCGCCTGCGGCCAGGGGCGGCGCCGCGTCGCGCGCTGATCACGTTCGTCAAGGACCGCCCCGGCCACGATCGCCGCTATGCCATCGACCCGACCAAGATCGAGACCGAACTGGGCTGGCGGTCGCAGGAGACGTTCGCCACGGGTTTGGAAAAGACCATCCGCTGGTATCTCGATAACGAAGCCTGGTGGCAGCCCCTGCGCAAGGGCGTCTACGGCGGCCAGCGGCTCGGATTGGTCGAGACCAAGCCATGAGCGGTCCGGTGCGTGCCGTCCTGATCGGAGCCAAAGGGCAGGTGGCTTTGAGCCTCGCCCGCACCTTGCCAGCCGCCGGCTTCGAGGTGACGACCTTGGCGCGGCCCGCGCACGATCTGACCCGGCTCGACGCGTTGACGGCTGCCATCATCGCCGCACGCCCGGCCGTCGTCATCAACCCGGCCGCCTACACGGCCGTCGACAGGGCCGAGGATGAACCGGACGCGGCCTATGCCATCAATCGCGATGCGGCGGGCGCCATCGCTGCGGCCGCAGCCAAGGCCGAAGCCGCCGTTATCCAGTTCTCCACCGACTACGTGTTCGCCGGCACGCAGAGCACAGCCTACGTCGAGACCGACGTGACCGGGCCGATCGGCGTCTATGGTGCGTCGAAGCTCGCGGGCGAGGTAGCGGTCGCCGCCGCCAACCCGCGCCACGTGATCCTGCGCACGGCCTGGGTGTGCAGCGCGGACGGCGCCAACTTTCTCAAGACCATGATGCGGCTGGCGGCCGAGCGGCCGGAAGTGAAGGTCGTCGACGACCAGGTGGGCAGCCCGACCTTTGCCGCCGACCTCGCCGCAGCGACGGTTCGCATCGCACAAGCGGCCGTCGGCGCGGCGGCGGTGGCCGCACAGTTCGGCACGTTCCATCTGGTCTCACAGGGCTCGACCACATGGTGCGGCTTTGCCCGCGCCATCATGGCGGCATCGAAAGCGCGCGGTGGACAAGGCGTGCCGGTGCATGCGATCACCACTGCTGAATTCCCGACAAAAGCGCGCCGGCCGGCCTACTCGAAACTCGACACGGGCAAGATCAAACGCGTCTATGGCATAGAGCTGCCGCACTGGCAGGCAGCCCTTGAAACCTGTCTCGACGACATAATCGTAAAGTGATGCGAGAGACGACACGGCTTTCGCGACCTACGGAGCAGACGGCATGAAGGGCATCATTCTGGCAGGCGGCAGCGGGACGCGGCTCTATCCCGTGACGCTCGGGCTGTCGAAGCAACTTCTCCCGGTCTACGACAAGCCGATGATCTATTATCCGTTGTCGGTGCTGATGCTGGCCGGCATCCGCGAGGTCCTGATCATTACGACGCCGCACGATCAGGCCCAGTTCAAAGCGCTGCTGGGGGATGGCAGTCAATTTGGCGTGAAGCTCACGTTCGCGATCCAGCCGAAGCCCGACGGCCTGGCGCAAGCCTTCATCATCGGCGCCGATTTCGTCGGCGGCGACCGCTGCGCGCTGGTTCTCGGCGACAACATCTTCTTTGGCCACGACCTGCCGCAGATGCTGACCTCGGCCGGTGGAAATCGCGCTGGCGCCACCGTCTTCGCCTACGAGGTGCGTGATCCTGAACGCTATGGCGTGGTTGCCTTCGACGCCAACGGCCGCGCCACCAGCATCGAGGAAAAGCCAACGGCGCCGAAATCGAACTGGGCGGTGACCGGGCTTTACTTCTACGATAACGACGTGCTGCGCCATGCCGCCTCGATCAAGCCGTCGGCGCGGGGCGAACTCGAGATCACCGACGTCAACCGCTGTTATCTCGAAGTCGGCGCGCTGCGGGTCGAGCGCATGGGCCGCGGGTACGCCTGGCTCGACACCGGCACTTACGATTCTCTGCTCGAAGCCTCGCAGTTCGTGGCGACGCTCGAACGCCGCCAGGGCATGAAGATCTCATGCCCCGAGGAAATCGCCCTGCGCTACGGGTTCACAACCCTCGCCGCGATGGAACCCTGGCTCAACAAGCTCGGCAAGTCCGACTATGCAGCCTACGTCCGCCGCATCGGCGCGGCCAAGGGCGGGATTTGAGCATTGTTTCCCATGGCCGGCTTACCTTTTTGCCGGCGCAGTTGCAACATTGACATTTCAGTCACAGGCGATAGCGTCCCTGAACATTGCGCCCGGGGTCATGAACTTGCGACCCCCACTATCGCCATTGCAGCACTCGGATCGTAGACGATGAAGTCGTACATGCGGCGTTGCAAGGAACGCGCGTGGGCGGTTTCGACACGAGGCTTGTTCTGGCGGCGCAGCTTCCGGCGCGTTGCTCTGCGCACGTTGTTCTCAAGGCACCTTTCGCCCACCGCAATCGGTTTCGTCGACTACGGCGACCACGGGTTTTTCGTCGATCCCCGGGACCATATGATCGGCTATAGCCTGTTGGCGGGAGTGGGCTGGCAGCGCAGTACCTTCGACAGGGCGCTGCACGTGGCGGGGGAGGCTGGCGCCATCCGTCCGGGGCGCTGGTTCATCGACGTTGGCGCCAACATCGGGACGCACACGGTTTATGCCATGCGCTCCGGGCATTTTGCCGGCTGCATCGCGATCGAGCCAGATCCGCGCAATTTCGCGCTTTTGCAGCGCAACATCGCGCACAATGGCCTGACCGGCCAGGTGCGCGCCTTCCAGATGGCCGCGAGCAGCGGCGATGGCACCACCTTGCTGGTTTGTGACGAGGAGAACCACGGCGCGCATCATATCGCCAGTGGCTCGGAATGCCGGCCAGGGCGCACTGAAAAAGTTGCGACCGGCACGCTCGACGAGATCGTGCGGCGTGTCGGCATCGAGCCTGGCGATGTGGGGTTCGTCTGGATCGACGTCGAGGGGCATGAAATCGAGGTGCTGAAGGGCATGGCCGCGATCCGCAGCCATGGCGTGCCGATGGTCGCCGAAGTGAACAGCAATGATGTGGTTCAGGACCGTGCTCTGCGGGCGCTGCTGGCGGGCGATTATGCGCACTCATTGGCACTCGATGCGCAATCGGCAGGTAGCGCAGGGAGGCTTGCTGCCTGGTGGTCCGGCCAAGCCCACCGGCGCAGTGACGTCATGTACTACAACCGCGTCGCGGCACCAGTGCCACGATTGGCCGACACGATCGGCCCCTAACGTGCGACCTCCACGAGCAGGCCGTTTTCCAGGCGCAGCGTGCGGTGCATGCGGGATGCCAGTTCCATATTGTGGGTGGCGATCAAAGCTGCGACGCCGGTCTTTTCGATCAGCGCGATCAATTCGCTGAAGACGTGCTCCGATGTCTTCGGGTCGAGGTTGCCGGTCGGCTCATCCGCCAACAGAAGCTTCGGTGAATTGGCGAGCGCCCGGCAGATGGCGGTACGCTGCTGCTCGCCGCCCGATAGTTCGGCCGGGCGGTGCTTCAAGCGGGTCGCCAGCCCGATGTTGCTGAGGAGTTCGGTGGCGCGCTCTTCGGCTGCCTTCTGCGACCGGCCGCGGATCAACTGCGGGATGACGACGTTTTCCAGCGCCGAGAACTCCGGCAGCAGCTGGTGGAACTGATAGACGAAGCCCATTTCCGCGCGGCGCACGCGCGTGCGCTCCTCGTCGCCCATCTTGGCGCAGTCGCGGCCCTGGACCAGCACCTGGCCCGAATCGGGCGTCTCCAGCAGGCCGGCCACATGCAGCAGCGTCGACTTGCCGGCGCCCGACGGCCCGACCAGCGCCACCGCTTGTCCTGGATAGAGCGTGGCCGATGCGCCGGTCAGCACATGGATCTGCGCGTCGCCTCGGCCGAAGCTACGGCGCAGATCGGCCAGTTTGAGGATCGGTTCGATGACAGCGTCCTTCATGGCGTCACGCGGTCCTCATTCGTAACGCAGCGCTTCGACTGGATCGAGCTTGGAGGCGCGCCATGACGGATAGAGCGTGGCCAGCACCGACAGCACGAGCGCCATGATCACGATGCCGGCGGTCTCGCGCGGATTGATCTCGGCCGGCAGCCGGGTCAGGTAGTAGACGGATGGGTCCATCAGCGTGGTGCTGGTCCAGTACTGGACGAACTGCCGGATCGCTTCGATGTTCCAGCAGAAGATGATGCCGATGATCAGCCCGGCCAGCGTGCCCACAATCCCGATCGAAGCGCCGGTGATCAGGAACACCCGCATGATCGAATTCTTGGTTGCGCCCATGGTGCGCAGAACGGCGATGTCGCGGCCCTTGTCCTTCACCAGCATCATCATGCCCGACACAATGTTGAGGGCTGCCACCAGAATGATCAGCGACAGGATGATGAACATCACCGTGCGCTCGACCTCCAGCACCGTGAAGAACGTCTGGTTGCGCTGGCGCCAATTGGTGATGACGATGTCGGGCCCGCCCGCCTTCTCGATTGCGGCCGCGTACTCGTCGACCCGGTCCCGGTCTTCAGCGACGATCTCCAGCACGTCGACCTGATCGCCCTTGTTGAAGTAGCGCTTCGATTCGGCTAGCGGCATGAAGATCATGGTGCGATCGTACTCGGCCATGCCCATCTCGAACAAGGCAGCGATTCGATATTGCTTCTGCCGCGGTACGGTGCCGAACGGGGTTTGCGCACCGCGCGGCGAGATCAGGGTGATGTTGTCGCCGAGCTTGACGCCGAGCGAGGTCGCAAGCCTGCTGCCGATGGCGATGCCATCCTGGCTGTCGAAGTTATCGAGCGAGCCGAGCTGGATGTTGTTCGAAATGAGCGGCAGCGAGCGCAGGCCCTCTTCGTTCATGCCGCGCACAAGGCCGCCGAGCGCCGCCAGATTGGACGATACCATGACCTGACCTTCGATCAGCGGTACGGCCGTCCTGATGCCGGAGATCGACTTGATTTTCTTCGCCACCGCGTCGTAGTCGTCGAACGGGCCGGCGCCGGCGACCTTGTAGACCACTAGGTGGCCGTTGAGGCCGAGGATCTTTTCGAACAGCTGGTTGCGGAAACCGTTCATGACGGCCATCACAATGATGAGCGTCGCAACGCCCAGCAGAATGCCGATGAACGAGAACCCGGCGATGACCGAGATGAACCCCTCCTTGCGGCGTGCCCGCAGATAGCGCATGGCGAGCAACCACTCGAACGGCGCAAACGGGCGGGTGTCGGAGGAGTCGACAGTCGTAGCGGCCGTTGTCATGAAGGCTCCAGTTTCCCAAACCGTAGGTTGGGTTAGACCGGCCCACTTGCCGGTCGTAACCCAACAACTTTGAGCACCGCCCGTCGAATGTTGGGTTACGCGCCGAAGTGGCGGCGCTAACCCAACCTACGTAACCGTGCACTACGCCAGCATCCGTTTTGCCTTGACCGCTGCCACGACCTTTGCCAATGCGGCATCCATCGGCAGCGTCTCTCGCGCGCCGCCCTTGCGCACCTTGATCTCGGCCTCGCCGGCCTTGACGCCTTTCGGTCCCACGATCAGCTGGTAGGGCAGGCCGATCAGGTCCATGGTCGCAAACTTACCCCCTGCCCGCTCGTCGGTGTCGTCGAGCAGGACGTCGATACCGGCCGCTTCGAGCTTGGCGTAGAGATCGTTCGCGGCTGCGTCCGTGTCCTTGTCCCCGGCCTTCAGATTGATCAGTCCAACCTCGAAAGGCGCCACTGGAACCGGCCAGACGATTCCGGCGGCATCGTGGCAGGCTTCGATGATCGCGCCCGCCAACCGCGAGACGCCGACGCCATAGGAACCCATTTGCACCACGATCTTCTGCCCGTCCGGCCCCTGCACCTTGCAGCCCATGGGCTCGGAGTACTTGGTGCCGAAGAAGAAGATGTGACCAACCTCGATGCCGCGAGCGGAAACTTGCTTGTCCTTGGGCACTTGCTCGTCGAACTTCGCCGCATCGTGCTTTTCGTCGGTCGCAGCATACAGCGACGTCCAGCGCTGGATGATGGGCGACAGATCGCCGTCGTAGTCGGTGTCGATTGGTGGCACGGCGCCCTCGATCAGGTCCTTGTGGCAGAACACCTGGCTCTCACCCGTATCGGCCAGGATGATGAACTCGTGACTCATGTCGCCGCCGATGGGGCCCGAGTCGGCTGCCATCGGCACGGCCTTTAGGCCCATCCGCGCGAAGGTACGCAGGTAGGCCGTGAACATGCGGTTATAGGACAGGCGGCCCGCTTCCGGCGTCAGATCGAACGAATAGGCGTCCTTCATGAGGAACTCGCGGCCGCGCATGACGCCAAAGCGCGGGCGCACCTCGTCCCGGAACTTCCACTGGATGTGATAGAGGTTGCGCGGCAGGTCCTTGTAGCTCTTGATGCCATCGCGGAAGATCGCGGTGATCAATTCCTCGTTGGTCGGCCCATACAACATTTCGCGGTCGTGGCGGTCGGCGATGCGCAGCATCTCCTTGCCATACGCTTCGTAGCGGCCCGACTGGCGCCACAGGTCGGCCGACTGGATGGTCGGCATCAAGACTTCGATGGCACCGGCCCGATTCTGCTCTTCGCGCACGATGCGGTCGATCTTCATCAGCACCTTGTAGCCGAGCGGCAGCCACGAATAGATGCCGGCGCTCGCCTGCTTGACCATGCCGGTGCGCAGCATCAGCTGGTGTGATACGATTTCCGCTTCCTTGGGCGTCTCGCGCAGGACCGGCATGAAATAGCGGGAGAGGCGCATGGGGAGCGTCCAGAGGTTGAGTGCGCGCACTGTTTCGAAAGGCGCCCTGCATCGCGGGCGTTACAACCCCGGCTGATATCCGGTTCGATCGGGCGAGGCAATCCCGCATCCCCACTCCCGTGGCGGTTCAACCGGCCACACGCAGCTCGACGCCGAGCCCCTGCAGCACCTGCCAGAAGCCGGGAAAGGTCTTTGCCACGCAGCCCGGATTGTCGATCACGACGCCCGCAAGACGCAGGCCGGCCAGCGCAAAGCTCATGGCAATGCGGTGGTCCTGCCAGGTGTCGATGACCGCGGGCGGCGCCGCAATGCCCGTGAGCCCACCGGCCACCAGCAGGTCATCGCCCAGCTCCTGCGCCAGCCCAGGCGACAGCGTGTTGAGCCCCACCGCCAGTGCGCGAATGCGGTCGCACTCCTTGACGCGCAGGTTGGCGATGCCGACGAAGCGCACGGGGTGGGCGTTGAAGGCCGCCAGGATGGCCAGGGTCGGCACCGCATCCTGCATCTGCGCGCCATCGATGGTGGCTGGCAGGTGGGGGAAACGACGGATGACGTCGCGCGCGCGGGCGTCGGGCTGGGTCGAGGTATCCATGGGCGTCAGGAAGCTCAACCGGCCGCCGGTCAATGCTTCCGCCGCCCAGATGTAGGTCGCAGCTGACGCGTCCGGCTCGATGGCGAAGTCGGTTGCCGTATATCCCGTCGCATCGACACGCCAGGTGCGCTCGTCAAGTATACGATAGCGCGCACCAAAGCGCGTCATCGCCTCGAGTGTGAGGTCAATGTAGCCGCGCGCGCCGATCTCACCGCTGCCGTCGATCGCAACGTCCACCGCCTCGCGCCCGCAGGGGCTGAGCATGAGGATGGCCGACACGAACTGGCTCGACAATGCAGCGTCGATGCGGGTGGCCGTGCCAGGGAAGCGGCCCGTGCCGCGGATCGTGACCGGTGGGCAGTTGGTTGGTGCGGTGGCGTCGATGCCAAGCAGCTGCAGGGCATCGACCAGCGGCCGGATCGGGCGCTTGCGCATGTGCGCATCGCCGTCGACCACGACGGTGCCGTCGACAAGGCCGCTGGCGGCGGTGAGAAAGCGCGTCGCCGTGCCGGCATTGCCGAGGAACAGCGGGGCCACGGGCGCCCGCAGCGTGCCGTCGCCCGTCACCGCCAGCGTCGTCGCTCCGTCTTCTGCGATGCCGACCCCCATGGCGCGCAGCGCGGTTGCCATGTGCCGTGTGTCGTCGCTGGCCAGCACGCCGGTCAGGACGCTGCGGCCCCGGGCCAGGGCTGCGATCAGCAGTGCCCGGTTGGTGATCGATTTGGAGCCGGGGACGTGCACGGCGCCGATCAAGGGCCAGCCGGGCGGCACGATTTCAACGCGGGGAAGGGATAGGATGTTCATCAACTCGCGTCCAAAGGTCCACACCAGGCGATCGCGTCACGCGCCGAGGCCGGGGATGGTGCAAGGGGCATGGGGCCGTGCCATGGTAGGCTCGAATCGAGCGAACATCCAGGTCAAGTGACGAGGACACCGATGGCACAGGCGGACCGCAGCGGGGGCATCCAGTACATCGTCGAAGGCGGCCATCGCCTGTCGGGCCAGTTGGAGCCGTCCGGCAACAAGAACGCCGCCCTGCCGATCATCGCGGCGGCGCTGCTGACCGACAAGAAGGTCACACTCACCAATGTGCCGCGCATCCGCGACACCGAGACGCTGGTGCAACTGATCCGCTCGGTCGGCGCCGAGGCGACCTGGACCGCGACCAACGTTCTCGAAATCACGGCAAAGAACGTGCGCGCGGTCGATCTCGATCCCGAACTGTGCGCCAACATCCGCGCGTCGATCCTGCTGGCGGGCCCCCTGCTCGCGCGCTGCGGCAAGGTGGTGCTGCCGCCTCCCGGCGGCGACGTGATCGGACGCCGGCGTGTCGACACGCATTTCCTTGCCCTGCAGCAGCTCGGCGCCACGGTGTCGGCCGACACGCTCTATCGGTTCGAAGCCACGAAGCTGACCGGCGCCGACGTGTTCCTCGACGAGCCGAGCGTGACCGCGACCGAGAATGCCCTGATGGCGGCCGCCTGTGCGGAAGGAATGACCGTCCTGCGGAACGCTGCGTCCGAGCCGCACGTGCAGGATCTCGCGCAGTTTCTGGTGGCGATGGGCAGCAAGATCGACGGCATTGGCACCAATACCATGACGGTGCACGGTGGCCGGCCGCTCGGCAGCGCGACGCACGCCATCGGGCCCGATCACATCGAGGTCGGCTCGTTCATTGGCTTGGCCGCCGTGACGCGCTCGCCGTTGCGCATCGTGCGGGCCGGCACGCAGCACCTGCGCTCGACGCTGATGGGCTTCGAGCGTCTGGGCATCGTCTGCGAGATCGACGGCGACGACCTGATCGTGCCGGCGCACCAGAGCCGCACCATTCGTACCGACCTTGGTGGCCATATCCCGAAACTCGAGGACCAGCCCTGGCCGGCCTTCCCAGCCGACCTCATGTCGATCGCGATCGTCACCGCGACCCAGTGCGACGGCGTCATCCTGATGTTTGAAAAGATGTTCGAGAGCCGCATGTTCTTCACCGACAAGCTGATCGCCATGGGCGCGCGCATCGTGCTGTGCGATCCGCACCGGGCGCTCGTGTCGGGTCCAGCGCGCCTGCGGGCGGGGCGCATGGAAAGCCCCGACATCCGCGCCGGCATGGCGATGCTGCTGGCAGCGCTGTGCGCCAAGGGCACCAGCACGATCAACAACGCCCAGCAGATCGAGCGCGGCTATGAGCGCATCGACGAACGCCTCAATGCACTCGGCGCCAGGATCGAGCGGGTGCCCGCGAGGTAGGGGCTGGAGGGGCATGGCTGCCCGACCTTGCGCTTATGGAGCTGACATGATCCCCCGATCACTGCTCGTTCTGCTGCTTGTGTTCGCGCCGCTCGGTGCCGCCCGCGCCCACTCCTGGTATGATCCACGCTGCTGCAACGACCGGGACTGTCGGCGCGCCACGAACGTCGAGATGCTGGAGTACGGCGGCCGGCGCATTACCGCCGATACCGGCATCGTGGTGGACGTGCCGGCGAACTTCGCCCGCACCTACCCCTCGCAGGATAACGACTTTCACGTCTGCTATTACTTCACCTGGAGGGGTGAGCCCGTGGCGCGCTGCCTTTATGTGCCGGGCGCGTCGTAGCTGCATCTCGCAAGGTGAAGCCCGAAAGGGCGCCCATCGTTCGCCAGCTGCAACCGCCGGTATATGCTTGCCAAAAGCGGCGCCCGCGTGTATCACGCGCCCACTCCACATGCGGACTATCGCGCTGGGGCGGACCACATCTTCCGCTTCCTGGTGCTCCGGTGGGCCTATCCTTGCGTGCTTGGATTTCCAAGGGCGCCCGTGAAACGGCCTATTTCGGTCCGCAGAGGTCAACCGGAAAACAAGGATAAACGGTCCCATGGCGCTTCCCGCCTTCAATATGCGTCAGCTGCTCGAAGCTGGCGTGCACTTCGGTCACCAGTCGCATCGCTGGAACCCCAAGATGGCGACGTACATCTACGGCGCCCGCAACAACATCCACATCGTCGACCTGACCCAGACGACGCCGCTGCTGCATCAGGCCCTCGTCAAGATCGCCGATACGGTGGCAGCCGGCGGCCGCGTGCTCTACGTCGGCACCAAGCGCCAGGCGTCCGAAGCCATCGCCGAAGCCGCCAAGCGCTCGGCGCAGTATTACATCAATCATCGCTGGCTCGGCGGCACGCTGACCAACTGGAAGACGATTTCCGCCTCCATCCGCCGCCTGCGTCAGCTGGACGACATTCTGGCCGACCCGCAGGGCCGCACCAAGAAGGAAATCCTCACCATCACGCGTGAGCGCGAGAAGCTGAACCAGGCGCTGGGCGGCATCAAGGAGATGGGCGGCACGCCCGATCTGCTGTTCGTGATCGACACCAACAAGGAGCAGATCGCCATTGCCGAAGCGCGCAAGCTCGGCATTCCGATCGTCGCCGTGGTCGACACCAACTGCAACCCCGACGGCATCGATTTCCCGATCCCCGGTAACGACGACGCCGGTCGCGCCATCACGCTCTATTGCGACCTGATCGCCCGTGCCGCGATCGACGGCATCCAGCGCAGCCAGGCCGGCTCCGGCGTCGACCTCGGCGCCATGGAGAACCCGGCTGCCGAAATCCTGCCCACGGCCAAGGCCGTGTTCAAGGGCATCGAGGCGGCGCGCGGCGAAGCCGACGACTTGAAGCGCATCACCGGCGTCACCGAAAAGATCGAGCAGCGCTTGAACGATTCAGGCGTGTTCCACTTCTGGCAGATCGCCGACATGGACCCGGACAGCCAAGGCTTGCTCGACAAGCAGCTGCGCTTGAAGGGCCAGATCGCCAAGGATGACTGGATCGGCCAAGCCAAGAAGCTGGTGGCTGCCGCGGCTGTTTGAGAGCGAGTGAATAGGGAGTAGCGACTAGCGAATAGTGGTTTCGATCGCTACGCGCCGCTCGCTACTTGCCATTCGCTACGCACCATTCGCTATTCGCTCGGAGCAACATCAATGACCACGATAACCGCTGCCCTCGTCGCAGATTTGCGCGCCAAGACCGGCGTTGGCATGATGGACTGCAAGAAGGCGCTCAACGAGACCAAGGGCGATATGGAAGCGGCCATCGACTGGCTGCGCAAGAAGGGTCTGTCGAAGGCTGCGGCGAAGTCCGATCGGATCGCCGCGGAAGGCCTCGTTGGCATCATCGCCAAGGGGCCCATGGGGGCGGTGACGGAGGTCAACTCCGAGACCGACTTCGTCGCCCGCAACACTCAGTTCCAGGAGATGGTGACTGCCATCACCGGGCTGTCGCCCAAGGCCAACGGCGACGTCGAGAAGCTGCTCGCCATGACCTATCCGGGCAAGACCGCGATCGTCGCCGACGTGGTCAAGGAAATGATCGCCACCATCGGCGAGAACATGAACGTGCGCCGCACCGCCACCGTCGCAGTGAGCGAAGGCGTAGTCGCCGACTACACCCATAACAAGGTGGCCGACGGCCTCGGCAAGATCGGCGTGCTGGTCGGCCTCGAGAGCAAGGGCGATGCCGCCAAGCTTACCGCGCTCGGCCGCCAGGTCGCCATGCACATCGCCGCCCGCAACCCCGTCGCCCTCGACATCGACGGCATTCCAGCCGACATCCTGGCCCGCGAAAAGGCGATCCTGCTCGACAAGAACAAGGGCAAGCCCGACCACGTGCTGGAAAAGATCGCCGCCAGCGGCCTCAAGACCTACGCCAAGGAGAACTGCCTGCTCGACCAGGTGTTCGTGCTCGACGAAACCAAGACCGTGGCGCAGGCCCTCAAAGACGCCGAGAAGGGCGTTGGCGGGGCGATCAAGCTCACGAAGTACGTGCGCTATGCCCTGGGCGAAGGCATCGAAAAGAAGACCGAAGATTTCGCGGCCGAAGTGGCCGCTGCCGGCGGCGCTCCGAAGGCTTGAACAGCGCGCGGACTGAGCGTTCTTGGAGTGGCCGGCACGGGCAACCCAGCCGGCTGTTTCGTATGCGACATAACCATGACACGCCCCGCGCTTGCTGGCGCATCTGCAATCCGGCATAAAGCGCGGAACCGCAAGACCAACAGACGCCAACAGGACTCCAGACCATGGCCATCGAGCGTACCTTTTCCATTCTGAAGCCGGATGCAACCGCGCGCAATCTGACGGGCGGCATCAATGCTGTCATCGAGAAGGCCAGCCTGCGGATCGTTGCGCAGAAGCGCGTGCGCTGGACCCGCGCCCAGGCCGAAGCATTCTACGCCGAGCACAAGGCGCGCCCCTTCTTCGGGGAACTCGTGAACTTCATGACCTCGGGCCCGATCGTGCTCCAGGTGCTCGAGGGCGAAGATGCCATCCTCAAGTATCGTGAGGTCATGGGCGCGACCGATCCGAAGGAAGCCAAGGATGGCACGATCCGCAAACTGTTCGCCGTGTCAAAGGGCGAGAACTCGTCGCATGGCTCCGACAGCCCTGCGGCTGCCGAGCGTGAGATTGCGATGAATTTCCGCCTCGACGAAATCGTTGGCTGATCGAGCAGCTGCAGTGACGTAGGTGCTATGCGGGCGGCAGGCGAGGTTGCGACCAGACAGCATCGACGCGTGACATCAAGTGGCTCGCGCAGAGCCTGCAAAACGCGAAGTAGTCGGACCTGACAAAGTCAGTACTGGCCAGCATGGAGAGCAAGGATCGCCATGACCCGCCGCCTCATTTCGTCAGGATCGAAATTCGAAGCTGAGATCGGCTATTCCCGTGCCGTGGTCGACGGCGGCTTCGTGTTTGTCTCCGGCACCACCGGCTATGACTATGCAACCATGACGCTGGCCGATGGGGTCGTCGCCCAGTGCCGGCAGACGCTCGCCAACATTGAAGCGGCGCTGAAGGAAGCCGGCTGCAGCTTCGATGATGTGGTGCGCGTGACCTACATCGTGCCTGATCCGGCGGACTTCGAGCGCTGTTGGCCGCTGCTGCGGGCTGCGTTCGCAAGAGCACGTCCGGCCGCCACCATGCTGAGCACGGCGCTGATGAACCCGGCCATGAAAATCGAGATCGAAGTGACGGCACGGCTGAGGACACATCCATGATCACGCCGGCTCACGCCCAGGCGATGGCGCGCTATAATCGCTGGCAGAACCGCTCGCTCTATGGCACAGCCGATCGATTGCCGGACGTCGAGCGCAAGCGGGCGCGCGGGGCCTTCTTCGAAAGCATCCATGGCACGTTGAGCCACATCCTGTTCGGCGACCAGATCTGGCTGTTTCGCTTCACCGGCACCACTCAACAACCGCTGGCGAAGTCCATCGCCGAGTCGGCAACGGCGATCCCCGAATGGGCGGAACTGAAGGCCGCACGCATCGACTTCGACGAGGTCACTATCGCGTGGGCCGATCAGCTCACGGCCGCCGATCTCGAGGGCGACCTCACCTGGTATTCGGGCGCCAGGGGAGAGAACATCACGCGACCGCGCTGGCTCTTGATCACGCACATGTTCAATCACCAGACGCACCATCGCGGGCAGGTGCATTGCCTGCTGACCCAGAACGGCCTCAGGATGGACGATACCGACATTCCGTTCGGGCCGGTTTAGCCAATTGACGCGACCGGCGCCTGTCGGATGTTGTCCGGACCTGTCGACGGTCTTTGGCCCATGGGTGGTGGCGCGTTGGCTGGTTCAATCCTTGCGTGATCTCAGTATCGATCCGTCCGCGCTGGCCCTGGTGTCATCCCGGCACTTGTGATCGGAACCCAGTGGGCGACTGCCGAGGTGACAGCGCTTGTCGCGCAATGAATTCCAGCGCAAGTGGCCAGGATGACTTCTTTGGGCGGCTGATCTGAGCTCGGCCGCCGATCCGCTGTACCTTGAGAAACAAAGGAATTTCGGAATACTCAACATTCCTGTAGCGAGTAGAGGTCGGACTGTCGACTTTAGCGCGACGAACTCTGTCCGCCCAAGGCAACACGCGCCCAATCTGGATAGTTTTTGTAATTGCCGGCCGGGTCGGCGTCGTGCGCGCGATATGAGTACTCGTTTCGAACCTGCGCAGGCGGACGATCCGGCACTGCCGGCGCGACGGTGCGGCGCAAGGGCGTACGACGCTCGGCCGCTTCTGCCGCTCCGATACCGGGAAACAGGGCAAAGACAGCAGCGACTGTGCCGGCCACGACCGTGATCCGCATGACAAACCTCCACGATGTTTCAGCGGCTTCGGCCACCGTACTTGGGTGAGAGCGCGACACGGGCCCAATCGGGATACTCCCCGTAGGTGCGGGCCGGATCGAGGCTGTTGGCGCGTACCGTGTGCGAGTTGTCGCGCGAGGCAGTCTTCGGGCGATTTTTCCCATCGCTGCGCCGTTCGGCTTGAGCACGCGTGCGAGCAGAACTCTCGGCGGCGTCGGCAACTGTCACGAATGTCATTGCCGCAATGCTGCTGGCAAGTGCTGACATCATAAGTTTGAACCGCATCAGAGGAAGCCTTTCGGTATTTTCTATGATCAGTTCGGAGATTAAATGCTACGGTTTCAGGCTCGTCACTGGCAACACAATGTTTCGTGGTTTCGTGTTGAAGTCGCAGCAGCGAACACGCGCGTCTACGTGAGCCGCTCACTGTGAGTGATCGGGTGCCAAACCAAGCATCCATGCGAGCGCCAATGCTCGGCGATTTCGGATCGATCCGCGCAGGGAGGTTGCAGAAACGTCAGCGCGACGAGCTTCTGGAACCGAGCGCAACGCGGGCCCAATTGGGATAATTCTTGTAGGTGCCGGCCGGGTCGGCGACGTGGGCGCGCACAGCATACTCTTCTTCCAGCCGCGCCGACGACCTGTCGGGCACCGGTTGCGCGACGACTTTGCGCACAGTTGGTCGGCGCTCGGCGGCATCCGCCGGCAGTGCTCCGAACACGACAAAGTATGCTGCAGCCAAGCTACCGGCGAAACTCACGATTCGCATGACCAACTCCTGATGTCGTATCGGCGCCACCTGCCACCATCGACCTTCGGCGCCATAGCTACGCGCAACCAGCGCGGATAACCGTTGACTCTGCCTGATAAGTGGACATCGTGCCACCTGGACAGACTTGGGCGGCAATGACGCTAGCGCGACGAGCTTCTGGAGCCGAGCGCCGTGCGAGCCCAATCGGGATAATTCTTGTAATTTCCGGCTGGATCAGCGTCGTGTGCACGCCACGAATCGCTGCTGTCGACCCGCGACTGCGACCGATCAGGTGCCTGCTGCTTCGGCACGACCGCTCGACGTACGGATGTACGACGCTCGGCTGCTTCCACGGGAAGGGCGCTTGGCACGATTAGGCACACGGCGGCTAGGCCGCCGACGAAGCTCGCGATTCGCATGATCACTCCTGATGAAGTTTTAGCGGCGCCTGCCGCCGCCATCGGACTTGGGCGAGAGCGCTACGCGTGCCCAGTCGGGATAACCGCCGTATGTGCGGGCGGGATCGAGGCTATTGGCACGTACCGTGTGCGAATTTTCTTTCGATGCGCGATACTTGCGGTACTTGGAGTAGCGCTGCTCGGCTTGGGCACGTGTACGATTGGAAGTTTCAGCGGCAGTTGCGACAGAGACGAGGGAAGCTGCTGCCACGCTGCCAGTGAGTGCCACAATTAGAAATTTGAGGCGCATCTGCCAAACCTTCCAGAGGGGAAACGAAGCGAACTGCCATAACTTATGGCAGACAGCCTGTCACCGGCAACACAATGTTTCGTGTGTCCGTTGCCGCAGCAAACCGGCAAGGGTAGGTTCGTTGCGGGGTTCCAAGGGGTATTAAACCAGCAAAGCAGGCCGGGACGTTCGCATGATCGTGACCAAGGGGAAGAGCTATTGTTTCGAGGATTTGGAGCTTGGGCACGTTGCCAGCATGGAACGCGTCGTAGCTCAAACCGACGTCACGTCGTTTGCCGCCATCAGTGGCGACCACAATCCCATCCATCTGGACGAAGCCTACGCTGCCAAGACGAGGTTTGGCGGGTGCATTACGCACGGAATGCTGACGGCGAGCTATATCTCGGCGGTGTTTGCCATGGAATTGCCGGGGCCGGGTGCGGTTTACATCTCCCAGACGCTGAATTTCGTCGGGCCGGTGCGGGTTGGCGACACGGTGCGAACACAAGTCACGGTGGTCGAGTTGTTCCCGGCCAAGCGCCGCGTCCGCTTCGCTTGTGAGTGCTCGGTCGCTGGCAAAAACGTACTGACTGGCGAAGCCATGCTGATGGTGCAAGCCCGCCCCGTGTGAGCTGGCCGATGCAGGAACAGGTGCGGCGGCAGCAGCGCGAGCTGCCGTTTCGCACGTCGGCAAATCGTCCGAACAAGGGCGGTAAGAGTTTTGCGCTGCTCAAATTTTGTAACTGTCAACAGGCGCCTTGTGCTCAATCCATTTCAAACATGTACAAATAGTTAGAACAGTTTCTTTCCTTGCTTGAAGTAGGCCATCGGTTGTCGTAGCACCGCCCCACAAACGTGGAGTTGCGGACCTACGAAATGGCAATCCTGAGTATACGTACAAGTCATCACATGCAGTTGAAATCTGCCTTGCTTCCTGTGCTTTTGGCGCTGACGGCATCCGGTGCGACGAAACCGGCGCACGCTGGCAATCCGATGTTCGGCGCGATGGAGCAACTGGCCAAGATCCAGGACGTGGAGTTCAAGGATCTCGATGGCGAACCTCTGTACCTGGGATTCAAGTATTCCTACCACTCTTTTGTTGCACCCTATCGCGTGACCGATGACGGCTACATCATCGGCGTGGTCGGTCAGAACCGCTACTATCCGCTCAGTGCCAATCTGATCAACGAACTGCAGGGCAAAGGCCAGTTGCCAAAGCCACTGCCGACCTACCAGTTGTCGCCCCAAACCTATGCCTATGGGCACATCGTGTGGATCATCCTGGCGGGGTTCCTGGCGTCCGTGTTCGGCGCAACACGGGGCCACGCACGCACGCGCCGGGCCCTGCCGTTTGCCAACGAAGGCATCGCGCTCGAACGGGCGGGCAATTTCGAGCATGCGCTTGCCGCCTATGACAAAGCATTGAAGCGTGCGCCGCGCCATTGCGACATCCTGTGCCGTCGCGCCAATCTGCATCACAACCGCGGCAACTTCGATTCAGCGATCGCCGACTTCACGCGCGCGATCACCGTCGACAAGCGCAATGCGCTCGCCCTGCTCGGGCGCGGCTCGGCGTTCGAAGCCAAGAATCTCGGCCGGGAAGCGATCGAGGATTATAGCCACGCGATCAGGATCAGCGAGGGTGCGCTCGCCTATTTCGCCCGCGGCAACGCATACCTCGCCGCCGCTGAGTTCGACAAGGCGATCGCTGACTTCACGACCGTCATCGCCAAGGAGCCGCAGTTGGCCGCCGCCTACCAGAACCGCGGCCTCGCCCACGAGCGCACTGGTGCTGCCCCACAGGCCCAGGCCGACTATCAGCTCGCCGCTACGCTCGCAGCAGCCCAGAAGTCCGCGGCATAGCGCCCATGCGGTCCGCGCGATGTTCGCAGCCGGCCGTGCGCTGGTAGTGTCCTGCGCCAGTCGCCACGCAAGGAGCCCGCCGCATGCCGTCTTCGAAGCCCGCGAAATCCGCCAAGGCCACCAAATCACCAGCTGTGGTGCGCGCCGATAAGATCCGCGTTGCAACCTACGATGGTCCGGGCGCCGAGCCGGTGATCCGCGAGGTGCCCTGGCCGCGCATCGGGCCCAAGGCTGCCCTGATCCAGATCGGTGCCTGTGGCGTGTGCGGCACCGACCAGCACATCCTCAAGGGCCATTGGCCCAAGCCGCTGCCGTGGCCGTTCACGCTCGGCCATGAGTTGGCCGGCAAAATCGTCGAGATCGGCGCCGATCTGAAAGCCGACCACATGGGCAAAGCGATCGGCATCGGCTCGAAGCTGATGCTGCCGCCGCTGATGCCGTGCGGCTTCTGCGACTGGTGCAAGCGCTATCCCGAGCAGTCGAACAAGTGCCTCACCCCCGTCTACTATGGGCGCTATCTCGGCTTCGACAAGCCGCCGCACCTGTGGGGCGGCTGGGCCGAGTACGTCTATGTCGATCTTGAGGAATTGCCTGGCACCAAGATCTACAAGTTGCCAGACGACATGAGCTATCGCCTTGGCTCGCTGTCGGAGCCTCTGACCTCGTGCATCCGCGCGTTCAACCGGGCAGCCAGAGCCGGCGGCTTCAAGTGGGGCGACACGGTCGTCATCCAGGGCACCGGGCCGATCGGCATTCTCGCCATTGCCGCGGCCCAGGAGATGGGGGCTGGCCGTGTCATCGCGGTCGGTGCGCCCGAGACGCCGCGGTTGAAACTTGCCCGCCGGTTCGGTGCGGAAGCAACCGTCGACATCGAGGCGGTGACCTCGCCCGAGGCGCGGATTAAAGCGGTGCGCGACATCGTCGGTGGCTATGGTGCTGATCTTGTGATGGATTGCTCTGGCCATCCGAGTGCCGGACCCGAAGGCATCGAATTCCTGCGCGACGGCGGCACCTATGTCGAGATGGGGCAGTTCACGGACGCGGGATCGATCATGACCTCCTGGCATCGCATCTGTACGAAGGATCTGAACGTGCTGGGCTCGTGGGCCTTCACTGCGAACGATCTGGCGCTCGGCGTCGAGATGCTCGACCGTGCCCGCAACAAGTATCCCTGGCTCGACATGCAGACGACGTATCCGTTTACCCTGCAGGGTGTGAAAGCTGCGGTTGCCGACGCGATGGCGATGAGGACCGTGAAAAGCACGATCATTCCGTTCGAAGAGCTGGTGTGAACCGGTAATGCCTGCACCTCCGACGTCAGCGAACGGAACCCCCATGATGCGGGCAGGACAAGACATGACGGCAGCGCTTGCCGCGGCCAAGGCCGACATCGACGGCGCCTATGCGTGGCGGCGGCTCCTGGTGTCGCTGCTGCTGTCGACGATCGGCGGCATCGGCCTGTGGTCGGTGGTAGTCGCGTTGCCGACCGTGCAGGCCGAGTTCGGCGTGCAGCGCGGCACCGCATCCCTGCCCTACACCATGACGATGCTCGGGATCGCAATCGGCGGCATCGGTATGGGCCGGCTCGCCGATCGTTTCGGCATCGTCCGGCCGCTCACGATCGCGACGCTGGCGCTGGCCGGCGGGTTCATCCTGTCGTCGCAGGTGCGCACGCTGTGGGAGTTCATCCTGGTCCAGGGGCTGGTGATCGGCATGGCCGGCAGTGCCGCAACCTTCGGGCCGCTGATCGCCGATATCTCGCACTGGTTCAACCGGCGTCGGGGCATTGCGGTTGCTATTTGCGCCAGTGGCAACTATCTCGCCGGCACCATTTGGCCACCCCTCCTGCAGGCGGTAATCGCCGACCATGGCTGGCGTACGGCGCACGTCGACATCGGCGTCATCTGCCTCGTCACCATGCTGCCGCTGATCCTGCTGCTGCGGCGGCCCTCGCCGATCGAGCGCGGACCTGCGGTTGTAGCGCTGTCCGGCGTCACCGGCGCGCCGCTCGCATCGACCTCGACCGGACTGCTGCAAACGCTGCTGATCATTGCCGGCTTCGCCTGCTGCGTCGCCATGGCGATGCCGCAGGTGCACATCGTTGCCTATTGCGCGGATCTGGGTTTTGGGCCGGCGCGGGGTGCGGAGATGCTGTCGCTGATGCTGGGGCTGGGCGTCGTCAGCCGTATCGCGTCGGGCTGGATCGCCGACCGCATCGGCGGGGCTGCGACCTTGCTCGTCGGCTCCGCATTGCAGTGCCTGACCTTGATCCTCTATCTCCCATTCGACGGCCTCATGTCGCTCTATGTCGTGTCTGCGCTGTTCGGCTTGAGCCAGGGCGGCATCGTGCCGAGCTACGCGATCATCGTGCGCGAACGATTTCCGGCGACCGAAGCCGGCACCCGCGTTGGCCTCGTCATCATGGCGACGATTGTCGGCATGGCAGTCGGTGGCTGGCTGACGGGGGCGATCTACGATCTGACCGGCTCCTACCAGACCGCATTCCTGCACGGCATCGCCTGGAACGTCGTCAACGTGGCGATCGCACTGTGGCTCTGGCTCGGGCGCACACTACGGCCTGCGGCGCGTTTGTCCGTTCAGGGAGCGTAGGTTGGGATAGCGGGCCCCAATGGTCGCGGCCATGGGGATATCGAAGTTCCCGCGCAACCCAACGACTACCCGTGGAATGTTGGGTTACAGCGGAATGAAATGCGGCATGTTTATTCGTGGTGCGGTGGCCGCCTAACCCAACCTACGGCGACCAGCGCTTGGAGGTGTGGCGCTCCCCGGCTCGAAGTGCGGGATCGCGGCGATCAATCCCTGAGTATAGGGATCGGTCGGGGCGGTGAACAGCACGGCACTCTGCCCCTGCTCGACGATCGCGCCTTGCTTCAGGACAATCGTGCGTTCGCACATCATGCGGATGACGTTGAGGTCGTGACTGACGAACAGGTAGGCCATCCCCTGTTCGCGGCGCAGGCGATCGAGCAGCTGCAGGATGATGGCCTGCACCGACACGTCGAGGGCGGCGGTCGGCTCGTCGAGGATCAGCAGTTTCGGTTGAGTTGCGATCGCGCGCGCGATGCCGACGCGGGCGCGCTGGCCGCCCGACAGCTGGTGGGGGAAACGCGCGATCAGTTCCGGCCCAAGGCCGCAGCGGGTGGCGCACTCGAGGACGCGGGTACGCAGGGCCATGCCATCGCGCAGGCCCTTCAGGCGGCGCAGCGGGTCGGCGATGCTGTCGAATGCCGAGAACCGCGGATTGAGGCTGTCGCCGGGGTCCTGGAATACGATCTGGATGTCGGCGCGCTGGGTTGCCTTGTGGAAGGTGCTCGCCGGCATCGCGCCGATATCGGCACCGTCAAAGCGTATTGTACCAGTGGTCGGGTCGATCAATCGGCACACGATGCGCGCGATGGTGCTTTTGCCCGAGCCCGACTCGCCGACGAGGCCGACGCTTTCGCCGGCTCCAATGTCGAACGACACGCCGGCGACGGCGGTGATGTCACGGTCATAGCGCATGACGAGGTTGGCGACGGTCATGAGGGGGGGAGGAGTGAGAGGCACCAGAAGTGTGCCGCGTTGGTCCAGCTCAACAGGTGTCATCCCGGCATTTATTGCCGGAACCCATGGCGCCACAATCGCGGACACCTCGGCAGCGGCACCATGGGTCCCGGGGACAAGCCCCGGGATGACACCTTTCGGGTTGCCCGAGTTGATGTCGTGCGGGTGCGCCGCTCGGCTCTCAGCTGTCCCCTCCGCCGACAAGCTCGCGACCGTCGAGGTTGGCGTCGGCGAGGCGGCGACCAGACGGCGCGTGTAGGGGTGCGAGGGCGCGCTGAATACCACGGCCGGCGCCGCCGTTTCGACCACCAGGCCCTGCTGCATCACTGCGACCCGATCGCAGTATTGGGCTGCAAGTCCGAGATCGTGGGTGATCAGCATCATCGCCATGCCGCGCTCGCGCACGAGGGCTGCGAGCTGGTCCATGACCGCCTTCTGCGTCGTCACGTCGAGGCCGGTGGTCGGCTCGTCGGCGATCAGCAGATCGGGCTCGCAGGCCATCGCCATCGCCATCATCACGCGCTGGCACATGCCGCCCGACAGCTCGTGCGGGTAGGCACTGATGCGCTTTTCCGGCTCCCGGATCAGGACGCCTGCGAGCAGGTCGAGGGCGCGGGCTTTCGCCGCGCTGCGCGACAGGGGGCGGTGCGCCCGCAAGGTATCGGCGATCTGATCACCGACGGTGCGAATGGGGTTCAAGCAGCTGCGCGGGTTCTGGAAGATCATGGCCAGGGCAGCACCCCGCAGATTGCGCAGATCGGTGGTACCGAGCTTGGTTATGTCGATCCCGCGGAAGCGGATGCTGCCGCCCGTGATCCGCCCCGCCCGGTCGAGCAGCCGCATGATGGCCAGTGCGGTGACCGACTTGCCCGAGCCGCTCTCGCCGACGATGCCGAGGATTTCGCCTCGCGCCACGGCCAGCGATACGCCGCGCACGGCATCGATCGGCCCGGCTCGGGTCGCAAACGTGACATCGAGGTTCTCGATTTCGAGCAGCGGGGCCGCGTTGATCGTCGCCTCACCTGTCACGTGCGCATCCGTGGATCGAGGATGTCGCGCAGGCCATCGCCCAGCAGGTTGAAGCACAGCACGGCGAGCATGAGAGCGAGGCCCGGGAAGGCAACCAGCCACCACTTGCCGGTGGTGATGTGGCGCGCCCCCTCCGCCACCATGATCCCCCACTCCGGTGTCGGCGGCTGCACGCCGAGCCCGATGAACGACAATCCAGCGGCATTGAGGATCGCCCAGCCCAGATTGAGCGAGATCTGCACCGCCATGGCTGGCAGGATGTTGGGCAGCAGGAAGTGCGTCACCACCTGGAAATGGCTGTTGCCCGAGGCACGCGCCGCCTCCACCCAGCCGAGGTTGCGGCGCACGTTCACTTCGGCACGCGCGAAGCGAATGTAGAACGGCAGGTTGATGAGGGCCGTCGCATAGATGATGTTTTCGACGCGGTTGCCGAGCGCCGCCACCATCGCCATGGCCAGCACGAACAGCGGGAACGCCATCAGGATGTCGACGACGCGGCCGATCCAGCGGTCGACGCGTCCGCCGTGATAGCCGCACAGGCTGCCGATCAGCGCGCCAACGACAAAGGACAGGCTGACGGCGGATGCCGCGATCAGCAGATCGAGGCGAGTTGCCGCTATGATGCGGCTCGCGATGTCGCGCCCGAGCTGGTCCGTTCCGGCCCAGTGGGCAAAACTCGGCGGCTGCAGGGCGATCGAGACGTTCGAGGCGATCGGATCGTAGGGCGTGATCCAGGGGCCGAGGATCGCGACGGCAATCAACAGCGCCGTGCCAGCGGCCGCAGCCGCTGTCACCAGATTACCCCGCAGGACGTAGGCAACGTGGTTTAGTGTCGACGTGGTCATTCGATGCCGATCCTGGGGTCGGCGATGCCGTATAACACGTCGATCGTGAGGTTCACGACGACGAAGATCGAGGCCATCAGCAGCACGAAGCCCTGGACGGGCGCGTAGTCGGAGGCGAGCAGCGCATCGAGCGCATAGGAGGCAACGCCCGGCCACGAGAACACCTTCTCGACCAGCACGTTTGCGCCCAGCATGGTCGAGAACACGATGCCGGCAATGGTGAGCACGGGGAGCATCGCATTGCGAAGCGCGTAGACCCCGACCACGCGGGCACGCGACAGGCCCATGGCGTCAGCCGTGCGGATGAAGTCGCTCCCCAGCACGGCCAGCATCGAGGCGCGGGTCATGCGGGCGAGGGGCGCGAGCACGAACAGCGCCATGGTGGCGGCCGGCAGGATCAGTTGGCTGGCGGCGGCCAACCCCGTGGTGCCATCGCGCGCGATGAGACTGTCGATCAGCAAAAAGCCGGTGATGCGCGGCGGCGCTTGCGCAAAGATGTCGAGCCGACCGGTCGGGTCAGGGGCCCAGCCGAGCAGGTAGTAGAACGCGTAGATCAGCAGCAGTCCGGACACGAAGGTCGGCACGCACACGCCGAGCGTACAGGCGAAGCGCACGGCGTGGTCGACGAGCTTGCCAGGGTTGAGGGCCGCTGCAATGCCGAGCGGGAGCGCAAGGGTCAAGGCCAGGACCAGGGCGGTGAAGGTCAACTCCAGGGAAGCGGGCAGCCGCTGCTGGATGTCGGCAAGCACCGGCTGTCCGGTGGTCAATGAGCGGCCGAGATTGCCAGTGGCGATATCGCGCAGATACAAGGCGAGCTGATAGAGCAGCGGCTGGTCGAGCCCCATCAGCCGGCGCACTTCCTCGATCTCCGCCTTTCCAGCGTTCGGACCTGACGCGAAGAACACCGCCGGATCGCCGGGCAACACGCGCATCAGAATGAACGTGAAGACGACGACACCCAGCAACGCCGGCAGCGACGACACGAAGCGGGTGCCGGTTCTGCGTGAGATGCTGGCGAGGGTGGTCATGGGGTCCTATGAAGCGAGCAGGAGTCGTAGGTTGGGCTAGATCCCCCCTTGCGATCGTAACTCAACAATCCACGGGGGATGCGGGAAGCTGTTGGGTTACGCGCCGAAGGGGCGGCGCTAACCCAACCTACGATCCCTTGCGGGCGAGATCGCGGAAGTCGACCTGACGGTGGAACCAGTACGTATAGCCCTCGATTGCGGGCGCCATCACCGCGTCCTGGTTCGGCTGCCACAGCAAAATCGCCGGCACCTCGGCGGCGGCGAGCGCGATCATGCGCCGTGTCTGCGTATCATACCGTGCGGGGTCAAGCTCGAAGCGCGCCTGGTCGGTCAGGCTTGCGATCTCGGCATTGTCCCAGGACGAATAGTTCCAGCGCTGGGGGCCGGTGAAGAATACGCGGAAGAAGTAGTCGGTCGAGGGTAGCCACGCGATCGAGGCTTCGAGGAAAAACGGCACCTTTTTCTCGTTGATGAAGGTCGACATTTGCGCGTCCGGCACCTTCTGCACGTCGACCTTGATGCCGATCTTGGCAAGCGCCTCCTTGGTCAGGGCCGCGATCGGCTCGCTGACGGCGGCCGAGCCCACGTTGAACGAAAACGTCGTTTCGAAGCCGTTGGCAAAGCCCGCTTCGGCAAGGAGTGCTTTCGCGCGGGCGAGGTCTTGCTGCACCGGCATCGCTTGGGGGAAATCACTGGTCTCGGGCGCGCTTGCCCACTTGCCCTGGTAGAGTGGCTGTCCGCGCTGGAAAATCGCCGCCTTGAACAGATCGCCGTAGGGCAGGGCCGCGGCAATCGCCTGGCGCACCTTCACGTTGTCGAAGGGGGGGGCCTTGGTATTGAAGGCGATCAGGGAGAACGCATTGAACTGCGGCGTCGAGACGATTTTCAGGCGACCCTTGCTCTCGAGCGACAGCACATCGCTTGCCGCCAGATCGATCGAGATGTCGGCATCGCCCTTCTCGACGAGGCTCGCGCGCGTCGCTGCCTCCGGCACCGTTTGCATGATGATGCGCTTGAAGGGAGCCGGCTTGCCGTCGATGCCGCCCGTCCACTCCTCGTTGCGCTTGAGGACGATCTGCTCGCCGAGCTTGAACGTCTCGATCGTGTAGGCGCCGCTGCCGGCCGTGTTGTCCTTCAGCCAGCCCTGCGCCCAGGGGTCGTCCGGCGTGGCCTTGCTCTTGGCGAGCTTGGAGTTGAAGACGATGGCGTAGACGATGGCGAGGTTGGGCAGTGCGAACCGATCCGGTTTGTCGAGCGTCACCTCGAAGGTGTACGGGTCGATGACCTTGAACTGTTCGGGCTTGGTGAGCGAGCCCGTCGCCAATTGCGAGGCTGCGAGCGATTTCGACGACACGTGCCGGTCGAGCGACCATTTCACGTCGTCCGCGGTGACCGGCGTGCCGTCGTGAAACTTCGCGTCCCGCTTGAGCTTGAACGTAAACTTCAGGCCGTCGGGCGACACCGTGTAGCTCTCGGCCAGTTCGCCGCGGAGCTTGTCCTTTTCGAAGATGTAGCCGTTGCCGCGGGGTTTGCGCGTGAACGCCACCAGGCGGTCGTACACGTTCATCGACAGGCCGAATGCTTCTCGCGTTGCGCCTGCCATGGTCGGATCGAGTGTGTTGATGGTGTTGGCGGTCACCTGGCGCAGTGTCTCGGCACGGGTCTGTGCGTCGGCGGATCCTGGGCCTGCGATGACTGCGCAACAGAAAACTGCGACCGCCCAGATCCAGGCCAGACGCGGACTTGAACTCGGCATGTCGGATTTCCCTGCGACTTCATTTGCGCAACAGCACGTGACGCTATCGCATGGATGCCGTGTGCCCAAGAGGCAGCAGTCCGGTGGACTAACGAAACTTGCGGCGTTCCACCGGAGCCGCACGCCGGCCGTGGAGACAAGGGTCCAGCATCTGGCAATTAATGTGCTAATTTTGCAACTGCAATGCAGCCGTCGCTTCGAGCAGCAAATATAACAACCTGGACTCTAGGGCTGCGTGACGAATTCTGTTAATTGATTCGGGGGTTGAGGTTGCGGTTTGCTACAGAATCGATTGGGGCTGAAGTGAGACGGGGTCTCCCTTGCGGGGGAGCAGTCAGTCACGGTGTGCCCATGGGTGTAAATCAGCCAAGCATCAGCGTGTACGCCAACTCCGGCACAGTCGTGCCGGTCTAGCGTTCCGGTGCGTCACGGTTGGGTGATGGCTGCTGGTCATTGTGGTGTCGCAGTTCAGACTTTTTAAAGTCGTGATGAGAGTTTGTTAACTTCTGGGCCTTAACTTCCTAACAACGACTTAGCGGCAGATCAGTATCCGTGCGTGCTCTTTCAACACCGGGGCAGGGGCCTTTCAGCGGGCCGGGATAAGAGGCGAGACTATGAGAGTCCTTCTGATCGAAGACGACAGCGCGACGGCGCAAAGCATCGAACTGATGCTGCAGTCCGAAGGTTTCAATGTGTATACCACCGACTTGGGCGAGGAAGGCGTCGACCTGGGCAAGCTGTATGATTACGACATCATTCTGCTCGACCTCGGCTTGCCCGATATGAGCGGCTATGACGTATTAAAGACATTGCGGGTTTCAAAGGTTTCTACGCCGATTCTCATTTTGTCCGGCTATGCCCAGATCGACGACAAGGTCAAAGGCTTAGGCTTTGGCGCTGACGATTACATGACCAAGCCGTTCCACAAGGATGAGCTTGTTGCCCGTATTCAAGCGATCGTGCGGCGCTCGAAGGGGCATGCGCAGTCGGTGATCGACACCGGCGAGCTGCGCGTCAATCTCGACACCAAGACCGTCGAAGTGAACGGCGCCCGCGTGCACCTGACCGGCAAGGAATATCAGATGCTGGAGCTGCTCTCGCTGCGCAAGGGTACCACGCTGACCAAGGAAATGTTCCTCAATCACCTCTATGGCGGCATGGACGAGCCCGAACTCAAGATCATCGACGTGTTCATCTGCAAGCTGCGCAAGAAGCTGCAGACCGCGACCGGCGGCAAGCATTACATCGAGACCGTCTGGGGCCGCGGCTACGTGCTGCGCGATCCGGCGCACGAAGGCACTGTTGCCGCCTGAGCTGTGCTTCACAGCTGACATCGAATGACGAAACAAGAGCGCGGGATCCTTCGGGGTCCCGTTTTCGTTTCATCCGCGTGAAGCAGAGCAGGCTGCCTGGGCGCTATATTGCAATGCAATATATCGCCCTCCTGCGCCATCATTCCATACCTTATTCGGGCGCCTCCCATGCACTCGGCGCTGATCGTGTCATATGACGAAAAAATGAGCGTTTTCAGCGTTCTTCATGCGCTTTAAGCATCCCTGCAGCGCGCTCTTGGGTCTTGTTCGCAAGTGCAGCAAGAGCCAATTCTCAACAGCCGACAGGTGCCCGTTCGAGGCATCACCGGCTCCACTGTTGAGATCGATCCTGAGCAAGGAGAACTACCTATGGCCACCATCCTCACTTCGACCCTGAGCCCGGTCGCGTCGGCCAGTGCAGCCGGCACGCAAACCCGTCCCAGTTTTCTGGCGCGTGCCTGGAACGCTGTGGTCGAGGCCCGTCACCGCGCAGCCGAGCGCGAGATCGAGCGCTTCATCATGGCGCGCGGCGGCAATCTGACCGACAGCGTCGAGCGTGAACTCAGCCGCACGTTCGGCACACCGGCCGGCCGCAAGGACTGAACCGGCCAGTTGGCTCGTCGAACCGCATCAACCCCTGCGATTGGCCACGCCAATCGCGGGGGCTTTTGCATGAGGCTGCCGTCATCAGGCCGTGGTCAATTTTTTGACGACCGCCGAAATCTTATGGCGGATGGCATGGAAGCCCTTCGAGCCTTCCGAGGTCATCCAGTTCATCTGCAGCGAGCGGCGCGGGCCATCGAAGGGGTGGTGGCCGTGCCAGGAATTATCGGCGCGCTTGAACACCAGCAGCGTGCCATTGTCGGGCGGCACCTCGGCCACGTAATCCTCGACGCTGTGGCCGTTCTTCAATAGCCGCAGCTTGCCGCCGGCATGCTGCCAATTCTCGTTCAGGTACAGCAGGACGGTGATGATCTTGTCCTTCGAATCGGTGTGGATTTGCCCGTCCTTGGCGCGCGTGTAGCCGCGCAGCGAGTACATCTTCGGGCGGCCGGCCAGTTCGACGTTGAATTTCTCGGCGATCATCGCCTCGAATTCCGCGCTGTCGAGTTCATCGATCACTTCCTTGATCGCCATGCCCGCTTCCAGGCTCTCGACCGGATAGGAGCCGCCCTTCTCGATCTTGGGGTAGGTGGCGTTGATTCGAGCGACCGAATCGGGCCGCAGGAACCCCGGCACGATCGTGTAGCTGTAGGGCTGCGACTCGACGCGGGCGACTTTCAGCTTGTCGAGTTCGAGATGGCTCATGATGTCCTCGCAAGGTCCGTCTGCCTGTTGATCAGTGCTTTCGTCACGCGGCCAGCATGCCGCGCTGGTTCAGCCAGCGCCGCTCGACTTCGGCGGCAATCGTTCGGGCTGAATCGAGCGGCTCGTAGGCCCATGTTTCCAACGTATCGACCCTTGCCGGCAAGCGGCGTGTTGCCCCACTTCGGCGCAAGGCTTCGTGAAAGCGCGTGAACTTGGCGCTGCCGCCCGACGGCTCGAACACATAGACCGGCCGACCGGTGGCGCAGGCTTCCCCGGTCATATTGACGCTGTCGGCGGTGACGACCAGCATGTCGGCGTGCGCCAAGAATGCTGGATAGGGATTGGGACCCGTGCCATCCCACAAGATCCGCGGCTGGCCGGCGGTGGCGAGGTCGGCTGCGTGAATCAGCCGCTGGTGGCTGCGGCGCGAAGGCGTGATCATGAAGCTCGCGCCCTGGGCGCCCAGCGACGCGAGTGACGTTTGCAGCCGGTCGTCATCGGCGTCGGTGAACCGGTAGATGCCGTTCTTGCCGCCGAGGATCACCGCGATGCGCGGGCTGGGCAGGGCGGCGATTTCCGGCGGGCAGCTTCGCCTCAGTTCAGCCAGGACGGATGCAGAAAAGCCATGCGGGGAGGTCGGCGTGGTGATCACGTTGGCGCCGCGGCGCCGGTCGTGCTCCGGCACCCAGATGAGGTCCGCGGTATCCGCCCCGGTCTTTGGGTCCTGCAGCACGATGCAATAGGTCTTGTGGGCAGCCTTGCGGCGCAGCGCGCGGATGTAGGGAATGCTGGCCCGCCCCGTCGCAATGCACACTGCCGGCCAGGGTGGGGCAAACAGGGCACTGTCGGCTTGCCCCATGCGGGCCTTCGGATCGGCCGGCCCCCAGGGGGCTGCGAGTTTCCACAGGCCGCTCGGGCTCACGTGCTTCATGTGGACATCGAGTTCCAGCGCCTGCGCGAGGCCCCGCGCCTGCACGTCCATGCCGACCTTGCCGTCCGTGATCACCCAGGCGGTCAGCCCGGCGAGCGGACGGCGATGGCGTTCAGCGCTGGCGTTGGCGGTCTGCATGGCGGCTCTATCGCGCAAAACACGAGCGGCTGTCGATGGTCCGTGCCGCCGCAGGCCTTGCGCAAGGAGTGCAAAGTTGGCAGGTGTGGCACTTGCCATTAATTGCGTGGGCAGCCCGGGATTGGGTGAGCTGCCGGGTTCTGGAGATGCCGACCATGCGCGTTCGCCTCGATCCTCTCGACTGGCGAATCCTGAAGGAATTGCAAGCCGATGGGCGCATCACCAACGTCGCGCTGAGCCAGCGGGTGGGCCTGTCGGCGCCGCCCTGCCTGCGCCGGGTGCGGGCGCTGGAGGATGCGGGCTATGTGCGCGGCTACACGGCGCTGCTCGACGAAAAAATGCTGGGATTCGAGCTCACCGCTTTTGCCATGGTCGGCCTGCATGCCCAGGCGGAAGCCGATCTGCGTGCATTCGAGAACCGCGTGCTCGCCTGGCCGCTGGTGCGCGAGTGTCATATGATGTCGGGGGAGACCGACTACATCCTGCGCTGCGTCGCCCCTGACATCGGCACCTTCCAGGAGTTCGTGATCAAGGACTTGACTGCGGCACCGAACGTCGCCGGCGTCAAGACATCGCTCGCCATCCGCCGGGCTAAGTCCGAACCCGGCATCCCGATCGTGGTGCCGCGGGGGTGAGGGTCCTGCCCGCCAGCTTGCCGCAGCCCTCCCAGATGTTGCACCGGCCGAATGCGGTCGCGCGCAGAGCCGCTACCATGGGCTAGGGGGATACCAGCGCTCGATTGCCTCACTTGCCGCTGGCGCCCGCCTCGGGCATGGTCGGCGGCCGTAGAACCATTGCAAACCGAGGCGCTGCCGTTGGCCCCCCGCACTGAAACTGCCCCTTCGCCCGCGCCGCGCGAGACCGATGCGAGCGACAAGCGCGCGAAGTCGCTGCGCCCGCTGCTCATGCTGCGGCCCTATATTCTGCGGCACCCCAGGATGCTGGCGCTGGCCGGTGTGGCGCTGGTGGTGTCGGCCTTTGCCATGCTGACTGTACCGATGGCGGTGCGGCGCATGGTCGACTTCGGATTTGCCGACCGCATCAGCGGGTTCATCAACCAGTACTTCCTGATGCTGATTTTAATCGGCCTCGTCATCAGTTGCGCGAGTTCGGCGCGGTTCTTTCTGGTGAACTGGCTGGGCGAGCGGGTCGTCGCCGACGTGCGCGCCGATGTGTTTCGCCATTTGTCGATCCTTGGCCCGGCGTTCTACGACCGCACGCACTCGGGCGAGATCATGAGCCGGCTCACGGCCGACACGACACTGATCAAGTCGGCGTCGGGCTCGACCATCAGCCAGGCGATCCGCAACATTATCATGCTGGTCGGGGCGCTGGGCCTGATGTTCATCACCAGCCCCGGCCTTTCGCTCCTCGTCCTGGTGGCGATCCCGCTGATCATCGCGCCGTTCCTGATCACGGGCCGCATGGTGCGACGCCTGTCACGCCGCGCCCAGGACACGCTCGCCGAAAGTTCGGCCTATGCCGCCGAAAACCTCGCCGCCGTTCGCACCATGCAGGCCTTCACCCACGAAACGGTGGTGGCGGATCGCTATGCCAAGGCGGTCGCGCTGTCGTTCGATGCCGTGGTCGAACGGCTGAAATCGCGCGCGCTGCTGACCGGGCTGACGTTCTTTCTGGTGGTGGCAAGTATCGTCGGCATCCTGTGGGTCGGCGCTGCCCAGGTGATCGCCGGCGACATGACCGGCGGGCGGCTGCTGCAGTTCGTGCTGTACGCCCTGTTCGCGGGCGCGGCCGTCGCCGAACTCGCCGAGGTGTGGGGCGAGGTGTCCCAGGCGGCAGGCGCAACCGAACGACTGGCCGAATTGCTGGCCGCTGTGCCGCAGATCCGCTCGCCCGCAGTGGCCGTGCCGATGCCGACACCGGCGCGCGGCGAAGTGACCTTCGACAACGTCAGGTTTTCATATCCCTCGCGACCCGATACAACGGCGCTCGATGCCATCTCGTTCACCGTCAAGCCCGGCGAGACGGTGGCCCTCGTCGGCCCGTCGGGCGCGGGCAAGAGCACGGTTTTGAACCTCATCCTGCGCTTTTATGATCCACAGTCTGGCGCGGTGCGGATCGACGGCGTCACACTGCCCGATGCCGCACTCGATGCCCTGCGTGGCCGCATGGCGCTCGTCCCGCAGGAGATCGCGCTGTTTGCCGATACGGTCGCTGAGAACATCCGCTATGGCCATGCCGGCGCCACTCTGGAAGATGTGCAGCGTGCGGCCGAAGCTGCCCAGGCCGACGCCTTCATCAAGGCCCTGCCACAGGGTTACGAGACCATGCTCGGCGAACGTGGCGTCACGCTGTCGGGCGGCCAGCGCCAGCGCATCGCGATTGCGCGCGCGGTGCTGCGCGATGCGCCCATCCTGCTGCTCGACGAAGCAACGAGTGCGCTCGATGCGGAGAGTGAGGGCCTCGTGCAGAAAGCTCTGGAACGCCTCATGCGCAATCGCACGACGGTTGTCATCGCGCACCGGCTGGCAACCATTCAGCGCGCGAACCGCATCCTCGTGCTTGAAGAGGGGCGCATCGTGGAAGAAGGCACGCACCAGTCGCTGTTGCGGGCGGGCGGCGTCTATGCGCGCCTTGCCGAGCTGCAGTTCTCGCTCGAGGCGGCGCAGTAGGCGGCGGCGCTTCGAGACGCTGTTCGCCTCTCGAACTCTCCAAGCAGGGCCTGAGGCCATCTACCCCTCGGTTGATCAAGAACAACGATCGGGTTTCCGACGACCTCAGTCCTTGGCGCTGCGATCTGGATAGCACGGCGTGACGGTCGCATAGAACGCCTGGATCTCGGCGAGGTCAGCTTCGAAATTGCCGGTTGGATGGAACACGCGGGCGATGCCGGCGGCCTTGCGCTTGTAATCCAGGAAGCCAAGCGCCAGCGGGATCTTGGCGCCGACCGCGATGTGGTAGAAACCTGACTTCCACCGCGTGACCCTGCCGCGCGTGCCTTCGGGGGGAATGACCAGCACCAGTTTGTCCTCGTGATCGAAGCGCTCGATCATCTGGGCGACCGCGTTGTTAGCTTTGCTGCGGTCGACCGGGATGCCGCCGAGCCAGCGCATGAAACCGGCGTAGGGCCATTTGAACAAACTGTCCTTGCCCATCCAGTGCACGCGGACGCCGAACTCGAGGCCGGCTGCCAGCACGTGCGGCAGATCCCAGTTGGAGCTGTGGGGCGCGGCCACGATGATGAACTTCGGGTCCTTGGGCATTTCGCCTTCGATGTGCCAGCCGGTTATCCGAAGCCACAGGCGGGCCAAGGGACGAAAGACGCGCACCGCCAGCGACGGTTTTGGCAGCGATAGCGCAGGGGCGACTTCGGGCATGGCGGACCTTAGGACTTTCCTGGCGTTTCTTGGTTGACCGTCTATGTAAGTGAGCCGCCCGGACAGCGCCAGCATTCCTTGCCCGTTCAAGCAGCTGCGATGGCCGCGATCCGGTCCGAGCCGTAGATCGTCGTGCCGGGTAGGGGCGCCGTTGCAACTTCAACCATGGCGCGCGCCACGTGCACGGCAAGGATCGGTCGAAGTGCGCGCGCCGACCCGATCATGAAAACGCCAAGCCCACGCAGCAGTGGCTCGGACAGCTTCTCTTTCCAGCGAAATTCCTCGCGGTCGCCGAGCAGCAGCGAGGGGCGAAAGATCGAGACGCTGTCGAGACCTTCGGCAGTAACCGCAGCCTCCACCTCGCCCTTGACCTTCAGGTAGAAGTTGGCCGAGCGGGAATCGGCGCCGAGCGAGGAAACGAGCGCGATGTGGGTTGCGCCATTGGCCTTGGCCAGGCGGGCTGAGGCGCGCGGGAACTCGACCTCGATGTGGCGGAAGGCTGGTTGCGAGCCGGCATTCTTTTGTGTCGTACCGAGGCAGCAGAACACGTCATCGATTGGGCCGATGTCGGGCGCCCTGATGTCACCGAGGCGGTCGAGCGGCAGGACGATTTCGGCGAGCTTCGAGTGTTTTTTGCCGGTCGACCGGCGGCCGATCGCGACGATGCGGGCATAGCGCCCTGCCTGCAGCAGTTCGTCGAGGCAATGGCGCCCGACGACGCCGGTGGCGCCGACGATCAGTGCTGCCTTCGGTGCTGTCACGATGCGGGCTCCCTGCTCAGCGCAACGATACGACCTCGCACTGGCTGGCCAGGGGGGCCGCGCCCGGCTGCCGATGCCAATCGGCGTGATTGCGCATTTCGCCGTTGCTTCTGATTTGGCGCAGCGCGGCAAGATCAATCGTCGCCGCGATCCATCCCGGCTCATTCAATCGCCCCTCGGCCAGCACGCCGGTTTCCGCAATACGGACTTCCGGCGGCGTAAAGATGCCCGCCGCCCCCGTATTGCGGTCGACGGCCGGCGACCACAGCGCGTCGCCGATGGTCGGCGAGGTGATGGTTGCGATCTGGTTTTCGAGCGCCCGCGCCCTGGCGCCCGCGCGCACCCGGTGGAAGCCCGCGAGCCGCTCGGTGCAGGAGGGAACCAGGATGATCTCGGCGCCGGCCTCGACCTGCGCCCGCACCAGCAGCGGGAATTCGCAGTCGTAGCAGATGGCGATGCCGATGCGGCCGAGCGCCGTGTCAAAGACCCGCAGTCTGTCACCCGGCACCACGCCCCAGGCGACCTCGAACGGCGTCATGATCATCTTGTCCTGCACGCCGACGCGGCCCGCGGGTGTGATCAGCCGTGCCCTGTTGGTGAAGCGCCCGTCGGCGCGGCGGGCGGGCCCGCTGCCGGCCAAAATGTGCATACCGTATTGGCGGGCGAAGCGCGCAATCGTCGCTTCCATGTGGGGCGCGAGATCGGCGACGGCTGCAAGCGTCGCCTGCAGATCGCTGTAGACAGTGACGCCGCAGGTGGCGGCAAGTTCGATCGCGCCATATTCGGGGAAGACCAGCAGTTCGGCGCCGGTTGCGGCCCGTGCGGCAACCCACCCTTCGATCTTTTCAGCCCACGCTTCGAACGTTGCCGGCTGGTCGAGCGGGTATTGCGCGGCGGCGACCTGGACCGTGTGCGGCCGCTCCGCATCTTCCAGCGGGCGCGCGGCCGGCGGATCGGATGGCGCCATCACAGACCTCGCACCCAGAACTGCATGGGCTTTTCTGTTTCAGTGGGTTCGCCCAGGTCTTGCCAGCTGTACGTGCCGAGCATGCCTGCTTGTTTGACATAGCCGCGCTTCGTCCAGAAGGCGTCGAGGGGCACGTAGTCCGCAGGCCGCGCCGGGTGGTCGAGGGGCCGCACCACGCCGCAGAACGCCGTGTGCGTGAAGGGCTTGCCACCGGAGCTATGGCTGCGGGCACGCGCCTCGCGATGGTCGAAGAAGGCGTGGCCCAATCCACGCCCGCGGTAGGCAGGCAGCAGCACGCTCTCGCCGAAATAGAAGATGCGATCGGGATCGAAACCGTTGGCCTCGAACAGCGGGGCGAAGCGCTCGGTATGCTCGCGCAAGGGTGAAGCCGTTGCAACGCCGACGATTCTGTCGCCGTCGCGGGCGGCCACCACCACGGCATCACGGGCGGCCGCGAACTTCGCGAGATAGTCCTGCTCGTAGTCGAGCGTGCCGTCGTACAGATAGGGCCAGTCGCGAAACACCGTGATGCGCAGCTGGGCGAGTGCCGGCAACGCTGCGCCGAGCTCCGGGCCGGTCAGGGTTTGCACGGTGAGGGGCATCGGGTGTTCCAGCGTCTCAGGTGCGGCGAGGATTGCATGGGATAGCGCGTGCTTGGCAAGTGGAGGTGGTGTGGGGGGCGAGATAGCGAGGAGCGGGCACCGCTGCCGGAAAATTGAGGAGCCCGATCTGATTGCCCAACGTTCAGTGAAATGCAACGTTTGGTGATGAATCGAAGCTGGCGTCACCGCTTTGACTGCAACCTCCCCGGTTCGGTTTGCCGGATATTTGGCCAGCGCTGAAACACGCTGCCCAGATTCCGGGAAACCGACATGTGACGACTGGCTCACCCCACCCCTACGCCGACACCTGCATGATCCAGTCGGTGAGGTTGTAGTAGGTGGTGACGCGGGTGATCTTGCCGTCGCGGATGGCAAAGAACGTGCCGGCGGGCAGGCGATAGGTCTGGCCCTTGGCCTCGGGCAGGCCGGTTTCGGTGACGAGGTACTGGCCGATCACGTTGAACTCGGCCGCAGCTCGTCCGCCGTCGGCCGTCGTCATGATCACGATGCCGTCGAGCTGCTCCCCATAGTGGTGCGACATGCGCGCGCAAAAGGCGTGGAAACGCTCGCGCCCCTCGCGCCGTTCGCCCTGGTTGGTGTCGTGCACGATGTCGTCGGCAACGCAGGCGAGCATGCCGTCGATGTCGCCCTTGTTGAAGGCTTCGTAGTAGCGGGTGATGAGGGCCTGGGTGACGGGTGCTGGCATGGCTTGTGTCTCGTGATGGCGTGGGGCGGGACGGGGCTCCTCGCGACTTTACGACCTCGCGCCGTCGGCCGACAGCCTTAAACCGTCATGAGCTTGCGCACATCCGCCTCGACCATGCTGGCCTTGGTGCCGGCCAGCACGACCTCGCCGCGCTCCAGCACAGCGAAGGTGTCAGTCAGCTCCTTGGCGAAGTCGAAGTACTGCTCGACGAGGACGATCGCCATGGTGCCCTTGGTGCGCAGAAAGGTGATCGCCCGGCCGATGTCCTTGATGATCGACGGCTGGATGCCCTCGGTCGGCTCGTCGAGCACCAGAAGCTTCGGCCGCGTGACGAGCGCGCGCGCAATCGCCAACTGCTGCTGCTGCCCGCCGGACAGATCGCCGCCGCGCCGCCCCAGCATGGATTTGAGGATCGGAAACAGCTCGAACAGTTCAGGTGGAATATGCCGGTCGATGCGCTGCAGCGGCGCATAGCCGGTCTCGAGGTTTTCCTTGACCGTCAGCAGCGGAAAGATCTCGCGGCCCTGCGGCACGTAGGCGATGCCGCGCCGCGCCCGCTCGTGCGGCTTGAGCTTCGAGATGTCTTCGCCATTGAAGTGGATCGCGCCGCCACTGATCGGCTGGTGGCCGACAATGGCGCGCAGCAGCGAGCTTTTGCCGACGCCGTTGCGGCCGAGCACGCAGGTGATGCGGCCGGTCTCGGCGGTGATGGACACGCGCCGCAGGGCCTGTGCCGCGCCATAGTGCAAATCGATCGCGTTGACGGTGAGCATGGGGTGCTCCGATTGTTCCGTGATCACTCGACCTCGACGCCAAGGTCGGTGAGGCGGAGCGCCAAGGCCGGCACGGCGAGCGGCGTGATTGGATCGGCTGGCCCGTAGTCTTTCACGTCGCCGTAGCCGTCCGATCCAGGCTGGCGATGCACGGTGGTGACGAGGCTGCGGGCATCAATCACCCAGTACTCGCGCACGCCGAACGCGGCATAAACCGGCGCCTTGACCTTCAGGTCGTAGGAGATGCTGGTATCGGACACCTCTACGACGAGCAATGCCGTGTCGCCGCGCACATCGGGCACGTAGAGGTTACCAGGGAAAACCAGGATGTCGGGTTCCGGCTCGTGATGGTCCACAAGGCGGAACGCTGGCTCGGTCGCGAACTTGATGTCGAGCGGCAGCCGCCGTGCCCAGTTCAGCATCAGTTCGCTGCGCACGATCTCGTGCCGGTTGCCCTTGGCCGCCATCGTGATGATCTCCCCGTCGATCAATTCGACGCGTTCCTCCTCGTGGATGACGCCGACCCTGACCAACTGCTCCAGTTCACCGGCGGTCCATCGGCGGCGCGCTGGCTCGCTCAGGCGCGGTAGCGCTTGCGGCGGGGATTTGAGGTGGATGTTCATGCCAAGTTCTTACCACGACCGCCGCCGTGTCCGCCAGATTGCTGACTCACCGCCCCAGATAGACCTCGATCACGCGCTCGTTGGCGGAGACCTGGTCGAGCGAGCCTTCGGCCAGCACGCTGCCCTCGTGCAGCACGGTGACGCGCACGCCGAGGCGGCGCACGAAGTCCATGTCGTGCTCGACGACGATGACGGAATGGTCGCGCGCGATTTCGCGCAGCAGATCGGCGGTGGTCTCGGTCTCAGCATCGGTCATGCCGGCGACCGGCTCGTCGACGAGCAGGAGCTTGGGGTCCTGGGCGATCAGCATGCCGATTTCGAGCCACTGCTTCTGCCCGTGGGAGAGCGCACCGGCCGCCCGCGCGCGATGGTCGCCGAGACGGATGGTGCCGAGGATCTGGTCGATGCGCCCTTCGTCCGGTGCATTGCGGCGCCAGAAAAGATTGTGCACGACGCGCCGGTTGCCGCGCAAGGCGAGGAGCAGGTTGTCCTCCACCGTGTGCATCTCGAACACGGTCGGCTTCTGGAACTTGCGGCCGATGCCGAGGTTGGCGATTGCCGCTTCGTCGAGCTTGGTGAGGTCATTGGTGCGGTCGAACAGCACCTCGCCATCGTCGGGCCGGGTCTTGCCGGTGATCACGTCCATCATCGTGGTCTTGCCGGCGCCGTTCGGCCCGATGATCGCGCGCATCTCGCCGTGGCGGATGTCGAGGGAAAGGCCGTTCAACGCGCGGAAGCCGTCAAAGGAAACTTCGACGCCCGAGAGATACAGCAGCGAATGGGTGATGTCGGTCATTTTAGTGGCGCTTCCGACTCCGCTTCGCGGAGCCGGCCGGAAGCGCTGGTTGATCCCGCATGTGCCGGCCGGCGCGCGGAACGCGTGTCGGCAGCGACATCAAAGAATGTCCCGACAATGCCGTTGGGCAGGAAGCGCGTCACCAGCACGAACAGCGCGCCGAGCACGAACAGCCAGTAGGGGGCGAGGATGCCGCTGGTGAAGGTCGTCTTGGCAAAGTTCACGAGGATCGCGCCGAGGGCGGCTCCAACGAGCGTGCCCCGTCCGCCGACTGCGACCCACAGCACCACCTCGATCGACTGGGCGGGGTGGAATTCACTCGGGTTGATGATGCCGACCTGGGGCACGTAAAGCGCGCCTGCAATGCCAGCCATCGCAGCTGATAGCGTGAATAGGAACGTCTTGTAGGCGTCTACCCGGTAGCCGAGGAAGCGCGTGCGGCTTTCAGCGTCCCGGATCGCAACCAGCACCTTGCCGAGCTTGGAGGCGACGACGTAGCGCGCAACGATATAGCACAGCATCAAAGTCATGGCCGTGATCGAGAACAGCGCCGCACGCGTGGCCGGCGCCTGTACGGGAAAGCCGAGGATGTCCTTGAAGTCGGTGAGGCCGTTGTTGCCGCCAAATCCCATGTCGTTGCGAAAGAACGACAGCCACAGCGCATAGGTCAGCATTTGCGTGATGATCGACAGGTAGACACCTGTGACCCGTGACCGGAAGGCGAACCAGCCGAACACGAAGGCGAGGATGCCGGGCGCCAGGACCACCATCAGTGCCGCGAACGGGAAGATGTCGAAGCCCCACCAGTACCAGGGCAACTCCTTCCAGTTCAGGAACACCATGAAGTCGGGCAACAGCGGGTTCGCATAAACGCCGCGGCTGCCGATCTGGCGCATGAGGTACATGCCCATGGCGTAGCCGCCGAGCGCGAAGAAGGCGCCGTGGCCGAGGCTTAGGATGCCGGCATAGCCCCAGATCAGGTCGAGCGAGAGGGCGAGGATCGCAAACGACAGATACTTGCCCCACAGTGCCACGCTGGACGTGCCGATGTGCAGCAACGATGAGGGCGGGAATACCAGATGGCAGAACGGCACGACGACGGCTGCAATGGCGAGCAGTCCGAGGAAGATCGCAGACCGGCGGTCGTCGGTAAGGAACGTGCGTGCGATCATGTCTCCACCGCCCGGCCCTTCAAGGCGAACATGCCGCGCGGCCGCTTCTGGATGAACATGATGACGGCGATCAGCAATATGATCTTGCCGAGTACGGCGCCGGCAAAGGGCTCGAGCAGCTTGTTTGCAAGGCCGAGCGAGAGCGCGCCAACCAGCGTGCCCCACAGATTGCCGACGCCGCCAAAGACGACGACGAGGAAGCTGTCGACGATGTAGCCCTGACCGAGGTTCGGTGACACGTTGTCGATCTGGCTGAGCGCGACGCCGGCTAATCCTGCGATCCCCGAGCCGAGCCCGAAGGTCAGCGCATCGACGCGGGCTGTTGGAATGCCCATGGAACTCGCCATGCGGCGGTTCTGGGTGACCGCGCGCATGTGCAACCCGAGCGCGGTGTACTTCAAGGCCATCAGCAGGCCAATGAAGATCAGGCCGGCGAACACGATGATCCAGAGCCGGTTCCAGGTGATGACGAGTTCACCAATCTTGAAGGCACCCGACATGAAATTCGGTGCGCCAACTTCCCGGTTGGTCGGGCCGAACCACGTGCGCACGGCCTGCTGCAGGATCAAGCTGACGCCCCAGGTGGCGAGCAGCGTGTCGAGCGGGCGGCCGTAGAGGAAGCGGATCACGGTGCGTTCGATGGCCATGCCGATGGCGCCGGCCACCAGGAATGCGAGCGGGATCGCCATCGCCAGCGAATAGTCGAACAGTCCGGGCGCGGCGTTGCGGATCACCTCCTGCACCACGAACGTGGTGTAGGCGCCGAGCATCACCATCTCGCCGTGCGCCATGTTGATGACGCCCATGACGCCGAAGGTGATGGCGAGGCCGATCGCCGCCAGCAGCAGCACGGAGCCGAGCGACAGCCCATACCAGACGTTCTGGCCGATCCGCCAAACGGCGAGACCTTTCTCGATGTCGGCGACGGCGCGGTTGGCGGCGTCCCTGAGTGCTGCGGGCGCATCTGCCGGCACATTGCGCAGGGCCGCGATTGCCGACTGGTCGCCGCGCTGCTTCAAGGTGACGACGGCCGCCAGGCGGGCGGTCTGCGGCGCATCGGCCTTGCCGAGCAGGATGACCGCGCGGGCCGCTTCCAGCGCGAGGCTGACCCTGGGGTCCTTCTCGCCGTCCAGCGCCGCTTCGACCTGGGACAGCTTCGTCGCATCCTGCGACTTGAAGATCGACTGCGCGGCGTCGAGGCGCTTTGCCGGATCGGGCGACAGCAACGTCATGGCGCCAAGGGCTTCCTGCACGGCACCACGCACGCGGTTGTTCTGGCGCACGGGCGTGAGGTCGGCCGGTGGTGCCGTGACCACAGCGCCGGTCGCAGCATTGGCGAGCTTGCCCTCCTTGCCCGTTATCGCGACCAGTTTCTGGGCGGCGGAAAACTGCAGGCGGTTGTCGGCGAGGGCTTCGAGAATGGCGCTGGCATTAGCATCGCCCGAGGTTGCGATCTCGCCGGCGGCGATTGCGGTTTCCCCATAGCTGTCGTCGAGCAGGCGGGCGAGGGCCTCATCGAGCTTGGCGGCGGTTGCGGGCGCAGCCAGCAGCACGGCCAACAGCCACAGGAGGGTCGCGAGGCGGCGCATTATCGTGTTCAATTCCAAGCAATGAGCGTCGGATGTCGCGGATCGGGCGGCATACTGCAACAGCATGCCGCCCGATTATTATTCCAGCGTGTCCCGGGGGACGCTGATGATGCTCTCCCCCGGCACGCGTGGTGCCGAGGGAAAGGCACGTCACATCAACCGCACTTGCCGGTCTTGGTGTTGAAGTTGCCGCATTTCTTCTCCACCCAGTCGCCGATCAGGTCCTTCGAGCCTTCGAGGCTCTTTGACCAGGCATCGCCCGCGACGAGACCGCTGGTCTTCCAGACGGTTTCCATCTGGCCGTCGGCCTTGATCTCGCCGATCAGCACGGGCTTGGTGATGTGGTGATTGGGCAGCATCTTCGATACGCCACCGGTCAGGTTGGCAGCTTCGATGCCGGGCAGCGTGTCGATCACCTTGTCGACGTCGACGGTGCCGGCCTTCTCGACGGCCTTGACCCACATGTTGAAGCCGATCACGTGCGCTTCCATCGGGTCGTTGGTTACGCGCTTCGGGTTCTTGGTGAAGGCCTTCCACTTGGCGATGAACTCTTCGTTCGACTTGTCCTTCACGCTCTGGAAATAGTTCCAGGCGGTCAGGTGGCCGACGAGGTTCTTGGTATCGATGCCGGCGAGCTCTTCTTCGCCGACCGAGAAGGCGACCACGGGAATGTCGGTTGCCTTCACGCCGGCATTGGCGAGTTCCTTGTAGAACGGCACGTTGGCGTCGCCATTGATCGTCGAGACGACGGCGGTCTTCTTGCCGGCGGTGCCGAACTTCTTGATGTCGGACACGATCGTCTGCCAGTCCGCGTGGCCGAACGGCGTGTAGTTGATCAGAATGTCATCCTTCGAGACGCCCTTCGCGATCAGGTAGGCTTCGAGGATCTTGTTGGTGGTGCGCGGATAGACGTAGTCGGTGCCGGCGAGCACCCAACGCTTCACTTCGCCACCGTCCTTCGACATCAGGTAGTCGACGGCGGGGATCGCCTGCTGGTTCGGCGCAGCGCCTGTGTAGAACACGTTGCGCTCGGATTCTTCACCCTCGTATTGCACGGGGTAGAACAGGATGCTGTTCAGCTCCTTGAACACGGGCAGCACCGACTTGCGCGACACGCTGGTCCAGCATCCGAACACCGCCGCGACCTTTTCCTTCGAGATCAGCTCGCGGGCTTTTTCCGCAAACAGCGGCCAGTTGGAGGCCGGATCGACGACGACGGCTTCGAGCTTCTTGCCGAGCAATCCGCCCTTCTTGTTCTGCTCGTCGATCAGGAACAGCATGGTGTCCTTCAGCGTGGTTTCGCTGATCGCCATGGTGCCCGAGAGCGAGTGCAGAACGCCGACCTTGATCGTGTCCTGGGCGTGGGCCGTGGCGCCGATCGTGAGCGTTGCAGCCGCTGCGAGCGCAGCAGCCGTGTGACGAACTGAAAACATGCAGAACCCCTTTGATGGTTAAAGACCGATTAAGGGCAAGCAATCCATGTGCCACGTCGAGGGCTGGATTGTAAGCCAAAGAAAACGCTATAGAATTAGCGATTCCTCGACCTATCGGATGGCGGGGAGTGGTGGCGCAGCACAAAATATAGGCGGATTACAATGAGAATGCGGAAAAAATAGGCGAACTTTGCGCCCAATGAATAGCCGTAACGCGCAGGACTTGGGCGTGTGTGAGGGCGCATCGCAGAGCGCATGAGCGGGATGATGTCCTGCGGCCTGCCGCTTGTCCGGCGGGTGCATCGGCGCACGACGCAAGTGGGCTATTGTGCCATACGGACCGGTGTGATTGCCTACTGCCTATTCGAACTCGCTCCTCCCTATTCCCAATTCGCTCCCTTCCAAACTTATCCACGCTTTCCGCGCCCGTGATATTCTGCACACGTTCCGGTCCACGAGGGGCGCGCTTCGAAGGCGTTCTGGGTGTGGGATCGGGATGGACGGTCCGACCAAAAAATCCCGACGCTTCGGGGACGGCGGAGGATATCGCGTGCCCCTCGGTCGGGGTGGTAAAGCCGGAAGGCCAGGCCTTGGACGCGGTGCGACCCAAAAATCCGTTCGCTGCGGGGGGCTCTGGCCCACCTGTTTCACTATGCGGACTACCGCCGTGGACCACGGCTCCCCGCACCCCCTCAAACGAGGGGAAATTTGAAAAGGCCAACCGCCAATATGCGGCAGAGCGTGTCGGTTTGTGTATATGCATGTTATTGGCGCGAGCCTGGCAGTTGCCCAAGTGCAATCGCCTCGATGAATCGGGGCATTGTTCGAGGTCGACAAAAATACCCAACGCCAAGTGGGCTACTGCTTCGAGTTCGCCGGCAGCACCAACGCTGCCCGCTTCAGCTTGCCGTTGGCGGTGCGAGGCAGGGTGTCGACAAAGACGACTTCGCGCGGGCATTTGTAGGCGGCGAGATGTTGGGCCGCAAAAGACTTCAAGCCGTCGGCATCGCGCAGCGCCCCGGGCTTTGTCACCACGAATGCTGCGATGATCGACACGTCTGCCCGCACCTTGACCTCCCGGCAGGCAACTTCGGCGACGGCACCGTGGGCCCCGATCACGGCCTCGACCTCCTGCGGCGCGACGCGATAGCCGCCGGCCTTCATGATGTCGTTGGCGCGGCCGTGGTGGGTGACGTAGCCGTCCGTGTCCATGCTGGCGAGGTCGCCGCCGACGAACCAGTCGCCGCGCAAAACCTCCCGCTCTTCGTCCGGCCGGTGCCAGTAGCCGAGCATCAAGCCGGGATCGCTGCGATGCACCGCCAGCAGTCCTTCGGCGCCTGTTGGCAGCGGCTCGGCGCCGCCATCGACGTCGAGGATCGTAACCGACCGGCCGGGTTGCGGGCGGCCGATGGCGCCGGCCCGGCGCGGCGTCGTCGGGCTCGTCGACACGAAGGTCGACAGCTCGCTCATGCCGATCGATTCGTACAGCTCGAGACCGGTGCGGTCCCGCCATTCCTCGAAGAACCCGGGCGGCGGCGCTTCGCCGGCAGTCAAGCCGTGGCGCAGGCGCCCGAGGGTGCCGGGGCGCACGTCGCCATACTTCATGATCTGTCGGTAGAGCCCCGGCACCGCGGCAAAGATCGACGCGCCGTGGGTGGCAATCAGGCCGGGCCAAACGGCTGGATCCTTCGGCCCGGTGTAGATCACCGAAGTTGCGCCATTGGCCCAGGCATCGGTCAGGCCGACGCCCAGCGTGTAGGTCCAGTTGAAGGCGCCCGCATGCAGGATGCGATCGTCGGGGCGAATGCCATACCAGCCTTGGTACATCGGCCGTCGACCCCACGCCGCGCGGTGCGCATGCAGCACACCCTTCGGCCGCGACGTGGTGCCGGACGTGTAGATCAGATAGGCCGGCTGGTTGGCCGTGGTTGCCGCATAGGTGCCGGGCGGGCCCTGCGCGATCATGCGGCGGGCTTCGGTCTGCTGGATGACACGGACGCCGGCTGGCACCTGTCCGCTCGCCAGATGATCGGCGACGCACATCGCCTCCGCCCCACTGTTCTCGAGCAGGAATGAGACCTCAGCGTCGGTCAACTGGGTCGAGGCCGGGATCGGCACGAAGCCAGCGGCGACCGCGCCAAAGAACATCAACGCATAGTCGCTGGTGTTGTCGAGCCGGATGAGAATGCGGGCGCCAGGCGTCAAGCGGCTCTGCGACAGCGCACCGGCAACGTGCAGGATTGCTCGCTCCAGGCGCTGGTACGTCCAGATCTCGGCCGGTTCGGCGCGCGGATCAGATACGACGATCAGCGCCGGCTTGTCGGGCACAGCCAGCGCGGCGCGGCCAATGCAATAGCGCGCCATGTTGAAGGCCATGGGTGGCATCTCGCCGTGGTAGCCGATCACCGGCGTCACTTGTCGCCCTCCATCCACCAGGTGTCGAAGTCGGCGCCGCCGAGCCCGGTGCGCGGCGGGAACTTCAGGTGTCGCCAATGGGCAATCCACTGGCGCTTCACATGAAACAGCGGAATGAAGTAATCGCCCGACATGATGACGCGGTCGAGGGCGCGTACCGCCGACGTGAACTGCTCCGCTGTCTCAGCTCGCAGGATGGCATCGATCATGGCGTCGGCGGCCTTGCTCTTCACACCGGCATAGTTGCGCGTGTTCGGCTCGCCGGCACTGGCCGAGCCCCAGCGGTTGACCTGCTCGTTGCCGGGCGACAGGGACGCGGGCCACAACCATTGCATCATGTCGAAATCATAGTCCTTGAGCCGCGCCCAGTACTGCGCATCATCAACCTGGCGGATCGACAGTTGGATGCCCAACTGCTTGAGCGGTTCCTGGAAGGTCAGGAGCAGGCGCTCCTGTCCCCGGGTGCGCGCCAGGAACTCGAATGCCAAGGGCTGCCGCGTCGCAGCCTGCACCAACTTTGCCCCGTCGAGCACATAGCCGGCTTCACGCAGCAGCTGTGCTGCGTTCTTCAGGTTATCCCGGTTGTTGTTGCCCTCGCGACTGTCGGGCAATAGGAAGCGACCCGCCATGATCTCCTCTGTCACGGCATCCGGGAACGGCGCCAGCAACGCACGCTCTGCTGCGTCGGCCGGTCGCCCGGTCGATGCCAGCGCCGAGCGCTCGAACAGGCTTTGCGTTCTGGCATAGAGCGAGTGGTAGAGGTTGCGGTTGATCCAGGAAAAATCGAACGCCAGGATCAGCGCGCGGCGCACGCGGGCGTCGTTGAAGGGGGCTTTGCGCGTATTGAACACGAGTGCCGACATGCCGGCCGGCAAGGCGATGGCGAAGTCGCGCTGCAGAATGCGGCCGCTCTCGACGGCTGGAATGCGATAGCCCTGTGCCCAGCGACCCGGATCTTCTTCGAAGCGCGCATCGATTGCACCGGCCTTGAACGCTTCGAACAGAGCATTACTGTCGCGGAAATACTCGTAGCGCACTTCGTCGAAGTTGAAGCGGCCCTTGAGCACGGGCAAGCCGTGGGCCCAGTAGTTCGGATTGCGGCGGTACAGCAGCGAGCGGCCGGTGTCGATCGATGCCACGACATAGGGGCCGCTGCCGACGGGCGGCTCGAGCGTGGTCCGCTCGAACGACTGGTCTGTGAACTTGTGGCGCGGCAATACCGGCATCAGGCCCATGATCAGGGGCAACTCGCGGTCACCGGCAGGCTCCAGCCCAAAGCGAATGGTGTGCGGGTCAAGGATCGCGACCTCGCGCACCTTATTGTAGTAGCCGCGCAAAATCGGGTTGCCCTTGTCCTTCAGGATGGCGTGCGAGAAGGCGACATCGGCGGCCGTCAGCGGCTCGCCGTCCGAGAAGCGGGCTGCTTTGCGCAGGTGGAAGGTGATGCTGCCGCGGTCGGCTCGCACGTCGATGCGCTCGGCGATCAGCCCATACAGCGTGAACGCTTCGTCCGGCCCGCGCACCATCAGACTTTCATACACGTACTCGCGCAATCCTTGCGCTGCAATTCCCTTGATATTCAGCGGGTTCAGCGTGTCGAACGTGCCTTGCACGCCAAGGTTCAGCCGGCCGCCGCGCGGAGCGTTCGGATTGACGTGCGGAAAGTTCGGGAATTCGGCGGCCAACGCCGGCGCTCCGTGCATGGCGATGCCATGCGTCGGCTCGGCGTGCGAAACGCCACAGCTGAGCATCACCAGCAAGGCGCAGATCCAAGCCGTTTTCATTGCACTTGCGGTCTCCACGGCCGATCACACGTTGCATCGTGCCGCATGAACATGCCGCGCCCAAGGCGGGCGGGCGTCCTGCCACGTCGGCGCGTTGCCCCTTTGCCACGTGGCAGACGTCATGCACAAGACCGGCGCAGCGCGTGGCGAAGTCCGCCACGGGATTGCCGCAATCGGGCCCTTACTGCCCCTCTCAACGATACGTCGGCACTCGGATACAAGGGCCGCGATCTTCGCCACTTCGCGCAGGATATGATAGTTCGGGATCGGGACGACGGTATCTTGTGAGCAGAATTCTGGGGTAGGGCGAGCTTGGCTCGCAGACAAGCAAGAGGTCAGAGCAAAGATGAACTACGGCAGACAGACGACCTCGCGCATCGTTGCGCGGCATGGCAAGGGGCTCGGGGCCAAGCTGGCCGCAGGCCTGGTGATCGTTGGCATTGCAGCCGGCAGCGCCATGGCGCAGACGCAACCCAAGGCGCCAGCCGCCGCCCCGAAGGCGCCGGCCGCCCCAGCGGCGGCTGCGCCCGCGACCGCTGCCGCCGCAGCGCCCGCGTCTCCGCCGATCTACTGGGTGAAGCTCTGCGAGAAGGCGCAAGTGCCCGTGCCGGAGAAGGATGGCAAGGTCACGGCCCAGGAGCGCAACATCTGCCTGACGCATCACGAGCGGCTTGATGGCAACTCGGGCCTGGTGATCGTGTCTGCGGCGCTGCGTCAGGTCGAAGGATCTGAAAAGCAGCACCTCATGGTGATGGTGCCGATCGCCATCGGCGTCGCCATTCCCGCGGGCCTGCGGGCTGCCGTATACAACAAGGAAGTCTGGGCCAAGGCGCAAAAGAACGAAACCTATGATGAGAAGCAGCTGAAGCCGGTCGATCTCAAGTACACGCTGTGCCATCCCACGGGTTGCACGGCGGAAATCGAAGCGACCAAGGAAATGATCGATAACCTGAAGTCCGGCGGTGGTCTGGTGATCCTTGCCATGAACGGCCAGGCGCAGCCGGTGCCGTTCTCGATCCCGCTGGATGGCTTCGCGGTGGCCCAGGCTGGCGCACCGGCCGACGCCAAGGCCTATGGCCAGCAGCGTGAGTTGTTCTTCAACCAACTGCGCGCCCGTCAGGAAGAGGAATACAAGAAGTTCCTGGAACAGCAGCAGCGGTTGGCGCCGAAGGAACTCGTCCCGCCGCCCGCTCCTGCGGCCAAGAAGCCCTGATCGGGGCTAAACACTAAGTCGCCGACCTGGGCGATGCTGCGCCCGCTGGACGAAAACGTCCGGCGGGCGCTGTTGTTTTCGTGGCGAGGCGCAGAAACTGACGCGGACCTGTGGTAAAATCGTCTGCGTCGCTTTGGATCGAAAATGCCCCCCCTGTCGCCTCCCTCCCCCGTGCTGCTGCGCATTGCGCCGATGCTGTTCGTCTTCCTGTGGTCCACGGGATGGATCGTGGCGCGGGCGATTGCGCCGTATGCCGAGCCGTTCACGTTTCTCTCGGCACGGTTCGCGCTGGCAGCCCTGGTCCTTGTTGCCATTGCCTTTGCCACCGGCGTGCGCTGGCCTGAAACCAATGCTGAGTTCGGCCACATGGTGCTGAACGGCATCCTCTCCGTCGGCTTCTACTTCGCGGGCGTGTGGTATGCGATCGCGAACGGGGTGCCGGCCGGCGTATCGGGCTTGATCGCCGCGGTGCAGCCGCTATTGACGGCACTGCTGGCGCCGGTGTTTCTCAACGAGCGCATCGGCTGGTCGCAATGGGTCGGCATTGCGCTGAGCACCGCCGGCATCGCCCTCGTGCTGCAGCCGAAACTGGCGGGCGTCGCACCGGCCGATCTTTCCGCCGTGAGCTTCGCGCTGGGCTTCAATGTGCTCGGCATGGTGACGTTCACCTGCGCCTCGATCCATCAGAAGAAGTATCTCGGCCATAGCGACCTGCAGGCGTTGACGCCGATCCAGATCCTGAGCGGACTTTGCACGACGTTGCCCATCGCCATCCTCACCGAGGAGTTGCGGCTCGAATGGAACGTGGTCACGGTCGGCGTGATGGCGTGGTCCGTCCTGGTGCTGTCGATTGGTGCCGGCGCGCTGTACGTGACGATGATCCGTGCCGGTGCCGTGTCGAAAGTGGCAGCCCTGATCTATCTGGTGCCGCTGGTGGTCGCCGTCGAAGCCTATGTGCTGTTCGGCGAGATCATGACGCCCGTACAGATGGCCGGCATGGTGGTGACGTCGGTCGGCGTCGCACTCGCGGTGCGCAAGGGCTGATCGGCCACCCTACAGTATGACGAGGACAACGCCTGTTCCGTCATGGTTCGCAATTGATGTAACGGCATAGGTGCGGATTGCCGTCACCAGAGCTCGATCATCATAGGCTTCGCGCAATGTAGGCCAAGGCAAAGCAATATAGGCTCGGCAACAGTGGATTCCAAACGAACAGATTAGGTGTGAGAACAGAATTTGCCAGCAAAATTGCCAGTACCGGCCACACGGCCATAGCCACGAGCCCGTGGCGGTTTTCGGCCCGCGCCCACCGCAACATCTGCGGCAGGCTTAACAGTCCGATCATGGTCAATACTGTGACGCCGCCCCACAGACCTCGCCAGAAAACGATCGGAAAGCTGATCAGAAAGGCGAGCCACTGCCCGATCACAAACGTGTCGAATAGCCAATGCAGTTGGGCTGGGCCGTCGCGACCGCCCGCCATGGCAAGATTGCGCAGTCGCGTGCTGCCTTCGAAAACGAATGCTCCTGGCACATCGTAGCCGAGCTTGCGCAAATCTGCCTCTGACGCAATCCAAGTGGCCGCCCGCCCAATGATGGGAAGCGGCTGGAAAAGCCCGGTGAGCCAGGTCGGAACATCGATCGCGTTGAAAGCCACGCGCTGGGCCAGCTGATTCGCCACCTGCGAAGCCCCCTGCTCCAGCGGATAACCCAGCGCTTGCGCCACCCACATCTGGCTGCCGACCGTGATGGCACAACCACACGCGAATGCGGTCGCCCAGAGTGCGCGCGACCACTTGGTTTGCCCGGGCATAATGTGAGGGCAAAAGCAGGCGAGCCCGACGACCACCGGCGCCGCAACCAGCACCGGTGGTTCAAAGGCAGCTGCAACGGCAAGCAACCCGCCGCCAGCGAAGGCCAGCGATGGTGCGCGTCGCCGAAGTGCCCAGAGGGTCACGGCCAGAAACGCATGCGATACCAAGTGCAAAGCGACGTAGGGTCGGGCGACGAGGATGAATGTACCGTACTGCGTGGCCCAATAGGATAACGCAACGGTCAGCACTGCAACGTTGTTGGAGCCGGACAGGAGAAATGCAATCCAGCCCACCAGCGCGAGCGCCAGCAGCTCCATGACCGTGTGCGCCCAAATCACCAACTGCAGGAATCGCCCGGACTCGCATCCTGATGACGGTGTTGCAAGGCACCTCAGCCCCTGTCGGGCGCTATCACTCGTGGCTGCGATCAACGCGAGCACACCAGGGTAACCGGGCGCGCGTCCGTACAGTTGCCGTGTCCCGTGGGTCGGCTCAATCAGGGCGGCTCCCAGCTGGATACTGGCCGCGTCAATATGTTCGGGTGCAATGGATCTGTATTTAAGAGGCTTATATAACACGGCACAAACAATGATGAGGATCAGTAGAACCAATAACCTTTGTGCCATACTGGGTCTATTCGCCCACGGGCACAGAGACGACGTCCGGCGCCGTGTGATTGATCGACGCCTTTGGCGTCGGCACACCGAACAACCAAGGTGATACGGCCGCATAAAGCCATGCCGCGAACGACGCTGGCACCATCATCAATGCGACGCGCAATGCTTGCGCCGCCAGTCCCGGCACGATCACGCCCTGCTTGGTCATCAGTCCCAGATAGGCCGCCTGCGCCACCGCGGCTGGCTCGATCGCGACGAGCTTGAACAGAATGTTCGACCGGCCCTGGTTCGAGATCACACCCGCCTGCGTGAAGTCCGTTGCGACGACCCCTGGCAGCAACAGGGAGACACTGACGCCTGTGTCGGCGGTTTCGCGTTGCAGTGCGAGCGTCAGCGTCGCCAAGAACGCCTTGCTGCTGCTGTAAAGAGCACTGCCCGCTGCCGGAAACGCCCCGGCCAAGGAGCCGACATTGAGAATATAGCCGTGCCGTCGCGACACCATTCCCGGTAAAAATCGGTGCACGAGAGTTATGCCTTGGGTGATGTTGGCGCCGATAAGTCGGGGAATATCCGTGGCAGTGAGCGTTACAATCGGCTCGTAGGACCATAAGGCGACATTATTCACGAGGATATCGACGTAGAATCCTTCAGACTCGACCTTGGCGGCGATCAATTCAGTTGCGTCTTGCCCGGTGACGTCGCAAGCTAATGTCAGTATGCGGCGGTCAACGTGCCTTGCCAGCAGATGCTGCCGCGTTTTTGCCAAGCTGTCCGCGTCCCGCGCCACGAGCAACAGATCGTTCCCGGCAAGCGCAAATCGATCAGCTAGGGCCAAACCGATGCCGCGGGAGCCACCCGTGATCAAAGTGATCGGGGCCAGCATCTGTGTAATCTTTGAGTTTTGGACGGCGCCCGTTGGCGTCATAACGCGTTGCACCTCGATGGACGATCTGGATATCGCCAGCAGCGAGATACGATAGACGATTTGCAAAATACGCTGCAACCCGGAAACGTGTAAAAACCTATGCCCTTAGCTCCGGAAGGTCCGACAACGCATGGTGTTATCGATGGGCTGCCGCATCGTTATTGGCGGCATCGGCTGCGATACACGCGCCGGTCGACTGTCACGGAGCGCGACAAGGACCATCACTTTTCCCCCACGTGATCGACCCACGAAAGCTTCGTCGATTTTAACGGCTTCCTGGATGGTTTCAGCAGTGTGCCCGACGTCAGCCTCGTCTGATGGCCGTAGTCGGCGCACTCGAACAGGAAGCCGCCGCGCTCCAGCCAAACCCGCGCAGTGCACTGGCTTTCAACTTTGACTTTACGGCCGGTTCGACGGCCATGAACTGATCAAAAGCGCTATCACGCTTGATTCTAGCGTACCGCACTTGACGGCTGGTTCCCTGTTCGCGGCCTCTGCCCTCTCGCCCGAAGTGGCGGGGGAGAGGGGACTACAGCGTCCCTGTCGCGCGGTCGTGAACCAAGCGCTAGACTGAGAACATTAGCTGAGTTTAGTTTCCGGCACTTTGGCGTGCGGGCACCATAGCAACTCGGTGCCGCCATGGGGATTTGGTTCTTTGCCATTACGCCGGAGTGCCGATTGGCCAGATGTTGCCCTCTCCTCAATTCGCGCCCTCCAACAGCCGCCGCGCGATCACTTGGGCTTGGATTTCGGCGGCGCCTTCGAAGATGTTGAGGATGCGCGCGTCGCACAGCACGCGGCTGATCGGATATTCCAGGGCGAAGCCGTTGCCGCCGTGGATCTGCAGTGCGTTGTCGGCTGCGGCCCAGGCGACGCGGGCGGCGAGCAACTTGGCCATGCCGGCTTCGAGATCGCACCTGCGCCCGGCATCCTTCTCGCGGGCGGCGAAGTAGGTGAGCTGGCGCGCGATCATGGTCTCGACCGCCATCATGACGATCTTGTTGGCGACGCGGGGAAACGCAAAGATCGGCTGGCCGAACTGGACGCGATCGCGGGCATAGCTGAGCGCCAGATCGAGCGCGTTCTGGGCGACACCGACGGCGCGCGCTGCGGTTTGGATGCGTGCCGCCTCGAACGTCGCCATCAGCTGCTTGAAGCCCTGGCCTTCGACGCCGCCGAGCAGTTGTGATGTCGGCACCTCGAAGTTGTCGAAGGCGATCTCGTACTCCTTCATGCCGCGATAGCCGAGCACTTCGATCTCGCCGCCGGTCATGCCTTTGGCCGGGAACGGCAGCGCATCCGTGCCGCGCGGCTTTTCGGCCAGGAACATCGAGAGGCCGCGATAGCCCTTCTCGTCGGGATTGGTGCGGGCGAGCACGGTCATCAGGTCGGCCCGCACGGGATGCGTGATCCAGGTCTTCTGGCCGGTGATCAGGTATTTGTCGCCCTGGCGCACGGCGCGCGTCTTCAATGAGGCGAGGTCTGATCCCGTATTGGGTTCGGTGAACACAGCCGTTGGCAGGATCGAGCCGGCGGCGATCCCCGGCAGATACTTCGCCTTCTGCTCCGGTGTGCCGTGCGCGATGATCAGTTCGCCGGCGATCTCCGACCGGGTGCCGAGCGAGCCGACGCCGATGTAGCCGCGCGACAGCTCTTCGGAGACGACGCACATGGCTTCTTTGCCGAGGCCCAATCCGCCCCAGTCTTCCGGCATCGACACGCCAAACACGCCGAGATCGGCGAGCCTGGCGATGATGTCGAGCGGGATGTAGGCGTTGGCGAGGTGCCATTGGTGCGCCTGCGGTATCACCTCGGCCTGCGAGAAGCGGTGCATCTCGGCGTGCATGGCCGCGTGCGTTTCATCGAGGCCGCTGTCGCCGAACGTGAGCGCGGTCGGATTGGCGGCGATCAGCCCCGCCAGCCGTGCCTTGGTTGCATCGCTCGAGCCGGCGGCAATCATCGCTGCCGCCGCATCTTCGAACCGGCGGGCTTCGCCAACCGACACGCCGAGCGCAGCCAGGCGGATGACCTCGCTCTGATTCATCGGGATGCCGCCGACGATCTGGGCCGCATACTCAGCCACGCCGATGGCAAGGATCAGCCGTTCGATTTCACCACACCGGTTGTCCGCTTCCAGGCGGTTCGACCAGGCGAACAGCTGGCGCATCGCTTCGACGGTGGTTGCGAGCCAAGCGAAGCCGTGCCCTGCATGCTGTGCTGCATCGAGGCCGCCTGCCGCCTGCACTTTAACGCCAACGGCTGCTTTGGCGACCAACAACAGCCGATCGGCGGCGGTCAAGACGGCGCTATAGTCGAGCGCCAACTCCTCGGACTTGCGGCTTGCGATGGCCATGGCTGCACTCTCGTGTTTTGCTTGCTGCATCGCAACATACCCGGTTCGCAAACGGCGGCAACCGCATGTCGCTGCGTCCAAATCGACTGCGGTCAACGCGTCCGATCAGTCGGCTTGGCGCCGGGTTTGACAATCTCGACCGTCGCTTCTTCGATCTCGGTGCGATAGGCCGCATACGTTGCCTGATCGATGTCGTCGAGCGGCGGGCTGCGTTTGAGGCGCGCGAGCAGGCCGCGGGTCGCCGCATCGGGCCGCGGTTGCGCGACCGTCACGACCGGTGCGCGCGACACGATCACAACGTCGGCTTCGTCGACAATCAGTTCCGCAAACTCCTCATCCTCGATGTGAATGGACGAATGTGCAGGCGGTACCGGTGAGGAACTGGTGAATGCAGCCAACTCGCTCATGTCCGCTGGCACAAGCGTGTCTGTGCGATCACTCTCGGCTGCAACCAGGGTCGCCGTTCGGCGCTCCAACGCCGCCAGTCGGTCGAGCAGGGGCATGGGCGGTGGCAAGGCGGTGGCAACGGCCAGTTCGGCCGGAACCCGAAGCGGCTCGGGATCGGCCACGGGTGGGTCCACGGTTTCGGGTGGTGGTGAGGCAACAGCGGGACTGTCGGGGGCCGGCTCGGCCAGAAAAATCGGGCTTACGACGATTGGTTCGACTTTCACCTCTGGGATCTCAGGCTGCACTACTATGGTCGCGTGCTCAACCGGAAAGATCGGCGGATCAAGAGCTTCGAGCGGCGGGGGGGCGACGAGTGCGGCGAAGTCACCACGCGAAGTGCGCAGCGCATGCACCGTCGATCGGCCGGCCGCAAGCAGCGCCGCCTGCTCGATCCAGCCTTGCTTGGCAACCCTGCCGGGGCTGCCGAGTTGTGCCTCGATATGGTCGATGTCGGCGCGGGACCAGGCGGCAATCGTCGCCCACCGTCGCGTGCCGTGGGCGTTCAGGGTCGCGGCCGCGGCGCCATCAATGCCCTGAACGAGATCCAGGCGATCGGTTGTGTCGCCGTCGGGTGTGGCGGCGGCTGGCTGCGGTGCGCAGGACTGTCGTGCCGGCGGCGCAGCAACGGCGCTTGGCACCGGCGCCGGCATCGCCCCGATGGCTGGCCTGCGCAACAACGCCGCCTGCTCGATCCAGTTCTGACGACTGATCTGGCGGCCGATGCCGAGTTCGGCCCCCATGCGGCGCACATCGTCGCCGGTCCACGCTGCGATCGCGGCAAAGGTCGTGACGCCGCGGGTCAACAGCTGGTCGCGCAGTTCAGGATCAATGCCCCGGATTCGCGCCAAGTCGTCGACCGGCTGACCCGATGGGGCAATGCCGTGCGTGCCGGCTTCGAGCCAGCTAGCGGCGACGGCCTGTTCCGGTGGTGCGATGTCGGGTGCCGCGGTTGGCATGATCATGACAGGGGCAGCGACGGTTGCGAGGCCCTGTGCCCCGCGAACCCGCAGCATCTGCCCGCTGAGGGGGGCCTGCGCGGGCATCGGCGCGGCCGTTGCTGCTGTGAGTGTGATCAGCCGCCGGATATCGTCGGTAACCTTGGCGAGATCATCGCGGATCGCATGCAAAATCGAGTCGTGCCGTTCGCCGGCGGTCGATGTCGCGAGTGCGTCCAGTCGGGCGCGTTCCGCTTCAATATTTGCCAGCGCCGCGGCGAATTCAGCCCGCATCGTGTTGGGCTCCGCCGCGCGGGTTGCGGGTAGATTTGTCATTGGTGGCGGCGTTCCAAGCCCGAGTTGCGTCGTGCGATGCGTTGCCCGGCATCGAACCAGCCCCAGGGCCAGTTCCAGGGAAAGTCTACTGATTGGAAGTCCGCTGGGCAATGTGGTGTCTGCGGTGCGCACCTGTGGCCCGCAGCGAGCCAAAGGCTGCGAATTGCACGGCGGTCGCGCTGTCGCTCGACGGCGCGCGGTCGTGTCTCTACAAGGCGGCAACCGCAGTGCCACGACACGATGGACCCCGACATGCAACGGCTGACGACGATCGGACGCGCGCTCTATCGGCTGTTCGAGAACAGCGGCTTTGCCATGTCCGGCTCAGTCGCGTTCTCGTTCATTCTGTCGCTGTTTCCGTTCTGCGTATTCATCGGCGCCCTGGCCGGCGTGTTTGGCGGCGCACCGCTCGCGCGCGCGGCTGTGGCGCAGATGTTCGACGTGTTCCCGCCGAGCGTCGCCGAAGCGCTTGCGCCCGAGGTGGAGGCCGTCATGGGCCGCAGCCGTCCCGACCTGCTGACGGCCAGTGCGGCAATTGCCCTGTTCTTTGCCACGAGCAGCGTCGAATCGTTGCGTGCCGCCCTCAACACCGCCTACCGGGCCGTGGAAACGCGGACCTACTTCTATTGCCTCGCCCGCAGCATGCTGTTCGTGCTGGTCGGCGCCATCGTCATGCTGGTCATGGCCTGGACCATTCTCGTTGGTCCAGCGGTCACGGCGAAGTACCGCTGGATGGGCATCGGCCTTTTGCTTGACCAGAGCTGGCTGATGTTTGCCCTGCGCTATGCAATCGCGGCTGGCGTCATCGTGCTGCAGTTGCTGGCCTATCATCTGTGGCTCGCGGGCGGACGCCGCACCCTTGCCGAGGTGATGCCCGGGATCATCGTGTCGACGATATTGTGGATGCTGCTTGCCGCGCTGTTTTCCCAGTGGCTGGAGATCAACGACTATTCACGATTCTATGGAACATTGGCGCAGCTGATGAGCGCGCTGATCTATTTCCAGTTGACCGCCATGGTGGTGATGCTGGGTGCCGAGATCAACCGCGGCATCATCGAGATCAAAAAGATGCGGCTGGGCGCGCGGGACACGATGGGCGTCTGAGCCTGCCTGGCATTGCGAGCAGCAGTGACAAGGTTGGCCAGGAGATGATAGTCGTCGGCACAACGCGTGCTTGGTCCAGCATCGAGCAGGTGCAAGATCAGCGCATCCGTGTCGCCAATCCACAGTCAAAGGAAGTCCAAATGCCCACCATGACCAACTCGCGCCGCAAGCGGATCCAGGCGAGACAACGCAAGGCCGCGAACGATACCAAGCGTCTCGCCAAGGTCGCCAAGAAGAAGCGCAACGCCTGAGTGGCGAAGGCGGCTTCGGGTCAGCCCTTCAGTCGCTCCAACAACTCGCGGACGTTGTCCACCCATTCCTCGGCATCGTCGCCGGCCTCGGCCTCGTCCTTCAGTTCCGAGTTTTTGAGGATGCGGGCGACCACTTTGCGTGCGCCAGCAGCAAGATCGGCGTCGGCGATCTCGCCCTTGTGTTCCTTGAACCCGCCGAGCGCAGACTTCGGCAGGCGCGATGTGTCGTCGTCACGGGCGGCGGCGACCATCTCAGCCGCTGCCAGTCCGTGCGCTGCATCCGTGCCCTCGATGTAGTCGGTCGCCTCCATTTCGAGCAACTGGTCGAGGGCCGTTTGCACTGACGCCAAGCCATCCGATTCGAACGCCTCCAGCCACTCCACTGCGTCATCGTTCTCGAACGTCACGCTCGCTGCCATGGCCCAACGTATCCCTGCCGGATGAATGATCGGCGCGAGGCATAGGATCGTTCGTCGCCGATTTCAAGGAGTGAGCAAGCGGCTGCTCAGGCGAACCGCTTGGCGCTGACTTCCAGCACGTCTTCGAAGGTGCGCAAGCCGGTCGTCGGGCTCGACACCAGAACGGCCATGTTGCCTGGCCGGTGCTCGTTCTTTTGCATGCGGATATGGGCCTTGGGAATCTGCTCCCAGGGGAATACTTCCGACATGCAGGGATCGACCCGGCGTTCGACCACCAGCTTATTGGCCTGGGCCGCCTGCAGCAGGTTTGCGAAGTGACTGCCTTGCACGCGCTTCTGGTGCATCCACAGGTAGCGCGCGTCCATGGTCAGCTTGTAGCCCGTGGTGCCGGCGCAGATGACGACCATGCCGCCGCGCTTGACGACGAACACGGACACCGGGAACGTCGAGGCACCCGGGTGCTCGAACACGAAGTCCACGTTGTTGCCCTTGCCGGTCGTTTTCCAGATCGCGGCGCCGAACTTGCGCGCTTCCTTGAACCAGGTGCCGTACTCGGCCGTGCCGACGTCGGGCATCTCGCCCCAGCAGCTGAAGCCCTTGCGGTTGATGACGCCGCGGGCGCCGAGCTGCATGACGAAGTCGCGCTTGTCATCGTCGGAGACGACGCCGATTGCGTTGGCGCCGGACGTGGCGATCAGCTGCACGGCCATGGAGCCGAGGCCGCCCGATGCGCCCCATACCAGCACGTTGTGGCCGGGGCGCAGCACATGGGGGCGATGGCCGAACAGCATGCGGTAAGCGGTGGCGAGTACCAGGGTGTAGCAGGCGCTCTCCTCCCAGGTGAGGTGTTTGGGCCGCTCCATCAGCTGGCGGTCCTGGACGCGGGTGAACTGGGCGAACGAGCCGTCCGGCGTCTCATAGCCCCAGATCCGCTGGGAGGACGAGAACATCGGATCGCCGCCGTTGCACTCCTCGTCGTCGCCGTCATCCTGGTTGCAATGGATGACGACCTCGTCGCCGACCTTCCAGCGCTTGACCTTGGAGCCAACGGCCCAGACGATTCCGGAGGCGTCCGAGCCGGCGATATGGTAGGGCGCCTTGTGGCCGTCGAACGGCGAGATCGGCTTGCCGAGCGCCGCCCAAACGCCATTGTAATTGACGCCGGCGGCCATGACGAGCACCAGCACGTCGTGGCTGTCGAGTTCCCACGTCGGCACCACCTCCACTTGCATGGCCGTGTCGGGATTGCCGTGGCGCTCGCGGCGGATGGTCCAGGCATACATGGACTTCGGCACGTGGCCGAGCGGGGGGATCTCGCCGACCTCGTAGAGGTCTTTGAGCGGCGCGCTCGGACGGGCTGCGGCTGGCTGGAGTGCGGCAGATGATCTCGTCACGGTGGTACTCCTCCTCGCGCGTGCGCCCGGCTGTGGGCGTGGCGAGCGATTGCTGCGGTGCACAAAAGCATGCACAGGTGTGGGACGCTTTCAAGCCATTTCTTAACTGTACGGTGTGAATTAGCCGGAAACTCAATCTGTACTCACCAGCGTAAACAACCCGTTCATCCCCGCAACCTATTCTGCAGAACACTGCGGAGTTGCGTCGCCTGCGCCGCCTGGTCGTGGCACTGGGCGCTTGGCACTGAATCGTTGGGTAACACCATGAACAACTTCATCTATTTGATGTTTGCGCTGGATACGAACAGCTTCTGCCTGGTCTTCATGATCTGTGGCTGGGGCTTTCTCATCATGCGCTCCATGGTTCCGGTGCCCGGCCTGGCCGTGGCGAGCTTCCCAGTGCTGGTTCTGGGGGCGCTGGCGGCCCGCATTTTGCTCGCAGAATCGCCGCTCGTGGTTGGATTGGAACGTGGCCCTGGTCTTGCCCTGACCACCGGCATCGGCATGATCGTGTCGCTGGCCGTCGTGATTATCGTCGTGCGGCTTTTGTTGTTCGTCCAGGATGCCACCGGCCGCGGTCCGGAGCTGCTTCGCCGGCAACAGTAAACGGCAAAGGGCATAGTCACGCCGGCGCCAAATCGACTAAGGTCACCGCATTGCAGGTGCGAACTGTAGGTGACCTCGATGCGCTCCTCCCAGCCTGATGTCGGTGTTTTGTCCGCTGCACCAGACCCCATGCGCGACCAGCCCTGGCTGTTTCGCACCTATGCCGGCCATTCGTCGGCGGCGAAGTCGAATGCGCTGTACCGGCGTAACCTGGCCAAGGGGCAGACGGGACTGTCGATCGCCTTCGACCTGCCAACCCAGACCGGGTATGACAGCGACCACGAACTTGCGCGCGGCGAAGTGGGCAAGGTCGGCGTACCGGTCTCCCACATCGGCGACATGCGCACGCTGCTGGCCGATATTCCGCTCGACCAGATGAATACGTCGATGACGATCAACGCGACGGCCGCCTGGCTGTTTGCGCTGTACGTCGCAGTGGCCGACGAGCAGGGCATTGCGCGGGCTAAACTCACCGGCACCATTCAAAACGACATCATCAAGGAATATCTGTCGCGCGGCACTTACGTGTTTCCGCCCGAGCCGTCGCTGCGGCTGATCAAGGACACGGTGCTGTTCTCGTGCCGCGATGTGGTGCGCTGGAACCCGACCAACGTCTGCTCCTACCACCTGCAGGAAGCCGGTGCGACGCCGGTGCAGGAACTGGCCTATGCGCTGGCGACCGCGATTGCCGTGCTGGATGAGGTGAAGGCATCGGGCCAGGTTAAGGCGGAAGCCTTCGGCGCGGTCGTCGGCCGCGTGTCGTTCTTCGTCAATGCGGGCCTCAAGTTCGTGACTGAGATCTGCAAGATGCGGGCTTTCGTCGACCTGTGGGACGAGATCTGCAGCACGCGCTATGGCGTGACCGACGCCAAGCACCGGCTGTTTCGCTACGGCGTGCAGGTGAACTCGCTCGGTCTCACCGAACAGCAGCCGGAAAACAACGTCTACCGCATATTGATCGAGATGCTGGCGGTCACCCTGTCGAAGCGTGCCCGTGCGCGTGCCGTGCAATTGCCGGCCTGGAACGAGGCGCTGGGCTTGCCGCGCCCCTGGGACCAGCAGTGGTCGCTGCGCATGCAGCAGGTGCTGGCCTATGAGACCGATCTGCTCGAATACGGCGATATCTTCGATGGTTCGGTCGAGATCGAGCGCAAGGTCGAGGTGCTGAAAGCGCAGGCCAAGGCGGAACTCGCCGTGATCGACGGCATGGGGGGGGCGGTCGCCTCGATCGAGTACATGAAGCGGCGGCTCGTAGAGAGTAACGCTGCCCGCCTGCGCGGCATCGAAACCGGCGCCCAGGTCGTCGTCGGCGTCAATCGCTATACGGAAACCGAAAGCTCGCCCCTGTCGGCGGGAGAAGGCCACATCGAGGTGGTGGATGGGGCGCTCGAAGCCGAGCAGGTGGCTCAGCTCAAGGCTTGGCGTGGCGCGCGAAATGCGGCAGCTGTGGCGAAGGCACTGGCCGATCTCGAAGCTGCTGCCCGCGACGGCCGCAACATCATGGAGCCCTCGATCGCGGCCGCCAAGGCCGGCGTCACCACCGGCGAATGGGGCACGACGCTGCGCCGCGTGTTCGGCGAGTACCGCGCGCCAACGGGCATCGGCCGCGCCGCCACCGTGACCAACGAGGGGCTCATTGCCGTGCGCGCCAGCGTCGAGGCCGTTTCCAGCAAGCTCGGCCGTCGCCTCAAGATCCTGGTCGGCAAGCCTGGCCTCGACGGCCACTCCAACGGCGCCGAGCAGATCGCAGTGCGCGCCCGCGACAGCGGCATGGAGGTCGTCTACGAGGGCATCCGCCTGACGCCAGCCCAGATCGTGCGCGCCGCTTTGGACGAGAGCGTGCACGTCGTTGGCCTGTCGATTTTGTCCGGCTCGCACCTGGCCCTGGTGCGCGATTGCATGGACCGCATGCGCGCCGCGGGGCTTGGGGATATCCCCGTCATCGTCGGCGGCATCATCCCTCCTGAGGACGCGCGCGCCTTGAAGGCCATGGGGGTGGCCGGCGTCTATACGCCCAAGGACTTCCAGATCAACGACATCATGGCCGACATCGTGCGGCTGGTGGACGGCACGGCCCGCGCGGCGTAACCGGCGAATTGTGCCGACCCGCGGGCGCGCAGTGTGCGATAGCTGCGACTTGCGACCCTGCGGCGGGCGCGCAGCAGGGAGCGTGTGTTGAACCCAATCGATCCGACAGACAAAGCAGCAATACAAGCGTTCCAGCCGCTCGCCGGTATCCGCGTCGCCGAGTTCAGTCAGATGGTGATGGGGCCGTCGTGCGGACTGATCCTGGCCGATCTCGGTGCCGACGTGGTCAAGGTCGAGCCGCCGAAGGGAGATCGCACGCGCCATTTCAAAAGCGTGGCGTCGGGCTTCTTCAACACCTACAACCGCAACAAGCGCAGCATGGTGATCGACACGGCAACGCCCGAGGGCAAGGCGGTTGCGAAGCGCCTGATCGAGCGCGCCGACATCTTGATTGAGAACTTTCGCCCCGGCCTGCTCGGCCGCAGCGGCCTCGACTATGCGACGGTGTCGGCCTATGCGCCCCGCTTGATCTACTGCTCACTGAAGGGCTATCTGCCCGGCCCTTACGAAAACCGGCTCGCACTCGACGAGGTGGTGCAGATGATGGGCGGCCTCGCCTATATGACCGGGCCGCCGGGCCAGCCAATGCGGGCGGGTGCGTCCGTCAACGACATCATGGGCGGCATGTTCGGCGTCATCGCCATCCAGGCGGCGCTGAGCGAGCGGCAGCGTACGGGGCGCGGCGCGCACATTCAAAGCGCGCTGTTTGAAAACAACGTGTTCCTGATGGCGCAGGCGATGATGTTCGAAAGCGTCACGGGCGAGCGGTCGACACCGTGGTCGGTGAAGGCGTCGCCCTGGCCGGTGTATGACCTGTTTGCGACCCGCAGCGGCGACAAGATCTTCGTGTCGATCGTCGGCGAGGAACAGTGGGCAGGCTTTTGCCGCAGCTTCGGCTTCGAAGCGTGGCTCACCGATCCACGCCTTGCGACCAGCCAGGACCGCGTCGATGCGCGCGGCTGGATGATCCCGGAGATTGCTGCCCGCATTGCCACGCGCACGGTTGACGAACTCAGTTCACTGTTCGAGCAGCTGGGGCTGCCGTTTGCCCCCGTCAACACGCCGGGCGACCTGTTCGACGATCCGCACCTCACCCAGTCGGGCGGGCTGCTGGAGCTCGAACTGGCCAACGGCCGCTGCGTGCGCACACCGGCGCTGCCGTTCTCTGTCGATGGCCGGCGCTTGCAGAAGCGTCGCAACCCGCCCGCGGTCGGCGAGCATACGGAGGAGATTTTGCGCGAACTTGGCATGGCAAGCGCGGTCGCTGGGGCACGGTGACGGGGGGGTGGGCATTCTGTGGCCCGAGGCGTCATCGCGATGACAGTTATCGCGCGGTCGACTTGAGTTGTGTCGCGAGACCGGCGGCAACAGCCAGTGCGGCGCCAACGCCAGCGACGCAGGCGGTCCAGCCAACGTGCACGAACAGCTGTCCCAGGATCGCGCTGCCGACGAGTCCGCCGAGAAAGTAGCAGGCGAGGTAGATGCCGCTCGCCGAGCCTGGATCGGTGGTCGCCGCGCGCCCGACGAAGCCTGTGGCGGTCGCTTGCGCAAAGAACGTGCCGACGCCGACCAGGGTCAGCCCCGCCAGAACGGGTGCCAGTGAGGACGAAAGCAGCAGCGGCAATCCGCAAGCGGCCAGGCCAAGCGCCGCCCACATCGTGTTGCGCGTGCCGATGCGTGCGACCAGACGGCCGGCGAGCGGCGTCGTCAGGATGGCCGGCAGGAATACGAAATAGACGAGGCCGACCGACATCATGCCGAGCGACAGCGGTGGCCGGACCAGCACGAAGTTTACGTAGGTGAACGTGCCGATGAAGGCGAACAGGATGCAGAAGCCGATGGCGAACGTCGCGCGCAGCGGTCGATTGCGCAGATGCTGGCGCCACACCGGGATCGGCGACTTCGGCTCGGTCATCGCCACCGCCATGTGCCGCATGCCGTTCAGCGTGAAGTACACGAGGACGGCGCCAGCGAGGTTGAGGGCGGCAAACAGGTAGAAGTTGGCGGCGAGGCCCAGCGAATCCGCGATCGACGCCGACATCAGCCGGCCGAACAGGTTACTCGCCACGTTGCCGGTGATGTAGGCGGCGAAGGCTGATGCGGTCGCCTGACCGCAGGTTTCCTCCGCGAGATAGGCAAGCGTCAGCGTGAAAGCTGCCGACATGAACAGGCCCTGGATCACGCGCAGCAGCGTAAAGGTGGTGAGATCGGGCGCAACCGCGAGCAAAGCGGTCGGGATCGACAGCAGGGCGAGGCTCGCCACCACGCCCTGCCGGCGATCGATCCGGTTGCTGAAAAAAGCGACGGCAAGGCCAGCGACCGCCATGCCAAGCGTGCTGGCGTTGACCGCGGGTCCCATGGCGGCGGCGCTGACGCCATAAGCCTTCGCCAGTGTCGGCAGGATCGCCTGGGTGGCGAACAGATCGACCACGGTGAGGAACGCGATCAGCCCGATCACGATTTCCCGCTGGAACGAGATCGTGGCAGCCTGGGGTTGAGCGTCATGGCTTGGCGATGCGGAGGTGGTGGTTGGCTGCATGTAGTGTCCTCCTTGCGAGCAACGAGTGTGAGCGCGGTTGCCCGAGTGATGCGCTCTCGCAGTCAGGCCGTACCCGAGGCAGCGCCGCGGCTCACAGGAACGTCTGGCCGATGTCGATGCTCGAGGACTTGCCGACATGGTCAAAATTCTGCTCGAGCCATACGGTGGCGTTCTTGCGGCCGGCATCGCGCAGGCGGACCAGGAACTCCCATTCCGGATTGAGTTTGGTTGCGACGCCAAGCGCTTCCATCTCGCGATCGTCGCCAATGGAGTGCACGTGGATGCGCTTGTACTTCTTGCCATCCAGCGCTTCGTCGTCGATGAGCTTCGTTACGAACGCGATCGCACGCATCTCCCGCATCAGCGACGAGTTGAAGCTGATCTCGTTCATCCGGTCGAAGATCTCCGGCGCTGAAGTGGGCAATTTCTTGCGCTCCAGCGGATTGATGTGGACGATGATGACATCCTGCGAACGGCCATTGTAGATCAGCGGGAAAATCGCCGGATTGCCCATGAAGCCGCCATCCCAGTAGTTTTCGCCGTCGATTTCGATGGCCTGGAAGACGTACGGCAGGCAGGCCGAGGCGAGCACCACGTCGGGCGACATGTCCTTGTTCTCGAACACCTTGATCTTGCCGGTGCGCACGTTCGTCGCCGATACGTAGAGGCGCGTCGCCCGGTTGCAGTGTGACAGCTGCTCGAAGTCGACGGTCTTGACCAGTACATCGCGCAGCGGATTGAAGTTGAAGGGGTTCAGTTGGTAGGGCGAATAGAGGTGCGTCATCGCCTGGAACATCTGGAACAGGGGCGAGGTTTCCGAATGGATGCCGCTCGCCTTCAGCCATTTCTCCCACGGTGTGGTCCGCACCGGACTGTACAACTCGCCGGCGGCCGAGATCGCCTTCCAGAATTCCGCGAGCTTTTCCCGGGCGCCGTCGACACCGCCGATCGACACGCCATAGGCCATGACCACTGCGTTCATGGTGCCGGCGCTGGTCGCGCTGATCGCCTCGATCGACAGGCGGCCATCCTCGAGCAGCTTGTCGAGCACACCCCAGGCGAAGGCACCGTGCGCACCTCCGCCCTGGAGCGCGAGATTGACCGGCTTCTGGTTTGCCTTTGCGACGGTTCGCGGCGCCGCCGTCACTGCATCATGATTTTTCATTGTGCGGTCCATCCACCTTCAACGGGTAGCGCCGTGCCGGTGATCGACGCGGCCGCCCCCGTGCAAAGAAAAACTGCGAGCGCGCCGAGCTGCTCGGTCGTGACGAACTGGCGGGTCGGCTGGGCGTGCAGCAGAACATCCCTGATCACCTGTTCCTCGGTGATGCCGCGGGCCTTGGCGGTTTCCGGTATCTGCTTCTGGACGAGCGGCGTCAACACATAGCCGGGGCAGATGGCGTTGGCGGTGATGCCGAACTCGGCGGTTTCCAGCGCCACGGTCTTGGTCAGGCCGACGATGCCGTGCTTGGCCGCCACGTAGGCCGATTTGAACGGCGAAGCGACGAGGCCATGTGCCGAGGCGATGTTGATGATGCGGCCCCACTTTCGCGCCTTCATTTCGGCAACGACGGCGCGCGTCGCATGGAACGCCGAAGACAAATTGATGGCGATGATCGCGTCCCACTTTTCCGGCGGGAAGGTCTCGATCGCCTCCACATGCTGGATGCCGGCGTTGTTGACCAGGATATCGACGTGGCCGAAGGCGGCGCGCGCTTCAGTGACCATGGCTGCGATGTCGGCCGGCTTCGACATGTCGGCCGCCGAGTAGGCGACTTTGACGCCGTAGGTCCCGGCAAGCAAAGCGCGGGTGCGCTCGATCTCTGCGGGATCGCCGAAGCCGTTCAACATGACGTTCATGCCGGCCGCGGCGAACGCCTGTGCGATTCCGAGGCCGATGCCGCTGGTGGAGCCGGTCACGATGGCGGTCCGGCCGCTCAATTCCGAGCCGGCTGACTGTGCACTGATGGTTTGCATGGCACTCTCCATTGATTGTGATTGCAGGGTGCAAAGTGATGGGCCGGTCATGGGGCCGCATGAAACATGCCACGGGACCGGCCGCGCACCGTTCAATTATGCCTGATGGGCAGCATTCGGCCGTCAGCAGGTCCATGTGATGGTCTCGTCTCGGCCTGTACGGGTCGATGCCCGGACACTACGCTTGCAGCACATGCCTGGGAAATGTCGCCTGGCTCGGGTTTCGATAGCCGGCGTGCATGGCCAAGGCTTGTGATAAAAACACTGATATGTCATAGCGTGATGAGAATACAATTTGCCGCTGAGAGCCATTGATCCGATGGAAATGCACCAGATCCGTTATTTTATCGGCGTATCACGCACGCTCAATTTCACGCGCGCGGCAGAAGAGTGCAACGTTTCCCAGCCCTCGCTCACGCGCGCGATCAAACTGCTCGAGGAGGAACTCGGCGGCCAGCTGTTTCGCCGTGAGCGCAAGCTGTCCCACCTGACGGACCTCGGCCAACGCATGCTGCCGCTGATGCAGCAGTGCTACGACACCGCGCTGGGGGTTCGCACGCTCGCGACCGCCATGAAGAAGGGCGAAATCGCGTCGCTAAAAATCGCCTTGTCGCGCACTGTCGGCCTGGAACTGCTCATTCCGTTTCTGTCCGAGCTGATGCGCGCCATGAACGGCCTCGAGTTGAAGTTCCTGCGTGGTTCGACCGACGAAGTCGCCGAGATCATGAAGCAGGGTGATGCCGATCTGGCGCTGGCAGGTTCGCCATCCGCCTCCTGGGACCGTCTCGACGCCCGGCCGCTGTTCACCGAGCGTTATGCGCTGCTCGTCAATATGGGCCATCGGTTGGCGGACCACGAAGCCTTCGACATCGACGAGTTGCGGCAGGAACGCTTGCTGTCGCGCACCTATTGCGAGCAGGTCGAGCCGCTGGCGGCGCAGCTCAGAGGCCTTGGCATTCCCATGACAAGTGGCCACGAGGTGTCATCCGAGCGCGACCTGATCTGCCTGCTGGAAGGCAACATGGGTGTCGCCATTGCGCCGCGCAGCACGATGCTCACGCCGGCCTTGAAGCGTCTAGCGATCGACAAACTGGAGCTGGAGCGCACCGTCTACCTCTATGCGGTGGCCGGCCGGCCGCGCTCCGCCGCGGCCACGCTCCTGATGAAGCAGCTGCAGGCCGCCGATTGGCAGCGGATGCTGAATTGAAGCGGTCGTGGGCTGTGTGGGGCGAGTAGTGGGGAACGGGTGAGGTCTCAGCCCGCGCTGCTGCAAACTACGCCGCCTTGCCCGCCGCCTGTAGAGCCGTAATCAGGTCATCGAGGTCCATGCGGCGGCGATAATCGGGGTCGACGAAGCGGGCCCGGATGATGCCATCGGTTGCCACCACGAAGGTCGCCGGGATCGGCAGGAACCAGCTCGTATTGCCCTGATAGCGCGGCAGATCGCAGCCGAATTCGCTCATGCTTTGCTCCATCTCGGCACCCACCCAGATGGCGAGATTGAGCGAGAGCGCATAGCCGTTTTCGAGATCGGACAGGATACGGAACGCGGCGCGGGCTTCCTCCTTCTGCCGCCGCGTGAAGTGCTGCTGCTCCGGCGTGATGCCGATGATTTGCCCGCCGAAGACAGCGGCCTGTTCCACCACGCTGGCAAGGGCGCGGGAATTCAGCTGGCAGTAGGGGCACCAGTGGCCGCGGTGGAAGGCCAGCGCGACCGGCCCTTGCGACAACACTTCGCCCAGGCTGACGAGGCGCCCCAGTTCATCAGGCAGCCAGAACGGTGGCATCGGCTCGCCGACCTTAGGTGCCGCGCCGCCGGCTCCCGCCCGCTGCAAGCGCGCCACCAGCCTGTCGACGGCCCCGGCGAACTGCGGCAGATGGCGACGCAGCGCATCGGCATACATGTCGAGCTGCTGGTTGACCGGCGCAGAAGATTCACTGGCCCTGAGAAAGGCCGTGTCGAGTTGCGCGACAATCGATTCGTCGGTCATTGTCCGCTCCAGATCGGCAATCGGGGTCACTCATGTGGTCTTCAAGGCACGCGTTGTGTCGACGACGACGAGGATTGTGACGTGCAGGTGGAGCCAGGCCCCGATGTTGCGGATGCCGGTCTACCCCGTTGCCGGGTTGGACATCCACCAGCCTGGCCGTGGTGCCGATCGATCCAGCGCGTTCCGGCACATCCGCATCGATGCTACCGGCCCGCGGACCAAGAGTGCAATATCCTCCGGCTAGCTATTCGATAGAGTGCGGCTATGGCGCAAGTGCCTGCTCACGCCCCAGGGAGTGTCGTGTTGGGCGTGCGTGGCGGATGCTGCTCGTCCCGTGTGATGGTGCGTTGGTCATCAGCGGCTCATCGGCCGGCCAAGTGACGAAGCGCCCGTCGCCCGCGGTCCAGGTGTCGTCGTGGCAACGCGCAACAGCGACGTCACGCATCGGCACGGGCATCGGCCTGGACGCCAAACTCGCCGAGGCTAAGGGGCGCCTGATGGCTGCGAACCGAACCTCGATACCTCGTCGGACCGGATCATTTGGGCACATCCGTATGCGAGGTCAGGCAAGGCCGCATCATCGTCAAAGGCGGCAACGAGGGCGCCTGCACAGCCGTCGATACCGCCAGGGATCGCGCGGCTACGCCCACAAGATCGACGATGACGCGTTGCAGGCGTCGGATGTCGCGATCATCGGCTTGTTGGACGCCGACAGGGTCATGACTCTGCTAATCCGGCTGCCACCTTAGAGCAAAAACAGCATTCAAAATACAGCCTGCAGAAACACAACAACTCCTTGTTATGGCACCACAATAAAATGGTGGGCGGTATAGGGATTGAACCTATGACCCCACCCGTGTGAAGGGTGTGCTCTACCGCTGAGCTAACCGCCCGATAAGGCGCGTGTTATGGGAGCACGGCACGAGCGCTGTCAAGGTGCATGAGTGCCAGAGTGCGGTCCGCATTCATGGCGAGCCGATAGCGGACATCGGCGCTGCCCAGCGGCGGGGTGCGCAGATTGGCGGCTGTGCCTATCGGCATTGTCGACGTCGTCGTCGGGCGCGATCTGATCGCTACGGCTCGGCCTTCTGTGCCGGCGCGGCACCACAAATGGTGCGCAGCGCCTGCCAGTCGGCATCGGTGAGGGCTGGCGTCGCTGGATAGGGCGGCTGGTCGAGCGCGCGTTTTGCCCGCTCGGCCGACTGCGGGTGGGTGCGCAGGATGTCATAGCCGCCGATCGTCTTGCCGACCGTCGAGCTGCCTTCGATCTTGGCGACGCGCTTAAAGAAATCACCAATGCCGCCGGTCGAGATGCCGGCATTTTTGAGGATGCGCAACGAGTGGCCGTCGGCTTCGAGTTCGGCGGCGCGCGTATAGTTGAGCTGAGCCAACAGCAAGCCGATGTTGGCAATGGTGCTGCCGCTGCCGCCCATCATGAACTCGAGTGCTGCCGAAACGCCAACGACGCGGACCAGCGCCGTCTCGGGGTGTCGCTCCAGGCCATGCCCCATTTCGTGGGCGAGGACGCCCGCCACCTCGTCGGGTCCGCGCGCATTTTCGACCAGTTCCCGCGTCAACACGATCTGCTCACCGGGCGCCGCAAAGGCGTTGAGCAGCTTCCAATTGACGACGATGATCTTGAATTTTGCTGTGCTGCCAGCCGCCGCCGACAGTCGCTGGCCGAGGGTGTCGAGGGCTGCAACGCCGGCTGGCGCATTGCAAACCCGATAGCTGCGGGTCATCGAGGCGATGACTTGCTGGCCGAGCCGGTCCCGCACCCCATCCGGCATCGCGTTGGCGAGCCCGCGCGCAGGGCCAATGTCCAGCCACCACAGAACGCCGATCGCGCCAGCCACGGCCGCACCGGCTGCCGCCCACCATCGCGCCGCCTTCCAGCGCTCACGGCCAGCCGACAGGCCCGGTGCCCTGCCGATCAACTGAGTAACGAATGCCGGATCGCCGACGAACAATGTGGCCCCGTCTTGCACCGACGACGTCAGCAGCACGTCCCGGCTGGCGCGACTGAGCGGGGTCGCAGCGGCGAGCGTGGCATAGGGCCAGAGCGAGCTTTCACCAGAACCGCTCGTGACCTCGAGGCCGGTTTCAGCAAAGCCCACCGTTCCGCTGCTGCTGCCGGCCGTCAGGCCGTCGCTCAAGGTGGCAGCATAGCGCATGGTGTGGGCCTCGTTCGTGGGGCGGCAGGTCAGACGGCGTCGAAATCGAAGGCCTGGGCGATGCCCTCGCCATAGCCGCCTGCCTGTGCGGCGCCCTGCGCGATTGCCGCCAGTGGCACACGGCCCTCGATCGCGAGGTTTTCCACCCGATAGCGCGCCGCCCGCGCCTGTGCCACGGGCGCCAGAATGCCAAGCGAGAGCACGCCGAGCAGAAAATTGCTGATGGCGAGCCAGATCAGGCCACCCGCCGTTGCCGTGCCTTTGAATTTTGCGCCCTCGAAATGGGTGTGGGCCGCAAAGTGGTTGAGCATCTTGGCCTGGTAGGACGCGGAAATGATCGACAGCAGCAAGAGGGCGCCGAATACGATCGCGAAAATCGCCAGGATATCCTGAAGGGGGGGAAGCGGCGGCTTGCCGGATGCCGACTGCTGCGTGAAACTTGGCCCTAGAATCGAGATGACACCAAAGATGCCCGCCGCATAGAGCATGACGCCGCCGACCCACAGCAGTGCGAATCGTCCGTACAGCGGCCCGGATGGCGCGGCGAACTGCAGCGGGCGCGTGCCGAAACGCATGTTGTTGACGAGCAGGCCGTGCAGTTTCGTCGCGCGCCACGGAATGATCCAGCCGAGCGTGATTGGCACCAGCAGCCCCGTCCAGATGTAGGACCAGGCGTAGCGTCCCGCGCTGCCGTCAAGGCCACCGCGAATGCCGCGCCAGCGTGTGCGCGAGAGACGGAAGCGCTGGGCGCGATAGATGCCGAAGCCGAGCAGGATGAAGATCAATGCGGACACACCGAGCTGCAGGGCGCCCGACAGGCTTGGGTTGTCGAGAGCGTACACGCCCGCGATAAGGTTCAAGATGAACAGCGGCAGCAGCACAACGCCGAACACGACCAGGAAGCCCAGGAACAGTTCCTTGCCGGTGCCGGTGTATTGCAGCGGCTCGCCGTTCAGCCGGATCGCTGACCAGATGCGGCGGCGCACCTCGGTCTTGCCCCAGAAATGATAGATGCCAAGCGTTATGATTCGAAAAAAGATGTTGATGAAGCTGAGGCCGACCATGCCCTGCGGGTGCTGCCAGGTGAGGTTCAGCGGCTCGGTTCCGGTCGGCACATCCAGGTGACTGAACTGACGGACGTCCTGCATCTTCGTGATCCTCTGCTGAAAAAAGCAGCGCGAGCTTCGAGTGGTCGGATATCATGATAAAGCAAAACAAGATATTTGCAGACTGACCTCTTAATTATGCGTGCGCGCTGCGCGTTCCAATCGTAACCGGTCATTGGCACCGTGCCAGGGTGTGACGTGTGGTGGCCGGGACGCAGTCCCAACGCCGTTAATGCCAGAATCCCATGAATTCAACAGACACGCGAGCCAAGGGGAACGCCATGAAATCCAAGATCGACACGCAAGCACTGATCATGATGGCCATCATCGGCCTTGTTGCCGGCTTTCTGGCCAGCGTGCTCGTCGGCGGCAGCGGCCTCGTGCGCTATCTGATCACCGGCATCATCGGCTCGTTCGTCGGTGGATTTGCGCTCAATCTGACCGGTATCAACCTGGGCATCGGTAATTCGCTGGCGAACCAGATAGCGACCAGCACGATTGGCGCCATCATTGTCGTAATACTGGCGCGTATCGTGGCGTAAGGGAGCAGTTGTGCTCAACACGGGAGATTTGACATGGAACAGCTCAAGCAACTGCAGCCCTACATGCCGTTCATCGTCATGGCGATCAACGGCCTGATCGCCGGCTGGCTCGTCAGTCTGCTGCTCGGAGGCGGCGGCCTGTTCCGCAATCTCGTTGTCGGCATCATCGGCGCCTTTGTCGGCGGCCTTCTCGTGCGCTTCGGCATCATTCCGCTCCCCTTCCCGGCGCCAGTGCCGAACTTCGATGCGTTCCTGCCGGGCTTTGGCAACCAGATCGCGGTTTCGACGGTCGGCGCGTTCATCGTCGTCGTGCTGGCGCGCATCATCGGCCGGTAGGGGCTTGATCCGGATCGCGGGGTCGGCCACGTATAGGGAATGGCTGGGCAGCGTTGGCCCGGCGGGAGATCCCATGGTCACGACCCTCGACACGCGTCCCCGGCACCCCGAGAAGGCCAACCGCCCCGACACGCCGATCCAGCGCAAGCCGGACTGGATCAGGGTCAAGGCGCCGACGTCGGCCGGCTATGCCGAGACGAAAGCCATCGTACGCGCCCATGGCTTGGCCACCGTGTGCGAGGAAGCGGGTTGCCCCAACATCGGGGAATGCTGGACCAAGAAGCACGCGACCATGATGATCATGGGCGACACGTGCACGCGGGCCTGCGCGTTCTGCAATGTGAAGACGGGCCTGCCAGGCGCGCTCGACCCGGCCGAGCCGGTGAACGTCGCCGAGGCGGTGGCGAAGCTCGGTCTCGAACACGTGGTGATCACATCGGTCGACCGGGATGATCTCCCCGACGGCGGCGCCCAGCACTTCGCCCAGGTGATCGGCGCGATCCGCGCCCGCACGCCCGCTACCACGATCGAAATTCTCACGCCTGACTTCCTGCGCAAGCCGGGGGCGCTGGAAGTGGTGGTGGCTGCCCGGCCCGACGTGTTCAACCACAACCTCGAAACCGTGCCCGGGCTCTACTTGAAGATCCGACCCGGCGCCCGCTACTTTCACTCCTTGCGGTTGCTGCAGCGCGTGAAGGAACTCGATCCCACCTTGTTCACGAAGTCCGGCATCATGGTCGGCCTCGGCGAGGCGCGCGAGGAGGTCCTGCAACTGATGGACGATCTGCGCTCGGCCGATGTCGATTTCCTCACCATCGGCCAGTACCTGCAGCCGACCCGCAAGCACGCCGAGGTGAAATCGTTCGTCACGCCGGACGAGTTCAAGTCCTACGAGCGGATGGCATCAGCCAAGGGCTTCCTGCTGGTGGCGGCGTCTCCACTGACCCGGTCGAGCTATCACGCGGGCGAGGATTTCGCAAAGCTGCGCGCCGCCCGGCTGCAGGCGCTGGGGCGATAGCGTGGGGGTAGTCAGGCGCCGTGCCGGTCGCTATAGACACAGCCGTCGCCGGCTTAGCTCAGCGGTAGAGCAGCGGTTTTGTAAACCGAAGGTCGGGGGTTCAATCCCCTCAGCCGGCACCAGTGTTCGCGGGCGGTTGTGCTGCCATGCCCCGCACGCGCGCTTGCGCTTTTCCCCATCAGGATTGCAAATGGCCGCCTGACCAGACACCAGGGGACTGAGGCGATGCGCAACACGGCACGGGTGGTGGTGATCGGCGGCGGTGTCGTCGGGGCGAGTGTCCTCTATCATCTCACCAAGAAGGGCTGGCGCGACGTCGTCCTGCTGGAACGTCTCGAACTGACCTCGGGCTCGACGTGGCATGCGGCCGGCGGCATGCACACCGTCAACGGCGATCCCAACGTCGCAAAGCTGCAGCAGTATACGATCAATCTCTACAAGGAGATCGAAGCCATCTCCGGCCAATCCTGCGGTCTGCATATGACCGAGGGGCTCATGCTCGCCTCCACTCCGGCGCGCTGGGAATGGCTGCAGAACATGTACTCGAAGGGCCGCTACATGGGCATGCGGCTGGAACTCGTCTCGCTCGACGAGGCCGAAAAAATCCTACCGCTGATCGACAAGAGCCAGTTCGTCGGCGCCATGTATGACCCTGACCAGGGCCATGTCGATCCCTACGGCGTCACCCACGCCTATGCCGGGGCAGCCCGCAAGGGCGGCGCCGAGGTGATCCTGCACACGCGCGTTACCGACACGAAGCAGCGCACTGACGGTAGCTGGGACGTGATCACCGACAAAGGCAACATCCACGCCGAGCACGTGGTGAATGCCGGCGGTTTGTGGGCGCGGGAAGTCGGCCGCTTCGTCGGCCTCGAATTGCCGATCCTCGCCATGGAGCACCAGTATTTCCTCACCGAAGACATGCCGGAGGTGGCTGCCTACAACAAGGCGACGGGCAAGGAGATCCCGCACGCCGTTGACTTCGATGGCGAGATCTACATGCGCCAGGAGCGCGGTGGCATGCTGCTCGGCACCTACGAGCGTCATGGCATCCCGTGGAGCCCGAAGGAAACGCCCTGGGACTTCGGGCCGACGCTGCTGCCCGACGACATGGACCGCATGACCGAGAACCTGGAGGTCGGCTTCCGCCACTTCCCGCCGTTCCAGAGGGCCGGCATCAAGAAAATCATCAACGGGCCATTCACCTTCGCCCCGGACGGCAATCCACTGGTCGGGCCCGTCAACGGGCTGCGGAATTACTGGGTGGCGTGCGGCGTGATGGCTGGCTTCTCCCAGGGCGGTGGCGTCGGCTTGGCTTTGGCGAACTGGATGGTCGATCGTGATCCCGGCATGGACGTGTGGGCGATGGATGTTGCCCGCTACGGCGACTGGGCCGGGCGCGCCTACACCAACGCCAAGGTGCGCGAGAACTACGGTCGCCGCTTCCGCGTGCGCTTCCCTAACGAGGAACTGCCGGCGGCACGTCCCCTGCGCACCACCGCGCTCTATTCCAGATGGCTCGATATGGGCGCGATCATGGGCGACTACTGGGGGCTCGAGGTGCCGCTGTGGTTTGCCCCGCCCGGCGTCAAGGACGAGTTCTCGTTCCACCGCTCGACCGACTTCCCCTACGTGAAGGCGGAATGTGAGGCCGTGCGCAAAGACGTCGGGATTGCCGAGACGTCGAGCTTTGCCAAGTACGCGGTGACGGGCACCGACGCCGAAGGCTGGCTGTCGCATCTGCTGACCAACAGGATGCCGCGGCAGGGGCGGCTCACGTTGTCACCGATGCTGAACGAGGCCGGCAAGGTGATCGGTGATTTCACGGTCGCGAAGGCCGCGCCCGAACGCTTCTTCCTGTTCGGCTCGGGCTCGGCTGAAAAGTATCATATGCGCTGGTTCGAGCAGCATCTGCCGACGCAGGGCGGTGTCGCGGTGAAGGCGCTGGGCCTGGGGCTCACAGGGCTCACGATCGCCGGGCCGAAATCGCGCGATCTGTTGGCAAAGCTCACGGACGACGATGTGTCGGCGACCGCGTTCAAGTTCATGGACTTCCGCCCCGATATGGAGATCGGCATGTGTGCGGCCATGGTCGGGCGTATCTCGTTCACCGGCGACCTTGGCTACGAGATCTGGGTCGCGCCTGAAAATCTGCGGGCGCTGTTTGATACCCTATGGGCAGCCGGCCAGGAGTTCGGCATCAAGCCGTTCGGCTCACGCGCCCTGATGTCGCTCAGCCGCGAGAAGAACTTCGGCACCTGGGCGCGCGAGTTCCGGCCGACCTATGGGCCCTATGAGGCCAATCTCGGCCGCTTCGTCGACCTGACCAAGAGCGACTTCATCGGGCGCAGCGCTGCGGTCGCCGAAAAAGAGAAGGGGCCAGCCCGCCAGCGCGTCGCCTTTGTCGTCGACGCGGGCGACGCCGACGCGATCGGCGACGAGGCGGTCTGGAAGGACGGCAAGGTTGTCGGTTGGATCACCTCGGGCGGCTATTGCCACCATGCCGGGTGCTCGGTCGCCATGGGGTATGTGCCGGGCGAGGCGCTTGACCACGGCGGGGACAAAGCCACCTGGGAGATCGAGATCATCGGCGAGCGCCGCCGGGCGCGGCTGCAGGCAACACCACTGTTCGATGCCGACACAAGGCGGCTGCGCAGCTGATGTCGCACCGTCATGTACGCGAGCCGTGACATCTGGCGGCGCGTCCGCTAGCCTGCAGGGCGGCTAACCGCGGGAGGCAGGCGATGCGTCAGGCGATTGCGGCTTCGGCAACTGAACATGGCCTTCGAGCGTCTGTGATGGCGCTCGTGTCCGCCGCGGCGCTCGCACTGCCGCTGTTGGCATCTGCCGCGTTCGGCCAGTCCGCTGCGCCACCGCCCCCCGCAACGTCACAATGGCAAACGTCTCCGTTCCACGGCGTCACCGGCGGCGATGGCAAGGTGATCCCTTGCCGCTGCCTCTATCGCGGCCGCTCGTTCCAACTCGGTGAAAAGGTCTGCATGACGACGCATGTGGGCACTGTCATCACCGAATGCGATCTGCAGCAGAACAACACGTCGTGGGTTCCCACCAGTGAGACCTGCGCCATCAGCTGACCGTCAAAGTGCCGCGCCGGGTGGGGTCAGCGAATTCGGGCAATGTCGGAAAAGATCGTGCGGGTCCAGTGGTTCGGCCGCGAGTTGTAGGCCTGCGACGGCCGTGGTGCCGATTGGACGGCGCCCAACCCATAGGGCGGTGGGGCAAAGCGCCGGGGCGCGGGAACGGCGCGCGGCTGCAAAATTTGCACGCGTCCGTTCACGGTCGGCAGGGGCGCTGCTGCAACTTGATCTGCTGCTGCGGCGGTCGGGCCTGCTACCCGCTCCCGTTGGTCGCCCTGCTTCTCCACGATCTGGGCCTCGGACTTACGCAGGACCACCTTGCGAGCGGCCGCTGCAATGGCGGCATTGTCAGCGATCGCATCCGGCGATGGGCTGCCGGCTGTCGGCTCTGTCGGGGTGAGCTGGGCGAGCTTCGGCGACTTATCCTTCTCGGCAGGGGCGATCGGATTTTGGGATAGTTCGGCGGCCACCCGGGCCCTCGCCGCCGCCCTGTCCTTTTCCTTCTGCACGGCTTCGCGCTGCAGGGTTTCTGCCGCTGCCCTGGCTCTGGCTTGAGCCTGCAGTTCCCTGGCCGCTCTGCGCTCCTGAGCCTCTGCCACGCGCGCCCGGCGCTCGGCTTCGACCTCTGCGTCGCGCTGCGATTCGGCGGCAGCCGTGAGCTGCGCCTTGCGGCGGGCCAGTTCGGCCTTTTGCCGCTCGGCGTCGGAAGGCCGTGCGTTTTGTGCCACCTGGGCTGTATCGATTGGCGCGCCAATTGCCATGCGGCCGGGCAGCGGCGCGACCGGAGTGGCCGCTACGGGCGCAATTGCAGTCGTCGCCTGCGGCGTTGCCGTGACCACCGTTGCCCAGGACGAACCGCTCTGCTTTGCCGTGGCCGCCGGCGACGATAGGGAGCCTGTGCTCTGGGGGGATGCGGCCTGGCGCTGGCTGCGCGCCAGGTCCGGGCGCGGGGCGGGAGCCGGTTGCTCGACCAGTTGGGCCGTCGTTGACTTGTCGCCAGCACGCTTCTGCGTCTGGGCCAGAATGGCGTTTGGCACACATTTGCCGCCGTCATTCATGGCTTGCCCCGTAGGACACGCCTTCCCGCAGGCCTGTGCACTGTGTCCCTGGATGAGGGTGAGGAGGATGTAATCGGGCTCTTCGAGCGGCAGCGTGGCGTTGACGCGCTCGGTGAAGGCCGACATCGCTTTCTTGGATGCCGGCGACCAGACACCGCTCATTTCGCCATCATAGCAGCCCACGCGCTTCAGTTCGCGCTGCAGATCCTTGACCAGTTCCCGGCGTGCATCGTCATCGGCGGGCCGGGAAGATGAGAGGCGCCGCACGGCCGGCTCTGCACCACTTGCCGCCAGGGGCGTGAGCGGGGCAGCGACGTAAGCCACGATCGGGCCGCTCGAGAAGGTCTGCACCGGGGTGCTTGGCGCTGGCGCCGGCTGGGCTGCAAAAACCGGCGTATGTGCGGGCTTGGCGGCCGGTGTGATCACGGGCTCAGCGGCCGAAAAAACTCTCGGAACAGTGATGTCTGCGATGCGCGGTGGGGAGGTTGGCGTTGCGCTCGCTGATTCGGTCAGCGGGCTTGGCACGGCCAACTGACCGCCGATCGTCGATAACATCGCACTCTGCGACAGCACATAAATGCCCGTGCCCACTCCAACAGTCATGAACAGGAACAGAATCAACTTCCGCATAACTACCAACTCCATCCACAGTCTCGCCAGCACGCCCAAACTACAAAGTCCAGTCACTCAAGGGCGAGCCTCGCACTCACCACCCATTCCACGCGGGGACGGCCATTAGCAAGATGCAAACCAAGACAAGTGCTGTGCTCGTCATATCATAATGAATGCCTGCCACCAGAGTTCGACCCTCCGGTGACGGTGTCGATGTCGCGATCGGCCATACCTCGACGTCATGACATGGCGTTTGGGCCAAGTGCGAACTTGCGAGCAGGTTGCGGTGTGTCTGGTCGACCACAGTCATGAGGGGCGCATGTCTTCGCAAGCACACCCTATAATGGGCGCTACAACACTAGATGTCGATGGGTTCGCGAAAAAATACCATTGATGTTGAGAACTGGTACCCCCTCTGTGCACAAGGGGTGCATAATTCCAGTCTGGCCAGGGGAAAAGTGCTGCAACCGATGCGCCGTCGCAAGTGTGTCCTGCACTACCTCGGTCAGTGGCATAATCGCATACCAACCTGATCGCCATTATCAATTCCGGCTCGAATCGCGTAGCTGTTCACGTTGAGGGAGCTGATTGTGGCCATTGATTTGGCGTCGGCTCGTTCTGGATCGGTTACACACAGATGCGTTTCAGCGGCGACAGCACCTGTGAATAAGCCGGTTTAGCCTGATGCGTACAGGAGTGGTTTATGCACGTCGGTTCGATGCCGGGCTTGGTAGTTGCTGTTGGGGAATGGCAACACCTTTGGCAATGCTCGGAGCTCACTTCGAATTGTGGCGCTGCAGGATCCTGACCCGGCTTCGGCCGTCGTCACCTGAGCTCACGCACCCTCATGACGAAGACTGATGCTCGTCTTCTTACCGTTCTGCGTCGACGGGCCCTTGAAATGGAGAGGGCAATGAGACACGCTCTGGGCGTGCTAGGGGTTCTTGCAGCCGGCGTACTACTCGCCGTGTCGGCTGCCATGAACTACCGTTTCGGTTACAGTCTCGGGAAAACCGAGCTGGATGGCGTAATCTATGGATCGGCCAGCGCGGCGGCTGATTGCATGAAGGCACTCGTGCCGTTTTTCTTCTTTGCCGCACTCAAGAATAGGATGTGGTCGCAAGCCGCCGCATCCGCCGTCGTGTGGGTCGTCGTTACGGCCTATTCCATGACGTCTGCACTGGGGCATGCTGCACTCAATCGGGCTGATACGTCCGGCACGCGTGCGGCTGAAACCCAGACCTATAAGGATCTGCAGACGGAGTTGAAACGGACGAACGATCAGCTGGCGTGGATCCCCCAGCATCGTCCTGCAACGACTGTGCAAGCCGAACTCGACGGGTTCAAGAACCGTCGGGAGTGGAGCTGGACAACGAGCTGTACCGTAATGAACGGCAAGGCACAGCGTGACTTCTGTCAACAGATCCACGCGCTGAACGCCGAACTGGCCTCCGGTCAGCAGGCAGCCAAGCTCGGTGCCCGTGCTTCGGAGCTGACCGCTAAGATTGGTCAGTCCGCCGGTACTCACAAGGGTGAGGCCGATCCGCAGGCAGCTGTTTTGCTGTCCCTGCTCAAGAAGGTCGTGCCAACGGCCTCGCTGGAAGACGTACAGACGACTATGGCCATCTTCGTAGCGCTTCTGCTCGAGATCGGCTCTGGCTTCGGCATGTACATCGCTTTCAGCCAATGGCGTCTCTATGACCAGGATGCTCCGGCGGCTCCCGCCATGGCAACGGTCATGGCAGTAGCCGAGCCTGTTTTGGCTCCGGCGCCCGTACCGGCAATGATTGCGGCGTCGAAGCCGCGAGTTGCCAGCGCGAACGACAATAAGACTGCACCGAAAATGCTTGCTCCGGAAACGGATGTGGAGCGCTTCTACAAGGAAAGGATCGACGCTCAGGATGGTTCCAGTCTGACGGCAACAGGACTTTACGAAGACTATTGTGCCTGGTGTGAAGAGCAGCAGAAAGAACCTTTGGCACTACCGACGTTTGGTCGTGAGTTCGGTGAGCTTGGAGTTCAGAAAGCCAAGATCGCGGGTCGCGTACGCTACATCGGCATTGCGCTCCGTTCGGGCGTCGAGCAAGAGGGGGCTGACAAGACACCCCTCCCCATTGTCCAGGCAGCCTAGGGCTGCGGTTTGAAAGAAGAGGGCTCCACGCAAGTGGGGCCCTTTTTGCGTTAGGGGGGCAGTAAAATCCCTCGGTCGTGAACAAGCGAGTTCAACCTGCTGTGGGGTCGCATAGCGAGCGTGTGCTCCGGTGACCCGGAGCTGAAGAAAACGTTCTTGAACTTGCGGCGTTTGGGCAGGCGGTAGACGGCAAAATTGGAGTCGATCGAGGCGCTCGTGGTGATGTCGGGCCGCTCGCACAACGCGATCAACGCTCGATGGTGCGCCTCACCTGGGCCACAACGCAGCCGGCACCAGCACGTCGCCGCGCATGATGGGGCGGGCGGTGCGCAGGGTGCCGGCGACGACGTCCATGTCCGCGCCGTGGCCACGGGTCTCGAGCCGCACGTCGACCTCGCCCGAGGGGTGCTCGATCCAGATCGTGCGCGGGTTTACGGCCTCGGGGCGGGCGAGTTCGTGCGCGATCGAGCCTTCGAGCGCACAGGCGGTTGCGACGCACACGGCGCCTGTCACCGCGTGCGCGTTGTGCAGGGCATGCGGCGTCAGATAGCGCGAGGTGATCGTGCCCTGCGGGGTGCGCGGGGGCGACAGCAGGCCAACCTTCGGGATCACCTTGTCTGCCACATCGCCGAACCCCATGCGGCGGCCGGCTTCGAGGCGGATCTTCTCGACGCGGACGAACAGCGCCTTGTTGGCGTCGAAGTGGGCGCGGTCCTCGATGCCGGTGAGGCCGAAGTCGGCGGCACGCATCAGGATCATCGGCATGGCGACGTCGATGGCGGTCAGTTCTAGGCCGTCGATGACGTCACGCAGCTTGCCGGTCGGCAGCATTTTGCCTGACACCGAGCCGACCACGTCCATGAAGTTCAAGATGATGGGTGCTGCCGTCCCCGGCACGCCGTCGATGCGGGCGTCGCCCGTGTAGCGCATGCGCCCGCCCGGCGTCTGGATGACGGCCTCGATGCGGCTTTCGGTGTTGACGTTGAAGATCATCAGGCGGGTTTCATCGCCCGTGGCCTTCGCCAGCCCGGTCTCGACCGCGAATGGCGCGACGCCCGCCAGCATGTTGCCGCATGAGGGCGCGGTGTCGACGATGGCGCGCTTGATGTCGACTTGCGCGAACAGGTAGTCGAGGTCGACGCCGGGCCGACTGGACTTCGAGACGATCGCAACCTTGCTGGTCAGCGTATCGGCGCCGCCGAGGCCGTCGATCTGGCGCACGTCGGGCGAGCCCATGGCGGCCAGCAGCACGCGGTCACGGGTGGCGATATCGACCGGCAGGTCAGCTGCCTTGAAATAGGGCCCGCGCGACGTGCCGCCGCGCATGAAAATGCAGGGGATGCCGGTCAGATCACTCATGTTCGCCTCCAGTCAACGCCGCGCTCCGCTTACGCCAAGGGGAGTTCGAGGGGACGCGTCGCCTCGATCGGGGCATGGGGGGGACGCCCCATTCGCGTCAGCGAAACTACAGCATGCCAAGCGTTCTGGGCAGCCACAGCGACAATCCCGGCCAATAGGTGACGACGACGAGGAAGCACAGCATCGTCAGCAGCCACGGCCACACCGCGATGGTCAGTTCGGTGATGCCCATCTTGGTAATGCCGGAGGCGACATAGAGGTTCAACCCCACCGGCGGATGGCACAGGCCAACTTCCATGTTCACCGTGATCAAAATGCCGAAGTGCACAGGGTCAATGCCGAGCTTGGTTGCGACCGGGAACAAAATCGGCGCCATGATCAGGATGATCGACGATGGCTCCATCACATTGCCGGCGAGCAGCAGCAGGACATTCACGACCAGCAGGAAGCCGATCGGGCCGAAACCTTGCGCGATGATCCAATCGGCCATGGTCTGTGGCACACCCTCGGACGTCATCACGAACGAGAACAGCACCGCGTTGGTGATGATGTAGAGCAGCATGGCGCTCATGGACGCGCTGTCGAGCAGCACGCGCGGCACATCCGACAGCTTCAGATCCTTGTAGACGTAGACGGCGATGAAGAACGCGTAGACCGCGCTCATGGCCGCCGCCTCGGTCGGGGTGAACAGGCCCGAATAGATGCCGCCAATCACGATCACGATCAGCAGCAGGCCCCAGATGCTGACCCAGTAGGCGTTCCAGACCTTCAACGCTTCGTACTTGAGGAAGCCGATTTTGATCCGGTTGGGGAACATCAGGCCGGCCAGCACCAGCCAGACGATCGAGGCGATAAACATCACGAAGCCGTTCGCGATGTTGTAGCGATTGGTGATTTTCAGGAAACCGCCAATGTCGCCGGTGACGAGATTGACCAGGCTTGCCGGCGCCGTGACGAGGCCATAGACCCAGCCGAGGAACAGCGGGAACGTGGTGGCGATGGCGCAGATGACCAGTCCGCCGAAGGCGGAAGCCGTGGCAGCACCACTGGTGCGGCCGCCTTCAGGGCTCATGCGCGGATAGTTGTTCTTGCGGGCGAGCCGCCAGGTGGTTAGGCCGAGCAGGAACGCCAGCATCAAGCCCGGCACCACGCCGGCCATGAACAGCGCGCCGACCGAGGTGTTGGTCGAAACCGCATAGATCACCATCGGGATCGAGGGTGGGATCAGAATGCCGAGCGAGCCGGACGTGGTGATGACGCCCGCGCCGAAGCGCTTGGGGAAGCCTTGCGCCACCATCGCCGGCAGCACGACCGAGCCGATCGCAACCACCGTTGCCGGGCTCGAGCCCGAGACCGCGGCAAACAGCGAGCAGGCGATCACGCCGGCGAGTGCGAGGCCGCCATGCCAGTGACCGACGAGGGAGGTTGCGAAGTTGATCATGCGGCGGGCGACGCCGCCATGAGTGAGAAAGTTGCCGGCCAGGATGAAGAACGGGATCGCCATGATCTCGAATTTCTCGATGCCGGTAAACAGCTTGAGTGCGATCGCTTCGACGGGGAGCGTCGTCAACGTGAAGATGTAGGTGAGGACTGTAAGGCCGAGCGCAATCGAGATCGGCATGCCGGTCAGCATCATCGCAAGCAGCAACGCGAAGATCATACCGACGCGGGCGCCGGGCGACATCACGATCAGTCCGAACTTGGCGGCGAAAGCGAGCGCGACGAGGGCGATCGGCACGCCGATCAGCAGCATCGGGATCAGCGGGCCATTGCGTTGGGCGATGGGTGCAGCGGGCGAGATCATCGGACAACTTCCAGGGGCTTCATGTCTTCCATGCCGGCGACGGCGGTGTGGTCGTGGTGCGGTAGCTCACCAGTTTGCAGGAAGGTGGCTGCAACCTGCAGGAAACGGAAGCACATCAGAAAGGAGCCGAGCGGCACGGCGAGGTAGACGATCCACATCGGCACTTCTAGGTCGTTCGAATGCTGGCCGGTCTGGAAAATGCCCCACACGAAGTAGGCGCCGAGCGTGCCGACGATGCCGGTGAAGAGTGCGCCGCTCAGCAAGCTGAACAGGATCACCGGCCGGCGCGCCTGGGGCGACACCATGTTGACGAACACGTCGACGCCGACGTGGATGCCTTGGCGCACGCCATAGGCCGCCCCGAACTTCGCCATCCATACGAACATGTAAATGCACAATTCCTGTGCCCAGGACATGTCGATTTCGCGCAGGTAAGGGAACAGGATCGGCACCGTCGAGCCATACCGGTGGAGAACCGCCACGAAGATGATGAACGTCGCGACCGCGATCAGGGTCGCGATCAGCCACTCCTCGAGGTGGTTCAGCAGGCGGGAAAACATGGTCTGGGCTCGCTGCTCAAAAAAATACTGCCTCGGCCAGGTCCAACGACCGGCCGAGGCGACGCTAGCATTTTGTTCCGGCGGGAAGTGTCACACAGCGGTCACTTTCTTCAGAAGTTCGAGAACTTCCTTGCCAACGCGACCTTCGGCCCAGATCCAGGTCGGCGCCATCGTTTCGCGCCAGACCTTGCGCTGCTCGGCAGTGAGCACGTGAATCGTCGACTTGCCGGATTTCTTGATTTCCTCCAGCGCGTCGATATTTTCCTGGCGGGCGATGGTGTTGGTGTAGTCGGTGGCTTCCGCCATGGCCTTGTCCACGGCTGTGCGAATATCGGCTGGCAAGCCGTTCCAGAACTTCGAATTGACGATCACCGCGTACTGCAGGTGGGCGTGTTCGCCGATCGTGATGTGCTTTTGCACTTCATGGAACTTCTGCGTCAGGTAGTTCGAGGCGGTGTTCTCGCAGCCATCGACGACGCCCGTCTGCAGCGCCTGATAGACTTCCGAGAACGCCAGGATCTGCGGATTGGCACCCAGCCTGCGAAAGTACTGGTCGGCGATCTTGGAGCCGGAAATGCGCATCTTTAGGCCCTGGAAGTCGGCGGGCGTCAGCAGCGGCTTATTGGCCGATACCATGTGGAAGCCGTTGTCCCAGAACGCCAGGCCGGTGATGCCCTTGGGCTCCAGCTTCTTCATCAGCCACTGGCCAAGCTCGCCCTTCATGACTTTTTCGTAGTTCTTGTCATCGGCGAAGGCGAACGGCAGATCGAGAGCTTCGAACTCCTTGGCACCAAGGGGCGCAAACTTCGCCGTCGACGGCGCCAGCATCTGCACGGCGCCGAGCTGCAGTGCCTCGACCTCTTCCTTATCCTTGTAGAGGGAAGAGTTGGCGTACAGTTCAACCTTGACCTTGCCTTCGGTGTACTTCTCGGCAAGTTCCTTGAAGCGCATCGAGCCCTTGCCCTTGGGCGTGTCGTTGGCAACGACGTGGCTGAACTTGATGATGATCGGGTTTTGCGCGCTGGCAGTCCTCGGCAACAGGCCAGCTGCGGCACTGGCAACGGCAGCGGTGGTGAAACGGCGACGGGTCAGTTTCATGGGAACTCCTCCTGCAGGTGAATTTTTTGTCGTTGCTAGCAGTCTGCTGACGCCACCGCTAGGCGGTATTGTGCCTATCGCCGGTCGGTTGAACAATTTTGCGACATGCTGCAGATGCGTTGCCCTCAAGCCGCAATCGAGCTGGCCTGTTCAGTCGAGCGGGGCCAGTTGGGAGGGCACGTCCCGCTGATAGGCCGTTCCGAGTTGCAAAAGGCGCGCTTCGGCGAATGGCCGGCCGATCAACTGGAAGCCGTTCGGCAGGGAGCCATCACTGGGGTAGGGCAGCGTCAGGGCAGGCAGCCCCAGATAGTTGACCGGCCGGCAATACAGCACGACCCGCCCCATGGCGGCCTGCAACTGGGGTCCGCCAGTGACGTCGAGGGTAGCGATCGTCGGCAGCGGATCAGCGAACGTCGGCAACATCGTCACGTCGCACTGGCCATAGGTTTCAGCCAACGTGCGGGCCAGCATCATGCCGCGCGCCCGCAGCGCCGTCTGATGGTCGGCGCCGCTGACGAAGTGGCCGAACTCGGTTCGCGCCCGCACCTGGGGTCCGAAGTCGCCACCGCGCCGGCGCAGATGGCGGCCGTGGGCGGAGGCAACCTCGGGCAGCTGCAGCAGCTGGGTCAGACGGTCGAGCATCCCCCAGTCGGGGAACTTGACCGGGATGCGTTTGGCGCCAGCCTTCACCAGGATTGCGAGTGCGGTTTCGAACCGCGCCTGGACGGTTCTATCGGCCATTGCGACCAGCGTCTCGTCGATGCCGATGCGCAATCCGGTGATCGGTTGGGCCAGATGCCGGCTGTAATCGGCGACCGAGCGGCGCGACGAGGTGCCATCACGGCCATCGGCACCGGCAATGATGCCGAGCATCACGGCGAGGTCGCCAACGTGGCGTGCGAGCGGGCCGACGCAGTCGAGGGACGCCGACAGCGGCATGGCACCTGCCCGCGACACGCGGCTCCAGGTCGGCTTCAGCGAGGTGATGCCGCAGGCCGCAGCCGGCAGCCGCAGCGAGCCGGCCGTGTCCGAGCCCAGAGCCGCCGACACCACGCCGGTCGCAACCGCAATGGCGGAGCCGGACGAAGACCCACCGGTAATATGGTCGGTGTTCCACGGATTACGGGCATGACCCAGCACGTAGTTGTGGCCCGTTGGTCCGAAGGCGAATTCGGTCAGATGCAGCGCTGCGATCTGGTGGCTGCCGGCTGCCTGCAGGCGCGCGATCACCGTCGCATCGCGCGAGCTTGGCTGATCGCGGCGGATTTTTGCGCCCCAGCTCGGGATCAATCCGACCCGGTCGAACATGTCCTTGTGGGCGAGGGGCACGCCATGCAGCGCACCGAAGACCCGGCCTGCTGCCAGGCTGGCGTCGGCGGCCCGTGCCGCGGCCAGCGCCGCCTCTTCATGGAACGTGATGACCGCGTTGGTGCGCGCATGCACACGTCGCGCGAGGCTAAGCGCCTCGGACGTCGCCTCCTCACTGGACGTGCGGCCATCGCGAACGGCGGCGGCAAGGGCGGTGAGCGAGAGGGTGCGTTGCTCCATGTCACACCTCCTCGGCTTCGAGGATCGCGACGAAATCGCCCGCGTCGGCCTGGAGTGGCACTTCATCCGACACGGCAAGTGCCGTCGCGGCCAGTGCCTTAATATGTGGTTCGATCAGCTCCATGCGTTCGGGCGGAACCACGTGGCCTTCGAGGCTAGCAGGCAAGGGCGAAGGCTTGGGTTGTGTTGGTGTGCTGGTCACGGCTGTTGGCCTCGTCGCAAGGGGCATCCCACGACCATGACGGGCGGGAAGACTCAATTCAAGGTTCTTAAGACATTGTTAACCAAGTCTCGCTATCTGCAACTCTAACAGTTTGCGTCTTTTGCCGGGGATGCACCATGCCGAACTTCCTGCCGACCTTTGCCGTCCTCGCGCTGGCGCTCCTTTCGCTGTTGGTCGGCTCCATGGTCGAACCCCCCGTCGCCAAGGCCGGACCAGCACCGCGGCCAGCCCCTGCCGCCGGCCTTGCTACGCCCAAGGGCGACAATCCGAGCCCCTATCGGGTCGTGTCGGAGGACAACTCGGTGGAATTCAGCCGGCGTCATGTGGCCGTCGCGCTGCCGCACCGCCTGAACGAACTCGAGATTACAAAAATCGCCGATGTCGTGCGCGCCAAGGAAAAGACGCCATTCGAAAAGACGATCGTGAGTTTCTATCTGCCGGGCATGAAGCTCACACAGAGTGCCTGGGCGATGGCGACGTTCAATCCGACGCTCAAGATCAACATCGTCGGCTTGCGGCTGGACGAGGAACAGCAGGCAACGGCTGAGGTTGCCGCGGACGGGCGCGCCGTGATCGGGGTCTGGCTGACCGCATCACCGGCAGCACCAGGGCGCCTGACATTGTACCGCTCGGGCAAGAAGATACTGGCCGAGCGTCGGCTGCGCGATGGTGCCAAGTCGGTAACGGAAATGATCGAAACGCGAGGCGCGCAGGGCCGACGCTTCACTCCCGCCACGGGTGGCGAGGCACATCTGCTGCTGGCCTGGGGCGGAGAATTGGAACTGCGCGACGGTGCAACGATCATCGCTGTGGCCGAGCGGCTGGCTGGTTTCGGCGAAGGGCAGAACGCCAAGGGTTCGGCCCGGATACTGCGCTCCCGCCGTCCTGTGCGGTCGGCGGCCGCGGCCGAGTAGGGGCCAGGCGAACGGTCGGTCGGAGGGAAAAGCCTATGCTGGTGACGGACCTCAGATTCCAGGCGCAAGTCCAGCGCATGCGGCCGATGGTGTGACGCCACCGTGAGTTGCCGCAGCAGCCTCACGCGCCTACATGGCAGCGTCGAGTAACGTCGGCGTGCACAGGTGGACTTGCTTCGCGCACGCTCAATCGATCGGAATGCGCACCATGTTCGCCGACCTCAACATCTACTTCGGTGTCGCGCTCGCCGGCCTCGCGAGTTTCCTGTCGCCGTGCGTGCTGCCGCTGGTGCCGCCCTACCTCGGCTACCTCGGCGGCACCACCATCAGCCAGGGCAGCGTCGCCGAAGGGCTTGACCCCAAGGTGTGGCGGCGGATCGTGCTCGGTTCGCTGTTCTTCGTCGCAGGCTTTACCACCGTGTTCGTGGCGCTGGGCGCCAGCGCGTCGGTGTTCGGTGGCCTGACCGCGACCTACAAGAGCCAGCTGTCGATTGCAGCCGGTATCATCATCATTCTGTTCGGGTTGCATTTTCTGGGGTTATTGCGCATTTCGTTCCTGTACCAGGAGGCGCGCTACCATTCGAACATGCAAGGCGTCAGCTTGATCGGTGCCTACGTGATCGGATTAGCCTTCGCGTTCGGCTGGACGCCCTGCGTCGGGCCTGTCCTGGCGACCATCCTCGCGGTTGCCGCCACCGAAGGGAGTGCTGCATCCGGCGCGCGGCTGCTTGCGGTGTACTCGCTCGGGCTCGGCGTGCCGTTCATTCTGGCGGCGGTGGCGATTCGCCCGTTTCTGTCGTTCATGCAGCGCTTCAAGCGCCATCTGGGTTCGGTCGAAAAGGCCATGGGGATCGTGCTGGTCCTGACTGGAATTGCGATCCTCAACGTGTTTCCCTGGTTCAGTCTGCAGGCGTTCGGGCAGTGGATGCTCGAAACCTTCCCCGGGCTGTCTTCGGTCGAGGAATGGTTCACGCAGAAGTCGCTGCAGACCGACATCATGAAGCAAACGCTGCCGAAGCCATGACGCGCGCTGTCCCCGTTGCAATGACGATTGCTGGATCCGACTGCTCCGGCGGAGCCGGCATACAGGCCGATCTCAAGACGTTTTCTGCGTTTGCCGTCTACGGCGCCAGCGCGATCACCGCGCTGACCGCGCAGAACACGCTGGGCGTGCACGGCGTGCACGCGGTGCCGGCGCCGTTCGTGGTCAGTCAGATGGAGGCCGTATTGTGCGACTTGAAGGTCGGTGCGATCAAGACCGGCATGCTGGCGACCAGCGCCATCGTCGAGGCCGTGGCCAAGCGGCTCGCCCCGTGCCGGCAGATCCCGCTGGTGGCCGACCCTGTCATGATCGCGACGAGCGGCGACAGCCTGATTGCCGCGGACGCGGTAGCGGCGATCCGACGGCACTTGCTGCCGCTGGCAACCCTGATCACCCCCAACCTGCCCGAGGCAGCAGTCCTGCTCGGCATCGCTCCGGCGACGAACGAGCACGAGCAGGGACGGCAGGCGCAGGCACTGCTGGCATTAGGTTGCGGGGCGGTCCTGCTCAAGGGCGGCCACGGCGAGGGCGATCATGCGGTCGACCTGCTGGCAACCCGCCACGGCCTGGCGCGGTTCTCACGCGCCCGGATCGCAACCCGCTCGACACACGGCACCGGGTGCACGCTGTCGGCTGCCATTGCTGCCCTGCTGGCGACGGGTGTCGAACTTGAACAGGCCGTCGAACGGGCCAAGTCGTTCGTTTGGGAGGCCTTGCGGTCGGGGCAGGAGTTGGGGCTGGGGGCCGGCCACGGTCCCATTGACCCCTTGTTCGCCATACGCCGCTTGCGCCCGCCATCTTGACGGGCGTGGCACGGCTGCAGTGCGTTTTCGCGCTTGACTGAACCAGCGACTTGGCTTCCCGTCCCCACGCAGTGCTTGGCGCGTTGCCCGATTACCACTGATCGGGCGGACCAATTGTATCAGCGTCCAAACGCTCGGGCCGGAGGACATTAAATGATGCGCTTCAAGTGGGTTTCGGCAGTAGTCATCGCTGGGTTGATCATGGTCACCGGCGGTTCATCGGGGCAGGCGGCGCCGATCAACGACCTGGTCGGGCGCTGGTCCGGTTGGGGTTCGATCACCCTCGTCAGCGGCGTGTCCGAGCAGGTGAAGTGCGTCGCCACTTACTTTCTCGAAGCGGGCGGCACGCAACTCAAACAGAACCTGCGCTGTGCATCCACAAGCTACAAGATCGATGCCACGGCAAAACTCAACCACGCAAACGGTCAACTGACCGGCGAGTGGGAGGAGAAAACGCACTCGGCGGTGGGCGCGGTGGCGGGCCGGTTCACCGACAACGGCTTCAATGTATCGATCACCGGGAAAGCGTTCACCGCGGCCATGGCGGTGACGACCACGACGTGCAAGCAATCGATCAGCATTACACCGACGGGCTTCGATATCACGCGCATCAACATCGGCCTCGACAAGTGCTGAGCGGGCGACGGCCAGGGCAATCGCCCGGGCGCCGCCGCGTTGGCTCCGTGGCTGGCGCTTGGCGTGCCGCTTCCCGTCAGCCCCGACCCGTGCTAGGTGCGCAGTGAAATCGCTTCGCGCGTGCGAGATGAGCGTTTTCATCCTCCGACACGTTCGCGCCTGCACTTGCGACGAGGAGTTCACGCATGGCCATCACCCCCGCTCCCCCTGCTCCCGTGATGATTGCCGATGTGGGGCTGACGTTCGATGACGTCCTGCTGGTCCCCCAGGCCTCCGAGGTGATGCCGGGGCAGGTGTCGGTCACCAGTCGCGCGACGAAGTCGATCGTCCTCAACATCCCGGTCATGTCGTCGGCCATGGACACGGTGACGGAAGCCCGCCTTGCGATTGCCATGGCGCAGGCCGGCGGCCTCGGCGTCATCCACCGCAATTTCCTGCCCGAAGCGCAGGCCAAAGAAGTGGAACGCGTCAAGAAGTTCGAGAGCGGCATGGTCATCAACCCGGTGACGATCGCGCCGACGCAAACGCTCGGCGATGCGCTCGCCCTGATGCGCGACAACCGCATTTCCGGCATTCCCGTGGTCGAGCCCGGGCGGGACGCCGGCCGTCCGGGCCGCCTCGTCGGCATCCTCACCAACCGCGACGTGCGCTTTGCGACCAACATGAAGACGCCGGTCAGCGAGCTCATGACCAAGGACAAGCTGATCACCGTCAAGGTCGGCGTCGAGCGGGCCGAGGCCATGCGGCTCCTCCATCAGCATCGCATCGAGAAGCTGCTGGTGGTCGACGGCGACTACCGCTGCGTCGGCCTGATCACGGTCAAGGACATCGAGAAGGCGCAGAACTTCCCCAACGCCTGCAAGGACGAGCAGGGACGCTTGCGGGTCGCAGCCGCCACTACTGTCGGCGACGATGGCCTCGATCGGGCCGAACGGCTGATCGCTGCCGGTTGCGACCTCGTGGTGGTCGACACCGCACATGGCCACTCGGCCAAGGTTCTCGAGATCGTCAGCCGCATCAAGAAGCTGTCGAACAGCACCCAAGTGATGGCCGGCAACGTCGCCACGGCCGACGCCACCCGCGCGCTGATCGACGCTGGCGCCGACGCGGTCAAGGTCGGCATCGGGCCGGGCTCGATCTGCACCACGCGCATCGTCGCCGGCGTCGGCGTGCCGCAGCTGACCGCGATTTTCGATTGCGTGGCGGCTGCTCGACGCGCCGGCATTCCGGTCATCGCCGATGGCGGCGTCAAGTTCTCGGGCGACGTGACCAAGGCGATCGCTGCCGGTGCCGATTGCGTGATGGTCGGCTCGCTGTTGGCTGGCACCGACGAAAGTCCCGGCGAAACCTACCTGTTCCAGGGCCGCACCTTCAAATCCTACCGTGGCATGGGCTCGGTCGGCGCCATGGCGCGCGGCAGTGCCGACCGCTACTTCCAGCAGGAGGTGAAGGACACGCTCAAGCTGGTGCCAGAGGGGGTGGAGGGGCAGGTGCCCTACAAGGGCCCGGTCGGCAATGTGGTGCACCAACTGGTCGGCGGCCTGCGGGCCGGCATGGGTTATCTCGGCGCCCACGATCTCGCGGAACTGCAGGCGCGCGCCAAGTTCATCCGCATTTCGCCCGCCGGCATGCGCGAAAGCCACCCCCACTCGATCGCGATCACGCGCGAAAGCCCGAACTATTCGGTCAACGGGTGAAGATTACATTGGATATGTGGACAAGAAATACCACTCGAAGTTCACGAACGTAGTGGTGCCGATCGCGGATGAACCAAATCGGCTCTTTGCTGTTTCGAGTGGGTGACGCCTTTCCCTCGCAGATGCCATTTCGATTGTAGATCACGCACCGCACGGGGCTATTGCTTCAGCCCCGACGCACTGCCGCCAGCGGCGGCACTCCCCCTCACTCGCCCGCCGTGATCAGGCGCAGGTCCGTCGGCTGGATCTCGAGGCGGTAGTAGTCGGCGCTGACCCTGGGGTCGGCGCTGGAGAAGCGGCGCACCAGGACCGGCACCTTGTCCGTGGGCGACTTGGTCTTCAACCAGTCGTAGAGCGCCGCCACCGTGGCGAAGCGCTGGCCGCCGACCCTGTCGAGCAGATCCCAGGTTTGCAAGCCAATGCGCGCAGCCCCCTCGCCCGGCTTGATGAACTCGATGCGCAGCGGCGGCAGCGTGGAGTCGGCGCTGTCGAGCGTCACCCGCTCGGTCACCAGCAGGCCGAACACCGTCAGCCCCTGGCGTTTGAGCGGCTGGCGCGCTGGAATCAGCGTCGCCGCGATCGCCAGGGTCGTGCCGTCGCGCAGGACGTCGAGCTTAACTTCGCCCTGGCGGCCCCGTAGTGCCGTGTAGAGCTCGGGCAAACTCGCAAACCGCGCGCCGCCCGTCAGGCCCTGGACCACGTCCCCCGGTCGCAGGCCCTCGCCCGCCGCTGTCTTGTCGGCGTCGCGCCGGGGGAAGTCTGATGCGACAGTGAGGGTTTCGAGCCGACCCTGCTTCAGCCAGTACACGGGCAAGCTCGGCAAGCTCGGGTCGGCGCCCCGGTTCAGCAGGTCGAGGACGGGGCAGACGTGGCGGATCGCGAGTGCGAGGCCTAGTCCGGGCGCGCCTGGAATGTTGGCGGTGTTGATGCCGATCACCTGGGCGACGTCGGCGGCCAGCAGCGGACCGCCCGAGTTGCCGGGATTGATGTTGGCATCCATCTGCACGAACTCGTGCGAGTTGAGTGTGCGCACGCTCGAGACGATGCCGCGCGTCGCCGAGAAGCTGAGGCTGATCGGATGGCCGTAGGCGACGACGGTCGAGCCTTGCTTCACGGTGCGGGCGCAGCCCAGCTTGGCGGCCGTCGCGTCGGCTGGCAGCTTGTCGGGAGCGACCCGCAGGACGGCGACGTCGAGGTGGTTGTCGACATAGACGCGCTGCACGGGGACCCAGTCGCTCTCCGAATCACCGAGTGCGATTTCGACGGTCGCGGGCGAGCGCTTGGCCACGTGCGCGTTGGTCAGGATGAGGCCCTTGTCGCGGTCGATGATGAAACCGGTGCCGAGGCCAGTGCCCAGCTGCTCGGGCGCGAACGGCCACAAGACAGTGCCGCGCACCTTGACGGTAAATCGCTGGGCCTGCACCAGCATGGCGCCGAGATCGGGTTCGCTCTGGGCGGCTGCGGGCGCCAGCGGTATGGCGATCAGGGCGGTGGCGAGGAGTGCCGTGCGCAAGTCGATCATGAGTGCAAACCCGCAAGCTCGGTGGGAGGAATGAGGGGCCGCGGGACCACCGACGAAGTCCGCGTCATGAGCACTGAACGCAAGGTCAGTCGGGCATTACACCATGCCGATGTGGCGGCGCAGTGGCGGCACCCGGCCTGTCACTCGGCCGGCGGCGCGGTAGTCAGCGCAAGGGCGTGCAGCACGCCCCCCATGCGCCCGCCGAGCGCCGCATACACCATCTGATGCTGCTGCACGCGCGACTTGCCTCTAAAAGCAGTCGCGACCACGTGCGCTGCGAAATGGTCGCCGTCGCCGGCCAGATCCTTGATCTCGACTTTCGCATCGGGAAACGTCGCCTTGATCAGCGTCTCGATCTCATGAGCATCCATCGGCATGGCGAAATGTCCTGGCGTTGGTGGGGCGTGGGTCCGCACTATAGGCGACTTGAGCAGTAACATCACCCGCCCGGCACACAAGCTGCGCAGGCCACGGGGGCAGCGAAACCGGCGCGTCGGGCGGCTGGTAATTCGCCTTTTGTTCGCCGCAAGACTGTGGGACGTTCTGTTTGAACGCGGAGGCCGTTAACAGCTTGTTAAAGACCGTCCGTTAGCACTCTGTTGATGTTGCCAGGCGTCGCAGCGCCGGCATCGGTGCTGCTTGTGCGTCGTCGTGGTTGTTGTGGTGTTGAAAGTTCGGGTGCCATGCGTCAGTCCCCTCGTGCCGGTTCAGCCGGTAAACGGTCATCGCCACGGCGTGGTGCGGCCGCTTTGCCACTTGATTCTATCCTGCAGGGCGACTGCCTCGCCGAGCTTGCGAAGCTGCCCGATGCCAGCGTCGATCTGGTGTTTGCCGATCCACCCTACAACCTGCAGCTCGACGGTGATCTGTTGCGGCCGAACAACTCGGTGGTCGATGGCGTACACCAGGCGTGGGACAAGTTCGCCGACTTCGCCACCTACGACGCCTTCAGCCATAAATGGCTGAGCCACTGTCGGCGCATTCTGAAACCTGACGGCGCGATCTGGCTGATCGGCTCCTATCACAACATTTTCCGCCTCGGCGTCGCGCTGCAGGACCAAGGCTTCTGGCTGCTCAACGATGTGATCTGGCGCAAGACCAACCCGATGCCGAACTTCCGCGGCCGGCGCTTCACCAACGCGCATGAAACACTGATCTGGGCCAGCCGTGGGCAGTCCTCGAAGTACACCTTCAACTACGAATCACTGAAGGCGCTGAACGACGATTTGCAGATGCGGTCGGACTGGCTGTTTCCGATCTGCTCGGGGCCGGAGCGGCTGAAGGACGATGGCGGCCGCAAAGCGCATCCGACGCAGAAGCCGGAAGCGCTGCTGCACCGGCTTTTACTGGCCAGCACCAATCCGGGCGACGTCGTCGTCGATCCGTTCTTCGGCACCGGCACGACGGGGGCGGTGGCGAAGCGCCTCGGCCGCCACTGGATCGGCATCGAACGCGATCCCGACTATGCCGCCGCTGCCGCCGAACGAATCGCCAAGGTAACACCCTGGGGGCCATCCGCACTCGAGGCGCTGCGCTCGAAGCGCAGTGAACCGCGCGTGCCGTTCGGCACGATCGTCGAACTCGGTATCCTCGCGCCCGGCGCCATGCTGTGCGACGACCGTGGCCGCTTCCATGCCGAGGTCAAGGCCGATGGCACGCTGGCGACGGGGGGCTGGCAGGGCTCCATCCATCGCCTCGGCGCCCAGGTGCAAGGCAAGAGCGCGTGCAACGGCTGGACGTTCTGGCACTATCGCAACGGCGCGAAACTGGCGCCCATCGATGTCCTGCGCGATGTGGCCAAGCGACAGCTCGGCCTCGATACGCGTCAGCCGCTGGTGGCGGCCGAGTAGCGGCGGCCACAGACGGTTGTGAAATTCCCCGTTGGCGAAGCGCAAAAACTGTTGACAGTCGCGGCCTTGGGGCCGCGCGGTGCTGCTTTGGCACCGGACTCGGACTAACGCTGGGCCTTCCGACCGACGGAGGCCGCCATGTCCCTACTGTTCCGCATCATTTATGCAGCGCACGCCAACGGCACACACCACAAGCTGGCGCTCGATGCGCTGGACGCGCTGAAGGGGACCGATCGTGAAGCCTGGATGCGCCTCTTCCTGAAGCACGTCGCCCGCTACATGGAAGGCGCCAAGGCACCCGACACCACGTTCAAGGATTTCAAGAACCACGTCCTGCATGTGGGCGAGAACTATTGGGGGGGTGCGCCGGAAGCCACCACACAGTGGTTCGACAAGACCGTTGCCGCGCTCAAGGCGCAGAATTGGGATGAGGCGATCTATGCAGCCGGCGTGATGGGCCACTACTACACCGACCCGATCATGCCGTTTCACACGGGCCAGACGGAAGCCGAGAACGCGATCCACCGTGCCGCCGAATGGAGCATCAGTCGGTCCTACGACGACTTGCGGCAGCTGGCTGAAACCAAGTTGCCACCGGCCCGTGTCGCGATGCCAAGCGGCGCCGACTGGCTGCGGCAGATGGTGTGCAATGGCGCCGAAACATCGCATGCCTACTACGAGAAGCTGATCGCACACTATGACATCCACCGCGGCGTTGCCAATCCACCGGCGGGCCTCGACGGCGTGGCGCGCGGGATCGCGGCCGAACTCCTGATGTATGCATCGAGCGGCCTCGCCCTCATCCTGGAGCGGGCGCTGGCCGAGGCGAAGGTTGCCCCGCCCCATGTCGAACTCACCCGCGATACGGTGATGGCCGCCATCAGGATCCCGGCGAAGACGCTCGCCAAGCGGCTGACCAACGCCGAAGACCGGGCCGTCGTGCAGGCGATGTATTCCGAACTGACGACGACCGGTCGTGTCGACAAGACGCTTCCCGCGGACGATCGGATGGTGCGGGATCTGCATGCGGTGGAAGTCCTGGCGCCGAAGCAGAAGGCGCAGGCGGCCGCGCGTGCGGCGCGGTTCACAGCCGCCGAGCCGGGAGTGCCTGCCGCTCCTGCGATTGCCGTAAAGATGCCGACACTGGCACCCGTTGCCAGTTCGGCGGCAACGCTGCGCCCGGTGGTTCCAGCTCCACCCATCCACGCCGCGCTGACTCAACCAGAGCCGCGGCCAGAGGCAGCGGCAGCGGCGCATGCCATGGCGGCTGCGTCACAGTTTGCTGGGGTGTTGCCAAGGCCGGCAACGTCCGTGCCCTCGATCGCGGCAGCTCCAGCTGCGACGGCGCCCGACCGGCGCGATCGCGGCTTGCGCGTCTATCTCACCGGCAGCGAACCGCTGGAGGCTGCCCCGTCGATCGGCCCGAAGCTGGCGGAACGCTTCCTGCCGCTCGGCATCAAGACCGTCGCCGAATTCCTGACCAGCGACCCGGCCAAGCTGGCTGCCCGTCTTGCCGACCGCCGGATCAATGATACCCTGCTCGATGAGTGGCAGTGCCAGGCGCGCCTCGTGATGGAGGTCGCCGGTCTGCGCGGCACCCATGCCCAGTTGCTCACGGGCGCCGGCTACCGCACCACAGGCGCGATTGCTGCTGCCGACCAAGTAAAACTGGCGGCCGATGTCCTGCGGTTCGGCGCGTCGCCCGAGGGCCGCCGCGTACTGCGCGATGGCGAGCCGCCGGATGTCGAGAAGATCAAGGGTTGGGTCGATCTCGCCCGCTCTGCACTCGCAGCTTGACCGCTCCAAGAGCGGCACTATCACTGTGGATAAGGCTGGCACGCCGCAACGAAATTTCGCCAGAATCGCGCTTCATCCACACTCCCGTGCGTGATTTTCCCGCCGCCTGCGGCTTTCCGAGGTTACCCATGCGCCTGCTGGTCGTCCTTGCTTTGATCCCGCTGACGCTGGCGGCTTGCAGTTCCGATACCAGCAAGGCCGACAGCGGCCTGCTGGTCGGCGCGGCGGCTGGCGGCCTTCTCGGCAATGTTGCGGGCGGGCGCAGTACGGGCGGCCGCGTGGTCGGCACCATCGCCGGCGCCTTCATCGGCGGCATCGCAGGTCACCAGATCGGCCGGTCGCTCGACAAGCAGGACCGCATTTTCGCCCAGCAGGCCGAAATCAACGCACTTGAGCGCGGCCGCACGGGCGAACGCCAAGTCTGGCGCAACCCGGACACTGGCCGCTATGGCGAAGTCATTCCGCTCGAGCCCTATCGCCGCGGCGTACAGGATTGCCGCGACTACACCCACAAAGTCTATATCGATGGCCGCCCCGAGGCGTTGCGCGGCACCGCTTGCCGTAATCCCGACGGCACCTGGACCAACGTCAGCTGAGCGGCGCCGAGCACCTTAGCGCCCGTGTCTGCCTCAGCCTAAGCCGCGGCATTCGGGCTCGCGCGGGCTGAGTGGACTTGCAACCGCCGCATCTGATGCCTATTGCCTTGATCTGTGGGTCGCCGTGACTTTTTTACCCGTCTTGCGCCGACCGGGGATCGACTGACGCCGATGCTGCTGTGGGTGACCATCTGTGTTCTGGCCGCTGCCGCGATGGCGATCGTCGGCCGGCCGCTGCTATGGCCGCCTGCGACAAGCGGGGACGGCAGGGTGCCGGCCGACCCGCGCGCCGGCATTCGCGAGGTCTACAAGGACCAGCTGGCCGAGATCGATGCCGATGTTGCCCGCAACCTGATCGAGCCGGCCGAGGCGGCCGCTGCCCGACTTGAGTTGTCGCGCCGGCTGCTCGCGCAGGCCGGCGACGAGAGGGCTTCGAAATCACCTGTGGTCACCCCCCGCGGTGTCCCGCCCGAAGCCCGCGCGTTGATCCTCGCCGGCGTGCCGCTGCTGGCGCTCGCGCTTTACGCCGCTCTCGGCACGCCGGACCAGCCCGGCCGGCCGACCGAACAGCAACTCACACGGGACGCCCGCAAGCCGCGCACCTCCAGTCCGGACATCGAACAACTCGTGGCCAAGGTCGAAGCGCGGTTGCGCGCGACGCCCGAGGATGGCCGTGGCTGGGACGTGATCGCACCGGTCTATCTGAAATTGGGTCGCCTGGAGGAAGCGCAGGCAGCCTTCGCCCGTGCGATCGAACTGCTGGGCGAGACGCCGGCGCGCCTTGCCGGGTTTGCTGATGCCTCGATCAGGGGCAAGGACGGTGTGGTGTCCAACGAGGCGCGGGCGGCGTTGGAGAAAGTCCTGAAGGCCGAGCCAGCCCACATCGAGGCGCGGTTCTGGCTGGCGCTGGCCCATGAGCAACGCGGCGAGTTGGCACTTGCGGCCGACGCCTACCGGGCGCTGCTGGCGTCGGCCCCGACTGACGCTCCGTGGCGCGGCGGCGTTGCCGAACGGCTGGCGGGTGTGGTGGCGACCAGTGGCAACGGAACCGAAGCATCCGCGTCAGCAAGGGGACCCAGTGCCGGCGATGTGGCGGCGGCAGCGGAGCTGACGCCGGAAGCGCGCCAGCAGATGATTACGGGCATGGTTGGCACTCTGCATACGCGGCTCAAGGCCGATGGCCGCGATGCTGCCGGCTGGCAGCGCTTGCTCAGGGCCTATGGCGTGCTCGGCGATCTGCCGAAGGCACAGCAGGCATTGGCCGAAGCAAGGCGCGCGCTTGCTGGCGACCAGGCGGCACTTGGTGCCATCGATGCGCTGGCACAGGAAATGGGGCTCGGCTCATGACGCGAAAACAGCGGCGCGGCGCCATGATCGTGGGCGGGGTCGGCATCTTGTGTGTCGCAGCCGTGCTGGTGCTGTTTGCGCTCAAGGATGCCGTGACCTATTTCCACACGCCCGGCGATGTGGTGGCGGGCAAGGTCAAGGCCGGCCAGCGCTTCCGGCTCGGCGGGCTGGTCGAGGCGGGGTCAGTCAAGCGCGGGGCCGGTGCAACCGTCGCCTTCACCGTGACCGATACGCTGCAGGCCGTGCCGGTGTCGTTCGAGGGGGTGCTGCCCGATCTCTTCCGGGAGGGGCAGGGCGTGGTCGCCGAAGGCAAACTCGACGCCGCCGGGCGGTTCCTGGCCGACAGCGTGCTGGCCAAGCACGATGAGACCTACATGCCGCCGGAGGTGGCGAAGGCGCTGAAGGAAAAGGGCGTCAAGCTTGGCGACAAGGCCGTGACGCATCCGGGCGGCGCGGCCGCCCCAACTGCCAAACCTGCCAACACCGGAGGCTGACGCCCGTCATGGTCGCAGAACTAGGACATTTCGCGCTGCTGCTGGCGCTCGCCGTCGCGCTCGCCCAGACCGTTCTGCCGCTGTGGGGTGCCCGGACCGGCAACGCAGCCCTCATGGAGACCGGGCAGACGGCGGCACTCGCCCAATTCGGGCTCGTGCTGCTGTCGTTTCTGAGCCTGATGTGGTGCTACGTCACCTCCGACTTCTCGGTCGCCAACGTCGCCCTCAACTCGCATACGACAAAGCCGCTAGTCTACAAGATCGCCGGCGTATGGGGCAACCACGAGGGCTCGATGCTGCTGTGGGTGCTGATGCTGGCAGCCTTTGGCGCCGCGGTCGCGGTGTTCGGGCGCAACCTGCCGGCCTCGTTGGAGGCAACCGTGCTCAGCGTCCAGGCCTCGATCGCGCTCGCCTTCTGCATCTTCATGGCGGCGACCTCGAACCCGTTTCTGCGGCTGAACCCGGTGCCGACAGAGGGGCAGGGGCTGAACCCTGTCCTGCAGGACCCGGCGCTCGCCTTCCACCCGCCGTTCTTGTACGCCGGCTACGTTGGCTTCTCGATCGCCTTTTCGTTCGCGGTCGCAGCCCTGCTGGAAGGGCGCCAGGACGCGGCCTGGGCGCGGTGGGTCAGGCCCTGGACGCTGGCTGCCTGGATGTCGCTGACGCTCGGCATCGCCATGGGCTCATGGTGGGCCTACTACGAACTCGGCTGGGGCGGCTGGTGGTTCTGGGACCCGGTCGAGAACGCCTCCTTCATGCCCTGGCTCGCCGGTACCGCGCTGCTGCATTCGGCGCTCGTGATGGAGCGGCGGGAAGCCTTGAAGGTGTGGACCATCCTGCTCGCGATCCTCACCTTCTCGCTGTCGCTGATGGGCACGTTCCTGGTGCGCTCGGGCGTGCTGTCGTCGGTGCACGCGTTCGCCGTCGATCCGGCGCGCGGGGTGTTCATCCTGGCGCTCATGACCCTGTTCAGCGGCGGAGCGCTTACGCTGTTTGCGCTGCGGGTCGGCACACTGAAGCAAGGTGGGGTCTTCGCCCCGATCAGCCGCGAAGGCGGCCTCGTCCTCAACAATGTGCTGCTGACCACCAGTTGCGCGACCGTGCTGGTCGGCACGCTCTATCCGCTGGCGCTCGAGGCCGTCACGGGCGAAAAGATCTCGGTCGGTCCGCCCTACTTCAATCTGACGTTCGGCGCATTGATGATCCCGCTGCTGATCGCGCTGCCGTTCGGCCCCATGCTCGCCTGGAAGCGCGGTGATCTGTATGCGGCAACGCAACGCATGATGGCGTTGCTGGCCGTGACGCTTGCCGTGCTGCTCGTGACGATCGCGCTCACGTGGGGCGGGCCGGTCCTGGCGCCGGTTGCGATCGCGCTCGGTGTGTGGGTGATGCTTGGCGCCTTCGCCGAGAAGATTTCGCGCATCCGTCTGGGCGAAATCCCGCTCGCCGACAGCTGGCTCAGGCTCAAGGGGCTGCCACGGTCGAGTTTCGGGACGGCTGCCGCCCACTTCGGCGTCGGCATGATGGTGGTTGGCATCGTGTCGACCAGCGCCTACCAGTCCGAAAAAGTGCTGGTCATGAAGCCTGGCGCCTCGACCGACATTGCCGGCTACACCCTGCTGTTCCGCGGCATCGGTCCAGGTCGCGGCGAGAATTACCGCGAAGACGTCGGTGTGTTCGACGTGACGCGCGGCGGCCGCGCCGTCGTCACCCTCAATCCGGCCAAGCGCATCTATGACCAGCCGCCGGTGCCGACCACGGAAGCCGGCATCTACAACGCCTGGGGCGGCGATCTCTATGCCGTGCTGGGCGATGCGCAGAAAGACGGCGGCCATGCCGTGCGGCTCTATTTCAATCCCTTCGTGCGCTGGATCTGGCTCGGCACGCTGATCATGGTGCTGGGCGGTGCGCTTTCGCTTAGCGACCGGCGGCTGCGGATCGGCGCGCCGCAGCGCGTCAAGCCGACCGCTCGCATCGTGCCCGCGGAGTGAGCGCCATGCGGTTCTTGCGAAACATTGGCGCAGCGTTGGCGATTGCACTCATCACCATACAACCCGCCCGCGCCGTCGAGCCGGATGAAATCCTGCCCGATGCCCGGCTCGAAGCGCGCGCCCGGGCGTTGTCGTCGGAGCTGCGCTGCCTCGTATGCCAGAACCAGTCGATTGACGACAGCAACGCACCGCTCGCCCGCGATCTGCGCCTCATCGTACGCGAGCGATTGAGGGCCGGCGACAGCGATGCCACCGTGCGGTCGTTCCTGGTCGAGCGCTACGGCTCGTTCGTGCTGCTGCGCCCGCCGTTCGCAGCGTCGACGATTTTACTCTGGGCGACGCCGCTTTTCGGCTTGGGGTTTGCCGGCTGGCTGCTCTGGCGCAGGAGACGCGAACCTGAGATGACGGCCACTCTTGCGCCGCTTTCGGCCGAGGAAGTCGAACGGTTGGAGCGTCTGACCAAGTCCTGAGGGCCAGGGACTGCGGCGAACGCTGCGATCTGCTCGGCAAAGGCCGACGCATTGACGGCCGTGTTGGCGACTGCTTCCGGCTTGGAGCGGAACAGCACCGCGCCCTCCTGCGAAACGATTCGCGACTGCACGTAGGTGCCGACGTTGATGCCGACGACCACCGGTCCGTCCGCCCCTTCCGCGAGCAGCGGCGAGCCGGACGACGCGCCGGCCGTCCCGCACCGGTGCAGCAGCAGGCTGTCGGGCTGCCGGAAATCACGCTCGATCTGCGAACGGTCGACCTTGTCGAAGGCCGGCGCCATGCGGCAGCGGGCGGCATAGGTCAGCTTCCACGGCAGGCGGTCGCGGTGGAAGGCGACGTGGAAAATTTGGCCAGCGGCCGCGCGTGCGACGATCTGCGGTGCCGGGGCAGCTTCGACGGGGAGGACCGCACCACGGCAGACGGGCCGGTCGAGACGGACCAGCGCCCAGTCCTGCGCCGCATCGATTGGTGGCTTGGTGCTGAGGCGGGTTGTGCCGGCCCGCACGTTCTGCGCCGCCGTGCCGTTCAAGGAGCCGGCGACGCGGGCAAAGTCGGCTGGTCCAGCATTGGGCGGACCGAAGCGGAAATCAACGGGGTCATGCGGCTTCTCACCGGAGGTCTTGAAGATGCAGTGGCCGGCGGTGGCGATGATAGAGTCGCCGACACAGAAGGCCGAGCACACGGTCTTGGCCTTGACGTTGAAAAACAGGCCGATCGACCGTGACAAGCCCTTGTGGCGCTGTGGCAGGGTGCCGCGATCGTCGGCGCCAAACACAGCCGCCTGCGTTTCGGGCACGGCGCCCCCGATCGCGACCATGGCGATACTGCACGCTGCCCCCAACGAGAGGCGTCTGAAACGCATCATGCGGTTACCCAGAGCCGTTACCGAACCATTACAAAACGTTAACTCCGCCGCAAGGCTGCCGTAAGGCAAGCGTCGCTAAGTTTGACGCCCAGGCGTACCTTGTCTTCCAGCGCTCTTGAGCAATTCCGCCCCAAGAAAGGTCGAGACGGATGTCGATATCGAACATTGTTCCCATGAAACCAGCGGCGGCACCAGCCCCCCGCCGGTCACGATCGCTCGGTGTGGTTGCTGCGACCGGAATCAGCATGCTGGCGCTGCTGGCGAGCGCCCCGCAGTTCGCAGCCCAGGCGCAGAAGGCAGCGGACGGTGCGACCATCCAGACGCCGTTCGGCCGCGCGCCTCTGTCGTTTGCCGATATCGTCGAACGGGTAAAGCCGGCGGTGGTCAGCATCTCCGTCACCGCGGGTGGCGCTAAAACCTCGCGTGCCCAGCCCCCGCAGGCACCGGGCAAGCGCGCGCCCGGCCGTGGCGGACCGCAGGATCTGATCCCCGAAGGCCCGGAAGGCGACGCGCTGCGCCGCTTTTTCGACCAGCTGCCGCGTGAATTCGGTGGCGGTGGCGGGCCGCAGCGCCCCTCCCAGTCGCAGGGTTCTGGCTTCGTCATTTCCGAAGACGGCTATGTCGTCACCAACAATCACGTGATCGAGGGTGCCTCCAAGATCACCGTGTCATTCGACGAGAACAACAAGCACGAGGCCAAGCTGATCGGCACCGACCAGCGCACCGACCTCGCGCTGCTCAAGATTACGACCACCGGCAAGAAGTTCCAGTTCGTGAAGTTCGCCGGCAACCAGGGCCGCGTCGGCGACTGGGTGCTGGCCGTCGGCAACCCGTTCGGCCTCGGCGGAACCGTGACTGCCGGCATCATCTCGGCACTCGCTCGCGACATCGGCTCGGGCCCCTATGACTTCCTGCAGATCGATGCGGCGGTGAACCGCGGCAACTCGGGCGGCCCGACCTTCAACCTCGAAGGTGAGGTCGTCGGCGTCAATACCGCGATCTACAGTCCCGGCTCGAACGGCGGCAACGTCGGCATCGCCTTCGCCGTGCCGGCCAAGGTGGCATCCGAAGTGATCGAGCAACTGAAGAGCGGCGGCTCGGTCAGCCGCGGCTGGCTCGGCGTCAAGATCCAGGACGTGGACGACGATATTGCTGCAAGCCTCGGCGTGAAGGATGCCAAGGGTGCCCTCATTAACGAGATCACGGCTGGCGGACCAGCGGCAGCGTCGGGCCTCAAGACCCAGGATTTGATCATGTCGGTCGACGCGACGACGATCGCCAACAGCCGCGAGCTTGCCCGCAAGATTGCGGAGTATGCCCCCGATACGACGGTGTCCGTGAAAGTGCTGCGTGCCGGCAAAGAGGAGGCGATCAAGGTAAAACTCGGCAAGTTTCCCGGGTCCAACGACGAAGTCGCCAAGGCCGAGCCCGCAAAGCCAGCAGCGCCGGCCGAAGTCGGATCTCTAGGTCTTGCGTTCAGTGCGCTGAAGGGTGGTTCGAAGGAGGGCGTGCAGATCACCGAGGTCGACAGCGACTCGGATGCCGCGATCCGCGGTCTCAAGAACGGCGATGTGGTGGTCGAGATCAACAATCAGGCCGTCACGTCGGCGGCTGACATCGAAGCGGCTGTCAAGAAAGCCCAGGAGGCCGGCCGTCCGAGCGTGCTGCTCACCGTCAAATCCGGCGACCAGCGTCGCGTCGTGCCGGTCAAGATGGTGACCAAGAAGGGGTAATGCCGCGCCGCTACGCGTGGCGTCCGTGAGACCATGACCTTGCCTCAGGGCCATCCCAACCGGGGTGGCCCTGTTCACGTCCGGCAGGCAACGGGAACTGATCTCGGCCAGCTCAATGAATGATGCCAGATCGGCGCAGTCTGGCTGCGTCGAGCTCGAATTGTCCGAGGTCCTGCTGCACCCTCGGTGCAAGCCCCGCTTCACCCTGCTGGTGAATTTCGAAGGACTTTCAGCCCGTCGAGCATCCCGACCAGGGCCTGAGGCTCTGGGCCCATTGATTGTTCACTGAACAGGGGGTTCCAACGGTCTCAGGCCTTTGGCGGGGGCATGGGGCAGCGGCCCTTGGCTTAGGTGACCGCTCTCACGTATGCATCGCGTCTTCTTCATCGAGCGTCGGGCGGCGGCGCTTTTCGCCACGGTTCTTGGGTACGAACAGGTAGACGAGTACGATCGGCGGGAACAGGAACGCCCAGGCAGCCCAACCCGAGTGGTCGCGGCGCTTGGCGGCGGCGAGCAGCCCGGCAACGATAGCCGAGAGCGTCGCGACGACGCCCCAAATGACGATCCATTTGATCATGACGGCCTTCCCTCGGTGCGGTAGCACCCTCAGTGACGAACAATGAGATGGGATGCAACTGTGGCGGAAACAAGCGAGTGGGACTTTTATGAAAAGTCGCTGTGTTGGTAAAAATCCGATCCCCTATTCCACCGGGCAGGGCACGGCGCGGGCGGACACGGGCAGGACCATGATCACGTCGGCCTTGAACACCGGCCCTACCGCGCCGAGATAGCTGACCTGCCGTTTTAGCGGGCATCGGATAATGGTCTGGCCGGCGCCCAGGCGCTCGGCTTGCGCCAGGCAAGCCGCATCGTTCGAGCGGCACAGGCCGACGAACCCGTCCCTGGTGGCGGTGGTAGCGGACACCCAGGGCGCCAAGTGGTGGTCGAAGGCCGGCCACCCTTGCGGGCGGTCCGGGGAAAACAGCGTCGCAGCCGAGGTCAGCCGCGAGTCGCCGCCCACCAGGCGCAGCGGCATGCCGGTGGCCGCGCGCCACAACCCGGTCGCGGTAATCGCGATGTCCTGGCGCGGATCGGAGATGCCGTCGACGCCGCGGGAGATCGCGGTGCGCACGCCAAAGGGGCCGATCACCGTAATGATCGCAATGACGATGCCGCAGCCGGCGATCAGCCGCCCGAGCATGCCAGCGCGCAACCGGCCCAGACGCACAGCGGCGAGCGCCGGCAGGCACAGGAACACCGGGATCGCCCAGACCACCGGGCCGTGCATGTTGAAGGCGGCAATGAAGAGCGCGGTCAGCACATACGGCACCAGGGTGAGGACAAGAACTTCGCGCTCGAAGCGGTGCACGCGGGTTGGCTCCCCCTCAACGCGAGCATGGCGCCACAACAGCCCAAACAGGATCAGCAGGGGCAGGACCACGGCCGGGGCGAGGAGAGCAAATTTCAACGCCGCGAGCGGCCCACGCGCCTCGCTGGCAAGCGCGTTGGCACCGACCACGAACGGGAACTTGGCCGACGATCCCTGGTTCTCCATCAGCCACAGCAGGTGGGGTGCCAGTGCAACGACAAAGGCCACGATCGTCATGTAAGGCGCCGCCGAGCGATAGAACCGCCATGCGCGCGGCATACTGGCAACCGAGGCTGCAACACAGCCTGCCAGCAGCAGCAGCGAGTAGTATTTGGCGAGCACGGCTGCCGCCGCCGCAATACCAAACAGGATGCCGCGAAGTGCTGTCGGCTTGTCGAGCGCCCGCAGGAAGGCAAGCGTCGTCAGCGGCCACAGCGAGATCAAAATCGTGTTGTGGTTGAGCTTGATCGCCATGAACGTAGCGTAGGGGAGGCAGGCCAGCAGCAGCAGCGTGAGGCCGCGCGTTGCGCCACGCCGTTCCGGGTCGCCGAGTGCTGCGATCTGTTGCACGGCTGCGGCGCACATGGTCATGTTGAGCGCGGTCAGGAGCGACAGGCTCAGCGGTCCCATCGGCATGACGCCCGACCAGAGGCGGGTCAGCCACGGCAGAAAGGGCGGATGTTTCCAAAAGCCGGCGACCCACCCGCTCTGGGCCCACATCACAACTTCGCTCGTGTCGTGGTGCACGAAGCCCCACGGCCGCAAGGCAAGCGTCAGGACGAGTGCACCGGCGAATACTGCCGCCAGGACGGCCACGGTGCCGACGTGCTTCAGCATCGGGCGGTCGGCGGTGGCAGCTATGCTCATGGATCCCGTCGTTCGATCAGCGTCGGGCTCCTATAGCGAACCGGACCGGCCGCGCCAACGTTCGTTTGCATCAGCCGTGCTGGGCATGCACGCGTACGCCAGGCGCCGGGCGCTCCATGAGCACTTCGTGGCGGAAGCGGAACAGCTTCGCTGGCCGCCCGCCGGTTTTAGCGCGCACCTCGCCGGTCGGCTCCACCAGTCCGGCGCTCTCGATCAGCCGCCTGAAGTTCTGCTTGTGTAGATGGGGGCCAAGGATCGCCTCCACCGTCTTTTGCAGCTCAAACAGCGTGAACTCGTTATCCATCAATTCGAAAATCACCGGGCGGATCTTGAGTTTTGCCCTGAGGCGGCCGATGGCGCTGGCCAGGATGCGGGCGTGGTCGTGACGCAGGCTGCGGCCGGGCAGGTCGGCTGAGCCGACGAGCCCCGCCTCGCACAGAAGATCGAATCGATCGGCGACCCGCTCCTCGTTCCATGGCGTGCGGTCGAGGCCGAACGCCATGCGCGTGCGCTCGGCCCGGGTGAGGCCACGCGTTACATCCGCTGCGCCGGCCGGATCTTCGCTCCAGGTCCGCAGCACAGGTTCGATGGTCTTAGCAAGGATCGCCGGCCGGCCATTGCGCCAGTCCTCCCAGGGGAGATAGTCGTACCAGCTGCGCCAGACCGCCGTCGCCGATGTGCCGGCCGTAGTGCGGGTCAACGCCAGGTAGCCGATGCCAAGCCCGCTGCGATCGTCATGGAGGGCGAGCAACTGTTCGGCATAGCCCAGACGAAGTGCTGTCTGCTCCGCCACGCCGTCGCGCAGGCATTCATCGAGGTTCGCCTGCCGTGCCGGCTGGAACCGTGAGGACGGCAGTGCATCGGCGCCGCCGCTGCTAGTGCTAAGAACCACCGGCTCGTCATGGGTGACCGCGACGATCGCCGTCGTCACATTGACATTGAGCTCTGTTCTTGCCGGCACAGGGGGCATGGTCATAGGGCTCGATCCGATCTGTCCATCCGGCTCGGCGCCAGTCGTGTAGGCAATAGGTCGCAAAGTAGAATGTTCGTCTATCGAATGGCGGGAATTTGAAAAGCCCGGCTTCATGTCTGATGGCATGCACGCCTCCGTTGAGTTGGCGTGATACGCATCGAACATGGCGATTTTGGGAACTTATGCTATTCTGCAAAATTGAAAATACGTTCAGATTGGACGAAATCTGCTCGGCAGCGAGAACGGGATCCCGCACATCGCCGTCTCGCCCTGGCCGATGTCCAGGACCGCGTCGACCATGCGCCCGTCCCGACCAAGCGCGTCGTCGGCCAGTTCCACCATCAGTGAGTTTGGCGTGGCCGTCGACGATGCAGCGCGCAGCGCTTGGGCGATGGCCGCTTCGGCGCCGGGCTCGTTCACAGCGCACAGCGTGATGAAGGCCGCAGCCGTCGAGCGGCTGATGCCGGCCCAGCAGTGCACGACGAGCGGGCCGCCGTGGTCCCAGTCGCGGGCGTAGCGCAGCAACTCGTCGATGTGGACTTCGTTGGGGTGGATGAGACCCGGCTGGGGGGCTGCGATGTCGTTGACCGCGATTTTGAGGTGACGACGGGGTTCGATCACCGGTGGCGTGTCCGGCATGGTCTGCGCGTTGATCACCGTGATGAGATGGGCCGCACCACTAGATGCGATCGTATCGTGCAGCGTGGCCAGCGGGCATACGTGCAACCGGGTCGCTGGCAAACGGGGGGATGAGGTCTTGGCGATCGGCATGGCAACGGGCTTTCGCTGACGGGCGGCGGGACCATCGCCCGGCGCGCGGGTCATTGCAAGGTGCTGGCAACGCTCAGCGCGCCAAACCGGGCGTGGAAGGCCGACTGGGCGCTGGCGGCGCTGCGAGCAACGAGGGTGGAGAGCATGGCCTCGAGCGCCGGCGGCAAGGACGGTGGCCGCCCGAAGAACTGTTCCGCTTCCCTCCGTTCGAAGCCGGCCAGCCGGGTCGCCTCGTAATAGGCAGCGATCGTATCGGCCACCTTGATCCGGCGTGTGACATCCGGGGGCAACTCGGCCGGCAAGCCGAAGCGGCGATGGACCGCCGCCAGCAACCGCAGTTCGAACGCCTTGTAGTCGAGGCCGAGTGCTGCCTTGAACGGGCTGATCAGATCGCCGATCACATACTCAGGCGCGTCGTGCAGGAGTGCGGCCAGCTGCCAACGCGGTTCGATTCCCGGATCGAGTGCCGTGACGATCGCCTCGACCAGCAGCGCATGGTCGGCGACACTGAAAGCGTGCTCCCCGTGCGTCTGCCCGTTCCAGCGGGCAACGCGGGCGAGACCATGGGCGATATCGGAGATTTCGATATCGGCAGGCTGCGGATCGAGCAGGTCGAGGCGGCGACCCGATAGCATGCGCTGCCAGGCGCGCGGCCGGCCTGCGGGCTTATCAGCGGCTGCCATGGCGCGGCGCCTTGAACGTCGCCATCAAGGCGCCGCACGGCGCATGGCGGTGGCACGTGACGAGGTGGTCGTTGACCATGCCGCTCGCCTGCATGAAGGCATACATCGTGGTCGGGCCGACGAAGCGGAAGCCCTCGGCCTTCAAGGCTTTCGACATCTGCTTCGACAGTTCGGTCTGGGCCGGCACGTCGCCGTGTTGGCGGTAGGAGTTGATCTGCGGGCGGCCGTCGAGGAAATCCCACAGGAAGGCCGCGAGCGTGCGCTTTTCGGTGAACTTCAGATAGGCGCGCGCGTTGTCGATCGTTGCCTCGATCTTGAGGCGGTTGCGGATGATGCCGGCATCCGCCATCAGCCGAGCCCTGTCGGCATCGCCGTAGCGGGCGATTTTTGCCGCGTCGAACTGGTCGAATGCCTGGCGGAAGGTGTCGCGCTTCTTCAGGATGGTGAGCCACGACAGACCCGACTGGAACCCTTCCAGGATCAGCTTCTCGAACATCTCGCGGTCGGTTGATTTCGGCACGCCCCACTCGGTGTCGTGGTAGCGCGCGTAGATCGCCTCGTCGATGCCGGGCCAGGTGCAGCGCTGCGGCTGGGGTTCCAGCGTACTCACAGGTCGACCACCGGTTTGGCAGCCATACTGGCGCGGTAGCGATCAAGTGCGGATGGCTCGACCGTGATCGCGTGACCGCCGACCGTCAGCGCCTGACCCTTGTCGGCCGCCTCCACTGCACGATCGAGCCGCAGGACGGCAAGTGCGCTGCGCCCGGTGACGGAGCCGACCGTGCCGATCACGCCGTCGCCGTGCAGGATCGCAGCACCCGTGGCCAGCGCGTCGCCGCTGATGCCAACGATGCGCTTGCGCACGACCGTCTTGTTCTGCATGCGCGAGACTACCTCCTGGCCGACGTAGCAGCCCTTGGTAAAGGACACGCCATGGCACAGATCGAAGTTGGCTTCGTGCGGGAACGCGTCGCCGAGGATATAGTCGCGCTGTTCATCCGGCACGCCGCAGGCGATGCGGTGAGCGTGGTAGGCATCGGGCGATGCTGTGAGTTGGCCCAGTTCAGCGATGCGCGCGATCGGCAGGATGAGGCGCGTCCCAAGCTGGGCGTGGCGCGGATCGCCATAGGTGAGGATGCCGCGCGGCACGGTGCTCGGCGATTCCCCCCAGACAGCTGCGACCGTCATGGTTGAGCTCATGTCGGTCAACAGGGCATCTGCGCGCAGCTTGTAGAACGTGAGCCGCTTGGCGAGTTCGGCGGCTCGGTCGCGAGCCACGTCGAGCAGGAAGCCGTCTGCCTGTTTCACGACGAAAAACGCGAACAGAACCTTGCCCTGCGGCGACAACAGGCCGGCATGGATCGCCGGCTGGCGCTGCAGCAGGTCCATGTCGTTGGTGATCAGGCCGTCGAGCAGCCGCGCCACATCAGGGCCGGTCGCTGCGATGATGCCGCGGTCGTCCAACAGTGCGCTGCCTGCTGCCAGTGTCACGTCGCCGATCCTTGTTGTGGCCTGAATTGCCGGAGTTCCCCATGCTCAGCGTCGCGACACGCATCGAGGGGCCGTCTGCCCCTCGAGCACCCCGACCAAGGACATAGTCCCTGGACCCGTACTTACAAGAAGCCTCAGACTGCCATGGCGACGGCGCGGGCGGCGATGACAGGCACCATGGCGGCGCGGTACTCGGCGCTGCCGTGGATGTCGCCCATGATGTTGGCAACCGAAATCTTGACGCCCTTCAACGCGTCCGCTGCGAACATCTTTGCCAGTGCGGCTTCGATCTCGGCCGAACGGAACACACCGCCCGCGCCGCACCCCGTGATCGCACAGCGGACACCGGCGCCCGTATCGGCAACGAACGCCCCGACCAGGGCATAACGCGAAGCGCGCTGTTCAAACTTGGCGTAGGCAGCCTTCTTCGGTACCGGAAAGTGGAGCGCGGTGATGATCTCGCCGGCATCGAGCACAGTCGAGAACATGCCAGCGAAGAACTGATCGGCCACGATCTGGCGCTTGTTGGTGACAACCGTCGCCCCCAGCGCCAGCACGGCAGCCGGGTAATCCGCTGCCGGATCGTTATTCGCGACCGAGCCGCCGATGGTGCCCACGTTGCGCACTTGCGGATCGCCGATGCCACCGGCGAGCGCAGCGAGGGCTGGGATGGCGGCCTTCACATCGGCACTGCGGGCGACCATGTCGTGCGTTGCCATGGCGCCGATAACGAGCGTGGCGCCGTCGCGCTTGATCATCTTCAGGTCGGCGATGCCGCCAAGGTCGATGACGGCTGCCGGCTGCGCCAGCCGCTGCTTCAAGGTCGGGATCAGCGTCTGGCCACCGGCCAGCAGGCGGGCTTCGGGATTGGCCAGCAGGGCCTTGGCGACATCGGCCACGGAGCCTGGCCGGTGATAGTCGAAGCTGTACATGGGCGTGTCCTTCCGGTTCGCTTATTCAGCGGCTTTGGGCATGGCGACCTGCAGGGCGCGCCAGATCTTCTCGGGCGTCGCCGGCATGTCCATGTGCATCACGCCGTAGTCGCGCAGGGCATCGCAAATCGCGTTGATGACGGCCGGCGGTGAGCCGATGGCGCCGGCTTCGCCGCAGCCCTTCACGCCGAGTGGGTTGTGCGTGCAGGGTGTGTTCGTCGTCGTGATGTCGAAGCTCGGCAGGTCGTCGGCACGTGGCATGCAGTAGTCCATGTAGGAGCCGGACTTGAGCTGGCCGTTGTCATCGTAGACGGCGTTTTCGAGCAGTGCCTGGCCGATGCCCTGGGCGAGCCCGCCGTGCACCTGGCCTTCAACGATCATCGGGTTGACGATGTTGCCGAAGTCGTCGGCCGCCGTGAACTTGATGATCTGGGTTTCCCCGGTCGCCGGATCGATCTCGATCTCGCAGATGTAGGTGCCGGACGGAAACGTGAAGTTCTTCGGGTCGTAGAATGCGGTCTCCTCGAGCCCCGGCTCGATCTTGTCGATCGGGTACTTGTGCGGCACGTAGGCGGTCAGCGCAATCTCGCCGAACGTCTTCTTCCTATCGGTGCCCTTGACCTGATAGGCGCCGTTCTCGAATACGATGTCGGCTTCGGACGCCTCCAAGAGGTGGGCGGCGATCCGGCGGCCCTTGTCGATCACCTTGTTCAGCGCCTCGACGATCGCCGTGCCGCCAACAGCGAGGGAGCGCGAGCCGTAGGTGCCCATGCCGAATGGCACCTTCGCCGTGTCGCCGTGCACGATATCGACCATCTCGATGCCGATGCCGAGCTTGTCGGCGACCACCTGGGCAAAGGTGGTGTCATGGCCCTGCCCGTGGCTGTGCGATCCCGTCATCACGGCGACCGAGCCGGTCGGATTGACCCGCACGGTTGCTGCTTCATAGAGGCCGGCACGGGCGCCGAGCGCACCGACGAGGCTCGACGGCGCGATGCCGCAGGCTTCGATATAGGCCGACACGCCGATGCCGCGGAGTTTGCCCCGGGCCTTGGCGGCAGCCCGGCGCGCTTCGAAGCCCTTGTAGTCGGCAAGCGCCAGAGCCTTGTCCAGATGCGCATCGTAGTCGCCGGTGTCGTACACGACGGCGACCGGCGTCTGGTAGGGGAACTTGCGGATGAAGTTCCGGCGGCGCAACTCGGCCTGATCCATGCCCATCTCGGCCGCCGCCTTCGACATCAGGCGTTCGAGCACATAGGTCGCCTCGGGACGGCCGGCACCGCGATAGGCATCAACCGGCACGGTGTTGGTAAACATCGCCTTCACGTTCACATGGATCGCTGGCGTCATGTACTGGCCGGCCATCAAGGTGCCGTGCAGCCACGTCGGCACGCTGGGTGCGAACGTCGACAGGTAGGCGCCGAGGTTGGCGAGCGTGTCGACCTTGAGGCCGAGCGCCATACCGTCCTTGTCGAACGCCATTTCGGCGTGCGTGACGTGATCGCGGCCGTGCGCATCCGACAGGAAACTTTCCGAGCGCTCAGCCACCCACTTGATGGGCCGGCCGATCTTCTTTGCGCCCCAGGTGACGAGGGCCTCTTCCGCGTAATGGAAGATCTTCGAGCCGAAGCCGCCGCCGACGTCGGGCGACAGCACGCGCAGCTTGTGCTCGGGGATGCCGAGGACGAAGGCGCCCATCAGCAGGCGGATCACGTGCGGGTTCTGGCTGGTGGTGACGAGGGTGTGCTCCTCGGTCGCCAGGTCATAGGCGCCGATCGCGGCCCTGGGCTCCATCGCGTTCGGGACCAGGCGGTTGTTGATGAGATCGATTTTGCAGATGTGCGCGGCCTTGGCGAAGGCGGCGTCGGCGGCAGCCTTGTCGCCCAACTCCCAGTCGAAGCACAGGTTGTTGGGCGCTTCGTCATGTACGGCCGCGCCCCCCAACATCGCCTTCTTCATGTCGACGACGGCTGCCAGCTCCTGGTAGTCGATCGAGACTTTCTCCGCGGCATCGCGGGCTTGTGCATAGGTCTCGGCGATCACCGCGCACGCGGGATCGCCCACGTGGCGGACCTTGCCGGCGGCCAGGATCGGGTGTTTCGGCTCGATCATCGGCTTGTTGTGGCGGTCGGTGACCAACCACCCGCACGGCACGCCGCCCACCGCTTCGAGGTCGGTCGCGGTGAAGATCGCCACCACGCCCGGCGATTTCGACGCGGCAGTGAGGTCGATCTTGCCGAGCTTGGCATGGGCAACCGGCGAGCGCACGAACACGCAATAGGTCATGTTCGGCATCGTCATGTCGTCGGTGTAGCGGCCAAGGCCCTTCAGGAAGCGGAAGTCCTCGCGGCGCTTGATGCTGGCGCCAATACCGGTTCCGGTCGTCATGGGTGGTCTCCGAATGGGACTGCGGGAGCGAGTGGGATCAAAAGCGCGGCATGGCACGATTACTCGGCGGCGGCTTTCTTGCTCATGGTATCGGCTGCGATCTGAATGGCCTTGACGATGTTGTGGTAGCCGGTGCAGCGGCAGATGTTGCCCTTGAGCCAGCTGCGGATTTCGGTTTCGCTGGGGTTGGGATTACGCGCCAGCAGGTCGGCCGACGACATCACCATGCCGGGCGTGCAGAACCCGCACTGCAGGCCATGGGCTTCCTTGAAGGCCGCCTGCACGGGGTGCATGTTGGTGCCCTGCGACAGGCCTTCGATGGTGACGATCTTGGCGCCGTTGGCCTGCATGGCGAGCACCGTGCAGCTCTTTACCGACGCGCCGTTCATGTGCACGACACAGGCGCCGCACTGGCTGGTATCGCAGCCGACATGGGTGCCCGTCAGCGCCAGGTCCCGGCGCAACACCTCGACCAGCAGCGCGCTCGGCGCCACATCGACCTTCACCGCTTTGCCGTTCACTTCCATCGTCACATGCGGCACGGGGGTCCTCCTTTGGTTTTTTCGTCGGCAACAGAATTCCGACTTCCAGTCAGTGCAGCGCGCAGGGAACTGAAGGGGCTCGTGAGCAATCCGGCAGCGTCGCCGACAGTCTAGCGTGCCAACAGATAGACCACGATGGCAAGTAGCAAAGCGCCGGCACCCCACCAGACGGCGGCGGGAATGCCAGCCGAGGGTGTGGCAGCCGGCTGTGCCATCGGCGATTGCCCCTCCGCTTCGGCGGGAAACTCGGCGGCAAAGGCCGTGAAGAATTTCTCCGCCATCTGCCCGGCCGTGGCATCGATCAGGCGCTGGCCCAACTGGGCGATCTTGCCGCCGACGTTGGCATCGACATCATAGCTGAGCAGCGTGCCGTCGTCCTTGGCCTCGAGCTTCACCGTGGCGCCGCCCGACGCCATGCCGGCAGGCCCGGCCGAACCCTTGCCGTTGATCCGGTAGCTGCGCGGCGGATCGAGGTCGGACAGCGTCACGTCGCCCGTGAAGCGCACCGCCATGGGCCCGATCTTCAGCGCAGCCGTCGCTTTGAGATCGTTATCGCCGACCTTGTCCAGCGTCTCACAGCCGGGAATGCAGCGGCGCAGGGTGTCGACGTCGTTCAGCTTGACCCACACGTCGGCGGGTCTGGCGGACAATTGGCGCGTGCCTGAAAGTTTCATGATGTGGTTCCAACGGGGACAGTCACCGACAGGGATGATCGTGCCTTAGTTTTCGAGACTTTGCCATGTCTGTGACTGCCGCCGGGGCTTAACCCGCCAGCATGGGGTCCTGCTCTGATCCCGAGCCCGCTGGGGGGGAAGACGGCTGCGATTTCGCGGGCTTCACGCGGATCGCGGTGATCTTGTTGCGGCTCTTACGCAGGATCTCGAAGCGGTAGCCATGGAAAGTGAACGTTTGGCCGGGCTCGGGGATGGTCTGTGCCTCGTGGATGACAAGGCCGGCAACGGTGGTTGCCTCGTCGTCGGGCAGCTCCCAGGCCATCTGCCGGTTGAGATCGCGGATCGCAACCGTGCCATCGACATTGACCGCGCCGTCGGCCTGCGGGCGGATCGCGCTGTCGCCCGTGTCGTGCTCGTCGGCGATCTGCCCGACGATCTCCTCGAGGATATCTTCGAGCGTGATCAGGCCCTGCACTTCGCCATACTCGTCGACGACGAGCGCCATCTGCGCCTTGCGCTTGAGGAACTGGTTCAGCTGGTTCTTGACGCCCGTGCTGTCGGGCACGAACCAGGGGCTCAATGCAAAGCTCATGATGTTGAGCTTGGTGATGTCCCAGTTGGCCTTGGCGGTGGCCGCCAGCAGGTCCTTGGTATGCAGGATGCCGACGATGTTCTCCGGTTCATCCTTCCAGATCGGCACACGCGAGTACTGGCTTTTCAGCACATCGTCGATGATCTTGGCGGGGGCATCGTCGGCGTTGACGGTCTCCATCTTGGTGCGGTGCACCATGATGTCGAGCACCTGCAGGTCGCGCAGATCGAGGACGCCGCCCAGCATGTTCGCGTCGCCGCGGCCGACCGTGCCCTCCTTCTCGGACAACTCGATGGTGCCGCGCAGTTCTTCGCGGGCTGCGATTATGTTGGCCGCGTCGTCCGCCTTGCTGGGGGTGAGTTTCAGCAGCTGGCGGACGACGAACTGGATCGCCATGGTGGCCGGCGCCAGCAGCAGGATCGTCACCCGCATGAAGGGGGCGACGCCGAGCGCGGTGCGGTCGGGGCTCGCCATGGCGAATGTCTTGGGTAGCACGGCGGAAAAGATCACGATCAGAATCGTGACGATGGCGGTCGCATAGGCGACGCCGGCCGGTCCATAGAGATAGAGCCCGAGGCTCGTCGCCAGCGAGGCCGCCAGAACGTCCACCAGCGTGTTGCCAAGGAGGACGGCGCCGATCATCTTTTCAGGCGCGGCCAGCAGCCGGTTGACGAGAGCTGCCTGCTTGTTGTCTTCGCTTTCGAGCGCGTGCATGCGCGCGCGCGAGGCAGCCGTGAGCGCCGTTTCGCTCAGGTTGAAGAACCCCGATAGCAGCAGCAACACGAAGATCGCCGCCACCAGTAGCACAATTTCAAGTTCTAGCGTCATGGCGTATCCGTCGTACTTCAAGCCGCGGGCCGGCCCCGCACTGGCGGTGGCAAGGGCTGGTGAGGGGGGACTAATAGCATGATTGCTTTAGCGGCGGGTATCGCGCGGCGGCAAAGCTGGTGCATATGGGACCCAGACGGGCCAGTGATCCGCACCGCGTGCGACTGTCACTGCCGCCGGTACTGTTGGAGAGGCCATGAGCACGACTACGATCCTGCAGCGGCCCCGTGCCAGCGTCATGATGGCGCTCGCCTGGATGGGCCTCGCCCTGTTGGCCTTCACGCTGGTGGCGATTGCCGGCCGCGAAGCCAGCAAAAGCATCACCTCGACGCAGATGATGATCTGGCGCGGGTTCTTCTCGCTGGCAATCCTGATGGTAGTGGGCCTGGCCACGGGGCACGGAATGGCCACGCTGCGCACGCGCCTGTTGCCCCTGCATGGGTTCCGCAACAGCGTGCATTTTTGCGCTCAGTTCGCCTGGATTCACGCCCTCACGCTCATTCCGCTGGCCGAGCTGTTCGCCCTGGAATTCACCGCACCCTTGTGGATCGCGGTTCTCGCACCCCTGCTGCTCGCCGAGCGGCTGACGGTGTGGCGGCTCATGGCAGCCCTGCTCGGTTTTGGCGGCACGCTGGTGGTGGTCTTGATGCCGGAGGCGGCGCGACTTAACGGCCACGCGCTCAACACCGGCACCGCCCTGGCGCTTCTCTCAGCACTGGGCTTTGCGCTGTCCCTGATGACGACCAAACGGTTGACGCGCACCGATAGCGTCATGACCATCCTGCTCTACATGGCGTTGATGCAGGCGATCTTTGCCGGCATCCTCGCCATGTGGTTTTTTGTTCTGCCGGCGCCAACGGTCCTCGGATGGCTGTTTGTGCTGGCCGCCAGCGGGCTCGCCGCGCATTACGGCATTGCCCAGGCCTTCGCGCGGGCGGACGCCATCGTCGTCGCGCCGATGGATTTTCTCCGCCTGCCGTTGATCGTCGCGGTCGGCGCGCTGTTGTACGGCGAAGTGATCGACCCCTGGGTGTTGGCCGGCGGCCTCGTCGTGATCGCGGCCAACGCGCTCAACCTGTGGGGCGAGCGGCGGGCCAAACCTGCAGCCGTCTGACGGCCAGCGGCCAACCGGTTCAGCCCTGCTGCGCGAGAAACGCATCGAGTTCGGCGCGCTTGGGCAATCCAGCCCGGCTGCCGAGGCGGGTGCATTTGAGGGCTGCCGCCGCACATGCGAAGCGGGCGGCAGTGCCTGCGTCCATGCCCTGCACCAGCGCCAACGTGAAGGCGCCGTGGAACGCATCGCCGGCACCGGTGGTGTCGACCACGTCGACGGCAAAGCCTGGGCAGCGACCGACGCCGGTTGCATCGATCCACAGATAGCCATGTTGGCCCAGCGTAACGCCGGCGTGGCGGGGACCAAGCTCACGCACGCGGGCCAGCGCCGCCTCGTGTCCAAGCTTCGCCGCGAAATCGCCGAGTGCTGGTTCCGAGAAGATCGCGAAGTCGGTCAATTCCAGGATCTCGGCCAGCGCCTCGCGCGCACCAAGGTCGGCATCGAGGATGGTTGGAATGCGCTCCGCCCGCGCCCGGGTGAACAGCGCGCGCACGCCTTCGAGCCAGCGCACGTCGGCCAGCACGGCCGTCGCCTTGGCCACCCGCTCGAGCGGCAGCCAACTGGTGCCGGACGGCATGCTGGTATCGCGGTTGCCGACGATCAGCCGCTCTCCGGCATCGTCGACGATGATCGCCGAGGTCGAGGAGCGGCCTTCCTCGAACATCTGGACGTGGCGGATGTCGACGCCGTAGGCCTTGAGCCCGGTGCGGATCTTGACGCCCACATCGTCTTCGCCGATGCGGCTCCAAAGCTCGACCTTGCCGCCGAGGCGGGCAATGGCCGCTGCCGCGTTGGCTGCCATGCCGCCGCCGCTCTCGATATGCTCGATCGCGCGCACCTTCGTTGGATGCGGCGGGAACGCCTCGATCCGGTAGATGCGGTCCAAAGCCGCGTGCCCGAGGCAGATGACGCGGCTCATGAAATCGTCTCCGGATGCTTGGCAGGGGGTGCGGGTCGCGCGGGCTTAGCCTTGGGCGAGGGCAAGGGTGAGGCGAGCCCCTCCGCGGTTGCCTGCTCGGCTGCGTCCTCGTTGAACAGCTTTTCCAGGTTTTCAACGTCGCCGCGAGCTTTTTCCTGCAATTTCTGCTGATCCGTGAAGTGCTGGTAGTCCTCGATCAGGCGGCGCTCGTCGTGCGCGCGGAAGGTGGCCATGGCGCGTTTGACCTCGAATTCGCTCTGGCCGATGCCGCGCAGCACATCGGCTGCCATCTCGAGACCCGATGCAAACGTCTCGCGATGCACGACCTTGACGCCGAGATCGAGCAGGCGGTGGGCGTGCGCACGGTTGCGGGCCCGGGCATAGATCGGCAGGGACGGATAGCGCGCCTTCACCATCTGCGCCGTGCGCATGGAGGCCTCCACGTCGTCTATCGCCAGCACGAAGGCCCGCGCCTTCTCGGCACCGGCTGCTTCGAGGATCTCTGCGCGGCTGGCATCACCGTAGAACACCTTAGAGCCGAATTTCTTCACGAAATCGACCTGCTCGGCGCTGACGTCGAGCGCGGTGAAGGGCAGGCGCTTGGCGCGCAGGATGCGGGCGGTGATCTGGCCGAACCGGCCGAAGCCAGCGATGATCACGTGGCTTTCGTTTTCGGGCGGCGCATCGAAGGCGCGCTGGGCCGAGGGCTTCGGCTTGCCCCACCAATCGTCGGCGAGCAGGATCAGCGGGGTCGCCGCCATCGACAAGGTGACGACCACTGCCAGCAGTTCCGTCTGGCCCTTGGCCAGGACGCCGCTCACCGCGCCAACGGTGAACAAAACGAAGGCGAACTCGCCGCCCTGGCTGATTGCGATCGCCAGGCGTCGTGCGCCCCAGGACCCTAGGTTCTGCCAGCGGCCGAGCGCGTACAGCACGGCACCCTTGAGGATCAGCAGGCCAGCGACCAGGGCCGCGATCGCCAGCGGCTGTTCGATCAGCAAGCCGAGGTTGAGCGACATGCCGATGGCGGTGAAGAACAGGCCGAGGAGCAAGCCCTCGAACGGTTTGAGATCGGCCTCCAGTTCATGGCGGTAGGAGGAGTCGGCCAGCAGTGCGCCGGCCAGGAAAGCCCCGAGGGAAGCGGGCAATCCCGCCTGCTGCATCGCGACCGAGACCATCACCACGACGAGCAGGGCGGTGGCGGTCATCGCTTCCTTCACCTGCGCCATCGCTACAAGCTTCAGCAGCGGATCGAGTGCGAAGCGGCCGGCCACCACGACGCCGGCGATCGTCGCAAGCCCGATCACGGCCGCAGCACCACTCATCGGTACCGCGGTTGTCATCTGCGCCACCGCAAACAGCGGCGCGAGTGCGATCAGCGGGATTGCCGCCAGGTCTTGGAACAGCAAAACGGCGAACGCCGCGCGACCATGGCGCGCCGACAGTTCGCCCTTTTCCTCCAGCACCTGCAGCGCAAACGCGGTCGACGACAGCGACAGGGCAAGCCCGAGGAAAAGTGCCGGCAGGAACGGCAAGCCAAACGCCATGGCGAAAGGGCATATCAGCAGGGCGGTGCCGGTGACCTGGGCGCCGCCGAAACCGAAGATCGACGTGCGCATGGCCCACAGCCGCTTCGGCCGCAGTTCAAGGCCGATCAGGAACAGCAGCAGGATGACGCCGAACTCGGCGATGTGCAGGATTTCCTTGGCTTCATAGACCGAAAACGCCTTGCCGACGCCGAAGGGGCCGAGCAGCATGCCGGCCAGCAGGTAGCCGAGCACCGTGCCAACCTTCAGCCATTTGGCGATCGGTGCCGCGATCGCTGCTGCCGCCAGCAGGAGGGCAACCTCGAATAATGAGATCTGCATGCTGCCTCGTAGCGAGTTTTATGGGCCGGCGCCACGTCCAATCCGCGCAACCAATGGCTGATAGCCGACGTAGCAATTCGGTCGCAGCCTCACATCGCGTCTCGTCGACTGATCCGATTCGTGGGTTTGTGCGTTACAAATTGCGTGGAACATGCCTCATCAGCTATGCTCAGGTTCGGGTCGCAGAGATTGCCCAGTGCAATCCTGTCATCCAAACCGGACCGTGCTGACATGGCAGAATTGATCAACCGGGTGGCGGCGCGCGGCGATTCGGAAGCGTTTCGTCAATTATTCCAGACATTTGCGCCCCGCGTCAAATCCTACATGATGCGGCTCGGTGCCGATCCAACGACCGCTGAGGAACTGGCCCAGGAAACCCTGCTGACGGTCTGGCGCAAGGCCGGCCTCTACTCGAGCGACAAAGGCAGCGCCGTCACCTGGATCTTCACGATCGCACGCAATCTGCGGATCGACCGCTTGCGTCGAGACGTGCCGTGGCAGGAGTTGCCCGAAGGGCATGACGAAGAAGCATCGAACGATATGCCTCCTGACGAGGTGGTGGTCGAGCGCGAGCGTCAATCCCGCGTTCAGGATGTTTTGACGTCGTTGCCGCCGGACCAGTCCGAAGTGGTGTCGCTGTCGTATTTGGAAGGATTGTCGCACAGCGAAATTGCCGACCGGCTTAAACTGCCGCTCGGTACAGTGAAATCGCGCATGCGTCTTGCGTATCAGAAAATCCGCGAGGCGGTTGAGGACTTGAAATAAATGAACATTACGCAGCATCCAGATTCATCGACGCTGATGAGCTACGCGGCCGGCAGCCTGACCGAAGCCCTGAGCGCGGTCGTATGCGGGCACATCGCGATGTGCCCGGCCTGCGCCCGGGAGGTGCGGACACTTGAGGCCGTGGGGGGGGCGTTGATGGAGCGGCTGGACCCAGTGCCGGTACAGCAGCAGTCGCCCCTCGTGATCCTGCGGGCTGCCGAAGCGGACAATTTCGATCGTGCGATGCCGGACACGGTCGCTGACACTGACGTGCCGGTGCCGCTGCAGCGCCTAGTGGGCGCGCGGCTCGATGACATCCGTTGGCGTCGGCTCGGCATGGGCGTGTGGCACGTGCCGCTGCGCCTGTCGCGGGCGGGCGAGGGCGATTTGCGTCTGTTGCGCGTGGCGCCGGGCCAGGCCATGCCCGACCACGGTCATGGCGGCGCCGAACTGACGCTGATTCTGCGCGGGTCCTACCGCGATGTGTTCGGCGACTACCATCGCGGCGATGTGGCCGATCTCGACAGCGAGGCGGAGCATCGCCCGATCGCCGATCCGGAAACGGGATGCATCTGCCTCATCGCCAGCGAGCAGCGCGCCCGCTTCAAGAGCCTGTTCGGACGCATCGTGCAGCCGCTCTCGGGTCTGTGAGGGGCGGCTGGGCATGACATCGTCGCCCGCTGCGCACTGGAAGATCGTCTGGATCACCGGTGCCAGTTCCGGCATCGGCCGGGACGTCGCGCTGCAACTGGCGCGTGCCGGCGTGCGGGTCGCAGCTTCTGCTCGTTCAGCCGAAGCGCTTGCGAAACTGGCGGCCGAGCATCCTGCCGTCACTGCTTATCCTCTCGATGTCACGGATGCGGCGGCGGTCATGGCAACCGTGCAAGCAATCGAGGCGCAACTGGGCGGGATCGACCTCGCTATTCTCAATGCCGGCGTCTGGCATCCCATGGGGGCAGCCGAGTTCTCCGGCGCCAAGGCGATCGACTCGATGGCGGTCAATTATTTCGGCATCACCAACGCTGTCGCAGCACTTGTGCCGGGCATGATCGCGCGGCGCGCGGGGCATCTCGCATTCGTGTCGTCGGTCGCAGGCTACCGCGGGTTGCCGAAGGCCGCCGGCTATGCGCCCTCCAAGGCCGCCGTGATCAGCCTCGCCGAAGTCCTGAAGCCCGACCTCGCCGCCTACGGAGTTACGGTGACGGTGATCAATCCGGGCTTCGTCGAGACGCCGATGACGAGCGTCAACAGGTTTCCGATGCCCTTTATCATCAAGTCGGAAGATGCGGCGCAGCGCATGATCGCGGGCCTGAAGACGGGCCGGTTCGAGGTCGCGTTTCCCTGGCAACTGGTCTGGCTCATGAAGCTCCTGCGCCTGCTGCCCTATCCGTGGTTCTTCTGGTACGCGCGCAGGCTCCTGTCGCCCGGCCGCAAGCCCCAGGGATGAGGCGAACCGTGGCGCCCGCCCGGCGGGTCCGCATCGTTTCGTTATGGCCGCGATAAGCGTATTGCGCTTGGCCGCTGGCGGAAAAGCCGACTACGCTTGAGGTCCATCACTGAAGGACCGCCCCATGCTCCAATCGCAACGCGCCCTGTTCGATATGCCCCGCGAGGTCTGCTACCTGAATGCCGCCGGCTGGAGCCCGCTGCCGCTGGCGACCCAGGCGGCCGCCCGGGCCGCCGTCGCCCGCAAAGGGCAGCCTTGGACGTTGGCGAAAGACTTTGCCGATCAGCAGAACGAGCGCACACGCAGCGCTGCCGCCCGGCTGATCAATGCCGATGCGGGTGACGTGGCACTGATCTCGTCGATCGGTTATGGCGTTGCGGCGGCAGCCAAGTTCCTCACCGCGACCAAGGGGACGCGGGTCCTCGTCCTGCAGGACGACCATTCCTCGCCCGTGCTCGAGTGGCAGACGCGGGCTCACTCCCAAGGGTTCACGGTCGAGACGATCGCCACGCCTGCGGACGGCGACTGGACGGCGGCCATCCTGGCCGCGATCGAACGGCCGGGCGCCGCACCCGTCAGTCTCGCCTCGATCTCCTCGGTGCACTGGTCCGACGGCGGCCTCGTCGATCTGGCGCCGGTCGCAGCCGCTCTTCGCCGGCAAGGGGCCGCCCTGCTGGTCGATGCCACCCATGGCGCCGGTATCCTTGCGATCGACGTAAAAGCGCTTGATCCCGACGTGCTGCTGTTTCCAACCTACAAGTGGACGCTGGGCCCCTATGGCCGGGCGTTCATGTATGTAGCGAGGCGCCACCACGATGGCGTGCCGCTGGAGCAGACCGCCTATGGCCGGCGCGCGGTGAAGGCAGAGGCGAACGTCTATCTCGCCGATACGCGCTACGTGCCGGACGCACGCCGCTACGACATGGGTGAGCGCGACCACTTCATTTCAATGGAGATGGCCGCACTTGGCATGGAGCTGGTGGCCGAGTGGGGATCGGCAGCGCTCGTCCGGCGACTGGCGATGCTGACGGATCGCATCGCCGATGGCGTGCGCGGACTGCCGGTTCACGTGCCCGAGCGCCGGCTGCGCGCGCCGCACATCCTGAGTTTGGGTTTCAAGGGCGGCTTGCAGCCGGCCCTCGTCGATGCGCTGGCGGCCGACAATATCTTTGTCGCCCCGCGGCTCGGACGGATGCGGATCGCGCCGCACGCCTACAACGACGAAATCGACGTGGATCGGCTGGTGGCGGCACTGCGGCGGCATATTGGTTGAGGGCAGGACGGAGGAGCAGACATGGCGACGTGCGGAATTATCGGGGCCGGGCTGATCGGCCGCGCGTGGGCGATGGTATTCGCGCGTGCCGGCTGGCAGGTTGCAATCACTGACGTGAACCCGGCCTCGCGGGATGCCGCGCCGGCCCTGTTGGCCGATGCGCTCGCCGATCAAGTCCGCCACGGGTTGGTGGATGACGCGGCAGCGACACTCGCGCGGATCAGGGTTGCTGCAACCTTGGAGGCAGCCGTCCACGGTGCCAGCTTCGTGCAAGAGTGTGGACCAGAGACGGTCGACGCCAAGATCGCGCTGTTCGCCGCGCTCGATGCTGCAGCCCCGCCCGCCGCCATCCTGGCATCGTCGTCATCGGCGATCGTCGCCTCGAAATACACCGAGGGTCTTAAAGGTCGTGCGCGCTGCCTCGTCGGGCATCCCGTGAACCCACCGCATCTGGTGCCGATCGTCGAGGTATGCCCATCGCCGTGGACGTCAGCCGACACAATGGCAGCGGCCCATGGGATCTATACCGCCATCGGCCAGGTGCCGATTGTGGTCAAGCGCGAGATCGAGGGGTTCATTCTGAACCGCCTGCAGGGCGCGCTGCTCGCCGAAGCCTTCCGACTGGTGGAAGACGGCTATGTTTCGGCCGAAGACCTCGACAAGACGATCGCCCACGGCCTCGGCCTGCGCTGGTCGTTCATGGGTCCCTTCGAGACCATCGATCTCAACGCGCCAGGCGGCATCGGCGATTATTGCGAGCGGTACACGGGCTTCTACAAACGGTTGGCAGCATCGCCGGCGCCACCGTCGGTCTACGACAAGGCCGCGACCGACAAAATCGTCGCCGCGTGGACCGACGGTGTGGCGCCCGGCGCCGAGCATGCCGCCAAGACCCGCTGGCGGGACGGTCGTCTTGCGGCCCTCGCCGCCTTCAAGCGTCGCGAGAAGGCGTTCAAGGGGTGAGGCAGTGCGCGGCCGATTGCGCTGTTTGCTGCGTGGCGCGGTGGTGTAGACCCAGCCGACGACATCGTCGACCCGCACGAGGTACCCGCACCATGGCCGCCGCAATCCAGCTCATTGCACTTTATGCCGTTCTGAACCCTGCGACCGTGGTCGTGGCGCTCTACATGGGGGCCAGGGCCAGCGAGGCACAGAAGATCCCGATTGCTGCCATGATGGGCGGCATCGCCGGCATGGCGCTGATCGGCCTGTTGGGCCAACTGCCGCTCGGCATCAGCCTTGGCCATGAGCGCGCCGCCGGCGGCATGTTCATCGCCCTGCTGCTGGTGGCGCTCCTGTGGGCCACCGTGGGCTACTTCGTGGTGCGGCCGCGACTGCGATAGGCATTACGCCCTACGCTCCCGCAATCCGTCGGATCACTGCGTCTTTGCCGTCGCATCCTTGCCCCACAGGGCTTCGAGGCGCGTGTCGCGACCGCAGCCGGCGCGATAGCGCGCGTAATGGCTGGCGTTTTTCTTGTAGTACTTTTGATGATACTCTTCGGCCCTAGTGAAGGCGCTGGCGTCGGTCACCGGCACCACCACCGGCCACGGCAGCTTCTTGCTGGCGTCGAGCGCGGCCTTGCTGGCCTGTGCCACCGCGCGCTGCTCGGGCGAATGCACGAAGATTTCCGGACGATAGGAACTGCCACGGTCGCAGAACTGGCCGTTCTTGTCGACCGGATCGATGTTGACCCAGTAGGTATCGAGCAGCTTCTGGTACGTCACCTTGGCCGGATCATAGGTGACCTGAACCACCTCGGCATGCCCGGTATGGCCGCGCGTGACTTGGCTGTAGGTCGGCTTCTCCGTCGTGCCGCCCATGTAGCCCGAATACACTGTGAATACGCCGTCCAGCTTGTCGAAGGGTGCTTCCATGCACCAGAAGCAGCCGCCAGCGAAGGTCGCAACCTCAAGGCCCGTGGACTGCGGTGCCGGTGTCTGGGCGCTTGCAGGGGCGCCAAAGACCATGATCGCGAGAAGCGCAAAGATGCTGAGTATGCGAAGGCGCAAGGCAAATCTCCCTGATCAAAACATTGGATGAGGTTGCTGATTGGGCAGCTGTGCGCAGGGCTGGCGGGCCGCCTCACCATTCAATTCTTCCCTGCATTGCCCGCCGCTCTCAACTTGTCGATTTGGGCACGAACTTCAGCGCGACGCCGTTGAGGCAATGGCGATCCCCGGTCGGCTTCGGTCCGTCTGGGAAAATGTGGCCGAGGTGGCCGCCGCAACGGCGGCAATGCACTTCGGTGCGCACCATGAAGAAACTCTTGTCGACCGTGGTGCCGACCGCGCCGTCCGCCGCCTTCCAGAAGCTCGGCCAACCGGTGCCGCTGTCGAACTTGGTCTCCGACGAGTACAGCGGCAAATCGCAACCGGCGCAATGGTACATGCCGGCGGCATAATTCTTGTCGAGCGGGCTGGTGCCGGCGCGCTCCGTCCCGTGCTCGCGCAGCACACGGTACTGCTCCTTGGTGAGGATCTTCTTCCATTCGTCAGGGGTCTTGGTGACCTCAAACGTCGCCGCAGGCGCATTTGCGGTGGCGAGGCGCGGTGCGGCGAGGCCAGCCAACAACGCTGCAAAACCGGTCTTGGCAATGGTGCGGCGGGACATCATGTCAGCTCTCCGATGACGAAAGTATCAAGCCTAGTGGCCGGTACTTGCGGCGGGCATTCATGATGGATTTTCTGTCGCCCGTCCAGACACGCTGCATCAAAGCTACGTCATCGGAAAAAAGTAGACACTAAGGCACAAATTTGACCATTTTGTCGACCAAAATTTGCTCAGGAGTTACCCGGCACCGGTAAGCAATGGCTTCGACACCGGCGTTCCGCGCCAGATCGAAGGCCGCGCCGTAGGCCGGGTCGATGTCGCGGGCGAGTTCGAACGATTTCGGACTCGCCATCTGGATCAGGTACAGCATGACAGCGCGGTGGCCGGCCGCCACCATGTCGGACATCTCGGCCAGGTGCTTGGCGCCGCGCTCGGTGACGCTGTCGGGGAATTCGGCGCGGCCATGGTGCCGCATCATGTGTACGTTCTTGATCTCGACATAGCAGAGGCCTTTCTGTTCGTCTTCCAGCAGGATGTCGATGCGGCTGTTGCGGCCATACTTCACTTCGCGGCGCAGCGATGCATACCCCTTCAGCTCGGCAATCGCCCCCGCCTCGATCGCCTCGGTGACGAGCTTGTTCGGATGATTGGTGTTGATGCCGACGATCTCGACGGCATCGCCGAAGCGGACTTCTACCAGCTCCCAGGTGTGCTTGTACTTGCGGGTGGGGCTGTCGCTCTCCGACAGCCAGACGGTGGCACCCGGCGTCAGCAATCCCATCATCGAGCCGGTATTGGGGCACGTGGTGGTGACCGTTTCCCCGCTGTCGAGAATGACGTCGGCCAGGAACCGCTTGTAGCGTTTGACGAGGCGGCCGCGCAGCAGGGGGGCGGGAAAGTTCATGGCGAGCCTCGTGCGTCAGGTGAAGGCGCAGATGATTTTCAATTGCAAACCCGTCCACGGCGATGGTCCAACGTGACCTCGTCGACATTGTTTTCTGCCCGCAGCACCGGCAGAGTGGCAGCCAGCACTGTCTTCTCCCGGTGCGCCGAAGCGTCTTGAACCTGGAACTCTTATCATGGACGATTCTGCCAAGTCCGACATCGTCACTGCCGCGATCCTCGTCATTGGCGATGAGATACTGTCCGGGCGGACCAAGGACAAGAACATCGGCTACATCGCCGAACACTGCACGAAAATCGGCATCCAGTTGCGGGAAGTACGCGTGGTCGCCGACGAGGAGGCCGACGTTGTCGCCGCCGTCAACGCGTTGCGCGCCCGCTACACCTACGTCTTCACCACCGGCGGCATCGGACCGACCCACGACGACATTACCGCCGATTGCATCGCCAAGGCATTCGGCGTCGCCATCGCCGTCGATCCTCGGGCGCTGGCCCTGTTGAAGCCGTACTACGAGAAGCGCGGCCTCGAGTTGACGCCGGGGCGCCTGCGCATGGCGCGCATTCCCGATACCGCAAGCCTGATCGACAACTCGATCTCGATCGCGCCCGGCTTCATGATCGGCAACGTCATCACCATGGCCGGCGTGCCCAACATCATGCAGGTAATGCTGGATGCCGTGACGCCGCGTCTGAAAACCGGCCGCAAGATGCACACAGTCGCGATCGACCTCGACCACCCGGAAGGGGCGATCGCCGAAATGTTCGGCGCCCACCAGAAGCTCTACCCAGAAGTCGCCATGGGCAGCTATCCGACCATCCGCGACAACCGGCCGTGCACCCAGCTGGTGCTGCGCTCGATCGAGCAGAACAAGCTCGACGAGGCCGCAGCAACTCTGCGCGCGAAGCTCGCCAGTATGGGACTGGGGTGATCCAAACTGGGCATTAACCAGTCGCCCGTGCGTTAACCATGTTTTGGCGGAAAGGGTTACTAAGCCCGCCGAAAAGCTGTTTCTCTCCGCCCAGAGGTAAAATGGTTGCACGAGCAACTAATAATCCTCGAGGGCATGACAGGGGAGTTCAGCTCATGATCACTTGGTATCGCATGACGGACCGGCTGCGAGGTAGTGGACTGATCGCTGCGGCGGCCGTCACCATCTTCGGCAGCGCTGGATTGAGCAACGAGGCCGCCGCCAAGATCCCGGGCGGCACACACTGCTATTTCGGCATCTGCCACCGGGTCAAGACGCTGCCCGAAACCGAGCGCCTCGTCGGCAGCCGGAACGTGGTCAAAGCCTCGTTCTACGACGACTGCAAGGTCGACCGCTTCAATCCCTGCACGCTGACCTCGTCCGGCGAGGTGTTCAAGCCGTGGAAGGCGGACAATGCGGCGAGCCCGATCTATCCGGACGGCACCAAGCTGCTGGTATGGAACGCGAAGACCAAGTTGGCAGCGGTCGTGCGGGTCAACAGCGCCGGCCCCTATCACAGCAACCGCACCTTGGATGTGTCGCGCGCGACCGCCGAGAAGCTCGGGTTCCGCAATTCAGGTGTGGCGAGCCTGCATGTCCAGGTGCTCTCGGCGCCGACCCAGAAGGAGACCGTCTACAAGAAGCATCGCGAGTATCCAGCGGTTCCCGGTCCGATCGGCAAGTTCGTCTCGTTCGATCTGGCGGCGGCCGAAACGGTGAAGCTGATCGGCGGCAATCAAGCCGCAACCCAGCTGGCCGCAAATCCTCCCTCGCCCCGCTTGAAGTTTTCCAAGCGGCCGATCAACAACGGGAAAGTCCTGAAGGCTGCTGGCACTCCCGCGACCATGATCACGCTGGCCTCGGCCGTGGGCACGCCAGGGCAGATTCCAGCCCTTTCGGCTGGAGCCATCATGATGAGCGCAATCCCCTATCGGCTGCTGCCCGATGGCGTGGTGACCGACGTGAAGCGCCCGGCCAGCGTCACGGTTGCACAAAAGAAGATAGCCGCGAAACAGTGATGGCGAAACGAGCCTTGGTATTAACCGCCGCCGGGACTTACCCGGCGGCGGTTTCGATGATGGCGGCCGATGCGGCCCGCGTGGGAAAGCGTCGCGCGATATCCATGGCCTTCAATCGGGTCAGGCCATTGGCGACGGTCGCCGTGCCAGAAACGATGAGCACGCGATCGACGATCGCCGTGAGGTAGGCGACGCCCTGGTTTTCGCTCGCCAGTCCAGCGTCCAAAATCACCAGTTCGAAGCCCTGACTGAGCTTGCGCAGGCCGCTGACCAGCCGGCGCTGCTGGTCGGGCGTGAAGTGCGCGAGGTCGGCCAGGGCGAGCGGCAGCAGCGACAGTCCCGTACGTGTGTCGTTGAGAGCAAGTTCCGCCAGATGCGTCTCGCTGTCGAGGACACAGGGCCGCTGCTGTTTGAAGTTGGTTGCCAGCGCCTGACTGAGTCTGGGATTGGCCGCCGCGCTGTCGATCAGCAGCGTGCGTTGGCCGCGCACTGCCGCGCGATAGGCGAGCGCAAGCGCCGTACTGGCCGAATCCGCACTCGCGTCGGCGCCAACCAGCATGACGATCGCGGCTTTGCCAGTGCGAACCGGCAGGCGAACCTGGTCGAGGATCGTGTCGATGACCTCGCGATAGCCGGGATAGGCCTGCGCCGAGACATCGTCGACGGCTGCGATATGATCGACGAAGGCAGTTTGCGCAAGCGCCATGCCTGCGCCACCCTCCGCGGGAATGTGCTTCAGCGCCGGCAGGCGGGCGAGCGTTTCGAGCGCTGGGCGGCCAGTGTCGGGCGCCACTACCGCTGCTGCACCGGCAGCGGGGCTGGGCCTTGCACCACCAGCGTCGACAGCACTTTTCGCCACCGTTGGCGCACTGATCTTGGCCGCCCGCATGGGGGCCAGCATCTTGCGTAAGCGCCGGCGCGCGGCCGGGTGCTCTTCCCGCTGCGCCAAGGTGTCGGCAACGGTGGGCCGAGCAGCGACGGGGCGTGCGGCGGCGGCGGGCACAGCCATCCGCGCCGGCAGGCGCAGGGCAGGTGCCGGCGTGACCGGCGCGGGCGATGCCACGTGTGCGAGCCACGCTGCACCCGTCCCGGCCGTCAAACCGGCCAGGAGCGCGCCACATAACACCAGGAGCGTCGGCGGAAAAGTTGGATACGGCGGTACCGTCGCCTCGCTGATGATGCGCGTGTTCTCGCGGCCGAAGTTCTCCTGTTCGCCGGTTTCCTTGGAGCGGTTCAGGAACTGCTCGAATATGGCGCGCGCCGACTGCGCCTCGCGCTGCAGCTCGCGCAGCCGCACCTGCGATTGGTTGCCGATTGCGGTGCGCGCTTCCTGCGATTTCAGTTCCGCCGTCAGTGACGTTTCCGCCGACTGGGCGAGTTCAAACTCAGCCTTCGCATTGGCGCGGATGCGCGACAGCTCCTCGTCGATCTGGGCGAGGACGGCCCGCTTTTCGGTCTGCGCGCCGGCATATTCGGGATGGCCCGGCCGCAGCGTCTGCTGGACGATGGCTTCGCGCCGCTCGACCCGGCTGAGGGCTGCCCGCAGGTTGGCGATCACCGGGGATCGCAAGGCATCGGACTGGGCGCCGAGCACCACCGACCCACCCTTGGCGGAGACATCCTTGACCTGCTCATAGCGCGCCTTGGCGAGCGCTGCCTGCGAGCGGGCAAGGATCAGCTTGTCGTTGGTCTGCTGCAACTGCTGTTCCATGACCAGCAGGTTCGGGCTGCCGAGCAATCCCGCTTTCGTGCGGAACGCCTCGACTGCACTTTCCGCGGTTTCGACACTGCGGCGCAGCACATCGACGCGCCCTTGCAGCGCCGTCGTTGCCTCGCGCGTCACATCCCCGGTCGCGCGCACCTGGTCATTGATGTAGGCCTGGGCCACGAGATTGGCGAGGCGGGCAGCCTTCGCCGGGTCGTGCGACATGACGCTGATGTTGATGACGTAGGTGTTGCCCGGCCGGCGCACGCGCAGATGGCGGTCGGCGAAACGCCATACAGCGACATCGACTGGATTGGTTGTCGGCGGCTGTTCCCGCTCATTGCCGAACAGGGCGCGGCCGATCGTGTTGCGCAGCACAATGCGCAGGCCGCCGTTGCTGGCCGGCACGGCAAACTCCGGGTCCAGGTGCAACTGTTCGCTCTGCACGATCCGCTTCAGCACGCCGGTCGATTGGATCAGTTCCATCTGGCTGTCGACCAGAAGAGTGTCGGCGCCAGCCGACGACGAGCCATAGCCGCCGGTCACCACCGCACCTTCGACGATGCGCTTGGCACGCGGATCGATCAGGATTTGCGCGGTTGCCGAATAGCGCGGCGTCGTCAGCAGCAAAAACAGCAGTCCAGCGGCGAGGCCGGCGAGCGTCGCGAGCGCGATCCACAACCAGCGCCGCAACAGGGCCGCGACCACAATTTTCGCTTCTGTCGCCAATGACTGGGGAGCGGCGGGGGAACGTGCAGCTGCCGGTGATTGCAATGTTTCAGGCACCGTCTGTCTACTCCTGGCGCGCCACCACGCCGCGTTAACCAACCCCCAGTGTGTGTCCCGCGGCGCTGTCTGCAAGTCTATGCATGGACCGCGCCATTTTCGTTTTTCGCACATGGCGCTGGTTTTCGCGCCGCCGCCAGATCATCCATATACATGGCGACCTGCGCGCTAGCGTCGAAGCGTCGATACAATTCTTTGGCACCGGCCGCGATGTTTGCCCGGAACCGGTCATTGTGCCGTGCGAGTTCGATCAATGCCGCAGCGATCGCCTCGGTGTCATCGGGTGCCACCGCCACGCCGATGTCGAGCCCGTCGAGGTGCCCGTCGACGCCCGTGCCGCGGCTGTACAGGATCGGCACTCCGGCAAACAGGGCTTCGGTATAAACCATGCCGAATGTCTCATTGCGGCTCGGCAGGGCGAAGGCGAGCGCGGTTGGCAATTCGGCCAATAGTGCGGCATTGGCGAGCGGACCGCGCAGCCGGATGCTGGCCCGATGTCCGCTGACCTCGATCAGGCGCTGCAGGGCTTCGACGTTTTCGCGCCGCCCCGCGCCGACGATATCGAGGGTGACGCCGGGCAGTTGCGCGGCAGCGGCGGCAAAGCCCGCGATCAGGCGGTCGATGCCTTTCTTGCGATAGATGTCGAGATTGGCGACCGCCATGATGCGCTGGGCAGGCGCCCTGGGCGTGATCTGGATCTGAGTATTCGCAACGATGTTGGGGAGCAGCCTCGCCTTATTGCCGAGGTCGGCATCCAGGCGTTCCAGTTGGGAGCGGAACCAGGCCGAGACGTAATAGATGCGGTGCGCATCGCGCAGCAGGCGGGTGTAGAAGGGCGCATAGGTCGGCTTGAAACGGAACACCTTGCTCTCGACTTCGCCGCGGACCGAGACCAGCAGGGGAATGGCCCGACGCTGCGCCAGCAGCCAGGCGGCGATCCCATCGAAGGTCAATCGATGGGCGTGCACGTGCGTCGGCTGAAGGTCATGGGCCGCCAGCACCTGTTCGATGCGCCGTGCCACCACCCGGAACGATGCCATCAGGCCGACCCCCAGCGGCAGGCCGAAGTGGTGCATGGCAAACAGGCGCTGGCCGGCAGGCGCCGGCAATTCACGCAGCAGGGTGCGTCGAGGGTCGGCCGTGCGCGTGAGGGAGACGATCACGTGGTCGCAGTCGGTCAGATTTGAGATGAAAGTCTTGACCGCGAGCGTCGTCGGCGTGCGTGTTGGCTCCGGGTAGTCGCCCGTGATGTGGAGGATGAGCGGACGCTGCGACACGCGACGGGATCCTGAGGAGCAGGCGGGGTGAAACGGCAGGGCCCTGGCGAGGCCGACCGGATACAGCTTTACCTCGTCGGGTGAATTTCTGCTGCAACCATCATGCCATATGGTTTTTCTGGTATTCCTGGACACACATCCGTGATGCTGGGAAAGTGGGCACGATATTTGAGTGGCGATTTCCCGACAGCGATCCACAAGGATCCGTGTTTGTAACCAGCGCGAGTGCAGCCGTCTGATGCTTCCCCAGCGTCTCTACATCACGTGTCATGGCCTAGGCCACCCTGCCGCGGACATCGAGCCCGATGCGCGTCGATTCTGGTTGCCGGCGGACCTGTTTCGGCACACGCTGGATGTCGCCCAGGTCCTCGAACGGGACACTGGCATCAGCGTGCAGTTCACCTTCGACGACGGCAACCTGTCCGACCATACAGTCGCGCTGCCGCTGCTGCGCGCGCACAACCGCAGGGCGCTGTTCTTTGTCTGTGCGGAGCGGATCGGCCGTCCGGGATTTCTCGACCGCGCCCGGCTGCGGGAAATGGTGGCTGCCGGCATGACGATCGGATGCCACGGCCACCGCCATGTCAGCTGGCGCACATTGAGCGACGCCGCGCTCGCCAGTGAGTTGAGCAGCGCCCGCCGCGCCATTTCCGAAGTGACCGGGCAGCCCGTGGTTCTGGCCTCGGCGCCGTTCGGCGAGCTCGATCAGCGGGTGGTACGGGCGGCCATGGCGGAAGGCTTCCGCTGCCTGTTTTCCAGTTCCGGCGGGTTTGCCACGGCCCAGACCGGCCTCATCCCGCGCAACACCTTGAAATCGGATTTCGAGCCCGGACGTGACCTGCCCCGCATGGCCGGCCTGCCGCAGCGCGCCTGGGCCGGCGTCTACGACACCGCGCGGCGCATGAAATACCGGTTCACCTGATTTGGGCGACGGTTCAGTTCATGGTGGCGGGCGCGAGTTTGAGCAACTCGCGCAGCTTGCCGACATTCATCCAGCCACGCATGGCGAGCCTGAGCCAGCGCGCGCGATCGAACGGATAGATCAGCGCGCCGACGCCGAGGGCGACCGCGGCCTTGGCAATCGCGCCGCCATAAAACAGTGCCGTCCGCAGCGGCTGGTGGGCGTGCTGGCCGACGATGAAGCGGGCATAGATTTGCCCCGTACGCAGCGCCCGGTGGCGGAAGTAGGCGAGGTTGACGCGGGCGGGTGGCGCATCCTCGTGCACAGTTGCATCGTCGGTCACGACCATCACCGCGCCAACCTGCCCCATGGCATGAAAGAAGCTCGTATCTTCGCCCCCTGTTCGGCCCAGAGCCGGATCGAACCGTAAGCCGTGTCGGATCGCAAGGGCGCGCCTGAACAGCGTGTTGCCGCCCCGGCCGACTTCGACCCGGCGGCCACGCCTGCCCCAGTCGACGTGCAGGGGATTGGCGCGCACGATCCAGTCGGGTGTGCCGGCTGGATAAGCCGGGTGCACCGGGCCGAACACGCAATCGGCCTCGAACTCGGCCATGGCGGCGAGCAGGCGGGTCAGCCAGTCAGGCTCCACCCACTCGTCGTCGTCGACGAAGGCGATCAGGTCGCCCGTTGCCGCCGCAATGCAGGCGTTGCGGGCGACCGACACGTTGTGGGCATGGACGGGGACGACGTGAACGGCGAATGGCAATGGCTGCGCGGCTGCGACGCGCGCCGGCACCGTTGCCGCATCGCTGTCGTCGGCGATGAGGATATCCACCCGCAGTTCGGCGGGCAGTTCCAGCGCCGCCAGCGACGTCAGGCAGCGCACGAGGCTTGCTCGTCCCGAACTGGCAATGGCGATGGTGACTGCCTGCGGGGGGGCGATCATTGCGTCGGACCGACCGGCCGGGCTGCCAGTGCGATTCCCAGGATGAACAGCATCGACACCAGGTTGAACGAGCGGAACCAGCTCGACTCCAGGCCGTTGTGCAGCATGGGAAACAAAATCAGGCACAGCAGGAATGCCGCATATCCGACCGACCGGGCAGCGACCCGCCCGACCCGGTGCAGTGTGAGCAGGGCCACGGCCACAAATAGTGCGAGGCCCACATAGCCGGTGTGCACGATGAGGTCGATGTAGCCGTTGTGTCCCTGCGGCATCTGAGCGACGAAGCCGGTCGCCTCCCGCACGCTGGGACTGTTCAAGCTGGCGCCCCAGAACACTTCAAAGCCGTAGCCGAGCCAGGGTCGTTCCTCGATTTTCTTGAAGGCGAAGGCCCAGATGTCGGTGCGCTGGGTCAGGGTCGGATCGCCGAAGATGGCGGTTGCAACCGCGTGGAAGTCCCAGATGCCCGACTCGGCGCCGAAGGTATAGATGCCCCAGACCGCCGCACAAATCCCCGACACTATGATTGCCGGCGACAGCCGGGCCCGCGCCGCCAGCCAGGCGATCAGGTAGGCCAGTGCCGGCACCGTCGCCGCCAGTCCAAGGCTCGTCTTCGATTGGGCGGCAATCAGGAACCCGACGCAGAGCGGCAACAGGGCCAGTGCCGCGATGCGGGCGATGCCGGAGCCGTTCATGATCTGGTATGCGGCCGTAAAGATCATCGCGCAGACGATCGCGGCGAAGTAGTTCTTGTGGGGATAGAAGGCTGCATGGCCGATCGGCGTGGCAGCCGTTGTGAGCACGCTGACAGTGCTGAGGGCGGCGGCAACAACAAGCATCCAGAACACGAGATCGAGGATGCGCCGGTGGTCGCGCGCAGCGAGCACCGAGAGTACCAGGGATCCGGCGACGAAGATCGCCAACAGGAACCGGCGCAAGGTGATGTCCGGTTCGACCGACCAGAATACGGTCAATCCCGCCCAGGCCAGGTTGGCTGCGAGGCACGCCAGCAGGGGCGCGGCGATGCCTTGTGCCATCATGCGGCGGGCGGCGATAAAGGCAGCGAGGCTCAAGCCAAAGATTGATGAGAAGTAGAGACGCAGCAGCGCGCTCGGTGGCCCGTCGACCACCGGCTGACCCATGGCCGGGGCCAGCGATACGACCTCGGCCTCGAGCAAGGGCCACACCAGCGTCGGGTAGGCGAGGACTGCGACCGTGATGAACGGAGCACAGCGCCGCAGCAGAACTGCGAGCGATGCCCGGCTCGAGCCCTGATCGGGAGTGACACCTGCTGCGTCGACGAGGTTCGATATATTCATAGGGCGGGGGCGGTCGGCTGCAGGGTGGGCGTGCCGGCATGCCGGGCCAGGCGGATCACCAGTACCAGGATCCAGACCAGGGCGACGAACTCGGTGGCGATGAGAGCATAAACGGCGTAGATGACCGGTACGTTGGTGGTGAGGCCCGCCATCAGGATGCAGCTGAGAACTGCGGTTGCCATGGTTACCTGCGCCAGTTCCTTCAGGCGCATGGAGGCCTGCAGGGGCACCGACAGCACCATGTGGCTGATCACCATCACCATGTAAATGGCCCAGGCCGTGGTCATCCGCCCGACGTCGGAATAGCGGCCGTTGAAGAACCTGGCTTCGACGATCGGCCAGAGCAGATACAAGACGAGGCAATAGCAGGCCGCAACGATAAGAACATAGGCCATGCCCTGCGCGGTGAGCTGGATCATGTTGCGCGCGCTGCCCGTGGCCAGATGGCGCGCCATGGCAGGGCGTGCGACGCGGCCCCAGGCGCCAACTACGAGCGGCAGCGGTCCAAGCAGCAGGCGGCCGGCCTGGACGGTGGCGAGGCTGATCGCATCGCGGAACAACTCGAGCGCGAACACGTAGGACCGGTACTGCAGTTCCGTCGTGCCGGCGCCGATCAGGCTCCATTGCGTGTCGGCCCAGAACTTCGACCGGTAGGTGCGCAATGCCTCAATCACGGGCAGATAATGCGCGATGCGCGTGCGCACGAGCAGCAACAGCGCCAGCCCGTTGCCGATCGCAATCCCGCCGAGCGCGGCGGTTGCCGGCGGCACCACCCACCAGAGTGCCGCGATGGCCAGGATCGACGCTGCGACGGCGCCGGCGTCGAGGCGCAGACACTCGATGGTTCGTTCATGGGCAAGTGCCAGTGCGCGTGCCGTTTCGCGTGCCAGCGAGGTGAAGGCGACACAGGCGGCCGCGCCCAGAAACCGGATATCGTGGTCGGTCAGCAGGCACAGCAGCGGCGTCACCACGGCTGCACCCCAGCGCAAGGCGACGTCGGCTGAAATGATCGTGGTCGCGGTGGCCGCCTGCTGTTCGCTCGTGCGGCCGGGAATGAGGGCTGCCAAGGGCGTGGCGACCAGCGCGTTCTGCAGCGATGTCATGAGCAGCACGACAGCCGACGCAAAAATGAAGCGGCCGAACTCGACCGGTGCCGCAAGGCTGATCAACACCAGGTTGAGCCCGAGGTTGAACAGGCTCAAAAGGGCCTGGTCGATCAGAGCGATGCCGACGGACCTATGCAACGCCGGGGTATCCTTCACGTGCGTTGTTTAATGCCGGTATTCGGCCGCGAATTTGCGAACGATCGTGTTCCAGGCCCATATCGGATACGCCATCGGGCGCGCGAGCGCGAACGACTTCGTAGCTGTGGTTAAATCCGACCATTGCTGCTTGTAGGCCTCTTCGCCTTGCATGAAGTCCAACTTCCTGAGCCCCTCGTCGATGCCGTGCCGCGCCAGCAGGGCGACATGGACTTTGCCTGGTGCATGGCTGGACCAGCCTATATCGAACGCCGGCTTGTACCACAGGAGCGACATGTCGTGCTCGAACCCGAAATGGCAGGAAATCGCCTTGCCGTTCAAGTGCAGTTCGGTCGCATGTATCATGTCGAGCGGCAGGCTCTCTGCGAGCGTCGCCAGGAACCGCGGCATGCCGCCTTCGGCAAGGTCGGAGTAACCGGTGCGGGATTGCCACGCCGCGACATGCAGTGCGGATAGCCTCGGCAGGACGGCGTTGATGTCGTCGCGCGTGCGCGCCCTGACGAGCGAGAGCTGGCCTTCCGCGTTGAGCCGCTTCACCCGGCGGCGCACATTGCTGCGGTGGTTGCTGCTCCAGCGCTTTTCCAGATCCGCATAGAGGGGCGGCATCGACATCGCCGGGCACGACCGGTCGCGCACGCGCATCAGCAGACCCTGTTCCGTGGCAGCCCGGGCGATGGCGTCGGTCACGGGGCCTGCCACCGGGATCTTGGGAAGCAGCAGGACTGTTTGCGCGTCCAGGCGACGCACGACAGCGCCGATCATCAGGCGCACGAGGTTTGCGGCCTCGTGGTCGCGATGCAGCAGGGGCGTGCAATAGTCGGTCAGCCGGGCGCCGACCGGCTCGATCACGCGCGCGAACCCCTCGCGGGCAGCCAGGCGCTTGCGCCACATTGGCCACAGGCCAACCAAGACCGTCCCCTGCTTGATGCAGATCACGGTTAATCGCCGCCCTGCCCCGTAGGCTGCGATCGCGGCGCGCCACCATGCCGGATGATTGAACACGCTCGCAGGTACGGCGTTGGCCCACAAGGCGAGGGCCGTCGCGTCGTCCAATGCATCTGCGATTTCAACCCGGTAGGGCTGGTCGCGGGAATCAGTCCCGGCGCCGGCAGTGCCCTGGGTAGTGGCTGACATGGCAAGTCATCTCGGCAAAGCAATCGCGGCGTCACATGCCCTTGCACTTAACATGCAAGGCGAGTGCCGAAAGCAGCATTCAGGCCGATACCGGGCCTGCCGGCTGGTGAACACCAGCGATCAGCCACATTCAGTTGGGGTTCATGCCCCAGCGGCTAATGTTCTTGCCAGGTGCCGGCTCGGACTTGCAAACCTTCCGGGCGTTGATAAATCTCGACAGCACAGGCCGGCACGGCTCACTCGCACTGCGCACTCACATTCGGACGAACCCCATGTCACGCCTCGGCAAAGTCCAGTTCCGCTCGCTCGCCTTGCTGCTTGTGCTGGCGAGTTCCAGCCACGGCGCATTCGCCCAGGCCAACTGCGAGACCTACGGCAAGCTGGCGCTGCGCCAGATGCAGGAGAACGAGCTGAAGAAGTGCGGGTTCAAGGGCCTGGAGTGGAATACCGACCTGAAGGCGCATGTCGACTGGTGCGCGTCGGTGGGTCCAGACCAGTGGAAGGCCCAGCTCCAGAAGCGCGAACTGGCGCTCGCCACCTGCATCAAGAAGTAAGAGTGCCGGACTACAGGCCGCGCTCGTCCTCGTCCTCGTCGACGTCGGTGCGCGGCAGGCCGTCACCGTCGCCGAGATCGAACGGCGAAGCGAACGCGCCAAGCCGCGAGTTGGCCCGCGCCGCCGTCGCCGTGCGTTGCAGGATCGAGCGGCGTACATCGCGCGAGCGTGCCCAGGGCCGGGCGCCGCGCGCCTGCGCGACGGTGGTCATGCGCACCTGGCCGTTGTCGATGAACAGCGCAACGGTGCCGGCTGCCCGCGCCGCGAAGAAGTCGATCACGGTGCTGCCGGCGGCGATGCATCCAGGCGGGCGCGGAAACGACAGCACGAGGATGTGGGCGCGGGCACAGTCGTCGGCGAGTGCCGCTGGATGGGTTGCAACCGCGAGCGTCAACCCTTTGACGGTTGCGGTGCAGCCGGCGCCATCGCAGCGGAAGGCCTCGGCTGTGGCCGCGAGCTTCGCCCCGCGCGCGTCGGCTTCGAACTCGAGCCAGCGGGTCAGCTCGAAGGCGCCACCTCGTGCCGGCAAACTGGAAAGCACGCCGCTGGCCGTGCGGACCGCGACCAGCGCTCCGTCGCGTCCAACGAGGATATCGGGCCGCTCGCGGAAGGGGGCGGCACCAAGGCCTGCCGCGATCAGGGCGAGGCCGGCGAGCCGCAATCGCGTGCGAAACAGGCAGAGCCACAGGCCGCCCACCACCATCAGCCCGAAGGCCACGGTTGGGATCGCCGGGATGTAGCCGACGGCGCCCGGCAACCGCGCCACCCGTTGGGCAATTGCCGTCATCGCGTCGATGCCCTGGCCCATGACCCACAGGGGCAGAACTTCGAGGCCGAACGGCATGAAGAGCAGTGTAGCAAGTGCCGCCGGCATGACCACGATGTTGCAGATCGGAATGGCGATCAGGTTGGCCAGCACCGCATACTGCTGCGACTTGTGGAAGTAGTAGGCAGCGAACGGGGCGACCGATGCACTCGCGATCAGCGTGGTGAGGATGATGCCGCCGAAGAACAGGATGGCGGTCATCGCCTGCGACCGCTCAGCCGTGCGCCCGCCGCGCGCCTCCTCCCGGTCGCGAAGCGCCTCGTAGGCGCACACCAGCGCCACCACCGCCGCATAAGACATCTGGAAGCCGACATCGAACAGGGTTTCAGGAAACACCACCAGGATCATCAGCGCCGACAGCGCGACGTTGCGCAGCGAGACGGCTGGCCGGTCGAGCAGCATGGCAAAGAACATCAGCGAGATGGTGATCCACGAGCGCACGGTTGCCGGCGAACTGCCCGAGATCAGCAGATAGCCGAGCGCCGCCACGGTTGCGCCAACGGCTGCGATTTTCTTGATCGGATAGCGCAGCGCAATCGACGGGATCAGCGCGAGGGACGCCCGGATCACCCAGAAGATGGCGCCCGCCATGATCACCATGTGCAGCCCGGAAATCGACAGGATGTGGAACAGCCCGCTGTCGCGATAGGCGTCATTGGTCGCCTGCGTGATGCCACCGCGCTCTCCGGTGATCAACCCCATGGCGATCTGTCCCGACTCGCCCGGCAGGCCAGCCCCGATCCGCTGGCCGATCGCCAGCCTCACCCGCTCGATGGTGGCCCAGAACTGCAGCCGCAGCGGCGGCATGCCTAGCGCGTCGTCGCGCACCGGTTTCGCCAGCGCGTAGCCGATGCCGCCAAGCCGCTGGTACCAGGCCGAGCGGGCGAAATCGTAGTCGTTCGGCAATGCCGGAATGCCAGGTGGCCCGAGCGTTGCCTTGAGACGTAAGCCGTCGCCGGGCTTCAGGCCGGCCAGCGTCGACAGGGTGCGCACGCGAACCCGGTGTGGCCGCCGCTCGGCCGGCAGGCCGGCGAACGAGACGAGTTGCAGGGTGATCCGCTGCCCTCGCGTCGGCCGGGGCTCGACCAGTTCGACGAAGCCGCGGATCTCGGCGAAATTGAATTGCCGCTCGAGCACGGGCGCGCGGATCAACTCGGTGCGCACCTTGGCCAGCGCAAAGCCGAGCGCCATCGCAACCAGGATGCCGGTGACCATCACGGCGATGCTGCCTTGGCGCCACAGTGCCGAGATGATGAGCGCAATCGGCAGCGGCATCAGGGCTGCCAGCAGGTGCGGCTCGCCCGACAGCTGGAAATAGCTGGCGATGCCGGCGCCAAGGAACACGGGTAACCACAGGAACCAGCGGTCCTGCTCGGCTTCCAGCGCTGCGAGAACCCCTGCCGGCGTAAGTGCCGCCAGCCAGCGTGCTGCGTTGGACGAACTTGCCCCCTCGCCGGCGCTCAAGCCTGCCGTGACGTCAACCATCGATCGGGCCCCGCCCCCGCTGCTGCCCGTATGCTATATGCTGGAGCACAGCGGTTGCCATATGAATCTACACCGGATGGTGGGCGGCATGCGCGCCTGTCCCCGACGCTCATCCCTGAAACCGAGCGCCCATCTGCTCCATCAGGCGGCGGTGGGTTGGGAAGCTGGTGTCGATCACGCTGGCGTCATCCACGGTGACGGGGCGGTCGCTGGCGAGGCCGAGGGTCAGGAATGCCATCGCCGCGCACCGACGTCGCGCCAATGACGGTGAGCGCCTCACCCTCCACCGCGTGCGCGATGCCATTGGCGGCAAGCCCGACGGCAGAGGCAGCCAGCCGGTCGCTGCCCTTGGATTTCAGTTCGGCCAGACCCTCCATGCGCGTCTCGCCATCGGCGAAGGCTGCGATCACCGCCAGGATCGGATAGTCGTCGATCATGCTGGCCGCCCGCTCGGGCGGCACGCGAACGCCCTTCAGGCGGCCGTGGCGCACGCGGATGTCGGCGACGGGCTCGCCACCTTGCTTCCGCTCGTTGAGGAAGGCGATGTCGGCGCCCATCGCTTGCAGCGTGACGTAGAGGCCGGTGCGGGTCGGATTGACCAGCACGCCCTCGGCCGTGACTTCGGAGCCCGGCACCAGGACGGCGGCTGCCACGATGAAGGCGGCCGAACTCGGGTCCGCCGGCACGGTCACGGCGCGACCGTTGAGTTCTGCATGGCCGGTGACGGTAATGTGGGCTGCGCCATCGCGCATCACGCTGGTCACGGTGGCGCCGAAGTGGCGCAGCATGCGCTCGGTGTGGTCGCCCGTCGCCACGGGCTCGACGACCGTGGTCTCGCCCGGCACGCGGACGCGGCCCTGCAGCGCACGTGAGCGGCTGGCGGTCAGCGATTTTGCGGCGGCGCGCGACATGGCGGTGCCCTTGCTGGGCGGATGCCATCGCAGGGTGATGCATGTGCGGTCCATCAAAGCTGGTCGTGTGCACCTGTCGACGCCGCGGCTTTGTTTTTGACAAGCCGGGCCGCCCGTGGCAGACCCCGTCGCAACCAACGACATCCGCATCAGTTGTGAAGGATCGCCATGGCGACGACGAAAGCAGCGCGTGGGACGAAGCGTACCTGCCAGAACCAGGAATGCGGCGCCCGCTTCTATGATTTGCACCGCGAGCCGATCACCTGCCCGATGTGCGAGACGGTCTACACGATCGCCCATCAGGTGCTGAGCCCGGCAGCGGCAGCTGCCGCGGCGGCGGCCGAGGAGAAGGCTGCCCGCAAGGCCAAGAAGGCCGCCGACGATGCCGCCAATGAAGTGGTGGCGGGCGAGGGTGAAGAGGCGCTGGCCGACATTGAAGTGGCCGAGGAACCGATCGCTGCCGAGGGAGACGAAACCTTCCTCGAGGAAGAGGAAGAGCAGGGTGGCGACGTGTCGGGCATCATCGGCGGCCCGGTTGCCGAGGGTGGCGAGGAAGTGTGACGCAGCCATGCACCGGTCGCGGCCAAGCTGATCGGTTCGCTGCCAAGTGCCGCCGAACGGCAAGCATCATCCCGGCATTCATTGCCGGGGCTAGAACCTGCGCAGCTGCAGGCACTGACTTGTGGTGCAATGGGGCCATGGCTCAGGCGGTCGCTTGACACTTCGGGGTCGGATTTCGGGATCGGATAGAGTGGCGATTGGATCGCCCGATCCTGCGCGCGAAAGTCGCGCGCGCCTGAGTACGGCGCATGGCCCCTGCGCGAGGCTGTCGCTGGCGGTTGCCGGAGGGCTCGCGTAGGAAGCCCTGCCGAGCCACTCAACCAACAGTCCCCCGTGTCGATCCTCCTGCTGCTGAAACTGACTGTGACGCCGCTGCTGGTCGCCGGCATGAGCCTCGTTGCCCGCCGCTTCGGGCCGGCGGTCGGCGGCTTGATCATGGGACTGCCGTGGATGACCGGGCCGGTGCTGTTCTTCCTCGCGGTGGAGCACGGCGACGGCTACCTCGTCGAAGCGTCGCGCGGCGCGTTGCTGGCGGTACCACTGTTCGGCCTGTTCGGTCTCGTCTACACCACGGTCGCCCGCTGGTCCGGCTGGCCGCTGAGCCTCGCGTCGGCCGCGATCGCATTTGCCATTGCCGGGTGGTTCATCAGTGCCGTGGCCGCGCCGCCGACGATCATTGCCATGGCCGGCATCGCAACCCTGCTCGCGGCCCATGCGGCGATCCCGCGGCCGGCGGCAAGTGCCGCCCTGCGCCTGCCCTGGTGGGACATCCCGGCCCGCATGGGGGCGACCGCTGCGGTGGTCGGCGCCATCGCGCTCACCTCGGATGTCCTGGGCCCGACCTTGTCCGGCATTGCCTCCAGCTACCCCGTGATCCTGACCGTGGTCGGCGTGTTCACCCATGCCCAGGGCGGCCGGCACGCGATCACCGCGCTGGTGCGCAGCCTCATGCTGTCGCTGATCGGGTTCACGGCGTTCTTTTGGCTGGTCGCGGAACTGGCGCCGCTGTGGGGACGTGAGCTGGCCTATATCGCGGCCACCATCGGCGGCTTGAGCTACAATTCGAGCCTCCTCATGTTCAATCGCTGGCGCGCCAAGGCGGCGCCATCGACACCCGCCTGACGCCCATCGTAGGCTCGGCCCCCGTATCGACGCCAATCGCTGGAGGCACCTGTGGCAGAGCTGGAACTGATCGGCGCGCCGTTCTCGAACTACGTGCGGGCGCTGCGCATGTTGTGCGAGGAAAAGGGCGTCGCCTACAAGCTGACCCCGGTGCGCCCGCATACCCCCGAGGTCACCGCGATCCATCCGGCCGGGCAAATCCCCTGCCTGCGGCATGGCGACGTTGCTGTGTTCGAGAGCCAGGCGATCGCGACCTACATCGACAAGGCGTTTGCGGGTGCGAAATTCATCCCCGAGGACGCGGAGGGGGCCGCCTACACAACGCAGTGGATTTCCTATGGCAACGTCAAGGTCGACCGCTGGATCATGCGCGAGTTCGTGGTGCCGACAGCCTTCGCCGACAAGGTGAAGGGGCCTGACATGGTCCGGATCAACGGGGCGATCCCTGAGATCGAGAAATGCCTGTCGACACTGCAAACCGCGGTCGCCAAGGGCGGCTATTTGGCTGGCAGCGCGCTGACCTTCGCCGACATGAACATCGTACCAATGCTCGCAACCTTCGGCCAGTTCCCACAAGGCACTGCGACCCTGGCCAAGTATCCGGGCCTCGGTGCCTACATGGCCAAGCTGACCGCCAGGCCCTCCTATGTGAACACCGCGCCACCGCCGCGGGCGTGATGCACCTACCGCCCCGCCACCCTCAGTGCCAGATACGCGTTGATCATCTTCAGCATTTCGGTTTTCACCGTGGCCGAGCGGTTGACGTACGCGACGACGGGCCAGGCGAGGTAGCCGTTGACCCCCGTGACGTTGGCCATGCCCGGCGTCGCATCGATGGCCACGCCGTCCTTGATGACGACGCGCGGCGCAAAGGTCGCGGCAATTGGAACCAGCTGTTGGCTGGTCGTAATCTCGCAAGCAACCGGCTGGGGCGGCGCCTCGAACGTGATATTGGCCGCGGTCAAGGCCCGCGTCACGAGCGCGCGGGTGATCTTGATCGACACGGTGCAGCGCGCGTCCTGCAGCAGCTCGCGGGTCAGGCGGCGCAAATCGTCGCGCTCCTGGTCGGTGAGCCAGGCCGGGTACTCGCAAACGATGTCGGCGCCCCGGCCCCGTGCCAGCTCGGTGAAACAATCGCGGCCTGTCGCAGACGGAGCCGCCCCTGCAGCTCCGGCAATCATCAGCAGCGTGGCACCGGTGAGGGCGAGTGCAACGGCCAGGCCCACTCCAGAACGCACACGCGCAGCCATGACAGCACTCCGCAATCGCATTTGTGAACTGCCGACAGGCGGTCAGGCCGACAAAAAGCCCTGGAACTGCGGATTTTTCAGGGAGATTTGATGGCCCAATGTGCTTGAAGGTTGCAAAGCCTTGGTATAGCTAGCGAACAACTCCGATTTTCCAGCATGAGGACGACCATGAGCAGCGATATGACCGGCGGTCACCCGGACATGGACTATGCGGAGCACAACCGCACGTTCAACGGCTTCATCCTCGGCACCAAGATTCTGAGCGGAATTGTCATTCTGCTGCTGATCGGAATGCTCGTTTTCCTCGTTTGAGCTTCGGACCATCGGCAAAGTCTGCCGCGTCCTGCTTCCCTGCCTGCACTGAATCTCCCGCCTCCGGACGGCCCTCCCTCGGCCGTTGCGCCACTTGGATTGCACACCATGGTCACCATCGCCGTCACCTCCGAAGGCGCGGGCGAAACTCGCGTCGCGGCAACGCCGGATACCGTCAAGAAACTCATCGCCGCCGGCTGCGCGGTCAAGGTGCAGGCGGGGGCCGGCGCCCACTCGCGGTTCGCCGACGCCCAGTATCAAGCGGCCGGCGCGACGATTGCGGCAACCGCGGCGGAGGCGATTGCCGACGCCGACATTTTGCTCAAAGTGCGCCGCCCGTCTGCGACCGAAGTGCGCGGTTTGAAGGCCGGCGCCCTGGTCGCTGCCATCCTCGCCCCCTACGACGACCGCGCCGACCTAGACGGCCTCGCCGGCACGGGTGCATCTCTGTTCGCCATGGAATTCATGCCGCGCATCACGCGGGCCCAGTCGATGGACGTGCTGTCGAGCCAGGCCAACCTCGCCGGCTACAAGGCGGTGGTGGATGCCGCCTCGATGTTCGAGCAGGCGGTGCCGATGATGATGACGGCGGCCGGCACCGTGCCCGCCGCCAAGATGTTCATCATGGGCGTCGGCGTCGCCGGTCTCCAGGCGATTGCGACGGCGCGACGGCTTGGAGCCATCGTCAGCGCGACCGACGTGCGCCCGGCGACCAAGGAGCAGGTGGCATCCCTCGGCGCCAAGTTCATTGCCGTCGAGGACGACGAATTCAAGCAGGCGCAGACGGCGGCCGGCTACGCCAAGCCCATGAGCGCCGAGTATCAGAAGAAGCAGGCGGAACTGGTCACAGCCCATCTCAAGATCCAGGATGTGGTGATCACCACCGCGCTGATCCCGGGCCGGCCGGCGCCCAAGCTGATCACCCGCGCCATGGTCGACGGCATGAAGCCCGGCGCCGTGATCATGGATCTGGCCGCCGAACGCGGCGGCAACTGCGAGCTGACCGAACCCGGCAAAATCGTCGATCACAACGGCGTGCGTATCTCCGGCCCGCTGAACCTTGCCGGCACGGTCCCCGTGAACGCGTCGAGCCTCTACGCCCGTAACCTGCTGACCTTCCTCGAGACCATGATCGACAAGAAGGACAAGGTCTTGAAAATCAACTGGGACGACGAATTGATCAAAGGCACGCTCGTCGCCAAGGACGGCAAAATCGTCCACCCGAACCTGATGGCAAAGGAAGGTATGTGATGACCATGCTGAGCAAATCCTCCCTCGCCCTCGCAGCACTCACCGCGTCCGCCACTATCGCCCACGCCTCGGGCGGCGGTGATGTTTCGCCGGCGATCTACCAGCTGATGGTGTTCGTGATCGCGATCTTCGTCGGCTACTTCGTGGTGTGGGGTGTGACGCCAGCACTCCACACGCCGCTGATGGCCGTCACCAACGCGATCAGTAGCGTGATCGTGGTCGGCGCGCTGCTGGCCGGCGGCGTCGCGCTGATCGATACCGGTTCAGGCATCGCCAAGTTCTTCGGCTTCCTCGCCCTCATCATGGCGTCCGTGAACATCTTCGGTGGCTTCCTCGTCACCCAGCGCATGCTCGCGATGTACAAGAAGAAAGAGAAAAAGTGAGCTAAGGGCGAATAGGGAGTAGCGAATAGCGAATAGTAATTCGCCTGAAATCCGCACCTCCATTCTCCGCACTTTATTCTCTACTCCCTACTCCCTATTCGCTACGGAACCACCTCCCATGTCCGCCAACCTGACCGCCATCCTCTACCTCGTCTCGGGCGTGCTGTTCATCATGGCGCTGCAGGGGCTGTCGAGCCCGGCGTCGTCGCGCATGGGCAACATCTACGGCATGGTCGGCATGACCATCGCCATCCTGACCACGCTCGCCAACCTCACGGGCGGTGACAGCGCGTTGACCTGGGTGCTGATCCTGGGCGGCCTCGGCATCGGTGCTGCGATCGGCGCCTACACCGCCCGCATGATCCCGATGACCATGATGCCGGAACTGGTTGCAGCCTTCCACTCGCTGGTCGGCTTGGCCGCCGTGTTCGTCGCGGCAGCCGCGCTGTATGCGCCCGAAGCGTTCGGCATCGGCAAGCCCGGCACGATTGCAGCGGCAAGTCTCGCTGAAATGTCGATTGGGGCTGCGATCGGCGCCATCACCTTCACCGGCTCGGTCATCGCCTTCGCCAAGCTCTCCGGCCGCATGCCGGGCAAGCCCATCCTCCTGCCCATGCGGCACGCGATCAACCTCGGCCTCGGCGCCGCCTTGATCCTGCTGATCTACCTGTTCTGCCAGACCGAATCCTCGCTCCTGTTCTGGCTCATCGTGATCGCGGCCCTGGCCTTCGGCGGCCTGCTCATCATCCCGATCGGCGGCGCCGACATGCCCGTGGTCGTCTCGATGTTGAACTCCTACTCGGGTTGGGCGGCAGCCGGCATCGGCTTCACGCTCGGCAATATCGCGCTCATCATCACGGGTGCGCTGGTCGGCTCGTCGGGCGCGATCCTGTCGTACATCATGTGCAAAGGCATGAATCGGTCGTTCGTCTCGGTGATCGCGGGCGGATTCGGCGGCGAGGTGGCGGCTGCCGCCGGCGCGACCGAGCAGCGCCCGGTCAAGCTCGGCTCGGCCGAGGACGCGTCCTACCTGATGAAGAACGCGCAGAAGGTGATCATCGTGCCCGGCTACGGCATGGCGGTCGCCCAGGCCCAGCACGCGCTGCGCGAGATGGCCGATACGCTGAAGAAGGCCGGCGTCGAAGTGAAGTATGCGATCCACCCCGTGGCGGGGCGCATGCCGGGCCACATGAACGTGCTGCTGGCCGAAGCCAGCGTGCCGTACGACGAGGTATTCGAGCTGGAGGACATCAATAGCGAGTTCTCTCAGGCCGACATCGCCTTCGTGATCGGCGCCAACGACGTGACGAACCCTGCCGCCGAGGAGGACAAGACCTCGCCGATCTACGGCATGCCCGTCCTGCAGGTGTGGAAGGCCGGCACCGTGATGTTCAACAAGCGGTCGCTCGCCTCGGGCTACGCCGGCGTCGACAATCCGTTGTTCTACAAGGACAACACCATGATGCTGCTGGGCGACGCCAAGAAGATGACCGAAACCATCGTCAAGGCACTCGCGCATTGAGGGGGTTAGAAAGCTGTTCGTTTGCCGACCTACACCATCCGCCCCTTCGAACCTCGCGACCGCGAGGCCGTGATCGATCTCAAGTGGGAGATGTCGAGGTTCCACGAACACCTCCCGCCGTCCGGCACGCCGATCGATCGCGACTACGATCACTCGCGTGACGCTGCCCGTGCCGCCATCACCCGCGATCTGAGCTACATCGAGACCAAAGGTGGTGCGCTGCTGGTCGCCGAAGTGGACGGCCGGCTCGTCGGCTACTTGAGCTGGTACATCGACGACCGTGCCGGCAGCGCGACGATTTTTCCCGAGCGCCGCCCCCTCGCCTATGTGGCAGGCGTCTGCGTCACCGCGTCCCATCGCAGCCGCGGCATCGGCACGGCGCTGCTCGCCCACGCCGAGGCCCAAGCGCGCGAACGCGGCATCGCCCGCCTCGGCATCGGCGTCAGAACCAGCAATGGCGGTGCCGTGCGGCTCTATGAGGAGTTCGGTTTCTGTGGCATCGAGCTGCGGATGTTCAAGGCCCTCGACTGAGGCTGCCCTTTACGGCACAAGCCGTCCATGCCCACCGTCACCATTCGCAAGACGACCGACGCCGACCGTCCGGTTCTTCTGCGGTTCATCCTCGATCTGAACACCCTCGAAGCCGCTTTCGAACAGGATCGGCGGATCGACGATGCGTTTGCTGCGACCACGCTCGACTGGTCGCTGGCCAAGGTGCGCGATGGCGGCGGCGTTGCCTTGATCGCCGTCGATTCTGCCGAGGGCGCCGTCGGCTGGGTGGCGGCCCACAGCGAGCCGTACCCGACCTATGTCCGCAGCGAGACGGCGGCCTTCGGCTACGTCGCCGAGCTTTATGTCGTGCCAACCTGGCGCGGGCGCGGCGTCGGGCGCGCACTGATCGGCGCCGTGGGCGCCCATTTCCGCGACCAGGGGCATAAGCACATCATGATCGGCGCGCTCGCCGGCAACGGCGACGCACGGACCGCCTACAAAGCGCTGGGGTTTCGCCCCTATGCCGTGGAGTACGTGATGGAGTTGGGATGACTGCCACATATCCATTGCAGTTGCTTCGCCGGTGCCTGCATCTGGACCGTCCTCGGCGCCACTCGATTCAGCAAATGCCTAACGAAGCGTCACCCTAAAACTCATTCATCCTGTTGCTCCGGCGCGCTTGTCAGTCCTGCGCATTCATGTCACCATTTCCCCAGGTTCAAACAACTGGAAGGAGGTGATCTGATGTCGAGTGAGATGAAGATGACGCCGGTACGGCTCAGGTTCATTCGGGCGACGCTGGAGCAATCTCCGCAGTCTGCATGATGGACGATAGATGAGCCAGGCGCAGCCAAGTCGCGCTGCCGGCCGCTGATCTCACGAAGGGCGATCCGAAAGGGTCGCCCTTTTCGTATGTGTCTAGCATGGGCGCTGACTTGGAGGTGAAAGTCCTCTCCTGATCAATGTCCAGCGCGAGCAGCAGCTTTTTGGCCCTCGAGGTACTTCAAGGTCGGTTGATCAACGGCTCGCAACTCGCGCGTCCCCACCAATCCTTAAGCATTTCAGCGCAACCCTGGCCCGCTTGGATCACCGCCAGGCGTGAAGGCGTCAATCGGTCGTGCCTGGTGCCCTGTGGGAACTGTCGATGCGCATACCGTCCCTGCTGACCAGTCTCATTGCAGCCGCTCTCGCGGTCGCAGCATTGCCTGAGCCAATCCTGGCGCGCGGCGGCAGTGGTGGCAGCGGCACGAGTGCGGCCACTGCCAGCGGCACCGGCCGAAGCGCGCCAGCTGCACCGACCGGTCGCGCGGCTACAGCGCCGGCGCAGCAGTCGGCGCCGGCGGCACCACGCATTTCGACTCCAGCACAGGTCCGTGACAAGGCCTTGGCGTTCGAAAAACCGGTCGCGCCGCTCGCCGGTGTTCGCGCCCGAACCCCGTCGATCCCGGCATCCAAGCCCAAGGGACACATCAGCGGCTGCGAGAACTCGAACTGCCCCGATCCGAATGCGGCGCCGAAACAGGTGCCGCCCGCCCCCTCGTGGTCGTTGTAGTCCCTGCTACAGCTCTCACATCCCCTCCAGTTCATCGATCATGCCTTCGATGACCTTGAGGCCCTTGCCCCAGAATTCAGGCTTGCTCGCATCGAGCCCAAAGGGGGCCAGCAGTTCGCTGTGGTGCTTGGCGCCGCCGGCCGACAGCAGGTCGAAATACTTCTGCACGAAGCCCGGATGCGCCTCGCTGTAGAGCCCATAGAGCGAGTTCACCAGGCAGTCGCCGAACGCATAGGCATAGACGTAGAACGGCGAATGGATGAAGTGCGGGATGTAGGTCCAGAACACCTCGAAGCCGGGTTTGAACTCGATTGCCGGCCCGAGGCTCTCGGCCTGCACGCTCATCCACAACTCGTTGATGCGCTCTGCGGTCAACTCCCCTTCGCGGCGCGCCAGGTGCACCTTGCGCTCGAAGGAATAGAACGCGATCTGGCGCACCACCGTGTTCAGCATATCCTCGACCTTGCCGGCGAGCAGCGCCTTGCGCTCGCGGGGATCGGTGGTGCCGGCCAGCAGTGCCTTGAAGGTCAGCATCTCGCCGAATACGGATGCGGTTTCAGCGAGCGTCAGCGGCGTCTGCGATAACAGCGGCCCCTGTTTCGCGGCCAGCACCTGGTGCACGCCGTGGCCAAGCTCGTGGGCGAGCGTCATCACGTCGCGCGACTTGCCCTGGTAATTGAGCAGCACATAGGGGTGAGCCGACGGCACCGTCGGGTGCGCGAAGGCGCCGGGCGACTTGCCGGGGCGTGTGCCGGCATCGATCCAGCGCTTGTCGAAGAAGTCGCCGGCGATCTGGGCCATCTCGGGGGCAAAGCCGCGATAGGCATCGAGCACGATCGACTGTGCTTCCCCCCATGGCACCACGCGCGCGGGTTTCTCCGGCAACGGTGCATTACGGTCCCAACTGGCAAGCCGCTCGAGGCCGAGCCACTTCGCTTTCATCGCGTAGTAGCGGTGCGACAGCCGAGGGTGTGCGGCACGCACCGCACTGACCAACGCCTCGACCACCGGCCCCTCGACCTTGTTCGAGAGGTGGCGCGCATCGGCGACGTCCTGGAAGCCGCGCCAGCGGTCGGAGATTTCCTTGTCCTTGGCCAGCGTGTTGGTGATCAGCGTGAACAGGCGGATGTTGTCCTTGAACGTGACGCCGAGCGCTTCGGCACCGGCCTGGCGCTTGGCGCGGTCGGCGCTGGTCAGCAGGTTGAGCGTCGGTTCCAGCGCCAACGGCTCGGCGTGACCGTCGACCTTGAAGCGCAGGCCCGTCATGGTCTCGTCGAACAGCCGGTTGAAGGCGCCGCGCGAGGTCTGGCCCTTGTCGTGGAACAGCTTTTCCAGCGCCTCCGCCAACTGGTGCGGCTTTTCCTTGCGCAGATCGTCGAGCCAGGGCTTGTAGCGGGCGAGTGCCGGCACCTTCAGCGCCTGCGCCAGTGCTGCATCGTCGATCTGGTTGAACTCGAGTTCGAAGAAGATCAGATCGGCCGAGATGTTGGTCAGCTGCTCGGAGGTGTCGCCGTAGAACTTGGCGCGGGCCGGATCGGCCTGGTTGCCGGCATACAGCAGTCCAGCATAGGAGCCGAGGCGGCCCATCAGGTCGGACAACGCTTCGTAGGCCTGGATGGCTTCGGCCAGGGCGCGACCGTCGGCGCCGAGGCTTGCGATTTTTCCCTGGTAGCGCGCCTGGATGCGTTTGGCCTCGGTACTGGCACGGGCGAAATCGGCCTTCACCTCGGCCGCGTCCATGGCGCCATAGAGGTCGGCCAGGTTCCACTCCGGCATGGCGCCAAGGTCGGGCGCGGCAGTGGCCGGCGTCGCTGCGGCGCTGTGAGCGATCCCCGGCACGGCGAGGGCAGAGTGAACCAGCGTACGTCGCATCGATCGAATCCTCATGTGGTTTCGATGCGACCTTCGCCCGTAACAGGCACCGGTTCAAGCGGCCGAACGCCGCCCGGTGCGGCATTGGCACACGAGTGGTGCGGGCAGATGTCGGTGCGATAGGGTTGGTGGAGCCAAGCGGGATCGAACCGCTGACCTCTTGCATGCCATGCAAGCGCTCTCCCAGCTGAGCTATGGCCCCGAAACCGTCGAGTGGGATGGAGGCGGGGTGTCGACCGCCTCACGGGCACAGCCGATGGACCGCTGTACCGAGTGGGTTCCCTATGCGCACCGCCCGCAAGATGCAAGGAAGATTTTTTCGTCCTCCCGGATCATGGCATGGCAATTCGGCTCGTCTGATCCCGCTCGCCGGTGCATTCCCAGTGTCTGCCTGCCGCCGGCGAAGGCATTGGGATGACAGATGTGTTGTGGCGCACCCTTGGCAAGGGAGCCAATTACCCGGACAGCCACAGGGGGCCGTCGCGCCCGGACTAGGCCCTATAGGGGCACTGGAAATGTCAGAGTTTCCAGATTAGTCTCGTGTCAGCCAAAAGTGACGGCACGGGGTGCGTGATGGTCCTGCTGTTTCATGTGTTTGTGGCCGCCCACATCGTGGGTGGCGCAACGGGTCTCGTGATCTTCTGGATCCCCGTGCTTGCCCGCAAAGGCGCGGCGCATCACCGCAAATGGGGCCGCTATTTCGCCTACAGCATGATCTGGACCGGCACGGCTGCAACCGGCATGGGGCTATGCTCGCTGATGGAGCCATTGGCGACGCATCCGAAGCTGACCGATGTCGCTTTGATCCGCGGGCTGTTCGGCTGGATGATGCTCTATCTGGCGATCCTCACCATCGGTTTGGCGTGGCACGGTCTCGCCACGATCCGCAACAAGGCGAACCATAGAGCCAACCGCCATTGGCTGAACGTCGCCCTGCAGGTGGTGACGATCGTTGCCGCGCTCAACTGCGCGCTGCAGGGCTGGCTGATCGGGCAGACGCTGATGATGGGCGTTGCCCTCGTCGGTCTCGCCTCGGCGTCGGTCTATCTGTATTTCATCTACACGCCGCAGCCGCCGAAGGGTGAGTTCATCATGCAGCACATGCAGGCGCTGCTGGGGGCGGGGATTTCGGTCTATACGGCGTTCTTAGCGTTCGGCGCGGTGCGGCTGATGCCGAGCCAGGCCTTCAACACCACGCTGTGGGCGATCCCGACCGTGGTCGGCGTGTCGATCATGATCTACTACCGTGCGCAGCACGTGATGCAGCAGATGCGCCAGCGCGGGCGCAATGCAGGGGCCAAGACCGCGGTTTGACGCGCTACGCAGAGGTGGCATTTACTCAACCGCAACGATGTTTCGGTAGCCTCCAGAAGAAGGCTCGGCGGACCCCATGCGGTCGGCGGCACGCCGGTATTCTGCAAGAGCGAGACCGATTGTCATGAGTGTGAGCCCGGTAGCCGCAGGCAGCACGCTCAAGACCCGCGGTGGGGCCCTCATTGCGCGACTTTACGGCTGGCTTGAGCGGCGCCCTTTGGCGCACGTGGCGGCCGGTGCGGCACTTGTTCTCGCGCTTTCCGACGTCATCAACGATCCATCGCGTGTGGTAAACTCACTTGGCGACACGGATGATGCGACGCGCCTCACCCAGGTGCGCCAGCTGTTGGCTGGACAATCCTGGTTTGATCTGTCGATGCCGCGGTTCGGTGGCGCCGATCCACTGATTTCCCACTGGTCGCGCCTGATCGACCTGCCGCTCGCGCTGCTGATGCTGGTCTTTGGTGGGTTGTTTGGCCAGGAGATGGGCGAGACGATCACGCGGATGGCGTGGCCAACGTTGCTTTCAGGCGTGATCATTTACGTGATCGCCCGCTTCTGCGACCGCGAGGGCGACCGCAAGACCGCGCTGTTGGCAGCCCTGCTGGCGGCGTGTGCCATGGGCCGGTTCCAGTTCTCGCCGGGGCGCATCGACCACCACAACGGCATGATCATCGGCGCAATCGGCGGTACGTTCCTGCTGCTGGCGGCGCTCGACCGGCCGCGGCTCGGCTGGTGGGCCGGCATTCTGCTCGGGCTCGGCTGCGCGATCGGCTACGAGGGGTTGGCGCTGACCGCACTGACGCTCGCCGTCGTCGTGGTGGCATCGATCTGGAACGGTCGCGACCTTTCCGGCCTTGCACGGGCCGCGGTGAGTTTCTTCCTCACGCTCGCCGTCGCCCATGTCGGCTTTGGCCCCTATCGCCCGGGCGGTCTCTTCCCGTGCGATGCGTTGTCCTTGAACCTGCTCATGCTGGCCGCCAGCGCAGCCGTTGGTGTCGGCCTCGCCCATCGTGCGCGGCAGCGCGGGCACTCGGCCGCCGTCAGCTTCGCTTGCGCGGCGGGCGGCGGTGCCGTTGGCCTCGCACTCTACCTGCTGCAGACGCCGGCCTGCATCGGCGGTCCGATGGCTGAGGTCGATCCGCGCGTCAACCCAATCTGGCTCGCCTATGTGGTTGAAGCGCAGTCGATCGTGCAGATCTTCAGGGAGCAGGGGCTCGCGGGCGCGCTCTATGTGCTCTATCTCCCGGTCGCCCTGCTCTATGGCGTCGTCGTCTTGCGCGGCCGCCTGATGCGTCACGGCGAACTGTGCTTTGCCGCATTCCTGGTGGCCGCGATACTCGGTTGCTGGCAGGCTAGGCTGTTGCCCTATGCGAGCTTCCTCGCCGTGCCATTGATCGCTTATGGCATCAGTCGACCGGCAGGCGTCACCATCGAGCCCTTCCGGTGGCCCGCTTTCAAGCCGCTGCAGATCGCCGGGATAGCCGGCGTCGGCGGCCTTGCCGTGGTGCTCGCGCTTGCGCTGATGCTGCGCAACCCGGCCTCGGCCACCATCGGCGTCACGCGGCCGTCCGAGCACGCAGCAACGCCCAAGTTGTCGGCTGAAGAAGCGAGCAAGCGTTCTGCCGCCTGTGCCACGCGAGACAGCATCTCGCCACTATCCAGGTTGCCGAAGGGGCTTGCCGCCAACGATCTCGACCTCGGGCCCTATGTTGTGGCGCACACGCACCTCGACGTGATGGCGGCGCCCTATCACCGCATGGGGCCATCGATCATGGCGAACCATGAGTTGTTCAACGGGCCGGTCGGGCAGGCTGAGGCGCGGCTGCGGGCCATGGGTGCGCGCTACGTTGTGATCTGCGAGGGCGTCGGGCGGACGATTGCCCAAGGCACGGCGCTGGCCGATGCGCTGCGCAGCGAACTGCTGGCCGGCCGCACGCCGGCCTTCCTCGAAGCCGTCGACCTCGGTGCCACGCCGATCAAGGTCTGGCAGCTGAAGACGCCCTGAGCCTCAGCCTGCGCGGTCGTTTGCGATTTTCGGCGGTCACTTCACCTACCCGCCACTGCCATCCGTGGGCCTGGCCCGCGGATGGCACTTTCTGGCTGGAAACAAAACGCACTGAATACCCTTAAGGGTCCTGTGGACCGCCCTTATACCCTCGTGCAACACTCTTGACCTGAATGAGGTCAAGAGTGTTGCGCCCGGCGCTCGCGCCGGCGTCCCATGGCCGCTCGGCCAGCGGAAAAGGAAAAGGGTCACGTGTTCCGCTGGCCGGTATTAGAACCTATGTGTGGCACCGGCTCTGTTGCTGTCATACTGGCGCTGTTCCTTGCGCGATTTTTCCCAACCATCGCGGCTCTGCGCTTCTGCCGAGGCCGCCTGCTCGCTGGCTTTGACCTCCTCCTGGAGGGGAGCATAGGCGGCGGCCGCTGGCACCTTCGACAGCAGCGCACGCAGGTCAGACGCGTTCTGTTCGAACTTCTGCCTGGCCTCCGTTGTGCGACCCGCATCCCGGAGCTTGACGGCCTCCTGGCGCGCCTCCCGTGACAGCAAGGTTGCGACGTCGCGCACCACTTCGGGATTGACGCTGCGGTCGGAGGCCTGCTTGTCAGTGTCAAAGCGAACATCAGCCGTCGTTGATACCGTCACGCGCTCGCCAGTTGTGGCATCCATATAGGCGACCTCGATCATGGCAATGCGGGCCTGACCTCGCGTCTCACGTGCCGGGACATCAACCTCGGCCAGCAGCACCTGCTCGGTACCGCCGATCAGCGTTCCCACCTTGTAGACGATGCGGTTCCCACGGATGTCAGCATCGCGGCCAAGCGTCCGCTTTGGTTGGATGCCGCCCTGCAGGGTGATGATGATTTCGACCTGCTGGCCAATGATGCCAAGCGCATCGTCGAATTCGCGGGTGAGGAAGTTCGCCAGGTCGGCACTTTCCTGGACGAAAACGTGGCTGCCGTCGGCGCTGCGGGCAAGGCCAGCCATCAGGTCTTCGTTGTAGCTGGTGCCAAGGCCAATCGTCGATACGGTGATCCCCTCGGACGCCAACTCGCGGCCTAGGCTGATGAAGTCCGAAGGCTTGGATGGCCCGACGTTGGCAAGCCCATCGGAGAGCAGAATGATGCGGTTGACGCGGTCGCGCGACTTGAATTTGCGGATTTCATTGGCACCAGCAAGCAACCCGGCATGGATTGCCGTCGAACCGCGCGGCGTCAGCCGGTCGATCCGCTCCTTGATCGCGGTGCGATCGATAACTTTTGTAGCGGGCACCTCCACGTCGACGCGATCATCGTAGCTTACCACAGACAGGATGTCGTCTCGACCGAGGCGGTCGACGGCCAGTTGCGCTGCACGTTTGGCATTGTCGATGCGTCCATAGGCCGACATGGAGCCCGAACGGTCGATGACGAGGGCGACGTTCATGGGCGCGCGGATCGATTCCGGCCGGCGGGCGGCCCCGATCACGATCCGCAAGTGCGTGGTCTGCCGTTCGCCGGCCTGTAGCACCCCGCGCTCCAGTTCAGCCTTGATTTCGATGGGCGACGTCGTGGTGGCGAGGGCCATTGTGGGGGCGACGGCCAAAAACGCGGTGGCGACGAGTTGGCGGCAGCGGAGTTCGCTTCTATGGCGGAAAAAATGCTTGAACATGGCATCGACCTTCCGGGGTTTACGTTGCACGGGTTGCAACGGTCGATCCCAGACGTGGCGCAACCGCGGGCAACCGGTGTTCGACCAGCGTCGCAAATGTGGCCGTCGCGTGAAGGCAATGGCCCTGTGGCAGACAGGCATCTGTCGGGAAATCAGGCCAGGGACGGCTGATGCCGTGGTGCGCTCACAACTGCGCAACAAGTTCCGTGGGCTCTTGGCAGCCCCGAGGCAACCCGTTATGGCTCGCCGGTGAGAAGACATGCCGCAGTGCACCCGCCGGCGCAATGAGCCGGTGGATGCGACGACTGCGGCGTCGACGCATGGCAAACGCCGGTTGGTTCACCTCGGATCACCGGCAGCACGAAATGACTGTGGCGGGCGCTAAGAACATGCCGAAGCAACTGATCGTCGACGGCACTGCGATCGAAGTCGAAGACGGGATCACCCTGATCCAGGCCTGCGCGCAGGCGGGCGTGGATATCCCACGCTTCTGCTACCACGAGCGCCTGTCGATCGCCGGCAACTGCCGCATGTGCCTGATCGAGGTGCAGGGCATTCCAAAGCCGGTCGCCTCGTGCGCCATGGGCGTCAATGACCTGATGCCGAACAAGGATGGCAGCGCCAAGGTCATCACCACCAAGTCAGCGATGGTGAAGAAGGCGCGCGAGGGCGTGATGGAGTTTTTGCTCCTCAATCACCCGCTCGACTGCCCGATTTGCGACCAGGGCGGCGAATGCGACCTGCAGGACCAGGCCATGGCGTTCGGCGTCGGCGGCTCGCGCTATGCCGAGAACAAGCGCGCGGTCGAGGACAAGAACCTCGGGCCTCTGATCAAGACCGCGATGACGCGCTGCATCCAGTGCACCCGCTGCGTACGCTTCATGACCGAGGTGGCCGGCGTCGAGGAACTGGGCGCCATCGGCCGCGGCGAAGACATGGAGATCACCACGTATCTCGAAAAGGGCATGCTGTCCGAGATGAGCGCCAATGTGGTCGACCTGTGCCCGGTCGGTGCGCTCACCCACCGGCCCTGGGCGCACAACGCGCGGCCCTGGGAGATGACCAAGACCGAGTCGATCGACATCATGGATGCGGTCGGCTCGGCGATCCGGGTCGATGCACGCGGGCCAGAAGTCATGCGCGTGCTGCCGCGCAACAACGATGCGGTCAACGAGGAGTGGATCTCCGACAAGTCGCGGCACGTGGCGGATGGTTTGCGCACCCAGCGCCTCGACCAGCCGTACATCCGCAAGAACGGTAAGCTGGTGCCGGCCTCCTGGGCCGAAGCGCTGGCGCTCGTCGCCGAAAAATTGACATCCATCAATTCGGCGGTGATCGGTGCCGTTGCCGGTGATCTCGCTGGTGCCGAAGAGATGTTCGCGCTCAAAGATCTGATGACGCGGCTCGGCGTCGCCAACATCGATTGCCGGCAGGACGGCGCAAAGCTCGATCCGGCCCTCGGCCGCGCTTCTTACCTGTTCAACTCCGGCATCGAGGCCATCGAACAGGCCGACGGCATCATGCTGATCGGCACCAACCCACGCCTGGAAGCGGCCGTCCTCAATACGCGCATCCGCAAGCGCTGGCGCCAGGGCGGCTTGCTGGTCGGTGTGATCGGCGAAAAGTCCGATCTCGGCTATGGCTACACGCACCTTGGCAGTACGCCCGAGGCGCTCGCCCGCTTCGTTGACCACGCGCCGGCCAAGAAGGACAGGCCGATGTTCATCATCGGTCCCGGCGCCTATGCCCGGCCAGACGGCGCAGCGATCCTCAGTCTGGCGGCGAAGGCTGCCCTGGCGCTCGGCGTCGTCAAGGACGGCTGGAACGGCTTTAATATCCTGCATACGGCGGCGAGCCGGGTGGGCGGTCTCGACCTGGGTTTCGTGCCCGGACGCGTGGGGCGCGACGCTGCCGGCATCGTAAAGGGCGACATGCGGGTCGTTTATCTGCTCGGCGCCGACGAGGTGACGGTGCCGGCCGGCCCGTTCGTGATCTACCAGGGCACCCACGGCGATCGCGGCGCCAATCGTGCCGACGTGATATTGCCGGGCGCAGCCTACACCGAAAAGAGCGCGACCTTTGTCAACACCGAGGGCCGCGCGCAGATGACGGCGAAGGCAGCCTTCCCGCCGGGTGAGGCGAAAGAAGACTGGACCATCCTGCGCGCCCTGTCCGAACTGTGCGGCCAAAAACTGCCTTACGACTCGCTTGCCGCGCTGCGAGCTGCCATGTATCGCGCTGCGCCGGGGCTCGCCAACATTGGCGGCCGCACATCAGCACCGGCTGATGGCGTGATGGCGCTGGCAAAACACGTCGGCACGGTCGGCACGGCGCCGCTGCGCTCGCCGATCACTGATTTCTATCTCACGAACCCGATCTCGCGGGCGTCCGCCATCATGGCCGAACTTTCGGCGCTGAAGGCTAGCAGTAGTGCTGCCCCCCGGGCGGCGGCGGAATAGGGCGGAACCGACCATGCAAGCAGCCGCCCAGATCTTTTCAGATTACATCCTCCCCCTGCTGATCCTGGCGGGGCTGAGCGCCGTCCTGCTCGGCCTGCTGCTGGTGATCATCGCCTTCCTGCTGCTGTTCGACCGCAAGGTGTGGGCGGCAGTCCAGCTCCGCCGTGGCCCGAACGTGGTTGGTCCCTTTGGGCTGCTGCAGTCGTTCGCCGACTTGTTGAAGTTCGTGCTGAAGGAGCCGCTGATTCCGGCCGGTGCCGACAAGGCGGTGTTCCTGTTGGCGCCTTTGGCGACCGCCCTGTTCGCCCTATCGGCCTGGGCCGTCATTCCGGTCAATGAGGGCTGGTATGGCAAATGGGTGATGAGCGACCTCAACGTCGGCATGCTGTATGTGCTCGCCGTCTCCTCGCTCGGCGTCTACGGCATCATCATGGGCGGCTGGGCGTCGAACTCCAAGTATCCGTTCATGGGCGCGCTGCGGTCGGCCGCGCAAATGGTATCCTACGAGGTGTCGATCGGGTTCGTCATCATCTGCGTGCTGCTGTGCGTCGGTTCGCTGAACCTGACCGACGTCGTCAACGCGCAGAAGAGCGGGCTTGGCACCAAGGCCGGCCTGCCGTCAACCTTGCTCGACTGGTACTGGCTGCCGCTGTTCCCGATGTTCGTCGTGTTCTTCATCTCGGCACTCGCCGAGACCAACCGACCGCCCTTCGACCTGCCCGAGGCCGAGAGCGAGCTGGTCGCCGGATTCATGGTCGAGTATTCGTCGACGCCCTACCTGCTGTTCATGCTGGGCGAGTACGTGGCGATCGTCACCATGTGCGCGATGACGACGATATTGTTCCTCGGCGGCTGGCTGCCGCCGGCCAACGTCGCACCGTTCACCTGGATCCCCGGCGTGATCTGGTTTTTGATCAAGGTGACGTTCGTGTTCTTCATGTTCGCCATGGTCAAGGCGATCGTGCCACGCTACCGCTACGACCAGTTGATGCGGCTGGGCTGGAAGGTGTTCCTGCCGCTCTCCCTCGCCATGGTGGTGCTCACCGCCGCCTTCCTGCAGTTCGTGAGGTACGCATGATCGCAACCATTATCGGCGGCATCGTCGGTCTGGCGGCTGCCTTTGGCTACTACCGCTATCTCAGCGGCGTGATCGAGACCACCAAGCGCAACGACACCAAGGCCTGGACCATGGTGGCGAGCTACCTGTTCTTCCCCGTGTTCGGGACCATCGGCGCGCTGCTCGGTCGGCTGTTCTTTGGCTGACACAATCGGAGTTGAAATCCCATGGCCCTCGGCCAGGCTGTCAAATCGCTGTTCCTCGTCGAGTTCGTCTCGGCGTTCTTCTTGGCCATGAAGTATTTCGTCGCACCGAAGAAGACGTTGAACTATCCGTTCGAGAAGGGTCCACTGTCGCCCCGCTTCCGCGGCGAGCACGCGCTGCGCCGCTATCCCAACGGCGAAGAGCGCTGCATCGCCTGCAAGCTGTGCGAGGCGATCTGTCCGGCCCAGGCGATCACGATCGAGGCGGGGCCGCGCCGCAACGACGGCACGCGCCGCACCACGCGCTATGACATCGACATGACGAAGTGCATTTATTGCGGGCTGTGCCAAGAGGCGTGCCCGGTGGATGCCATCGTCGAGGGGCCGAACTTCGAATTCGCCACCGAGACGCGCGAGGAGCTGTTCTACGACAAGGACCGCCTGCTCGCCAACGGCGACCGCTGGGAGCGCGCCATCGCCAAGAATTTGGAGGCCGACGCGAAGTACAGGTGATGGAGTAGGCAGTAGGCAGTAGGCAGTAGGCAGTAGGCAGTAGGGTTTGATGTTCCTGCCGCGCCCGTTCCACCCCCACCGATGTCATCCTCGGCCTTGTGCCGAGGACCCAGGGTGCGGCCGGGGTGGGGGACGAGGGGATTTGCTATAGCGATCCGCAACTTCGCCGCCGGAATTTGCGGAACGATGGGTCCTCGGGACAAGCCCGAGGATGACAAGTGGAGAGAGTTGGGCGCGTCGCGGTCGATGTGGGCGCGGCAAGACGTTGGCTAGAACTGGACGACGACGATGGCACTGACGGCTGGCTTCTTCTACCTGTTCGCGACGCTCGCCGTGTTTTCGGCGGTGATGGTCATTGTCGCAAAGAACCCCGTGCATGCGGTGCTGTTCCTGATCCTCACCTTCTTCAATGCGGCCGGCCTGTTCATCCTGCTCGGCGCCGAGTTCCTGGCGATGCTGCTCATCATCGTCTACGTCGGCGCGGTGTCCGTGCTGTTTCTGTTCGTCGTCATGATGCTCGACGTCGACTTCGCCGAGTTGCGCGCCGGCTTCATCAAGAATGCGCCGCTCGGCCTCATGGTCGGCGGCATTCTCGTCATCGAGCTGATCATGGTGCTGGGCTTCCAGGTGCTCAAACCCGGTATCGCTGCCCAGGCTAGCGTGCCAATCGTGCCGGGCGCATCGAACACGGCCGCACTCGGCCGCGTGCTCTATACGAAGTATGTCTACTTCTTCCAGGGCGCCGGGCTGATCCTGCTGGTCGCAATGATCGGCGCCATCGTGCTCACCTTGCGCCACAAGGAAGGCGTCAAGCGCCAGTCGATCGCAGCCCAGAACGCACGCACGCCAGCGACCGCCATGAGCGTGGTGAAAGTGCCGAGCGGTGGGTCGATGATCCCCGATGCGAAGCCAGCGCGCGTGCCCGAGCCGGTGGAGTGAGGGGGATGTCCACAATGGCAACCCGACAACCAGTGTCATCCCGGGGCTTGTCCCCGGGACTCATGGTGCAACGAGCCGTGCTGCACGGGAAAGACTTCGTTCGCCGTACCAGTGTCTCTGACGATCGATGGATCCTGGGGACGATTCCGGCAAGGCGATCGCATGCACGGTTCGCGGGTTCTCATGCATCTGCGCCCCCTTTCGCGCTCTTGAGGGCGTTCGCTTCCCCCCTAGAAGGAGCGGACAGCGCGGGCATCGATCTTGTACTTCACGAAATCGATGCGTGCCCGCGTGAGGTGGGGGGTGCTTTGGCGCATCAAGCTCAGCCTCTCGATACCCCCCACCCCGGCCCTCCCCCTCAAGGGGGGAGGGAGGGAGAACCGAGAGGGCCGTGCAAGAGCATTCATGCAATTGGCCTGACGAGTCTTGGGACGGCACTTGTGAGTGGGTCGGATTGGCAGCTCACTCCCATCACTACCTCGCAGGTGCATCCATGACCACCACCGGCATCCTTCTGGTCTGGACGCTGGGCATCCTCGGCGGCGTGATCGGCGCTGCCTTCGGCTTGCACGACGGCCGCGCGCGCAGGTGGAGCTACTTCAAGATCGCGGTCGCGGTGCTGTTGCTGCTGGGCGCGCCATTTCTGCTCATGCCGGCCAACGGTGTCGTGCCGTTCCGCGAGTTCATTTTCGCGGGCGGCGGAGCCCTCGCCGGCATGTATGCGTTCTGCTGGTTTTTGGGCCGCGGTCTGTTGAAACGAACGGCGTGAGTGGAGCTATCATGATCACCCTTGGCCACTATCTCACTGTCGCGGCGATGCTGTTCACGATCGGCATCTTCGGGATCTTTCTCAATCGCAAGAACGTCATCGTCATCCTGATGTCGGTCGAGCTGATGCTGCTCGCGGTCAACATCAATTTGGTTGCGTTCTCGTCCTTCATGGGCGATCTCGTCGGCCAAGTGTTCGCGCTTTTCGTGCTGACCGTCGCCGCCGGCGAAGCAGCCATCGGGCTCGCCATCGTCGTCGTCTACTTCCGCAACCGCGGCTCGATCGCGGTCGAGGATATCAACATGATGAAGGGGTGAGAGTTGAGGGAATAGGGAGTGAGGGAATTGGGAGTAGGGGAGTGAGTGTTGGTTTCCGCTATCCGCTCGTACCGCGACCTGATCGTATGGCAGAAAGCCATGGCGCTGGCCGCGCTATGCTATACCAAAACACGCGCCTTCCCTCACGCCGAAATGTTTGGGATGACCTCGCAGATAAGGCGCTCGGCGGCCTCGGTTCCGGCCAACATCGCGGAGGGGAATGGGCGGGAAATCACCGGTTCGTACATTCACGCCTTGCGGATTGCCCAAGGTTCGTTGAAGGAGCTGGAAACACACGTTCTGCTAGCTCAAACGGTGGAGCTGATGGGACAGACCGATGCAGAGGAAATCCTGCGCTTGTGCGAAGAGGTGGGCATGCTACTGCGCCCGCTGATTCGATCGCTTCAGGACAAGACTGGCGAATGATCTTCCCCCTACTCCCCATTCCCTACTCCCTACTCCCGAGTTCTTCATGATCTACACTGCCATCGTCTTCCTGCCGCTCCTGGGAGCGCTCATCGCGGGCCTGTTCGGCCGCATCATCGGACCGCGCCCGGCGGAACTCGTCACCACCGGCTTTATGCTGCTGGCGGCAGTTCTGTCGTGGGTGGTGTTCGTCCAGGTCGGGTTCCAGCACACGACGGCCAAGGTGCAGTTGATGCGCTGGATCACCTCGGGCGATCTCGAGGTGTCGTGGAGCTTGCGCATCGATACGCTGACGGCCGTCATGCTGGTCGTCGTCAACACCGTGTCGAGCCTCGTGCACCTCTACTCCATCGGCTACATGGAGGAAGATCCGCACCGCCAGCGCTTCTTCGCCTACCTGTCGCTGTTCACCTTCGCCATGCTGATGCTGGTGACCGCCGACAACCTGCTGCAGATGTTCTTTGGCTGGGAGGGCGTGGGCTTAGCCTCGTACCTGCTGATCGGCTTCTGGTACAAGAAGCCGTCGGCCAATGCGGCAGCGATCAAGGCGTTCGTCGTCAACCGGGTCGGCGACTTCGGCTTTGCGCTCGGCATCTTCGGGCTGTTCGCCGTGTTCAAGACCATACAACTCGACGCCGTGTTTGCGGCGGCCCCGGGGGCGGCCGGCAAGACCTTCCTGTTCCTGGGCTATGACGTCGACATCATGACGACGCTGTGCCTGCTGCTGTTCATGGGCGCCATGGGCAAGAGCGCGCAGTTCCTGCTGCACACTTGGCTCCCCGACGCCATGGAAGGCCCGACGCCGGTGTCGGCGCTGATCCATGCAGCCACCATGGTGACGGCCGGCGTGTTCATGGTGGCGCGCCTGTCGCCGCTGTTCGAGTTGGCCCCCCAGGCGCTGCAAGTCGTCACCTTCGTCGGCGCGATCACCGCGTTCTTCGCCGCAACCGTCGGCCTCGTGCAGAACGACATCAAGCGCGTGATCGCCTATTCGACCTGCTCGCAGTTGGGCTACATGTTCGTCGCCTGCGGCGTCGGCGCCTATTCGGCCGGCATCTTCCACCTGTTCACGCACGCCTTCTTCAAGGCACTGCTGTTCTTGGGCGCAGGCTCCGTCATCCACGCCATGCACCACGAGCAGGACATGCGGCGCATGGGGGGCTTGGCGTCCAAGATCCGCATCACCTGGGCCATGATGCTGATCGGCACGCTCGCTTTGACCGGCGTCGGCATCCCGCATTTCTATGGCTTTGCCGGCTTCCACTCGAAGGACGCGATCATCGAGGCGGCCTACGCCGCGCACACACCGAACAACTACGCGTTCTGGCTGCTGGTAATCGCGGCCTTCATGACCTCGTTCTACTCCTGGCGCCTGATGTTCATGACGTTCCACGGCCCAGCCAGGTGGGCGCACGTACATGACGATCACGCGCATCACGATCATAAGGACGACGACCACGGCCACGGCGCCCACGAGCCGCACGAAAGCCCGCCGGTGATGCTGATCCCGCTCGCCATCCTGGCGCTGGGCGCGATGCTGGCCGGCGGGGTGTTCACGAACGCCTTCATCGGCGTCGGCCACCATGGCTCGGCCGATCCCTACAAGGCGTTCTGGGGGGCAGCAATCTTCGAGGGCCGCGACAACCACATCCTGCACGCCATGCACGACATCCCGGGCTGGGTCGGCTTCGTCCCCTGCATCGCCATGCTGGCCGGCCTCGCGCTGGCCTACCTGTACTATATCTTGGCACCTTGGCTGCCGGCCGCGACCGCAAAGGCCTTCAAGCCGCTCTACCTGTTCCTGCTCAACAAGTGGTACGTCGACGAACTCTATGACTTCCTGTTCGTGCGGCCTTCGCTGTGGATCGGCCGGGCCCTGTGGAAGGGGGGCGATGGGGCGGTGATCGACGGCGCCATCGACGGCACGGCGGGCGGCGTCATCAACATGACCAACCGCGTCGTCAAGTTCCAGACCGGCTATGTCTACACCTATGCCTTCTGGATGCTGACCGGCGTCGCCGCCATCATCACCTGGGTCATGCTCAACGGCGGAGGCGCCAGATGATCGGCAACGGCTATCTGCTCTCGCTCGTCACGTTCCTGCCCCTGGTCGGCGCGGCCCTCATTGCCGTGCAGAACGGCAAGGCGCTCGGCAACATCCGCCTGATCGCGCTGTACACGACGATCATCACCTTCGCCCTGTCGCTCGCGATCTGGTGGAACTTCGACAAGGGCACGGCCGCCTTCCAGTTCGTGGAGGACGTGGCCTGGCTCGGCCCGCTGCGTTACAAGATGGGTGTCGATGGCATCTCGATGCTGTTCGTCATCCTGACCACGTTCCTGATGCCGCTGTGCATTCTTGCGGCCTGGGAAAGCGTCGAGACGCGCGTGAAGGAGTACATGATCGCGTTTCTCATTCTCGAAACGCTGATGATCGGCGTGTTCTGCGCGCTCGACCTCGTGCTGTTCTACCTGTTCTTCGAAGCCGGCCTGATCCCGATGTTCATCATCATCGGCGTGTGGGGCGGCAAGCGTCGGGTGTACGCGAGCTTCAAGTTCTTCCTCTACACGCTGCTGGGCTCGGTCCTCATGCTGCTCGCCATCATGGCGATGTACTGGAAGGCTGGCTCAACCGACATCCCGACGTTGATGGCCTTCAAGTTCCCGAAAGACATGCAATGGTGGCTGTGGCTCGCCTTCTTTGCCTCCTTTGCAGTGAAGATGCCGATGTGGCCGGTGCACACCTGGCTGCCGGACGCGCACGTCGAAGCACCGACCGGCGGCTCGGTGATCCTGGCGGCAATCCTGCTGAAGATGGGCGGCTACGGCTTCCTGCGCTTTTCGCTGCCGATGTTTCCGTTGGCGAGCCAGGAACTGGCGCCGCTGATCTTCGCGATGTCGGTCGTCGCCATTATCTACACGTCGCTGGTCGCACTCGCCCAGGAGGACGTGAAGAAGCTGATCGCCTATTCGTCGGTCGCGCACATGGGGTTCGTCACCATGGGTATCTTCACGTTCAATGCCCAGGGTATCGACGGCGCGATCTTCCAGATGCTTTCGCACGGGCTGGTTTCGGCAGCATTGTTCCTGTGCGTCGGCATCGTCTACGACCGCATGCACACGCGCGAGATCGCGGCTTACGGCGGCCTCGTCCATCGCATGCCGATCTATGCCGTCTGCTTTATGGTGTTCACAATGGCAAACGTCGGGCTGCCCGGCACCAGCGGGTTCGTCGGCGAGTTCCTGACGCTGCTCGGCGCGTTTCGGGCGAACACGTGGGTGGCGTTCCTGGCGACCACCGGCGTGATCCTGTCGGCAGCCTACGCGCTCTATCTCTACCGCCGCATGATCTTCGGCGAGTTGGAGAAGCCGTCGCTGATGGGCATCAAGGACATGAACATCCGCGAAATGGTGGTGATGGCGCCGCTCGTTATTCTGACCATAGGCTTTGGCTTCTATCCAGCCCCCATCCTCGATGTGACGGCTGTCTCGGTGAAGAAGCTGGTCACCGGCTACGAGGCCGCAATCAAAACCGCCGCACTGGCGGTGAAGTGATGGAGCGATGACTTCGATGAAGCAGCCAAACGCTTCGCGACGGCATCGCAGCCCGAATACACAACGCGCTCCAAGGCATTCAAGGCTCCCACCCCATGACCCTCGCCTCCCTTAGCCCCCTGTGGCCCGAACTGATCGTGGCGGGAGCCGCGATGCTGCTGCTCATGGTCGGTGTGTTCCGGCCCGAAACGGACAACGACGGGGAAGCGGTGGGCTGGCTTGCGATCCTGGCGCTGATCGGCGCCGGCGTCGTCATCATCCAGCAGCCGACGGCGTCTCAGACCCTGTTCGACAACGCGTTCGTCATCGACGGCTTCGGCCGCTTCATGAAGCTCTTGGTGCTCGCCGGCTCGGCCGTCGCGCTGCTGCTCGCCTTCGACGACTTCCGCGACCACAAGCACATGAAGTTCGAATACCCCGTGCTGATCCTGCTGGCGACGGTCGGCATGATGATGATGGTGTCGGCGTCCGACCTGATCTCGCTCTATCTCGGCCTTGAGCTGCAAAGCCTCGCGCTCTACGTGGTCGCAGCCTTCCGCCGCGACGACGTGCGCTCGAGCGAAGCCGGCCTCAAGTATTTCGTCCTTGGCGCGCTGTCGTCCGGCATGTTGCTGTATGGCGCGTCCCTGGTTTACGGCTTCACCGGCTCGACCTCGTTCCCGGTGATCGCTGGCATCGCCAAGAGCTCGGTCGCAGCCGGCAACATCGGTTTGATCTTCGGCCTCGTGTTCCTGATGGTCGGCATCGCGTTCAAGATCTCGGCCGTGCCGTTCCACATGTGGACACCCGATGTGTACGAAGGCGCGCCGACCCCGGTGACAGCGTTCTTTGCGGCCGCCCCGAAGATTGCCGCCATGGCGCTGCTGTGCCGCGTCACGCTCGGTGCGTTTCCAGGCTTCACCGCGCAGTGGCAGCAGATCATCGTGTTCCTGAGCTTGGCCTCCATGCTGCTCGGCGCGTTCGCGGCCATTGGCCAGACCAGCATCAAGCGGCTGATGGCCTATTCGTCGATCGCCAATGTCGGCTTTGCGTTGGTCGGCCTGTCGGCGCACTCGGCCGAGGGCACGCAAGGCGTGCTGATCTTCATGGGCGTCTACCTCGTCATGACGCTCGGCGTGTTCGCCTGCATTCTGTCGATGCGGCGCCAGGGCGGCGCGGTCGACACGATCGATGATCTGGCGGGCTTGTCGAAGCACAACCTGCCGATGGCGATGACCCTGCTCGTCTTGATGTTCTCGCTGGCCGGCATTCCGCCGCTGGCCGGCTTCTTCTCGAAGTGGTATGTGTTTCTCGCCGCCGTCAACGCCAACCTTTGGCTGCTGGCGGTGGTCGGTGTGCTGGCGAGCGTGGTCGGCGCCTATTACTACCTGCGCATCGTCAAGATCATGTTTTTTGATGACGCCGCGGAGCCGTTTCTTCCCGTGCGGGCAAAGGCACTGGCCGTGATGGCGGTCTCGGTTGTTTTCGTGTTATTCTTCGTTCTTCCGTTCATCGGCGGGCCGATTGTCGAAGCGGCAACGGCCGCGGCCAAGACCTTCCGGTATTGATGTCACCCAGCGATCCTTTCACATCCTCACGCAGACTGATTCTGGAGACGATCGATTCGACCAACGCCGAAGCGCTGCGCCGGGCGATGGGCGGCGAGCGGGGGCCGTTGTGGATCACGGCGCGCGAGCAGACGGCGGGGCGCGGCCGGTCGGGGCGGGCTTGGCTGGCGCCGGCCGGCACGCTCGCAGCATCACTGCTGATGGCGCCGGGCTGCCGCATGGAAGATCTGCATCAGCTGGCGTTCGTCACCGGCGTCGCCGTGCACGAGGCGATCGGTCGGGCAGCGGGACAGGCGGTGGGTGGCCTGCGGCTCAAGTGGCCAAACGACATTCTGATCGGCGGCGCCAAGGCTGGCGGCATCCTGATCGAGACGACGTCGGCTGGCCGCGATGTGGTGGCGGTGGCCGGCATCGGGCTCAACGTGGCAGCAAACCCGCACGTCGAGGGGCGGGCGGTCACGCATATCGCATCGCACGCTCCCGGCATCGACGTCGACGGCCTGCTGGATGCGCTCGATGGCGCCATGCAGCGCTGGCTCGCGGTCTGGCAGGGCGGCGCCGGCTTCGCCCACGTGCGCAGTGCCTGGATGGGACGCACCGGCGCGCCCGGCGAAGCGATCTTTGTCAACGCCGGGGTGGAGCGGATCGACGGCACATTTCTCGGGATCGACGGCAGTGGCGCCCTGCTGCTGCGCGATCCCGGCGGTTCAATACGACGTGTGACTTATGGCGATGTCAGCCTGGACAACGGTTCAGGCCACGCCCCTGAAAGGACGATACGATGACGGAGGGACGCGCCAACGGCGCGAGCGAGACAACGACGGTCAAGGGGGAGCTGGTCTTCGCAGCGCTCGGCGGGCTCGGCGAAATCGGCATGAATGCCTATCTCTACGGGCTTGGCGAAGCGCGTGCGCGGCGCTGGCTGATGGTCGATCTGGGCCTGACGTTCCCGGGCGTCGAGGAGCCTGGCGTCGACGTGGTGTTGCCGAACTTGAAGTTCATCGCGCAACATCGCAAGCAGCTGGCCGGTCTCGTGCTCACGCACGCACATGAGGATCACATCGGTGCCGTGATCGATCTGTGGCCGCGTATCGGCTGTCCGATCTATGCGACGCCGTTCACCGCCGGCATGCTGCGCTCGAAGACCACCGAGTTCGGCAACAAGATCAAGCTGCCGATCACGGAAGTGCAGATCGGCACCAAGTTCAAGGTCGGGCCGTTCGACTGCGAGTTCATCAATCTTGCCCACTCGATCCCCGAGCCGTCGGGCCTCGTGCTGCGCACGCCGCACGGCAACGTGTTTCACACCGGCGACTGGAAGCTCGACAGCGATCCGCTGGTTGGAGCCCCAAGCGACCACGCGCGGCTCGCAGAGCTCGGCGAGGAGGGCATCCACGCCATGGTGTGCGACTCGACCAACGCCATGCGCGAAGGCCGCTCGCCGTCCGAGATCGAGGTGGCAGCATCCCTGACGAAGATCATCAAGGGGGCGAAACGCCGCGTCGCTGTGACGACGTTTGCGTCGAACGTTGCGCGCATTCGCGCGGTGGCCGATGCGGCCGAGGCGACCGGGCGCAAGCTCGTGGTGGTTGGTCGCGCCATGCACCGGGTGATCCAGGTGGCGATCGACACCGGCTACCTGCCGGCCGACTTTACCTACCTCGACCAGAACCAGTACGGCTTTCTGCAGCCGGCCGAGACGCTGTGCCTGTGCACCGGCAGCCAGGGCGAGCCGCGGGCAGCACTCGCCCGCATCGCCGAGGAAGAGCACCCGCAGGTCGCCTTCAACAAGGGCGACCTCGTGATCTATTCCTCGCGCACCATTCCCGGCAACGAGAAGTCGGTCGGCCGCGTGCAGAACCTGCTTGCCAGCCTGGGCTGCAACATCGTCACCGATGCCGACGCTCTGGTGCACGTCACCGGCCATCCCCGCCGCGAGGAACTCCGCCAGATGTACGGTTGGATCCGCCCGAAGGTCGCGATTCCCATGCACGGCGAAGCCCGCCACATGGTCGAGCATGCGAAGCTCGCCCGCGAGTGCGGCGTGAAGGACACCCAGGTCGTGACCAGCGGCCAGCTGGTGCGTCTGGCGCCGGGACAAGCTGCGGTCATCGACAAGATCCCGGTCGGCCGCCTCTATCGTGACGGTCGCCTGATCATCGAGGGCAACGAGGAGAGTCCGGTGCGTGAACGCCGCCGGCTCGCCATGTCCGGCATCGTGGTCGCAGCCCTGATGCTCGGCAAGAAGGGCGAGTTGATCGGCGAGCCCGACTGCATCATCGACGGCGTGCCGTTCGAGACGGGCGCCGGCGATAGCATGGAGGACGTGGTGCTCGACGCCGTCGATGGCACGCTCGAGAGCATTCCGCCGGCCCGCCGCAAGGACGTGGAACTGGTGCGCGATGCAGTGCGCCGTGCCGTCCGCGCTGCCGTCGCTCAAGAGTGGGGCAAGAAGCCGGTCGTAAAGGTGATCGTCACGCGCGTGGGGTGAGCGGCTGACCGGTCAAAGGTTGGTCGTCACCGGTCGCTGCTGCAAATCGGGGACTGTCTCCGTTCAGGCATGCCCATGCCGGAACCCACTGCCGTTCGCGGTCGGTGACTGTCCCCGCTCGAGCCTCGTGCGTAGTGCGGCCGACCGCTTGTTCGGTGGGTGTGTCGGCGGAATACGCAATAGGGCTATTGCGCCCTACGGTCAGTGCAATTCCCTACTCGCTACTCCCCAAACTTATCCACGGTCACCCACCTCTCGCGTATTCTTCCCCTCGACACTTGCGCATGAGGGGACGTCAACCGGTGGCGACCTGTGATGGTGCAAGCGTTACAGGTCCGGGGGTCAAACCCGCGTGGCGCCTGTTCGACGGCCTGCGATTTGTAGGCGGAGCAGAAACCTGTCGTGTGGAATACCACGCAGGCGGACGGCTCCCGAAACGGTTAAGCGCCCGAGACCAAGCGCCAAAGGCTGCGGTTCGCAAGAACCAACGCCACCGCACGCGGTGCCGATCGGAGGCTCGCCACACTGGCGCCGTGGAACCCGGCGTGGGACGCAATCCCTTAAACACTGTGGGAAGGCCCAAAATCCTGTGCGAGGCGGCCCGAAGCTGCTCTCGTTACCCTCAGCGGCAAGCCCGCTGCGGCTTCCGGCCGCCTCGCCTCCCCTCGAGGGAGGTTCAACAGACAGGATTGCATGCATATACAATTGAAAGTGCTCGACACATGACCTGCGCCGTTCCCATGGGACTGGCCGGCAGGGCGTGATTTGTGCAATCTCGCGAGGTAACCAAGCATCCCCAATCCAATCCCGCAGGCTCAACCCTGCTCCCCCCCCCGATCAAGGATCAACGCATGGCCCCGCGCATCACCCTCGATCACTGCGTCATCCACGTCGGCGACTGGGCGCGTTCGAACGCGTTCTATGCCGGCGTGATCGGTGCCACCGTGATCCCGGTGCGCCAGGGGTTCGCCTATCGCATCGGCGACCGGCAGTTGAATTGCCACGGACCCGGTCAAATCGGCGAACCGCGCGCGCAACATCCCGTCATGCCTGGCAACAGCGATCTGTGCTTCGAGTGGCACGGGCCGATCACCGAGGCGATCGCACACTTGAACGCGCACGGCGTCGCGGTCGAACTGGGGCCGGTCGCGCGGTTCGGCGCGCGCGGCGACGGCACGAGCGTTTATTTCCGTGATCCGGATGGTTCGCTCATGGAGTTCATGAGCTATAGCAAGGCTTGAACCGCCGCATCCGGCCGGCTCCGCGGCAGCGGAGTCGGATGCGGCAAACAAAGGAGATCTTTGATGATCGGGCGCCTCAATCATGTGGCCATAGCTGTGCGCGATCTTGGCGCTGCTACCGCGGTCTATCGCGACACGCTGGGCGCCAAGGTCTCATTGCCGCAACAGGAGCCGACGCACGGCGTGACGGTGGTGTTCGTCGAGCTGCCCAACACCAAGATCGAGCTGCTGGAGCCGCTGGGCGAAACTTCGCCGATCGCCAAGTTCCTGGAGCGCAACGTGGATGGCGGCATCCATCACGTGTGCTATGAGGTCGACGACATCATCGCCGCCCGCGACCGGCTCGTTGCCAAGGGCGCGCGGGTGCTGGGATCGGGCGAGCCCCGGATCGGCGCGCACGGCAAGCCGGTGCTGTTTTTGCACCCGAAGGATTTCCTCGGCACGTTGGTCGAGCTGGAGCAGGTGTGAAGCGGAGAGCCCAACATGCAGACAGTCGACAGGGACGGCCGGGCGAAGGTTGATCGCCGCCAGGTGCTTGGTGGCGCGACTGCGTTGGTACTGGGGCCGCTTGCCGCTCCAGCCCTGGCACGGCGCTCCGACGAGTCGAAGGTCGTCGTCAGCGGCTTCAACGTCCTGCGCCCGTCGCAAGGCGCGGTCGGCATGCGCGAGGTCCAGGCGAAGACCGCCGACATCCTTGACCGCGCCCGCAAGCCGGACAAGCTCCTGCGCTTTTTGATCAAGGAAGCGCTGCCCGTCGTAAAGGGTCCAACGGGTGGCCTGCATCTGATCGATCACCACCATTTCGGCCGCGCGCTTTGGGAGGCGAAGCGCGTCCAGGTGCATGTGGAGCCGGTGGCGGATCTGTCGAAGTTCGAAGGGGCTGCGTTCTGGTCCGAGATGGACAGGCGCGGCTGGCTGCACGCCAACGATGCCGAGGGCAAGCTGGTGGGGCCGGAAAAGCTTCCCCTCCACATCAAGGACATGGCCGACGACGTCTATCGCAGCCTCGCTGGCAGCGTGCGCGATGCAGGCGGCTACACCAAGACCGAGACGCCGTTCGCCGAGTTCAAGTGGGCGGACTTTTTCCGCACCCGCATTTCCCGTTCGCTCGTCTCGAAGGATTTCGCTAGCGCAGCGAAACAGGCCTTAGCACTGGCCAGCACACCAGATGCGGCATCGCTACCGGGATTCGTCGGCAAGGCGGGCTGAGAAGTCAGCCCTCTTTCAGTGCCTCGCGGATGCGGGCTGCGTGGGCTGCCAGGACCTCGGTCTTTGCCATGGGCGCGCCAGACGGGCGCAATGCAATGCCATCGTGGCGCGGCATGACGTGGTAGTGCAGGTGAAACACCACCTGTCCGCCGGCACTCTCGCTGAATTGGGTCATGGTAATGCCCTGGGCGCCGAACGCCTTCAGCTGTGCTCGCGCGATGAGCTGTGCCGTTCGCAGGCAAGCGGCAAGCTGCGCCGGTGACGCATCCAGGATGTTGCGGGCCGGTGTCTTCGGGATCACCAGCGTATGGCCATCGCAGCGCGGCATGATGTCCATGAAGGCCAGTGTATCGGCATCTTCGAACACCCGTTCGGCCGGCAGTTCGCCGCGCAGGATGCGGGCGAACACGTTGGTCGGGTCGTAGGCGGCTGGTGGCATGGCGGTGGTTCCTCCTCGGTCGATACCGGCCCACAACGAAGCGGCCGCGCGCGACTAATCTGGCTTGCCCAGGTACTTCTCCAGCCAGTGGATGTCATACATGCCGTTGGCGATGTCGGGGTGGCGCACCAGCTCGACGAACAGGGGGATCGTGGTTTCGATGCCGTCGATCACGAATTCGTTCAGGCACCGCTTCAAGCGCATCAGGCACTCGTTGCGGTTCTTGCCGTGCACGATCAGCTTGCCGATCAGGCTGTCGTAGTTGGGCGGAATGCGATAGCCCTGGTAGGCGCCGCTGTCGACGCGCACGCCGAGCCCGCCAGGGGGATGCCAATAGGTGATCTTGCCCGGCGAAGGGCGGAAGTTCTTCGGGTTCTCGGCGTTGATGCGGCACTCGATGGCGTGGCCCGAGAACACGAGGTCTTCCTGGCGGACACTGAGCGGCGCGCCGGACGCGATGCGGATCTGTTCGATCACGAGGTCCATGCCCGTGATCGCCTCCGTAACGGGATGCTCGACCTGCAGCCGGGTGTTCATCTCGATGAAGAAGAACTCGCCATCCTCGTACAGAAACTCGACCGTGCCGGCGCCGCGGTACTTTAGTTTCTGCATCGCCTTGGCGCAGGTCTCGCCGATCTTCTTGCGTTGCTCTGCGTTGAGGGCCGGCGACGGCGCTTCCTCCATGATTTTCTGGTGGCGGCGCTGCAGCGAGCAATCGCGCTCACCAAGATGGAGCGCATTGCCGCGGCCATCGCCGAACACTTGCACTTCGATGTGGCGCGGCTTCGACAGGTACTTCTCGATGTAGACGCTATCATCGCCAAAGGCGGCCTTGGCTTCCGCCCGCGCTGTTGACAGTGCCTGGCCGATTTCCTCGGGCGACCGGGCTACCTTCATGCCGCGGCCGCCTCCGCCCGCCGCCGCCTTGATCAGCACCGGATAGCCCATGCGCTTTGCTACGCTGCGGGCATCCGCCTCGGTTGTTACCGCGCCGTCGGAACCTGGCACGACGGGAATGCCGAGGCGCTTTGCCGTCTCCTTGGCCTCGATCTTGTCGCCCATGATGCGGATATGTTCGGACGTCGGCCCGATGAAGGTGATGCCGTGCTGCTCAAGGATTTCTGCAAAGCGCGCGTTCTCCGACAGGAACCCGTAGCCCGGATGAATGGCATCGGCGCCGGTGATCTCGCAAGCGGCCAGCAGGCGGGGGATGTTGAGATAACTCTCGGAAGCGGGGGGCGGGCCGATGCACACGCTCTCATCGGCCAGACGCACGTGCATTGCATCCGCATCGGCGGTCGAGTGGACGGCCACCGTCGCAATGCCAAGCTCCTTGCACGCGCGCTGGATGCGCAGCGCGATTTCCCCTCGGTTGGCGATCAGGATCTTGTCGAACATGGATGCTCGTTGGCCATAGAGAGTAGTGAGTAGCGACTAGTGAGTAGGGAAGTGCAAGACTGCAGTGGGCTCTTTCAGTGAAACATCGGAGCCGCCTCCTGCCCATTCGCAATTTCCTATTCGCTACGCACTATTCCCTACTCACTCACTCTATCACTACCATAGGTTCGCCGAACTCGACCGGCTGGCCGTTCTCGATCAGCACTTGAGAAACCGTACCCGATTTCGGCGCCGGGATGTGGTTCATGGTCTTCATCGCTTCGATGATCAACAGGGTCTGGCCCTGGGCGACCCGCGAGCCGATGTCGACGAAGTTCGGCGAACCGGGGTCTGGTGCCCGATAGACCGTGCCGACCATCGGTGATTTCACACAGCCGGGGTGCTGTGCGAGGTCAAGTGTGGTCGGCGTCGCGGCCGGCAATGCACCGGCCCCCGCCGTTGCGAGCGCTGCCTGGGGCGCAGGCGAAGGTGCCACCGCCGCCACCGTGATGGTGCGCGCAACTCGGACCTTGAGGCCGGCCCTTTCGATCTCAATTTCGGACAACCCGGTTTCACTCAGCAGCGCCGCCAGGTCCCGGATCAGGTCGTGTTCCGGCAAGCCTCGCTCTTGTTTGTCTTTCGCCATGACCGTTGTCACGTCCCATTCTAGCCGTGTCGGCATCGGCGCCAACCGGCGCCAGACTGACTGCAACCGCTTCCGTCTCGATGCGGTCGCGCACGCTTCGCCCGGAGCTTAGCGCGCGCCAATTCCTGCGGTCGCATAACAGCTTTCACGGCGACGTGAAAGCCTGTCCGGTGCCCCGCCAGCACATGGCCGCTGCGAGCACAGGGCCGATGTTGCGGCTGGCAGACTCAGCAGGCCTGGCACCCCGTCTTGCGGATGTCAGCCAGGATTTCCCTGATGCCTTCCGCTGGCACGAAGCCGACGTTCACGCGGGAATCGATGATGAAGCCCGGTGTGCCCTCGATGCCCAGTTCCTGCGCCAGGGTCATGTTGGCCTTCAGGGCGGCATCATATGCAGGATCGGCCATGTCGGTCTTCAGCTTGTCGACGTTCAATCCAACCTTGGCGGCAATCTGGAACAGGTTGTCCTTGGTCACCTGCTTCTCGCGCATGAGAGCGACATGGAAGTCCCAATACTTGCCCTGCTTGATCGAGGCCATCGCAGCCTTCGCCGCCAACGCCGAGTTCTCGCCGAAAATCGGTAATTCCTTCAGCACCACGCGGACGTTTGGATCGGCCTTGGTCAGTTTGTTGACCTCGTCGACTGCTTTCTTGCACCAGCCGCAATTGTAGTCGAAGAACTCGACCACCGAGATCGGACCTTTCGGGTTGCCCACCGAGAAATCGGTCGGCGACTGGAAGATCGCGGTCTTGTTGTCGACGATGACCTTACGGTGGCTCTCGGCTTGCAACGAGGCCTGTCGTTTCTCCAGTTCCTTGCTGACCTCGACCAACACTTCGGGGTTGTTCAGCAGATAATTCTTGATCATGCCCTCGATCTCGGCTCGCTGGGCGGGCGTGAAGGAGGTGGGGCCGGTCGGCGTCGCGGCAGACACCACGGATGCCGTGGCTTGCGCGACTTTGGCGACCGGGGCCACCGCGGCCGGGGCGACGCTCGGGCTGCCGTTCAGTGTCATGATGCCAGCGAGACCCAAGAGGATCGGGGTAGCGATAATCGCGCCCTCTTTCGTGGTCAGCGCGGCGAGGAGTTGCTGGAGCAGGGACGCGGACATGGCTGGCGTTTTCCTATGGAGACTGGAGGCGGGTGAAATAGACCCCGCTGATATAGGGCTGCCTCTGCAGCAAAGCTATTCCACCGGTGGTTTGTAGTTGATGATGTCATCCATCTTGAGGGCCGACGGGGAGCCGGCCGGCAAGCCGCGCCTGGCGCGCTGGGCGTAGATCTTGGCCTGTTTCAAGTCACCTTCAAGGTAGGCACCCTGCGCCAGCGATGCCTCGGCCTCCGGCTGTTTATTCTGCTTGTACAAGGCGTTAGCCAGCTCTCTGAAGGCGGTCGGGTTTTGGTCTTCGACGAGGGAGCGCCGCAGCAGGGTCGTGGCTTCCTCCAGCACGGCTGCATCCTCGGTCATCAGCAGGGATTGGGCCAGTTCGACCCGGATCAGGTTTGCGTCACCTGCCAGTTTCAAGGCCTGTCGCAGGTGGGAAACCGCTTCCTTGGAGCGGCCGGCACGCTTGTAGAAGTCGCCCTTCAACTCGTGGAAGTAGGGATTGTCCGGGCGTTCCTTGATCAGCGCATCGATTTCAGCCACGGCTGCCTCGACGCCGCCCTGGAAGAAGCGGGCGATGGCGCGGGCATAGCGTGCGGGCATCGATGTATTGGTGAGTGGATACTTATTGAAGACACTCTGAGGACGCATCAGGTAGCCGTCCAGTTTCGCGCGCATCATGTCGTGGCGGAACTGAAGGGCCGGCAGGTCCTTGGTCGGGAAGTGTGGGCTACGCTGCACCGCATCGCGCAGGTTTGCCAGACGATCGGTTGCAACCGGATGGCTGCGCACGAACGGATCCTTGTTCTGGTCGCCGATATATTCCTGTTGGGCGAAGCGCTCGAACGTTTCCAGCATGCCCTTTCCGGACTGGCGGGTGGCGTTGAGGAACGACAGGCCGGCCTGGTCGGCCGCCGATTCCTGACTGCGCCGCTCGGCGAGCAGGCTGCGGATCACGAGTTCGTCGCCGGCCGCCGCCGCCGCCGGATTGCCGGTCGCGATGGCAACGCCGATGCCGAGCACGCGCGTCAGCAGAATGCGGGTGGTATCGCGCGCGATACGCGCCCGCAATGCCGCCAGATGGCCGCCGGTGATGTGGCCGGCCTCGTGGGCGATGACGCCGATCACCTGGTTTGGCGTGTCCGACTGCTGCAGCGAGCCGGTGTGCATGAACACGTTGCGGCCATCGAGCACGAAGGCGTTGTAGACGTCGCTCCTGACGATGCGGATCGCGACGCGCCCTTCGCCGAGGCCAGCCGCCTTGAATACGGGCCGCGCGTAATCGTTCAGCAGTTGCTCGATCTCGGTGTCGCGAATGAGGCCCTGCGCGCGACTGTCGGCTGTGACCGCCACCAGGGCGATACAGGTCGTGACGGTCAGTGTTGCAGCGCGAAGCAAGGATCGGCGCATGGGGTCGGCAGCTCTCGAAGTGGTGTGCTCAGACATGATCCAAAGCCCTGCAACGCTGCTGCGCTGTATTCATGTCGGAAATTGGTCGGAACCGTAATCGGGTGTAGGAAGCGGGTCAATGTGAGGTGAAATGGCACCGCAGATGCAGCACCGCCAATCAAGGGACCGACCATGACGAGCATCCCCGCCGCTGCCGCGCTTTTGCGCCAGGCGTCTGACCGCAGCAGCATCGCCTCGTTCATCGTCATGGACGTGATGCGGGCCGCCGCGGCGCGCGAGGCGGCTGGGCACAAGGTCATTCACATGGAAGTAGGCCAGCCCGGCACCGCGGCGCCGAAAGCGGCTCGCGATGCGGTCAAGCGGGCGCTCGACAGCGACGCGCTCGGCTATACGCTGGCGCTCGGCATGCCAGAGTTGCGCCGCCGGATCGCCGGCCTCTACCGCACCTGGTACGGCCTTGACCTCGACCCCGCGCGCGTCGTCGTGACCAGCGGATCATCAGCTGCCTTCGTGCTGGGCTTTCTCGCAGCCTTCGATGCGGGCGCCAAGGTTGGGCTGCCCTCGCCCGGCTACCCCTGCTATCGGCACGTCCTTTCAGCGCTTGGTCAAAAGCCCGTGATCCTGGAGACGACGGCTGCAACCCGCTGGATGCCGACGCTCGAACAGATCGAAACAGCGATCACGCGCGATCGCCTCGCCGGCGTCCTGATCGCGAGCCCGGCCAACCCCACCGGCACCATGCTGGAGCCGGCGCGATTGGCGGCGATCGCCAGCAGTTGCCGGGCACGCGGCGTGTGGTTCATCTCGGACGAGATCTACCACGGGTTGAGTTACGGACTGCCCGATCACACGGCACTGCAGTACTCGGATGATGCCATCATCATCAACAGCTTCTCCAAGTATTTCTCCATGACCGGCTGGCGCGTCGGTTGGATGGTGCTGCCCGAACGGCTGATCGCGCCGGTCGAGCGGCTCGCGCAGAACCTCTATATTTCCCCGCCAGCCATCGCCCAGGTCGCCGCCATCGGCGCGTTCGACGGCATCGACGAACTGGAAGCGAACAAGCGTGTGTACCGCGCCAACCGGGACGTCCTGCTGGCCGGCTTGCCAGACTGCGGGCTCGACACCTTGGTGCCGGCCGACGGCGCGTTCTACCTCTACGCCGATATCAGTCGCTTCACCACCGACAGCCTGATCTTCGCCCGCCAGATGCTGGAGGAGACCGGCATCGCTGCCACCCCCGGCCTCGATTTCGACGAAGCGCGCGGCGGCCGGTACCTGCGCTTCTCCTACTCCGGGACGACCGCCGACATGGCGGACGCGGTGGAACGATTGCGTGGGTGGGCGCGCCTGAGTGGTTAGACGGCGCCCAAGAAGGGCCGCCCCATCAGCGCTTCGGCAAACGTCCAGATCGTGAAGGCGGTGTAGGAGATGCTGAACAAGGCGACCGCCGCCAAGCCGGCGCTGGGCGGCAGCAGCCACGCCGCGACCAGCCCGAACAATGGGATCACGTGCATGGCATGCAGTGCGAAGAAATGGGCGACCCGCAAGTCGCCGACCGTTCGCGCCCAGCCCATCAGTGGCAGCACGGCAGCGCTCGGGCCCTCGGTGCCAACCGAATGTCCCGCACGACCGGCCATGTGGCTGGCAACGGCGACGGTGAGCACGAACGTCAGGATCAGGCTCACGCCGACTGACAGCTTGAACACGGGATCGAGCGGGCTTGCCCCATCGCGCAGGATAACGACGCCGTACACCAGTGTCGCCGAGGTCAGGAAGATCGCGATCAGTCCCATGACGGGATAGATCGCCGCCAGCACGGGCTGTGTCCTGTTGTAGTGCGAGGCGACGCCGAAGCCGGCGGCGCCGGCAACCCAGATCATCTCGAGCGCGATCGCCGTCACGACTGCGGCGGCGTAGAGGCGATATCCGGTCGAGGCGACGACGTCTCGCGGCAGCCAGCCGGCGAACCAGGCGAGCGTCGCCAGATAGACGAGCAGCGAGATTTCGAACTTGAGCGGCTTGATCCAGGCGTTGGCACCCATGACCATGCGCCGGTCGATCACCATGGCAGCAAGCGTCGGCAGAACGATCAACGCCAGCACCGCTGCTGCCGCGGTAAAAACCGGCTCGCGCCGGTAGGCCTCCGCAACCAATGCGCCAAAACCTGGCACGTCCTGCAGTCCGCCGCTGAAGACACCCATGGTCCGCACCTTGTCGAAACCTCGATCTCGTTACGCCGAACGGCACCCGAGTTTGCTCGAAGCAACAACGCGCGGTGCGACGGCGCTGGATCTCAAACCGCGAAAGCGCCGGACGTCGCATAGGCCCAGTACAGCGCGCGTGCCTTTTGGAACACGGGACCGGGCTGCAGGTTCACATCTTCGATGCGGCCGATCGGCATCACCTTCGAGTAGTTGCCCGACGTGAACACCTCATCGGCGGCGAGGAAGTCGTCAACCTTGAGCGAAACCTCGCGCACCTCGAGGCCATCCTTGCGCAGCAGCTCGATGACGCGCTGACGCGTGATGCCGTTGAGGAAGGCGCCGGTCGGCGTCGGGGTGCACACCACACCGTCCTTGACCATGAATATGTTGGACGAGGCGGTCTCAGCCACGTTGCCCAGCATGTCGAGGACGAGCGCGTTGGTGAAGCCGCGCTGTTGGGCATCGCGAATGGCGCGCGCGTTGTTGGGATAGAGCGCGCCGGTCTTGATGTCGGTCGGCGCGGTCTCGAGCGTCGGCCGGCGGAAGCGCGAAACGGCAAGAGCACCAGCCTTGGGCTCCGGCATCGCGGCTTCGAACAGGCAGAGGCAGAACCGGGTCGAGTCGGGATCGGGCGTGATGCCATCGACGCCTTCCGCTTCCGCCCAGTACATGGGCTTCACGTAGAGCGGCGTGCCGGTCTTGAACTTCTGCGCGCCCTGGCGCACCAGTGCGACGATTTCGGCGTCCGCAATCAGCGGCTTCAGGCCCATCTTGGTGGCCGACTGATTGACGCGGGCGGCGTGCCGATCCATGTCGGGCATGGCGTTTTCGAATACACGGGCGCCGTCGAATACGCTGGAGGCGAGCCAGGCCGCGTGCGTGCGCGGCCCCATCATCGGCGGATTGCCCTCCTGCCAGCGGCCGTCAAGGAAGGTCCAGGTCTGCGAGTACCAGGGCATGGGGTCTCTCCAGCGAGGCGACGGCGCGGCTGTTTCTTCGATCAGGATCGGTGCGTTTGTCGGCGAACGCAAGATCATCGATCGAGTTTCAGCTGGTCGCGTGCTGCATCACGGGTCGCCAAACGCCTAGCGTGCGAAGGCCCTGCTGATCCAGTCGGGCGCAGCGGATGCGACAGACGCCGCCGAGGGGCGAGGCACCGGCGGGCGCAAGGCGGCCTGGCGCAGCGGGGTGCGGTTTGCTCCTGCAGGGATGGCGTCGCGCAACGGGGGCAGCGCAGCTGCGGCCACGGCCTTCGGCTCGGCGGCAGCCGTCGGGGCGACCGGACGCGGCGATGCCACGGCCGCTGACGGTGCGTTGGCATAGAACATATGCGCGCCGATCTGCTGGATCGGGAGCAGGGCCTGCCGCCACACCGGCCGCAACTCGGCACGGTGGTAGTGGGTCGCCTCAGCCATCTGCGGCAGGCTCAAGCGCCCGGCGAGCACGTCGTCGGCGACCTGTTGCGCTTGTTCCCACAGCGGACCCGTCAGCACCCTCCGCGACGAGGCCCAGCAGGCAAACGAGAATTGGCACTTGGCGCCGCGCTCGATGCCCTGGTTGATGACCGTGCAGATGGTCGGCCGCCACCGCCGCTGGGCAACCCGGTTGAGCACCACCTGCGCCACCGCGATTCTGCCCTCGAGCGGCTCGCCGCGTGCCTCGAAGTAGACCGCCCGGGCGAGGCACTGGCGCTCCGTGTCCGGCAGCTGCGCGAACCGGCCGTGATGCGGCAGCGCGGGCGGCGGGATCGCGACCTCATCCTCATCGAAAGGCACCCTGACGGGCGCGCGCCGTGCCGCGAGCCGCGGAGCATCATCATCGGTCACGATCGATGCCCGCAGTGCCGCATCGGCGATGTGGGTTATGCCGGCAAAGCCGGCGGCGACGATCGCCATGGCACTCAATAGAAGGCGCACACCGCGCCGGATCGTCTTCATCACTTTCGCAACCCCTGCCAGTACAACTGGACCAAGGGCTACAGTGACTCGTGAGGTGGGTGCGGGGTTGGGATGCGGACGGACAGGTGGTCAACAGGGACGACGAACCTTACGCACAGTTTGTTCGCGCCACCCTGATGTCGCTGCTGCCAGCGCAACAGGGCGCCCGCTCACCCCTTGGCGTAGTTGGTGACAAAGTCGGTCACAATCCGCACGATGCCGCGGCCGAGCAACTCGTCCATGGCCGTGATGAAGGTATCGACGTCGGCGCGCGCGCAGATCAGCGGCGGCTCCAGGCGGATAACGTTGCGATTGTACTCGGTGAAGGCGACCAGCACGTTGAAGTCGCGCAACAGGATCGAGCCGATGAAGCCCGACAGCGAGCCCTTCAGCTTGTCGTCCAGCACCGCCACGGCCTGCTTCAGCATGAAGGGCAGCGTTTCCGAGAAATCCTGGAATTCGACGCCGACCATCAGGCCTTGCCCACGCACATCCTTGATCAGCTTGGGATACTTCGCCTGCAGAGCTTTCAGGCGCTCGATCAGGTAGGCGCCCTGTTCGGCTGCGTTGTCGATCAGGCCCTCGTCGTACAGGATGTTGAGGGCCTCGATCGAGGAGATGCAACCCTCGCCGATGCCACCGAACGTCGCCGGGCCATGGATCATGGCGGTCTTCGGCACGCCGTAGGCCTTCATGTAGACGTCGCGCCGGGCGATCATCGCCGCCATCGCGCATTTGCCGCCGCCGAGCGACTTCGCGAGCGCCGTCACGTCGGGCACCACGCCTGCGTGCTCAAACGCATAGAACTTGCCCGAGCGGCCGAGACCGCACTGTACTTCGTCGGCGATCCACAGCACCTTGTGCTTGTCGCACAGGGCACGCAGCTCCTGCCAGAATGATACGGGCGCGGTGTTGATGCCGCCGCCGCCCTGGATCGTCTCGAGGCAGACGATGCCGATCGACTTGTCCGCTTCGAACGCGCGGCGGATCGCCTCGATGTCGCCGAACGGCACTTTGACGTTGCGGTTCGAAAGGTCGAAGCTCGCGCGGTAGAGCGCGCCGTCAGTGATGGCCAGCGCTCCCTTGGTCTTGCCGTGGAACGAGTTCGCTGCATAGAGCACCTTCGAGCGATCCGGCCCCTGGGCCTGCTCGCAGACCTTCAGCGCCGCCTCCATCGCCTCCGAGCCGGACGAGCCGAGGAACACCATGTCGAGGTCGCCGGGCGAGACCTTGGCCAGATTGTGGGCCAGTGCCGACGCATATTGCGACAGGAACGCCATCGCGATCTCGTGGCGGTTTTCGTCCTGGAACTTCTTGCGGGCAGCCAGGATGCGGGGATGGTTGTGGCCGAAGGCCAACGACCCGAAGCCGCCGAAAAAGTCGAGAATGCGCCGGCCGTCGCGCGTGATGTAGTGCATGCCCTCGGCGGAATCGATGATCACCTTGTGGAAGCCGAGCAGCTTCATGAAGTGCAACTGGCCCGGATTGAGGTGTGCCGAGAACAGGTCCATGACGCGCTGCTGCGGCAGCGCCTTCGCCTCCTCGACACTGATCAGGGCAGGCTTCGGCAACCGGTTGGCGGTGAGGTGCGTACCTTCGGGGCCTGCGGTAGCATTCTGGGTCATGTCTTGCGGGCTCATGGCGCTACTCTCGAAGGTTACGATCAGGTGGTCTGCGGCTTGCTCGCGGCGAGGTGCGCTCGCCCTGCGGATTTCTTGGCGCGGTATTCCTTGTAAGCTGCAATCAGCATGTCATCGTCGCGGTACTTTGGCGCCCAGCCAAGTTCCCGCTTGGCCTTTGAGCAATCGAGCAGGCACTCTTCGTCGGCGATCAGGTACTGCTCGGGATCCATCAACGGCAGGTTGACGAAGTCCAGCGTGTTGAGGGTGAACTTCACCAGGAAGCCCGGCGTCGGCACCACCAGCGAGCGGCTGCCGGCCTCCCGCACGAGACGGCGGAGAAGCTCGCGAACGGGCGGCGGCGTATCGGAGCCAAGGTTGTAGGCTTCGTTCGGCACGCCGGCCTTCCAGGCGAGGGCTGCAGCGGAGGCGCAATCGAACACCGAGACGAACTGGTAAGGGTTGCGCCCCGATCCGATCATCGGCACCGGCAAATTGAGATCGATCAGCTTGAACAGTTTTTCGAGGATGCCGAGGCGGCCGGGTCCGATGATCAGCCGGGGGCGGAAGATCGAAATCCGGAACCCCTTGGCGCGATATGTGGCGGCAAGCGTCTCGGTATCGAGCTTGCTCTGACCATAGTGCCCGAGTGGCGCGCAGGCGTGATCCTCGGTCTGCGGGGTCACGACCGAATGGCCATAGACCATGTCGGTCGTATAGTGCACGAGGCGTTTCGCGCCGGCCTGCTCCATCCACTCCAGGATGTGTTTCGTCCCGAAATAGTTCACGGGGTAGAAGAAATCGTAGCGCTTGGCCCGCGGCATGATCGGCGACAGCATCTTGGCCGACAGATTGTAGACCATGTCGTCTGCCTGCAAGCCGATGGCAGCCAGCGTCTCGGGCTTGGTCACGTCGATCGGCACGAACGGCACGCGGGCGTAGACCTCGTGCGCGCTTTTGACAATGTCGGCGACGATCACGGACTGGCCTTGCGCGTACAGATCGGCTGCCAGGATGTGACCGACGAAGCCGTCGCCGCCGATGATGATGTGGCGCATGGGGGTTTCCTTAAGAGCGCGAGATCAGAATGGTGCCGAGGCAGATCATGCCAATGCCGGCGACACGCAGGGCGTTCACGTCCTCTTTGAACACGTAGTAGGCGTAGACTGCGACGACGACGTAGGCGAGGCTCAGGAACGGGTAGGCGAACGACAACTCGACCCGGCTCAACACGACAAGGTGCGACGCCATGCTGATGACGAAGGTCGCGAGCCCGAGGAATACCCACGGATTGAACACGATGCGAAAGATCGTTTGGAACAATCCCGGTTCGAGCGTCACCGGGCCGAGGCTCAGCATGCCCTTCTTCAACATGATCTGCGCCGCCGCATTGGTGAGCACGGTGAACAGGATCAGCGGGATGTAGCGCGTCACGGCCGGTTGTTTCCGAGGTTTAAGGTGTGCATCGTCGAGAGCCTTGTGATGAAGCCCTCGTGCCGCTCTGGCAACTGCGATTCAAAGCTGTCGTTACTGCCGAGACAACGACGTGCTGGACCAGCGCTGGCGCAGCGGTTGCACCACGGCAAGGTCGGCCAGCAGCACCGCGCACTGGGAGTAGCGCGCGGCGAGCCGTCGCGGGTTGGTTGCCAACCGCCACAGCCATTCGGTGCCGGTGTCCTGCATCACCTTTGGCGCACGGACTTGGGCGCCGGCGATGAAGTCCAAGGCTGCACCGATGCACACGAAACCGCAGCGCACGCCTTGCGCTTGCGCGCGGGCCGCGAAAATCTCCTGTTTCGGTGCGCCGAGCGCAAGGAAAGCGATCCGCGCACCCGATGCTGCGATGCGTGCAATCGCCGCATCGGCTGCCGGGCCGGTCGGATCAAAGCCGTGCGGCGGCGCTTCGGTGCCGGCGATATCGATCAGATCATTCGTGTGCGTGGCGAATGCGCGACCGGCCTTGGCCAGCACGGTGCCCGTCGATCCGAACAGATAAACTGGGATCTGCCGGCGTGCAGCTTCTTCGACCAGGGGGAGGACGAGATCGGCGCCAGTGGCACGGGACACATGCGCACCTTTTTGTCGGGCCAGCCATGCAACCGGTGCACCATCGGCTGTGATAAGCGTCGCCTGACGATAGGCGCTGCGGAACGCCGCGTCCCGCCGCAGCTTCACGACATGATCGAGATTGAGCGTGAACACCGAAAAGCTTTCGCTGCGGCTGGCTCGGGCTGCGATCGCGGCCACGGCACTGTCGAGATCGGGCACCGAAATGCCCCAGCCATCGACGTTCGCAGACACATCGGGTGTTAAGTTCATAGGTTAAGCATCCAACCTAAAGTGTCGTCAAAGTTTACAGTTTTGGGTGACAACTGGAGTTGACATATCTTAAGCACACGGTTTAACAGTTTGGCAATCTTTCGCGAGATGCTCCGGCGTCGCACGTGATGTCCGATGGCTCCTCGGAGGGGCAAGTCCACCAACGGCGACGGTTTCGGTGGTTTGCAAGGATGATGCCGGAGTGGGCCGCAGCGCTGAAGAGTAATTGCGGTCCTTGTCAGGCGGCGACCGATTGGTCGGCCAAGTACAAAGTGCGTCCGGTTCAGTAGGTGTCATGTTGCCAAGAGTGCGGGTGAAATTATGAGCGGCAAACAGCGAATTGGCGGGCAGGACCGCGGCATGCCGCGCGGGTTCACGACGGCGCCGGATAATCTTTGGAGCCTCGACTCGGCCGGCGTATCCGTGGTTGCGGGCAGCGTCACGGTGGCATCGGTGGTGCTGGTCTGCCTGGCGACGGGCATCGGCTATCACGTGTGGGCCTACGGTGATGTCGGGCCCTACCAGAGCTACCTCGCACTGGGACTGCTGGTGGCATTCCTCAACGTACTGCCGTTCGTGTTTCGCAATGAACTCGGCCCCGAGCGGTACCTGTCGAGCCAGCCCAAGATCGGACGCACCGTCCTGATCTGGACCTGGGCGTTTTTCGCGCTCGCCGTCATCGCATTCCTGACCAAGACCACTGCGGCATTCTCGCGCGGGTGGCTCATGCTGTTCTACGTCAGCGGGGCGTTCGGCCTCGTGCTCCTAGAACTGGCGATGCGATCTGCGATTCGCGCAGCGCTGACCGGGGGGCGCTTGGCCAAGAAGCGCCTCATGCTGATCGGCACGCCGGACGAGATCCAGCAGTTCGACGAACTGCACAGCAGTGCCGGTTCGACCGTCCGCGTGGTGTGCGAGGCGGTCATCCCGGCATCGATCCTGGGACTGGAAGGCACTGCGCAACTCACGCAATTGCAAGAGCACATGGACCGGGCGGTGGCCAGCGCGCGGTCGCATCGCGTAGACAGCGTGATCCTGCTGTCGGACTGGTCGGCGGCGCGGGTGGTCGATCTCAGTGTTGCCACCTTCTCGCAATTGCCGGTGTCGATCCACCTCTATGCCGGCCGCCTCGCCGAACGGTTCCGCGGCCTGCGCATCGAGCACGTTGGACCGATTGCTGCACTGGCTCTGACCGAGCCGCCGCTGGCGCCGATGCAGGCTTTCGCCAAGCGCACGTTCGATATCGTGGTGGCGGGTACGGCACTCTTGCTGCTCTCGCCCCTGTTCTCGGTGATCGCCCTCCTCATCAAGTACGACAGCCAAGGCCCGGTCATCTTCTGCCAGCGTCGCCGGGGCTACAATCAGCGCGAGTTCTGCATCTACAAGTTCCGCAGCATGACCGTGCAGGAAGACGGCGACGTGGTCACCCAGGTCCGGCGCAACGACCCGCGCGTCACACGCGTTGGCGCGCTGCTGCGTCGCTACAATCTCGACGAACTGCCGCAGCTGTTGAACGTGCTGCAGGGCCAGATGTCGATCGTCGGGCCGCGCCCGCATGCGGTCGCCCACGATCGGATGTTCGAAAAGCGCATCGAAATGTATCCGCGTCGCCTCAACGTCAGGCCGGGCATCACCGGCTGGGCGCAAGTGCATGGCCATCGCGGCGAGACTGATACCGACTACAAGATGGCCGCCCGCGTCGAACACGATCTCTACTACATCGACAACTGGTCGCTGCTGCTCGACCTCTACATCATGCTCCTCACGGTGGTGTCGCCCAAGACCTATCGGAATGCCGTCTGACATCGCACAGCGGCACTTTGCCGCCATGATACCGCCGCGATGGCCTCGGAATACTTTGCGATCATGAACGGCGGAACGTTCGCCTGCACTGCCAGTGCAGGCACTATGGCCGCCGCGGACGGGACGCAACCGGGGCACTGGCACCATGGCGGATGGCCTGATTGCAGCGAGTATCGGCGTCGGTGCCGGCTGGATGCAGAGTGTCGCGCTCGACGCGTGGACTATGTTTGCAGGCTGGGTAATCGACGGCTATGCCCGCGCTCCCGCACTGATGGCCGGGCTTGCGCTGCTGGCGCTTGTGCCGCCGCTGGCGCTGATCGGGCTGACGGTCAATGTGGTCGGCACCCTGGCCAAGCGACAGTCTCAGTCGCTCGACGTGGAGCCGATGCGCACCGTCATGGCATCCGCGCTCGGGCTTGGCCGGCCGCGGCAAGGCTGGCTCGTCCTTGAGGGCACCGAACAAGCGCGCCGCCCGTTGCCGCGCGAGATGGTGAGTTTCGGCCGCGAGGAAGACAACGACATCCGCCTGGAACATGCGACCGTTCACCGCCATCATGCCGTACTGCACCGGACGCCGGACGCGCATTTCGTGATCCGCGATCTGAGCGGGCCGGCCGGCAACGGCGTCAAGGTCAACGGTGAGCGGGTGGCGCAGCGGTCGCTCGTCGATGGCGACAGAATCGAGATCGGCGCCGTGGCGATCAAGTTCGAGGCACGGCACGCGTAGCGCCAAGGCGCGGCGCGTTGGAGATGTGTAAAGACCAGATGTGGTATGGGCGGCGCAGGTGAGCCCTGGTGCCGGCGAAGCGGGGAGGATGCGATGGCAGATGACAAGGCGGCGCCGGGACGGGGGAATGCCGGATTTCTCGGGTCCTTGCGCGAGGCACTGGCGGCGGCAGGGCGGGAAGATCCGCTGCGCGCCGTGGCCGCCGGCAGTCCACCACCACCGATGGCCAAGCCATCCGATCCAACACGCCTTATGAGCGCGAAGGAGCCGCCGGTGCCGAGCGCGGCGGAGGCGGCGCGCGACGCACGGGGCGGCGCCCCGCACGTGCCACCGCTGGCACGAGCCCCGGTCGAGGCCGCGGTCGACGAAGCGTCGGCACCGACGACGCGGGTGCTGCGGGCGGCCAAGCCTGTTGCGGAACCTCGCGGCGAGGCGCGCACGCAGGTGCTGCGCGGCAAGCAGACGGTGGCGCGCGGCACGTTCGCGCAGGACCCGGTGGTCGGCTGGCTGGTCGTCGTCGGCGGACCAGGGCTTGGCGCGTTCCGGGCGATCTTTGAGGGCAACAACACGGTTGGCCGTGACCCCAACCAGCGCGTTGCGATCGACTTCGGCGACGATACCATATCGGCCGAGGAGCAGGCTTATATCCGCTACGATTCAGCCGAGCGCACGTTCCTGTTCGTGCCCAACCTGGCCAAAACGAACATCGTATCGCTGAACGGCAAGCGGCCGACCGCCGCCGTGCCGCTGGCCAGCATGGACGTCATTCACATGGGTCGGACGCAGCTCGTTTTCGTGCCCTTCTGCGGGATCGATTTCGACTGGGCCGAGTTGACCGACAAGTCGAGCTGATGCCGCACTATGAGGCTGCCATCGCGGCGTCCCAGGGCGGGCGGCGCTACCAGGAAGACGCCGCGGCGATCTGGCCGGGCGGAAACGGGCCGCCGCCCATGCTGCTGGTCCTGGCAGATGGCATGGGCGGGCACGCGGGCGGCGCCACGGCAAGCCGCCTCGTCTGCGATACGTTCATCGAAGCCTGCCTTGCGGCGACCGGGGAAACATCGGCGCGGCTGCGCACGGCCCTCGACGAGGCCAATCAATCGATCCACCGCGTGGCGGCCGAAACGCCCTCGCTGTCGGGCATGGGATCGACGTTGGTCGGCGTCGCGCTCGGGCGGGACGGTCTCGAATGGATCAGTGTCGGCGACAGTCCGCTCTATCTTTACCGGGCGGCAGAGATCGCGCTGCTCAACGAGGATCACTCGCTGGCGCCGGCTCTCGATCAGATGGCGGCGGAGGGCCGCATCACGGCCGATGAGGCGCGCAACGATCCGCGCCGGCATATGTTGCGCTCGGCGGTCACCGGCGAGGAACTCGATCTGGTCGACCTGTCGAAGAAGGCGCTGATACTGGAGCCTGGCGACTATGTGATCCTGGCGAGCGACGGCATCCATTCGCTCGAGGAGTCGGAGATCGCGCGGGTGATCACAGGGTATGCCGGCGATGGGGTGGAAGCTGTCGCCAAGGCGCTGGTGCGGGCGGTGCTGGACGTCAAGGAGCCCTACCAGGACAACGTCACGGTGGTCGTTGTGCGCCGCCGGCCGGATCAGGAGTGAGGCGCGCACCTGCGGCAAACCACCCTCGGCCATCATGTCGCCTGGGCGCGACGCTCCGCTGCAGGTAATGATCACTCAGCATCCAGTCCGCCGGGAGGCTGAGGCCCATGGACATCGACGCACTCACACTTGCCCGTTTTCAGTTCGCCTTTACGGTCACGTTTCACATCGTCTTCCCAGCCTTCTCGATCGGGCTCGCAAGCTATCTCGCGGTGCTTGAAGCGTTGTGGCTGAGGACGGGCCGCGCCGTCTATCTCGACCTGTTCACATACTGGAAGAAGATCTTCGCGCTCGCCTTCGGCATGGGTGTCGTGTCTGGCCTCGTCATGAGCTACCAGTTCGGCACCAACTGGAGCGTGTTTTCCGACAAGACCGGTCCCGTCCTCGGCCCTCTGATGGGCTACGAGGTGCTGTCCGCGTTCTTCCTCGAGGCGGGCTTCCTCGGCGTCATGCTGTTCGGCCTTAAGCGGGTCGGGCCCACGTTGCACATGTTTGCAACCCTGATGGTTGCCATCGGCACCCTGTTCTCGGCATTCTGGATCTTGTCCGTCAACAGCTGGATGCAGACGCCAGCCGGCTACGCCATGAATGCCAAGGGCCAGTTCATCGCGGTTGACTGGTGGGCCGTGGTGTTCAACCCCTCGTTCCCCTATCGCCTCGTGCACATGGTGCTGGCGGCTTACCTGACGACCGCATTCGTGGTCGGCGCGACGGGTGCCTTCCACCTGCTGCGCAACCGCCGCAACGAGGGCGCGCGCGTGATGTTTTCCATGGCCATGTGGATGGCAGCCCTGGTGGCGCCGCTCCAAGTGGTGGCGGGCGACATCCACGGCATCAACACCTTGCAGCACCAGCCGGCCAAGATCGCCGCCATGGAAGGTCACTTCGAAACTCAGAAGGGCGCGCCGCTGATCCTGTTCGGCTGGCCCGACATGGCGGGCGAAGTCACGCGCTATGCGATCGAAATCCCCAAGCTCGGCAGTGTCATCCTGACGCACGATTGGAACGGCGAGGTGAAGGGGCTGAAGGCGTGGCCGAAGGAGCTGCGGCCGAATGCTGCCATCGTGTTTTGGAGCTTCCGCGTGATGGTCGGCATTGGCATGCTGATGGTGGCGGTCGGCCTGTGGAGCTTGTGGACGCGCTGGCACGGCACGCTGTTCGAAGCGCCCTGGCTGCACCGGCTGGCGGTGCTGATGGGGCCGGCCGGGTTCGTCGCCGTGGTGGCCGGCTGGATCACGACGGAAGTCGGCCGTCAGCCCTACACCGTTTATGGCCTGCTGACGACGGCGCAATCGGCATCACCCCTGGCGGCACCGGCAGTTGCTGCCTCCCTGATCGCATTCATCGTCGTGTACTTCTTCGTCTTTGGCGCCGGCACGCTCTACATCCTGCGCATGATGGCGAAGGCGCCCGAAGGCCATGAACCGGATCTGCCGCCGGGCATCCCACTGCGTGCGTCCGGCATCACGCCGGTGACCGCGGTGCTGGGCGATGCTCCACTGGCGGCAGGCGAGTAGAGGAGAGGGCTGTTGGAACTCGATCTTCCTTTCATCTGGGCTGGCCTGATCGCCTTCGCCATTCTTGCCTACGTGCTGTTCGATGGCTTCGATCTCGGCATCGGCATGCTGTTCCCGCTCGCCCATGACAAGGCCGAGCGCGACACCATGATGAACTCGGTCGCACCCGTCTGGGACGGCAACGAGACGTGGCTGGTGCTCGGCGGCGGCGGGCTGTTCGCGGTGTTTCCGCTGGCCTATGCGGTGGTCATGCCGGCGCTCTATGCGCCGCTGATCGCGATGCTGTTGGGGCTGATCTTCCGCGGCGTCGCCTTCGAGTTCCGCTGGCGCAGCGGCGCGCACGAGCGGTTCTGGGACTTCGCGTTCATGGGCGGATCGGCGGTGGCGACGTTGGCGCAAGGCATCGCGCTCGGCGCACTCGTGCAGGGGATCAGGCTCAAGGACCGCGCCTATGACGGCGGCTGGTGGGATTGGCTGACGCCCTTCAGCTGCCTGACCGGTGTGGCGCTGATGGTGGGCTACACGCTGCTTGGCGCCACGTGGCTGATCCTGAAGACGGAAGGCGAGCTGCAGGATCGCGCTTATCGCTGGGCGTGGGCGGCCGGCATCGGCACGCTGATCCTGATCGGCGTCGTCAGCCTGTGGACGCCGCTGCTGAACCCGCTTTATCAGTCGCGGTGGTTCGCCTGGCCCATGATCGCCTACACCGCGCCCGTCCCGCTGCTGGTGCTCGCCTGCACGGCGGTTCTGTTTTTCGGGCTCGAGCGGCGGCGCGAGTTGTCACCGTTCCTGGCGTCGGTCGGGCTGTTCATCCTGTCCTATATCGGCATCGGGATCAGCTTCTATCCCTACCTCGTGCCGCCGCAGATGACGATCTGGGATGCGGCAGCACCCGACAACAGCCTGCGATTCCTGCTGACTGGCACCGTAGTGCTGCTGCCGCTGATCCTCAGCTATACCGCCTATTCGTACTGGGTGTTCCGCGGCAAGGTCGACACCCACGGCGGCTACCATTGAGTGCGCGAGACGAGCCCCCGCTGTGGCAGCGCCTCGCCTGGTTCGCCGCGCTGTGGCTAGCTGGCGTGCTGGTCGTCGGGGTGGTGGCGTTCGCGTTGCGGCGGATACTGGTCGGGTGAGGTTGCCTGCAGCTCGGCGGTTTGGCGCCGTAGCACCGCCCGCCAGTGTCCAATGGTAAACCTCTGCCAGACCCTAACGCGCGCAGGGGCATTCAATTCTCAACGGCACCGAGTGTTGGCGATCCGATCTTGCTCATTTTTTCTGGATCACTGGATCAGTTTCCGAGTGACAGCGGAAGAGCATTTCCAACTTATCGACAAGGCACATCGCAGCGGTACCTGAAGATGCAAGCCGGCGTGAAGCGGGGCGGCCGCGTCTGTGAGGACCCGACCAAGACGCTATCGCTCTCCTGGCACAAGGATGACCAGCCAACACCGGAGCATATGGTCGAGGCGGCCGATGCCTTGATGAAGCATATGGGCTGGGATGCCCATCAGGCCGTCTATGTCGGCCACAACGACACCCAGCATCGCCACATCCATATCATTCTGAACCGCGTGAACCCGGAAACCGGTCGAACGCTCGATGACTACCGTGAGCAGAAGCGCGGGCAGGAATGGGCCCTGTGTTATGAGCGCGAGCACGGCCAGGTTCGCTGTGAGCAGCGTGAAATCAATGCGACGCGCGAGGCGGGGCGGAGAGAGCAGCAGCGACATGAGCCGTCGCACTTGAACGAGCACGGCAACAGCCGCGACGCCACGGCCGATCATGCGCCGATCGAAGCACCAGCGTCATTGCATGCTCGCCCTGCCAACGATCATCTGCCACACAATGTCGTCTTGCTGGCCCGTCCGCATGAGCAGGCCTTTGCCGCCGACGAGAAGCATCGGCAAACTCACGACGCCAACGCTCATGGTGTTGAGGTTTTCGATCCGAAAGAAGAGCTAAAGGACCGGCAGCGCGCCGAGCGTGAAGCGTTTTTCATGGACGGTGCCAAGCTATTCAAGGCCACCCGACATGCTGCGTATGACGAAGTGCGCAAGGAGTACAGGGCCGAATGGCGAGAATTTTATAGGGACAGCGACGCCGCGCGAAAATCTGCAGAGACAGCATCAGAATATGGAATCAGCCGCGCTCACTACTTCGCGAAGGATGGTCAGTGGGATAATGCGCGTGAGGCCTTCAACGATCGCGATAGCGTGCGCGACGCCGTCGAGAAGCAACTCTCTGCTTCCAAGGCCGACCTGAAGCTACGTCAGACCGACGATCTGCGTGAACGCCAGCACGATGCCTGCGAGGCGCTTCGCCGGGTTCGCGACGTGCAGTATCAGGAATTGCTTCAACGCCAGCGTGACGAACGCGCTGCCCTGCGTGCCGGTGAGAGCCTCGAAGCTGCCGGCATCGGTCGTGACCGGCCGGGTTACGGGATTACCAAGCCGACACCGGAAAACGTGGCCAACGAGAACCGGTCCGTTGAAGCCAGCGCCAGCCGCCAAACAGCTCAAGACAGCACGCCCCCAGTTGTCGTGCCCGTCGTGCCAGAGGCGCGCTTGCAACAAGAGGCACCGAAGGCCCATCAGATTGCCGAGCAAGTCGAGCAATCTGCCGCGATCGCCCAGTCCATCGACAGGGCCAACGGCCAAAAAATGACATTGATCGAACCGCCGCACGTGGATAGCTCGGAGCAAACAACTGTCGCACCTGTTCGCGGTGCGAGCGACCTCATGGCGGGCGGGATCGGCGGAGCAGCCAGCTATCTGGCCGATCAGCTTGGCGAATTGTTCGCGCCGACACCGCCAGAAGTTCGGGAGGCACAGTCCAAAGCAGAGGCGAAGAATGCCATTGAGCGCGAGGCCCAGAAACCAGAACATGATGACAAGGCCGCCGCCTACGCTCGCATCATCGACAGTGCCGTCCGGCTCGCAGATGCCGAGCATGCGCAACAAGGCGACGCCTATTGGAAGGAGCGCGATCGCGACAAGGGTTGGGAGCGGGACCAATAACGGACACCCTGGGCAGGCCAAGCCAGGGCGTCCTCGAAAACCGGACGGCCGCCGAAGCAAGACAGAATAGGCAAAGCGTCAGAACACATGGTCGCAAGGCTGTACTTGCCGTGCACAATGCAGAGATGCATCTGCTGATCGCCAGTCAACGCGCCGCGCAGCGGGCTGCTGTATTTTCCATCGATGCGGCGTTGTCGTCCCGGCACGCCAGCGCCATCGCGATTGTCGTCGCACGGTTTGCCGATCGCCGCAGCACGCTTGCTAGCATGTCCGACACCGAACGCGGTGCTGCTCTCCGGCAGCTTGCTTCCGACGAAGCTCATGAATTGGCACGGCTGGCACTCGACCATGCCAGCGAAAAGAGGGCATTGCGAAAGGCTACGCTTGGCTCGATGTTGGTTGCCGACCGGGCAGCACGCCGATCCTTGCGCGTACGCAACCGGCATCAGCGCATTGTCGTTGCTATCCAGCAGCATCGCATCTGGAGGCGCGAACCGACGTCGTCTCGTCGGAAGGCTCATGCCCAATATCGCGAACGGAAATCTCCGCGTACGAAATCCTTCCGCTGACGTGGCAACCTGACCGCTCTTACACTGCTTGTTCGCAATCGCGTGCCCGCTCCAATGCTCAATTGCCGACTGCTTGCTTCGGTGCGGCACGGTCGGCGTTATGAATGCACATCTACTGCTTAAAGTAGCGACCCTGTCGGCACTCGCGCGCCGAGCAAATCCTTTTTTTCGAAGCCCTCCTGCACGATCGCCAAGCTGTCTCCTGCGATCGGACGAACGAGTGCTGCCGCTTCCGCTGGTGTGCCGAGCAACCACACATCGCGCTGTTCATCGGTCGTCAACAGGACGGGTGATCGTTCGTGGTTGATGCTCGACGTTGCTGAGTTCGGCTCGGTAGTCATGAAGCTGTAGACATCGAGTTCGACGTTCTCGCCACCTTTTTTGACGGGTCCTTTCCATCGCTGCCAGATTCCGGCAAAGGCGAAGGGCGGGCGAGGCTCATTTCCTTTGAGCGCGAACCAGTGCCACGTCGCTGGCTTGCGACCATCATGCGGTTCGCAAAAAGACGTCGCGGGTACGAGGCATCGGCGCTGCTCGAACGAGTTGTGCCAGAACCGGCTTTGCATTTTGTCATCACGCGTGTTTGTGACGCGCCTTGGTGCCTTGCCGTCTTGCAGCAGCACGAACCCCCATGCCATCGCGAGCAGTTCTCGCTCGCCATCGGCGGCGCGCCGAACAACCGGCGCCGACCATCCGGGAAAAATCGCCGGCAGGGGATCGACCTGTTGCGCCCGGTTGTGCGGGACGCGGAACAGGTTCGCGATCGCAGTTGTGGATTTCGTCAGCGAATACAAATTGCACATCGCGACAGTCTAGTGTTCCGTCACTGACTCTGGATTCCCATGGCTTGGCAAATCAGGCAAGCTGTGGGCATGAAAACAGCGATCACAGTTACGGCGGAAGACCGGGCGCGGCTCGAGCGAGCGATTGCGGATCGCAACACGCCGGCCAAGGTCGTGTGGCGGGCGCGGATCGTGCTCGGCACGGCCGACGGCGAA
>JAKFWF010000039.1:0-112500 GCA_021730785.1 Hyphomicrobiaceae bacterium
GACTTCGACCTGCAGTTGCGGGTCCTCAACCGGCCCGTCCAAAACTTTGCCGACATTGGGGTTCTCGAACGAGAGATCCTTGATGTACTGCCCGATGATGCGAATGCTGGGTGGCTGGGGCTGGGGGGTGGGCTCGGCCATGGGATCACCTTTTCGTGCGGCAGACGGTGAAGACGCTGCGCGCCCGCTATCATTTTCCAGCGGGCGCCGCAATCGTCCGTGTCGATCAAGGATCGCGGGCATCGCCGTTGGCTCGCGGTTTCAACCGCTTGCCGGCATCGCTGGACGGTTCCTGCGTCTTTTCTTCGAGCCGTTCGAACTCGCCGTCGATCACGGGGCCTGGTTCAGCCGCCTGGTGCCGCCTGGTGTCGGCATTTGGTCGTGGGTCCGGTCCGTCGCGCTGCTCGCCGCGCCACGTCGATGTGTGGATCGTCCCCGCAGCCATCAGGCGTTGCAGTCCCCACCGGGCAATCCCTTTTCGCACGGGCGGAATCAGCAGCATCAGGCCGGCGGCATCGGTGATAAGCCCCGGTGCCACCAGCAACCCGCCGGCGATCATCAGCATGAAGCCTTCCACCACCGGCTCCACTGGTGGCTCACCCTTGGCCATGCTTTGCGCGGCACGCTGGAACGCCGCAAACCCCTGCTGCTGCATGATGGCAATCCCGATACCTGCCGTCAGCAGGATGGTCAGGATCGTCGGCCACAGCCCGATCCATTGGCCAAGTTTGATCAGCAGCGCCAGCTCGAGCAGCGGCACGGCGACAAAGACCAAAAACAGAGAAAACCCCATGGCGGCAGTCCTGACGGCGCGATCGCGACTGTTTGTCAGATTTCACGATCGCGCAAGTGCGATGTCGAACTGCTGACGCTCCGTAGTGTTCGACAGTGCCGTCATGCCCATTGGCTTCGCCCTAGCAATGTCCTAAGTTTCCGGCAAAGTCGGGTGCAGAGCATAGATGTGCGCGTCGCCCGGACCGTCGCAACCTGCTGTTGCTCTGGTTCGACGGTGCCTTCGGTCGAGCATGATCGAAGCAGTCCTGCATGCCTAGGAAAGACTAATCGCGATGGACAGTCAGATCAACATTTTCACCCTCGTCGCACTTGTGGTGGCGGTCGTCGTCATCTTCATGCTGCGCAACGTGCTGGGGCGTCGGACGCCAGACGACGAAGCGCGGATCGACCGCAAGATTCGCGCCCAGCAGGAACAGGAGCGCATCGCTGCCAAAGACAAGGTCGTCGCCATGCCACGGCGCAGCGGCGAAAATGCCCCGGCGCCGGTGGTCGCAGATGCAGCCCTTGCCGATGCCGAGGCGCGCGTGAAAGCCTTTGCCGCCGGTGATGTTGCTATCGAGAACGGGCTCATGCAGCTGTCACGCAGCGATGCCTCGTTCGATCCCAAGCATTTCATCGATGGTGCGCGGCAAGCCTACGAGATGATCGTGACGGCGTTCGCGGAAGGCAATCGCAAGGTTCTGAAGGATCTCTTGAGCAAGGAAGTGTTCGAAGGCTTCAGCGAAGCGATCGCCGACCGGGAAAGCCGGGCCGAACAGATCGACCAGAGCTTCGTTGGCATCAACAAGGCGAACATTGTCGAAGCGGAGGTGAAAGGCGGGCTTGCCCAACTCACCGTCAAGTTCGTGAGCCAGCTCATTTCCGCGACCCGCGACAAGTCGGGCGCCGTGATCGGCGGCGACCCACAGAAGATCAAGGAAGTCACCGACATCTGGACATTCGCGCGGGAGGTTGCCTCGCGCAATCCAAACTGGCGGCTGGTCGCCACCCAGCCGCAGAACTGAGGCCCGTGCGGATGTGGGCACGCGCGGCAAACGAGACCCCGTGAACGTGCCGGTCGGCCCTGCTTTGCTTCGCGTCGCGTGCATGATCCTGGTGGCGGTAGCAGGTGCCCATGCGATTCCCTCCAGTCAGGCCCAGACCGTGGTGTCGTCCGGTCGCGCCGTCGCATCGAAACCTGTTGCCGTGACCACATCCGTCCAATTCACGCCCGTGGCGTTTCGCGAGCTGCCCGAGTGGGGCAAAGACGATCATGCCAGCGCATTGGCCGCGTTCATGCGCTCCTGCGATCTGGTGATCAAGGCCAGTCGGGCCGGTAACAAGGCCGGCGCCACACCGACCACGCCTGCGTTGTTGAAGGCTTGCGACGACGCGCTGAAGAACGCGGGCAAGCCTGTCGCGGCAGCTGCCGCGCGGGCATTTTTCGAGACCAACTTCGTGCCGCACGCGGTCGTGCATGCGGGCCCGTCCGGGCTGCTCACCGGATATTACGAGCCAACCGTTGAAGGCGCCCGGCAGCGGTCGGCGAAGTTTCCCATCCCGCTGTATCGGCGTCCGCCCGAACTCGTGAACCTTGTCGAAGAGACCGAACGCGGCGCCAAGGGCCATGCGCTGACTCACGGTCGGCAGACCGGCACCGGTGTCGAGCCCTTCGCCACGCGCGCCGAAATCGAGCAGGGCGCGCTCAAGGGACGCGGGCTCGAGCTCGCCTATCTGCCGAGTGCGGTCGATGCGTTCTTTCTGCAGGTGCAGGGCTCGGGCCGCATCGTTCTGCCCGACGGCAGCCACATGCGCATCACCTACGACGGCAAGAACGGCCACCCCTACATGTCGGTTGGCCGCCACTTGATCGACAGCGGCCACTTCACCGTCGCGTCGATGTCGCTGGCAGCCCTGTCCGACTGGCTGAAGGCCGATGCAGAGCGCGGTCGCCGCGCCATGTGGCAGAACAAGTCCTACGTATTCTTCCGCGAACTCACCGGCGATGAAGCCACGCGAGGGCCGCAGGGTGTGCTGCACATTCCGCTGGCGACCGGCCGCAGTCTCGCTGTCGACACTGGCGTGCACGCCATCGGCACGCCGATCTATGTCAGTTCGCCGGCGCTCACCCATGCAGGTAGCGCGACCGGCTTCAACCGGCTGATGGTGGCCCATGACGTCGGCTCGGCGATCAAGGGGCCGGAGCGCGGCGACATCTACTTCGGATCGGGCGCGGACGCCGGCAAAATCGCCGGTGTCACCAAGCATCCCGGCCGCTTTTTCGTACTGCTGCCGCACGGTAGCCCGACACGCACGCCATGAGCCGACGCGGCAAAAACGGCGAGCTGACGGGCGAGGACGCGGCGCTGTGGACGTTGGTCACACGCACGGTCACGCGGATCGGCGTGCGCCGCAGCCAGGCAGCCGCCGCACCGTCAGTAGATCCGTCGGTGGTGCCTGCGAGGCCGATTGCAAAACCCAGCCCGCCGCTTCCGCGCGCGCCCTCCTCGCCACCACGAAAGCCCGTGTCATCCGTGCCGCCGCAACCCACTGCACTCGAACCGCGCAAGATGCGCCGCATCGTGCGTGGCCGTGACGAGATCGAGGCGCGCATCGACCTGCACGGCATGCGGCAGGCCGACGCCCATGGGGCCCTGCGCGGCTTTCTCGCGCGCGCCTACGGCCAAGGGTACCGGACGGTTCTGGTGATCACCGGCAAGGGAAGGCCGAATGCAACAGCGGCCGACGCACCGTTCGATCTGTTCCAGGATCGTGACCGGGGCGTGCTGCGCCGCATGGTGCCACACTGGCTCGCCGATCCGGATTTGCGCTCGATCATCGTTGGCTATACGAACGCGCATGCGAAGCACGGCGGCGACGGCGCCTTCTATGTGCAGTTGCGCAACCGCGACCGGCACCGGGGTTGAACCGCCAGGCTCGACTGCGGCGTCAACATTCGTTGAACACGCTTTCCAACCCGGCAGGATTTGCTACGATCGCCGCAAGAACACAGCATCTGCGGCCGCGCTCGTGTGGCGTTTGGCACGTTTCTCTCCACCTGCCCCACCTGCACGATCTTCTGCGACCGCTGACGCTGCGCCTGCTCACCTCACCCGAAAGGATCGCCGCCATGTCCAAGGATGCCACCACGATCGTCATCGCCAGCGCCGCCCGCACGCCGGTCGGCTCGTTCAATGGCGCGTTCGCCAGCATGCCCGCCCATGAACTCGGCCGCGTGGCGATCGAGGCGGCGATGAGCCGGGCCCACGTCAAGCCCGCCGAGGTTGACGAGGTGATCCTGGGTCAGGTGCTCACTGCCGGCACGGGGCAGAACCCGGCACGGCAGGCCGCGATCGCATCCGGCATCCCGGTCGAGAGTTCGGCCTGGGCCATGAACCAGTTGTGCGGCTCCGGCCTGCGTGCGGTGGCGCTCGGCATGCAGCAGATCATGGATGGCGCGGCCAAGATCGTGGTTGCCGGCGGGCAGGAGAGCATGAGTCAGGCGCCACACACCGCCCACATGCGCGAGGGCACCAAGATGGGCGATATGAAGTTCATCGACACCATGATCAAGGACGGACTGTGGGATGCCTTCAACGGCTACCACATGGGCAACACCGCCGAGAACGTGGCCAAGCAATACCAGATCACGCGCGACGAGCAGGACAAGTTCGCCGTCGCCTCGCAGAACAAGGCGGAGGCCGCCCGCAAGGCCGGCCGCTTCAAGGACGAGATCGCGCCCGTCACCGTCAAGGGCCGCAAGGGTGACGTGATCGTCACCGACGACGAGTACATCAAGGATGGCGTGACACTGGAAAGCGTAGCCAAGCTGCGACCCGCCTTCGACAAGGCAGGTACGGTTACAGCGGCCAACGCATCCGGCATCAACGACGGCGCGGCGGCCTTCGTGCTGATGACCGCCGAGGAAGCCAAGAAGCGCGGCATCACCCCGCTCGCCCGCATCGTGTCGTGGGCCAGCGCCGGCGTCGATCCCTCGATCATGGGCACCGGGCCGATCCCGGCCTCCAAGAAGGCGCTGGAAAAGGCCGGCTGGACCGTCAAGGATCTCGATCTGATCGAGGCCAACGAAGCCTTCGCCGGTCAGGCATGCGCGGTGAACAAGGGGCTTGGCTGGGACACCGCGAAGGTCAACGTCAACGGCGGTGCCATCGCGATTGGCCATCCGATCGGCGCGTCCGGTGCCCGCGTGCTGACGACGCTGCTCTACGAAATGAAGCGTCGCGATGCGAAGAAGGGCCTGGCCACCCTATGCATCGGTGGCGGCATGGGCGTCGCCATGTGCGTCGAGCGCGATTGAAGGGGTGGGTGATATGGAGGAGGCTGAGCGACGACCTGGCCAAGAACGCCCTCAATCTTTGCGGGCTTCTTCTGGCGCATAGCTTCACGCGATGACGAGCCGACGACATGTCGTACACCCACGTTGTCTATGTCGACGAGGCGGGCGACGAAGGTATCGGCAAACTGAAACTGGATGTGAATGGGGGCCAATCCCAATGGCTGCTTCTCGGTGCCGTTATCGTTCGCAGCGATCTCGACCGGGGCTTACCAAAACAACGCGACGCAATCCTCGCGCGATTTCCCCATAAGAAGGCGCGCGATCTTCATTTTCGCAACCTCAAGCATGAGCAGAAGGTCGTGACCTGCCAGGAGATGGCGGCTTTACCAATCTCTTCGTGCGTGGTCTTCTCAAACAAGTCCACGATTTCAGGTTCAAGATGGGCAGAGATCTTCAAACGGCCCGGATATCTCTACAATTTCCTCACGAGATGGCTACTTGAGCGAGTTACGGCTCATTGTGCGAGCGACCGTTTCAATGCCGACGCGGTTCGCCTGAAAGTCGTGTTTTCCCGCCGTGGCGGAACCAATTATCAGGCGATGCGAGACTACATGGAATTGTTGCGCGATGGTCGCGAGCATCAGCGCCCAGTGCGCTCAATTGTCTGGCATACCTTGGAGCCGACTGAAATTACTGTCGAACGGCATGAAAAATGGGCCGGCCTTCAACTTGCGGATGCCGTGACCAGTGCATACTTCAATGCTGTAGAGCCGAACTTATATGGAAACTATGAAAGTCGGTACGCCGACATACTGCGCTGCATTGCAATTCGCAAGAGTGGTGTTGCACTGAACTTCGGGGTGGTTCCTGTGCCTGGACTGGCCCAGTGCCGACCAAATGCCCATCAACTAGCGTTCTTTCGCAGCTTTGCGTGAAAAAAATCGGCGAGCCCCCGGCCCCTGATTCACATCGCATCGGATGCTGCCGCCCGAAGGCAACTTGGGGTTCTCCGGCGCTTACTCGCCTATTCCAATAATACTTGAAAAATCAGATTCGTCAAGAGTCAATTAGAATAAAAATAGAACGCAATACACTGAAAAAATGGAGCCTTCTGATTCCTCACCCGCCCTTTACCCCACGCACGAACCGCAGGACGTCTTCCAGCAGGGGGGCGCGCCAGCGTAGCGGCTGGGCGAAGGTCATGATCAGGCCGGAATGGCCGATGCTCGGGTAGATGATCTTCTTGACCGCAACCTGCGCCTTCGCGAGGGCCGCTTCCAGCATGTGGGCGGCAACCGGCTCGACCACGGTGTCGTCGGCGCCATGGATCAGCAGGGTCGGCGGCGCAGCGCCGCTGACCAGCGCGACCGGCCGGATGCGGTCGGCCGTCGGGGCAGGCGCGAAGATGTCCTTCGTCGACGGCCAGGTGGTCGGATCGAACCCGTAAGGGCCCGACAGGCCGATCAACGCGGCGGGCTGTGGCAGTCCGGCGCCGGCCGCTGCGATGTATGAGGGGTCGAGCGCCAGCAGGGCTGCAATATGCGCGCCCGCCGAGTGGCCCATCACAATGACCGGCCGGCGCCCGCCGTTGGCGACCGTGGCGCTGACCCAGGCATAGGCCAAGGCCGCATCCTCGCAGAACGCGGGATACTGCACTTCGGGGAACAGGCGGTAGTCGGCGACCACCGTCGTTACGCCGTTGGCGGCCAGCGCCGAGCCGACGAACGCATAGGTCGCCCGGTCGCCCGACTTCCATCCACCGCCGTAGTAGAACAGCACCAGCGGCCCATTGGCCGTTTCTCGGCCGGCGCGATAGATATCGAGCGTGTGGCGCGCATGCGGTCCATAGGCCCGGTCGCGGTCAATCTTCAGGCCGCCTTCGGAAACGAGGTTGCTCAGAAGCGATGTAAAAGACGCGCGGGAACTGCGGTCGACCATGCCTGTACACTCTTCATCGCCGTGGCTCATCAAGGAGATACGTAGGAGTGGCTGCCTTCGGCTATAGTGTGCCGGTAAATTCTTACGGAGGAGCGCACATGCGACTGCTGTTATGGCTGGTCTCATTGGCGATTGCCACAGCCAGCGCACTTCCGACCGTGGCCCGCGCCCAGACCTGTGTAGCGGATGCGCAATGCCAGCGTGGCGGCGCCCCCAGCCAGGCCATATGCAGCGGCGATACGCTGGTTGTACGCCGCAGCCAGTGCCAGGGCGGCCAATGCCGCGACGTGGAGGAACGCCGGGAAACGTGCGCGGCCTCATCCTCGCAGCGCTGCGGCGCTGGCACCGTCGAGCGCGTCACCAGCCGCTGCGATGGCTCTCTCGGCCGCTGCGTCATACGCGTCGACCTCGAACCGTGCGCGCGCTCGTGCATCTGCCGCGATCATCGTCTCACCGTCTCGACCGGCCAATGTCTGTCCACATTCGGCTGCCAGCGCTCGACGCTGATTTGCACGAAGGGTTGCACCTGCCAGCCGACGCCGCGGTGCCTCGACTGAAGGGACTATCGTGCGCTTTGCGCGGACGCTACGGATCGTCAGACCGACAAAACCACGGCTGGAGGATCGAATGCTGCGACTGCTGTTCGTTGCCCTGCTCACACTCGTGCTGCCGGGTGCGGCACTTGCTCAGGAAACCTCGATCAACCCGGCCCTGCTGCGCGCGTTCGAGCCGGCGCTGCCCGGCGGCAAGCTGCGCACCTACTACATCGCGGCGCAAGAGGTCGACTGGAACTATGCCCCCACGGGGCGCGACGACATGATGGGCATGGACTTCATGGCCGAAGCCCAGCCCTACGTGAGGCGAGGGGCCGGCTGGCCCGGTCTCGTCCATCGCAAGGCGGTATACATCGAGTATACCGACGACACGTTTCAGACTGAAAAGCCAAAGCCCCCCGAATGGGCGCACACTGGGATGCTGGGACCGGTGCTGCGCGCCGAGGTCGGCGATGCGATCCGAGTTATCTTCAAGAACAACACGACGCGCGCCTACTCGCTGCATCCGCATGGCGTATTTTATCTCAAGGCCGACGAAGGCGCGCCGTCGAACGATGGCACGTCGCTGACCGAGAAGCGCGACGACGCGGTGCGGCCAGGCGAAGTCCAGGTCTACGTCTGGAAGGTGCCGGAGCGGGCAGGTCCGGGGCCGCGCGATGGTTCGTCGGTCGCCTGGCTCTACCACTCGCACACGGACCGCGTGCGCGACACCAATGCCGGGCTGATCGGCGCCATCATCGTCACGCGGCGGGGGCAGGCGCGCGCCAACCTGATGCCGCGCGACGTGGACCGCGAGTTTATCTCGTTCTGGAAGATCTATGACGAGAACCAGAGCCCCTATCTGGGGCAGAGCGTGGCGGCGGCGGGCGGCAAACTCGACGATGTGAAGGGCGATGCGGCGTTCGTTGCCGGCAACAAAAAGCATGCGGTGAATGGCTTCGTGTACGGCAACCTGCCGCTCGAAACCATGACCATGCGGGCCGGCGAGCGTGTACGCTGGTATGTGATAGGACTCGGCGGCGTGCTCGATCTTCATACGCCGCATTGGCATGGCTCGACCGTGCTGGCGGCTGGGCAGCGCACCGACGTGATCTCGCTGCTGCCGGCCCAGCACGTGGTTGCCGACATGGTCGCGGACAACCCCGGCATCTGGATGATCCACTGCCACGTCGACGAACACCTCGATGCCGGCATGAGCGCCCGCTATCAGATCCTGCCGCGGGACAAGACGGCGCCAGGAGCGGCAGCGGGGCTGCGGAAGCGATGAGGCGGGTCGGCCAGAGATGGTCGTCGGCCGCGAACGAAAGGATTGCTTGCCACACGCCAACTCGCCCACCGTCTGGACCAAACACCGTATGCGTTCCCGGTCGCCGCCAGTGTCGCGCGTTGCAAGCAGCAGCAGGGGCCAATCGGGGGCCGTAGACGCTGCTCAAACGGCCATCGGTGGCTTCGGGAAGGGTCCGCGAGCCCGCTCGAAGGCGTGGCCGATGCGCAGCGCGAGCGGGTCATCGAAACGACGGCAGACGATCTGCAGCCCGGTTGGCAGGCCGTCGGGGGTGACCGACATCGGCACCGACAGAGCGCATAGTTCGAGGTAATTCACGAAGCGCGTGTGGGCACCGGGACTGAGGGCCTCGTCGACTCCCTCGACCGCGTGCGCCGTGAACGGCGTCGTCGGCAGCAGCAGTGCGTCGAAGCGGTCGAGCGCCGAGCCGAAGCGCTGGATTTCCTGTGTCCGTTCGCGGCACATCGTCAGCCAATCGGCCGCCATGATCCTGGCACCCAATGCCATGCGCGCCCGGATGGTACCGTGCAGGGCCGATTTCGGATCGTCGACGAAGGCGCGATGGTGGGCATAGGCCTCGACCGCCATCAGTGCGCTCATGTGCTTTGAAAGGTTGGCGAGCGGCACCGGCAGCGCGAACGGCTCGACGCTGGCGCCGAGGTCGCTGAGCCGGCGCATGGCGGCGTCGAAGGCACCCCGCATTCCAGGGGTGGCGAGCGGCATGTCAGCGTCGCCGAGCCGGCCGACGCGCAACCCGCGCACGCCGCGCTCTAGGTCGGCCAGCGGATCGCCGCGCGTGATGCCGATGGTGGTCGTGTCCTGCGGGTCTTCCCCCTGCATGACGGCCAGCATGCGGGCGGCGGTGGCCACATCGCGCGCCATCGGGCCGATCGTGTCGAACGTCTCGGCCAGCGGCACGACGCCGGCGCGGCTGACGAGGCCGATCGATGTCTTGAGGCCGACGCAGCCGCAGAACGCAGCCGGCAGGCGCACCGAGCCGCCGGTGTCGGTGCCGAGTGCGGCTGGCAGAACACCGGCGCCGACCGCCACGCCCGATCCGCTCGACGAGCCACCAGGGGTGCGGTGCGTCGCTGCATCCCAGGGGTTCCACGGCGTGCCGACGGCCAGATTGGTGCCCCAGCCGCCAAACGCATATTCGACGGTGTGGGTCTTGCCGGGTATGATGGCGCCCGCGGCCAGCAAGCGCGTCACGACATGCGCATCGGCCGCAGCCGCCGGAACCGCCTTGCGGGTGAGCGACCCGGCTCCCGTCGGCAGCCCAGCCACGTCGATGATGTCCTTGATGCCAATCGCCAGCCCCTCGAGCGGGCGCGGCGGGATGCCCAGGACCGCCCGCGTGTCGGCTGCCTCGGCCGCACTGTAGGCTTGCTCCGTCGTCGTGCGCACGAACGCGCGCAATTTCGTGTGGCTCGCTGCAATGGCGCCGTTGGTAGCGGTGATGGCAGCCACATGGTGAGCGGACGTTTGCGCTGGTTTTTTCGCCGCCATCATGCACCCCGTTGTCCTGGACGATATCGCGCAAGTGTTTCGCGGACTTGCGCGCGCGTCAATCGGCAACGGGCGCTAGGCTGGTCGGCGTTGTGTCACAATGAACGGAGTTCACAACTGATCTCGGGTGGGCTAGGTTGTGGCGATGGCCGCTGGTCATCGCGGCAGTTTCCAGGAGACGAGCATGACCCCATCCGGGCCTTACCGGAGCCAGATGCGAGAGTTGATGATCACCATCGCCTGCCGCGTCGTGAGTGCCGAGGGACTCGGCGCCCTGCAGGCACGGCGCATCGCCCAGGAGGCCGGCTGCGCCGTCGGCACGCTTTACAACATCTTCGGGGGGCTGGATTTCCTGATCATCGAGGCGAACGCGCGCACGCTCGACCATCTTGGCCGCACCCTGGTGCAGGCGGATCGGGCGCAAGCGTCGGGTTCCGACGGCACACGCCTGCTGGCACTGGCGCTCGCCTATCTGAATTTTGCCACCAACCATACCCACGCTTGGCGTGCGGTGTTTGAACATCAGATGGCGCCAGGAGCCGAGGTTCCGGTCTGGTACCGTGAGCGGCAGGGGACGCTGTTTGCCCTGGTCGAAGCCATTTTGCAGCCCACGATCAGCGATGGCCGTGCCCGGTCCAGCAGCGCGCGCGCGCTGTTTGCTGCGGTGCACGGCATTGTGACGCTCGCCCTCGACCGCAAGCTGGCGGAGTTCGATTGCGTGGAAACTGAACACCAGGTGCAGTTCGTCGTGCGTGCCATTGCGGCGGGCCTGGCCGCCGATGCACTTGCGGCCAACAGCGCTGCCTGACAGGCCGTCGCATGAGAAGGGGCGCGTTCGAAGCGGGCCACACGCCACCAGGCGCGCGGCGCCTTGTCGCCTCAGTTCTTCGACTTCGATCCCGTCGCTGGGGCAGCCGGCTGGTTCGTACCCAGCGCCGCCACGATCACATTAAGGTCCTGCAGGAACCGTTCGCGGTTGGAATTCGGCAGGGCCGCCATGATCTTGTCGTCGATGCGCTTGGCCATCGGTTCGGCCGACTTGAGCGTCTTCCAGCCTTCTTCCGAGAGCCGCACGGCGTAGGCGCGGGCATCTTCCTTGGTGCGGCGGCGCTGGATCAGACCCTTCTTCAGCATCCGGCGGATAATGTCGGCCAGCGTAGACCGGTCAATCCCAGTACGATCGACGAGGTTGGTCTGGCTCAAGCCCTCGTTGTGGGCAACCGTCACCAATACCGCGTACTGACGCGGGGTGAGATCGCCGGAGGCCATTTCGGATTGGAAAATATCGCCGGCGCATTGGCCGGCTCGGTGGAGCAGGTGGATGGGAGACCGTTCCAATCTTTCTGCAGATTTGTCTTTGGACATAATTTTATCTTTTCCTTCGGCCAAGTTGGAGATGATTTTTCCAACGGTTTATGCTTCAATGACGTTCGCCGAATTGGACTTATTCCAAATCGGCGAAGGACAATCGTGCCGGAGAGGAAAGCCGATTTCGTGGACCACGTCTAGTGAAACGCACACGTTTTGCCCTTGTACTTAGGAAAATTAATTTATGACGTAATAACAAGGTGTACTGAATCGAGACATTTGGTGCCTGCAGGCACTCCAGCTCACAGTGGCTTCGCTGTGTCGGTGTGCTGTTTTAGTAAACCAAGCTGGGCGATGCCGAACGCGGCGGTGATGGGCAACAACGCCAATTTGAACCACAACCACGTGCCGTCCGTGAAGTTGCGCCAGACAAATTCGTTCAATAGCGCCAGCACAACAAAAAAGAAAATCCAACGCATGGTTAGTTTTTGCCAACCATCGGCAGTTAAGTTAAACAGCTCACCGAAGATATGCTTTAACAGATGCTGCTTGAATACCAAACCGCCGCCCAGCACGATGGCAAACAACCCATAAAGTATTGTTGGCTTCATCTTAATGAATACTGCGTCCTGCAGCCAGAGCGTCAGTCCGCCGAAGACGAGCACTAGGAAGCCCGAAACCAGCGGCATGACCGGGAGATGGCCAAACAGCGCGCGGCAGGTGACCAGCGCGACCAGTGTAGCAACCATCAAACCGCCGGTAGCGTAGAACATGTTCTTGGTAAGCAGATAGACCGCCCCGAACAGCAACAGCGGTCCAAGCTCGATCAGCGACTTCAAGAGCTGCTTCGGATCGACTTGCTGCTCGGCCTCGGCGCTTGCGGCCTTGTGCTCCGTCGGCTGCGTCACGATTGCATGCTCCTCTGCATGGCTGAAACGACTGAAGGCCGGCCTTTGCTCAGGTCGATTGTCCACGCGCCTGCACGGTCTTCGGCATCGCGCCGGTCGATTTTGCTGGCACTGGTACTGGTTCGGGCACCTCGATGCGGTGCTTGTGCATCAGCCGCGTCAGGAACCAGGCGTACAGCCCCGACAGCGGCATGATGAGTGCCACCTTGAACAAGATCCACACACTGGTACCGTCGAGATCGTAGGTGTTCCACGGGGTCCACAGCTCATAGGTGCGGCTGTCGACGAAAATCTGTCGCACGGCTTCATTCAGCACGGCTGTAACGACGAAAAACCAGGCGAAGCTGTACGTGAATCGATCCCAGCCCTCCTGCGTGAAGTGAAACGTTTTCTCGAACACGTAGCTGAAGAAATTCTTCCGGAACACGAGCCCGCCCATGATGAAGCCGACGAGCATTGTCGAAAGACAAACGAGGTTCGTGGTGAGCGGATTGGTTTCATCGCCGACCGGCGGCAGTTCCTGCATCAGTCCCTTGGCCAGCTCGATATAGGGGATCTGGGCCGCAACAACCGCGCCGGTCACGGCGGCAACGGCGATCCACGATGCACGGCCCATGATCGGGCTGGTCGCCCACAACCCGCCGAACAGGAAGCCGGCGAACATCGCATTGAAAATCGACACTTTGATTTTTACCCAGATCGGATCGCCGGTCATGATCGTCAGGGCGCCGAACAGGATGGTGATGCTGGAGGCGATGATTGGGAAAATCGGCAGGCGGCCGACCACGAGGCGCATCACCACCATGGCGACCACCGTCGAGATGATCAGCGCCCAGGTGCCGGCCTTGATGCCGGCTGCGGCGTTTACGACGAACATCGTCACGAGCGGGCCGAACTCGCTCAGGATGTTGACGCTTTGCTCCGCCGTGAACGGGAACCAGTGCTTTTTTGCAGACATCGTCGCTATCGGGCCTTTCGCAAGCAACCTCGGATCGCCGTCGATCATCCTATCGCCTGGGCGCTAAAGCTGGGCGATCGTACGCGCAAATTCGCCCGGATCAAAAGCGGCAAGGTCGTCGATACCTTCGCCAACACCGACGGCATGTACCGGCAAGCCGTATTTTGCCGCAATAGCCACAAGAATACCTCCCCGAGCAGTACCGTCCAATTTTGTCATGACAAGGCCCGTTACACCAGCTCGCTCGCGGAACACTTCAACCTGATTGAGCGCGTTTTGACCCGTCGTGGCATCGAGTACAAGTAGCACATCATGGGGGGCCGCCGGATCGAGTTTTCGAGTGACACGGATAACTTTTTCCAATTCATCCATCAGCGCCTGCTTGTTCTGCAGGCGGCCTGCGGTGTCGATGATCAGGATGTCCGACCCGTTTTCCCGCGCCTGCTTGAAGGCGTCGAAGGCGAGGCCCGATGCGTCCGCCCCGACCTTGCCGGACACCACTTTTGCCCCTGTGCGCTCGCCCCAGACCTTCAGTTGGTCGATCGCCGCGGCGCGGAATGTATCACCGGCGGCGATGGTGACTGATCGGCCCTCGGCCCGGTAGCGGCTCGCGAGCTTGCCGATCGTCGTCGTTTTGCCACCGCCGTTGACGCCAACCACCATGATCACGTGTGGCTTATGGTTGCCATTGACGATCAGTGGCCGTGCGACAGGTGTCAGCACCTTTTCGACTTCGGCCGCGAGCACGGCGCGCACTTCCTCGGGCGAGATCGATTTATCGAGCCTGTTCTTGGCGAGGGCGGCGGTGATGCGGGTCGCCGTTTCAATACCGAGATCGGCCTGGATCAGCACATCCTCGAGTTCAGCCAACGTCTCGGCGTCGAGCTTGCGCTTGGTGAAGATGCCCGTGATGCCTTCGGTCAGCTTCGCCGACGTCTTCGCGAGTCCGGACGTGAGGCGCTGCAGCCAGTTCTTCCGGGGCTCTGCTGCGGCAACGGCAACCTCGGTCGCGTGCGCCTGCGGAACGGGCGTCGGCGCCTCGACCACGGGCGTTGCCGTGCCGCGGCCGAACAGGCGGCCCATGATGCCGGATTTTTTCGGGGTCTCGGTCATGCGAGGGCGCGCCCCTGCAGGCGGCCGTCACGGTAGCCGGTGAGTGCCACCTGCAGAACCGTCGCCGGTGTGATTGCGGCCGGTGAACGTGCCATCACGTCCACGTCGGCGAACTGCCGCGTGCGACCGATGCCACCCTGCTCCATCAGCACTTCGACCGTGCGGCCCACCTGCTGCCTCATGTAATGGTCCCGAACATCCACAGCCTTGGCGCGGAGCTGCGCCGCGCGCAACTTGATTGCCGCGCGTGGCACTTGCGGCATGCGCGCCGCCGGCGTTCCGGGTCGGGGCGAATAGGGAAAGACGTGCAGGTAGGTGATGGCACAGGAATCGACGACCTGGAGCGATGCTTGGAACATGTCTTCGCTCTCGGTCGGGAACCCGGCGATCAGGTCGGCACCGAACACGATGTCCGGTCGCAGGCGCCGCGCCACCTCGCAGAACCTGATGGCGTCCACCGCCGAATGCCGGCGCTTCATGCGCTTCAGGATCCTGTCGCTGCCGGACTGCATGGAGAGATGCAGGTGCGGCATCAGGCGTGGCTCGTCGGCGATGGCGTCCATCAGATCGCGATCCACTTCGACCTGATCGATCGACGACAGGCGCAGGCGCTTCAGGTCCGGCACGTGTTTCAGGACCAGCTTGACCAGGCGACCGAGCGACATCTCGCCCGGCAGATCGGGGCCGTAGGACGTGAGGTCGACGCCGGTCAGCACCACTTCCGCGTAGCCGTTCTCGACGACGCGCCTCACGCTTGCGACCACTTCGCCCGCCGCGACGGACCGCGAGGGGCCACGGCCGAACGGAATGATGCAGAACGTGCAGCGATGATCACAGCCGTTTTGTACCTGCACGAAGGCGCGGGTGTGCCCGGCGAACGCATCGAGGACGTGGCCGGCGGTTTCCCGCACGCTCATGATGTCGTTGACGATGATGCGCTCGGTGGTGCCGCCGGCGAGCCCCGCGAACGTCGCAGCGCTCATTTTCTCGGCATTGCCGATGACGTGGTCAACCTCCGGCATGGCAGCGAACCGCAGCGGCTCGATCTGGGCGGCGCAGCCGGTGACTATGATGTTTGCCGCCGGATGGTCGCGCCGTGCCCGGCGAATGGCGCTTTGTGATTTGCGCACGGCGTCGGACGTGACCGCGCAGGTATTGATAATGATGGCATTTTCGATGCCGCTGGCAGTTGCGTGAGCACGCATCACATCCGACTCGAAGGAATTGAGTCGGCACCCCAGTGTGATCACGGTCGGGTCGGTCATCGGGGTCAGTTGAGCCTTTGCGCGCGGCCGGTCGAGAAGTCGTATACGCCGGCATACTCATCGGTCGCCGGACCGGTCATGCGAACGCGGTTCGCGGGCGTCCACTCGATCAGCAGCGGCCCGCCGGGCACGGTGACCGTCACCGTGCGCCCGGTGCGTTTTGTGCGCGCGCCAAGGACGCCTGCAGCACAAGCGGCCGAACCGCAGGCGCGCGTCAGGCCCGCCCCACGCTCCCAGGTACGCAGCATGATGCTGGCTGCGGACGTTACAGCGGCCAGCGAAATATTGGCGCGTTCTGGGAAGATCGGATGGTTTTCCAGCATTGGACCGAACCGGCCGAGGTCGAACCGCGCCACATCATCGACCCAGAACACACAATGTGGGTTGCCGATGTTGGCGACCGAGGGCGAGTGCAGGATTGGCGCGTCGATCGGTCCGATCTGCAATTCGATGCGCGTGGTGTCGTGGAAGGGTTCGGCCAGTGGAATTTCGTGCCAGGCGAAGCGTGCCGGCCCCATGTCGACCGAGATGCACTGATCATCGACCACATGCACGTCGAGGACGCCGGGCTTCGTTTCGAATTTCATGCGCTCACGCTGCCGGGCGGCAAACGACAGCAAGCCCACGCAGCGCATGCCGTTGCCGCAGGCCTGGGCCTCGGAGCCGTCGGTATTATAGATGCGGACGTAGGCTTCGGTGCCGGCGGTCTTGGGATCGTGCAGCACCATCATCTGGTCGAAGCGCGACAGCGGGTCGGCGGCGACCGCGCGTGCTTCCTCAGCCAGAACTGTGCGCTTTGTGCCGCGCAGATCGACGACCACGATCTCGTTGCCGAGACCGTTCATTTTGCGAAACGACAGTGGCGGACTGGCTTTGAGCGGTGGCATACCCAGATATATGGCGAAGGCAGGGCCACCTGACAATCGACATTTCTGGCGCCATTCCCAGGGCCTTGTCCGGCACCTGCGACGATCGAGCGCGGCGGACGACCTCTACTTCTTGTTCGCCCAGTAGATGCCGAACACGATGATCCAGAACAGCACGGCGATGAGATCGACGATGATTTCCGCCCGCCGCAGATCGATCGCCGGCACCCAGGACGGCACGCCATAGATGTGACTGAAGCTGATCGCGATGCTGGCAAACAGGCAGACGCCGATCAGCCCCCACAGGATCCGTGTGCTCGGTCTTGTCATTGTAGCAGTCCCCGGGGCTTGATTTGATCGTCCAGATATAAACGTTTGTGCGATCAATTATCGGTCGAAATCCCGTTCGCCTGCCAGCTTTGCCGCAAACGCACAGCGTTGACAACGCCGGCGTCCCGGCGCATTAGGTTGGGCAACCAGCACGGCCCGAACCTTCGAGCCGCCGCTTTGCATGCGCAGTTGCCCGTGGGTGGGCATCGGCAGGCAAAGGGGTCAACATCCGTCGGCGCGTTGCGCTCACGGGTGCAAAATTGCTTTGTTCGCCGCGTTATTGGAGTGGAATGGGCCATGCTGAAGGTATGGGGACGCAAGACCTCGGTCAACGTGCAGAAGGTGATGTGGGCGGTGGCCGAGCTTGGCCTGCCGCATGAGCGCATCGACGCGGGCGGACCGTTCGGCCGTCTCGATACGCCGGAGTATGCCGTTTTGAACCCCAACCGGCAGGTGCCGGTGCTGGACGACAACGGCTTCATCCTGTGGGAATCGAACCCGATCGTGCGGTATCTGGCCGAGCAGTACGGGCGCGGCACGCTGGCGCCGGAAGGCCGCCACGGCTATGCGCGGGCCGACCAGTGGATGGAGTGGTCGATTACCGAGATCTATCGCGACATCATCGGCGTGTGCTTCACGAACTTCGTGCGCGTCACCGCCAAGGACCGCGACACCGCCGCCATCGCAGCTGCAGCCAAGCGCGTCGGTGACAAGCTCGTCATCCTCGATCGCCAGCTCGACGGCCGGGCGTTCATCTGTGGCGACAAGCTGACGATGGCCGACATCGCGGTGGGGACGTTGATGTATCGCTACTACACGTTGCCGGTCGAGCGCCCGAAGCTCGCCAATGTCGATCGTTGGTATGGCAGCCTGAGTGCTCGCGCGCCCTATCAGGCCCATGCCATGATCGACTGGCAGCCCATGAAAATCCCCGGCGCCTGATCCCGTGCAGAGCTGAACTCCCATGTTCCAATCCCTCTCCGAGCGGTTATCGGGCGTCCTCGACAAGCTGACGCGCCGCGGCAGCTTGAGCGAAGCAGACGTCACCGAAGCGATGCGCGAGGTGCGCCGCGCGCTGCTCGAAGCCGACGTTGCGCTGGAGGTGGTGAAGGACTTCACCGACAAGGTGAAGGCCAAGGCCGTGGGCCAGAACGTCATCAAGTCCGTGTCACCGGGCCAGATGGTGATCAAGATCGTCAACGACGAACTCGTGGCGATGCTGGGCTCGGATGCGGCACCGATCGATCTTGTCGCGACGCCACCGGTTGCCATTCTGATGGTCGGCCTGCAGGGCTCCGGCAAGACGACGACGACGGCCAAGATCGCCTATCGCCTGACCAACCGGGACAAGAAGCGCGTCCTGATGGCGTCGCTCGATACGCGACGGCCTGCGGCGCAGGAGCAGTTGCGCGTCCTCGGCGAGCAAACCCAGGTCGAGACTTTACCGATCATCGCCGGCCAGCAGCCTCTGGCGATTGCCAGTCGGGCGATGGAGGCTGCCCGTCTCGGCGGTTTCGACGTGATCCTGCTCGATACCGCCGGCCGCACCACCATCGACGAAGCGCTGATGGCGGAAGTTGCCGCCATCAAGACCGCAACGAATCCGCATGAAACGCTGCTTGTCGCCGATGCGCTGACCGGCCAGGACGCCGTCAATACCGCGAAGGCCTTCGAGAGCCGCCTGGGCGTCACCGGCATTGTCCTAACCCGCGTCGACGGTGATGGCCGTGGCGGCGCGGCGCTCTCCATGCGTGCCGTCACCGGGCGCCCGATCAAGCTGATCGGTGTCGGCGAGAAGTGGGACGCGCTCGAGGACTTCCATCCCGACCGCATCGCCAACCGCATCCTCGGCATGGGCGACATCGTCAGCCTGGTCGAGAAGGCGGCGGCCAACATCGATGCCGACCAGGCCGCCAAGATGGCTGCCAAAATGCAGAAGGGCGGCTTCGATCTGCAGGACTTGGCCGACCAGATCAAGCAGATGGAAAAGCTCGGCGGCATGGGCGGCATCATGGGCATGATGCCAGGCGTCGCCAAGATGAAGTCGGCGATGGCCAGCATGCCCGACGGCGAGAAGATGCTCAAACGCCAGCACGCGATCATCATGTCGATGACGACGAAGGAGCGGCGCCTGCCCAAGATCCTCGACGGCAAGCGCAAGCGACGCATCGCGGCTGGTTCCGGCACCAAGGTGGAAGAGGTCAACAAGCTCCTCAAGCAGCACCGCGACATGGCCGACATGATGAAAGCCATGGGCAAGAACAAAGGCCTGATGGGCAAGATGGCCGGCATGATGGGGCTCGGTGGTCCTAGCGCCGGCATGGGCGGACCTCCAGGTGGCGGCAGCTTGCCGGCCGGCATCACACCGGAAATGCTCGAGCAATTGAAGAAGGGCGAGATGCCCAAGGGCATGCCGCAGATGCCGTCCAGTGGCGGTATGCCGAAGCTGCCGGGGCTGGGTGGCGGCGGATTGCCGGGCCTTGGCGGCGCGCGCTTCCCAGGCTTGCCCGGCCTGCCGGCCAAGAAGAAGTGACGGCCATGGTCACGGTTCCCACCCTTGAAACCGAGCGGCTTCGCTTACGCCCCTGGCGCGCCGAAGATGCCGGACCGTTCTCCGAATTGTGCGCCGATGCCGAACTGATGCGCTACGTCGGCGGCGTCATGGATCGACCCGCTGCCTGGCGGCGCATGGCCGCCTATGCCGGTCACTGGGTGTTGCGCGGCTATGGGCCCTGGGCGCTGGAAGATAAGGCCAGTGGCACGCTCGTCGGCTATTCAGGCGTCTTTAATCCTGACGGCTGGCCCGAGCCGGAGATCAACTGGGGTCTCACCCGCGATCACCTCGGCCGCGGTCTCGTCACCGAAGCCGCAACCCGAGCACGCGACTACGCCTACGACACCCTCGGCTTCACGACGATCGCCAGCTGCATCGATCTCGAGAACAAGCCGTCGCTTGCCGTGGCCAAGCGCCTTGGGGCCACACTGGATCGCGAGATTGCCTTCTTCGGCCGGCCGGGAGGCGTGTTCCGGCATGTCGCGCCGGCTGACCGGCGCAAAGTTTCAAATTGAAGTCACTGCCAACCGAAACCAAGACCTGAACCAACGAAGGACGTGCATTATGTCGACCAAGATCCGCCTGTCGCGCGGCGGCGCCAAGAAGCGCCCCTACTACTACATCGTCGTCGCCCACAGCGCGTCGCCCCGTGACGGCCGCTACATCGAGCAGATCGGCACGTTCAATCCGATGCTGCCGAAGGACGATGCGACCCGCGTCAAGCTCGACCTGGAGCGCGCCAAGCACTGGCTGTCGGTCGGTGCCCAGCCGTCGGACCGCGTCGCCCGCATCCTCGATGCCAACGGCCTCATGAAGCGCGTTGCGTCGAACAACCCGGACAAGGCGAAGCCGAAGAAGAAGCGCGTCGAGCGCGAGAAAGCCGAAGCCGCCAAGGCCGAAGCCAAGGCCAAGGAAGCGGCTGCCGCGGCGGCGTGATGCTGTCGATGCGATCTGGTGTGAGGTGCGGGCCGACACGTCTTCCCGCGTCTCACTCCAGCAGATCCATCAGCACATCGATGACTTCATTGACGATCAAGTTCGGTGCCCGCTCGCTCATGGGTGCGAGTTTGAGTTGCTCGACCATGTGTCGTGGTACGGCCACCATGATCGATCCGCCAACAGACCGGAATTTCGCGGACGCCATGCTTTTATCTCCAAGTTATACAGAAAAATAACATGCGATAAGACGCTGGACCACACATCTCCTGGAGGAGCGCCCGGTCTATCTGGTCAATGACTCGGAGCAGCCCCCAAAAACTCCACCAACAACCGCACCACCTCAGTTGGCTGCTCCTGCTGCACCCAGTGGCCGGCGCCATTGATCAGATGCACACCGCGGAACTTCGTGCACACGCGGGTCTCCATCGCCTCGATGGCGCCCGGGAACTGATAGATGCCCCAATCGCTCGCGCCGGCTATGAAGATCGACGGCACGTCAATGGTGCGGCCGGCGAACAGCGTGTCGCCGTTCCAGGTGCCCTGCGTGCGGCCGCGGTACCACTGCAGGCCGCCTTGGAACCCCGTGCGGCCGAACTCGCTCGCGTAGACGGCGAGCTCCGCATCCGTCAGCCAGCCACACGCGGCCACCTGCTCGGGCGACGGCATGTGCGGCGCAACCGTCGCTGACATGTCCTGGTTGAGGTCCATGATGTAGTAGGTCGGCAGCTTCGCGAGCTCGGGCGCGGTCCAGCCTGACAGCTTGAACGGACGATTGTCGGCCCAGTCCGCGCTCTTCACATGATAGTAGGCGCGCAGAAACGCGTGCAGTCCTTGCGGGCACTTGTGCATGTCGGCATCGGCGCGACGCTCGGAATAGTACCACTGATAGTGTTTCCGTGGTTGCGACAGGGCCGCCATATCGTCGTGAATGTTCGAGCTTGTGGCCGCAGGCGCCTGCCATGCCGGCGGTCCAGCGAAGGGTGAGCTCATCAGGGCAACCGCCGGGAACACGTCTGGCCGGGTCAGCGCAGCCCAGGCGGCGACCGGCGAGCCGAAGTCGTGGCCGACAAGGGCCGCCACCGATCTCTTGCCAAGTGCCGATACGAGTGCGACTGCATCGGCTGCAAGATTGAGCAGCCGGAAGGCCGCGAGATCGCCGTCATAGCTCGTGTCGCAGCCGGTGGTGCGGCCGTAGCCGCGCTGGTCGGGCGCCACGACGTGAAAGCCTGCGACCGCCAGCGGCGCCATGATCTTGCGCCAGCTGTAGGCGAGCTCGGGAAATCCGTGCAACAACAGGACCAGCGGCCGCCCGGCACCCTCAAAGCCCGCTTCCAGAATGTGCATGCGCAGGCCGTTCACGCCCTCGACGAAACGCGAGCGGATACCGGGCGGGAGGATGGCGCTGGAGTAGGGTTCGAAATCCGGCACGATGTGCGCTTCCTGACCTTGACCTTCAGGGTGCCGCAATGTCTACGCTGACGCAACACTCATTGCTGTAGACGGTCAACTCAAGCCGCATCCGTCGCCCGGCCGGGATCGCCTGGCACGAGTACGTCGCGGCGGGCCGAGCCGGCGGCCGGCGTGATGATGCCCTGGCGCTCCATGCGCTCGATCAGGTCGGCGGCGCGATTGTAACCAATCGCCAGGCGCCGTTGCAGATAGCTGGTCGATGCCTTGCGGTCGCGCAGCACGATCGCTACCGCCTTTTCATAGAGATCATCGTCGCCGTCGGTGCGGCCCGCTGGCACGGCTGCCCGCGGCGCATGCTGACCGAGGATGTCGACATAGCGCGGCTCGCCAACCGCGCGCAGCGAGGCGACGATCGCTTCCACCTCGTCGTCGGACACGAACGGCCCGTGGATGCGGGTCAGCTGGCCGGCGCCGCCCGACAACAGCATATCGCCCTGACCCAGTAGCTGCTCGGCGCCCTGCTCGTTCAGTATGGTGCGGCTGTCGATGCGGGAGGCGACGCGGAAGCTCAGGCGCGTCGGGAAGTTGGCCTTGATGGTGCCGGTGATGATGTCGACCGAGGGGCGCTGTGTCGCCATGATCAGGTGGATGCCGGCCGCGCGCGCCATCTGGGCGAGGCGCTGGACCGCGATCTCCAGGTCCTTGCCGGCGGCCACCATCAGATCGGCGAACTCGTCGACCACGATCACGATGAAGGGCATCGGCTCGAGTTCGAGCACGTCCTGCTGGAGGATCGGCTGGCCGCTGCGTGGGTCGATGCCGGTCTGCACCGTGCGCGACAGCACTTCGCCGCGCTTCTGGGCATTGCGCACACGGTTGTTGAACACGTCGATGTTGCGGACGCCGAGCTGCGACATGCGCTTGTAGCGCTCTTCCATTTCGCCGACGGCCCAGTTCAGCGCCTGTACGGCCGCGCCCGCATCCGTGATCACCGGCGTCAGCAGATGTGGAATGCCGTTATAGACCGACAGCTCCAGCATCTTGGGGTCGATCATGATGAAGCGGCAGTCGTCGGGCGACAGCTTGTAGATCAGCGACAGGATCATCGCGTTCACGCCGACCGACTTGCCCGAGCCCGTGGTGCCGGCGACAAGCAGGTGCGGCATGCGGGCGAGGTCGGCGACGAACGGCGCGCCGTCGATCGTCTGGCCAAGCGCCACCGGCAGCGTCGCATCGCTGGCACGGTACGCCTCGGCCTCCAGGATCTCGCGCAGCATCACCGTGTCGCGGCGCACGTTCGGCAGCTCGATGCCAATGACGTTACGGCCCGGGATCACGGCGACGCGCACGGCGGTCGCGCTCATGGATCGTGCAATGTCGTCGGCCAGTGCGATGACGCGCGCGGCCTTGGTGCCGCGCGCCGGTTCGAGTTCGTAGAGGGTGACCACGGGACCGGGCTTGATGTCCTTCACTTCGCCCTGGATGCCGAAGTCGGCGAGCACATCTTCCAGCAGGCGTGCGCTGCCGCGCAGCACGGCGGAGGTGAACTCGGGTCCGGGCTTGGCATGGGTCGCACGCCGCAGCAGGTTCAGGCTCGGCCGGGCATAGGCCGCCTGCTGGCGCCGGTTGAGGAAATTGCTCAGGATGCCGACGGGACCTTGCAGCGGGCGTGGTGCCTCTCCGTAAGGCTGTGGTGCGAACCGCTCGGCCATTTCGCGGGAAGCGGCCTCGGTGTGCTGGTCGAAGCCGCGTCCGCGATGGATCGCAGCGGCGCGCGATGCCTGCGGCGGCACGGCAGGTACGGGTGGCGGGCCGCTGTAGCGTACTTCGTCACGGTCGGGCGTGGAGCGGAACCGGCCGAAGGCCTCCTCGGCATAGCCCTGCTGCTCGCGTGGGCCGGCCGGTTGGTAGCGCGATGGTGTGGCCTGGGGCATCGCCTCCCGCGCGAAGGTTGCTTGCATGGCCGGCATTGCTGGCATCGGCTGGTTGCGGGCGAGTGCGCCGCGCACGTCAGGCAGCCAGTGGCGCCAACCGGATGTCGCTGTGTTCGGTCTGTCCGCCGGTGTCGGCTCCATGAGGAACAGCAAATCGCGGCTGTTCAGGCCGAGCGACTGGACGAGTGCCGTCAGACCCATGCAGGTGAACACGAGGCCGGCGGCGAGGCCGCTACGCTCCGCATTGATGAGTGCGAACGTATTGTTGAGCATCGTATAGAGGACATCGCCGAGGATGCCGCCGAGCCCGTGATGCAATGGCCAGCGGGCCGGAATTGGCAGCGCGGCACAGGCCGCCGCCAGCACCACGACCGCGGTCGGGAACAGGCAGACCTTGGTGCGGAAATCCGGGATGCGGCCGACGAACAACAGCTCGAGCCCCCAGATCATCGGCGACAGCAGCACGAATACGGCGGCAATGCCCAACGTCTGCAACAGCAGATCGGAAGTGATCGCGCCGTAGATACCAAGCAGGTTGCGGGCTGATCCGCCGGTCGCGTGCGTCAAACTGGGATCGGCAACCGACCAGGTCAGCAGGCTCAACCAGCCGACGGTGCCGGCAGCGCACAGCAAGGCGCCTGCGACCTGCGCCAGCCCTGCCAGAATTCGATCCTCGAGCGGTGCCGGCAGCAGCCGCTGCGGGTCGCTCCCTCTGCTCTGAAAGGACATGGGGTGACGCAAATCCTACGCGCTGACCTTCAGGATCCTTTCCAGCGCCTCCCTGATCACTGCCGGCGGATGGACGAGGGCCACACGAATGTGGGTTTCGCCGGGATTGATGCCATTGCGGCCGGGCTGGGCCAGAAACGATCCAGGCACCACCTTCACACCACAGCGTTGCCAAAGGGTTACCGCTGTATCGACGCTGTTTCCGAGGGGCGCCAAATCGAGCCAGAGGAAAAACCCGCCAGCCGGCCGGCGATAGCCGAACTTGTCCTTGAGCAGTTCGTCGCAGATATCGAATTTAGTGCGGTAGGCCTGGCGGATCACCGCCACGTGCTGCTCCTCGGCCCATACTGCTGCCGACGCATGCTGGATGATGCCCGGCATCTGCGGCGCGGTGAGGTTGCGGATTTCCGCCATCGTTTCCAGGAAATCACCATCGCCGGCCGCGAATCCCGACCGCAGGCCCGGCAAATTTGAGCGCTTGGACAGGGAATTGAACACCACGATGTTGCGGAAGCGCTCGGGCGTGCGGGCCGCAACTTCAAGGCCACCGGTCGGCGCAGTATCGCCAGAATAGATCTCCGAATAGCATTCATCGAAGAACAGCATGAAGTTGTAGCGGCGTGCGAGTTCCAGCGCCCGACTGACATAGGCACGGCTGGCGACCGCCCCTTGCGGGTTGGCTGGCGAGCACAGGTAGAACGCGACCGTGCGCTGCAGAAGGTCGTGGTCGTTCTCGATCTCGTCGAGGTCGGGCAGGTGGCCGCTCGCCTCGGTAGCATTCAGGAAGACCGCCTCGCAGTTGGCAGCGTAGGCGGCCCCCACGTAGGCTTGGTAGAACGGGTTTGGCATGAGAACGACGGGGCGCCCCTTGACCGGCTTGCGTCCGACCGCCGGCAGCATGGCGAAGAACAGGCCTTCGCGCGAGCCGTTGAGCGGGTGCACCTCGCGGGCGAAATCGATGCCGGGCTTCAGGCTGTAGCGTCGGTCGATCCAGCTTGCGATGGTGCGGCGCAGATCGTCCGATCCGCGGATCTTGGGGTAGGTGCTGAGCGTTTCCTTCGCCTCCGCCATGCGATCGACGACGAACGCCGGCATGGCTTCCTTGGGATCGCCGGCCGTCATTTCAATCGTCTGCGGGTGGCCAGGCGGCACATCGGCCAGCAGCCGGTTCAATCGGGTGAAGGGCGACAGAATGGCGCCATTGGCAAGCGCTTCCAGGCCAAACAATTGGGTCATGGTGGTCTCAGCAGGACAGTGGGTCGGAGGGTCGGACACGCCAGTCTATCGCAAGCCGGCGGAGAGATGATAGTGTGATTTCGGACGGGCGATTGGGGCTGTGGTGTGTGTCTATGCTCCGGTGATCTCCGTGTTCGCTTCGATCGAAGCAGGCTCGTGGCCAGCGGCCAATACATTCGGGGTCAGGGGGTAGGGCTTTGGGCAATGCGCGCGGTTCACCCCGTCGATCCAAGTTGCGTCACAGGCGCCCGTGCTTTACCCAAGGCCCCAGAAGCGCCAACGGCCCGCGAGACCCGCCCATGACCGACGCCTATGCCCTGTTTCTGTTGCGCGACTACCTGCCGATCGTGATTTTCATCGGCGTTGCCCTGGCAATTGGCCTCGCCCTCATGGTCGCCCCCTTCCTGATCGCCGTGCGCAACCCCGACCCCGAGAAGGTCTCGGCCTACGAGTGCGGCTTCAATGCCTTCGACGATGCACGCATGAAGTTCGACGTGCGGTTCTACCTGGTGTCGATTTTGTTCATCATCTTCGACCTGGAAGTCGCCTTCCTGTTCCCCTGGGCGGTGGCCTTCAAGGACATCGGTGTCTTCGGCTTCTGGTCGATGATCGTGTTCCTGGCCGTGCTGACCGTGGGTTTCGTGTACGAGTGGAAGAAGGGCGCGCTCGAATGGGATTGAGGGCCGCACGGCCACACGGTTTGACCGAGCGCATTTGGAACGAGTGCTGGCTCCCGACTTCGTCGAGTTTGGACGTTCCGGGCATACCTACACGCGCGATGACCCGTTGAGTGATTTGGCACCAAGTTCGATCGCAGCAGTATTGCCGCTGCGGAACCTTCGCATTCATAGGGTTGCCGAGACGGTCGCCATGGTGACCTACGTGAGCGAGGTCGTTCGGGTCGAGGGGCGCGAACCGAGCAACAGCAGTTCGGTTTGGTCGCGGATTCCAGAACGCTGGCGCCTGCGATTCCATCAGGGAACAGCAGTGGCGATCTGACAAGCTCGCGACCGCGTGCAAAAAATGCTATTGCGCTGTCGCCCGCGGCTTCTCGAAGCGATCCCCATGGCCTCCGCCAGACACACGCCACACAGTGCCCCCGCACCCATGACCGTCGATGAGTTCATCGCCTGGGATACCGCCCGTGGCCGCAAGCATCCGAAGTTTCAGCTGTTCGACGGCGAAGTGCGGGCCATGTCGCCAGCCAGCAACACGCACGGGACGATCCAGGCAACCCTGGCCCGCGAAATTGGGATGCACCTCAAGGCGCCGGGTTCGAAGTGCAAAGTACTGACCGAGCCGGCGATCGAGACCCGCATCCGCGCCAAGGTCAATTTGCGCATTCCTGACCTGGGAGTGAACTGCACTCCTGACCGCGAGGGCCAGATCGCTCTGCCAGAGCCGATCCTGTTGATCGAAATTCTTTCGCCCAGCAATCAGAAGGACACATGGGACAACGTGTGGGCGTACACCACGATCCCAAGCGTGCGCGAGATTGTGATCGTTCAGTCAACGAGGATCGAGGCGCTCGTCCTGCGCCGACAGGCGGACGGAGCGTGGCCAGCTGATCCGGACACGATCGATGCTGGCGCCGAACTTGTGTTCGCCAGCATCGACCTCAACTTGCCGCTGGTGTCGGCTTACGCAAAAACCCATCTTGCGCCCTGACACTGCGGCCCTGCCAGCGGTTGCATCGCGGGCGGCGCTGGGTTACCTCGACAGTCTATGGACGAGCGCGGCCGAGCCGCCCAGGAGCCCGACGATGGCAATTCTCATTCCGCCACAGCCCGTGTTCGACAAGTTGGCCGAGGGCCGTGGCACAATCGCGCGTCCGAACGATCCGTTCTTCACCGGCGTGTCGAATGAACTCGCCGACAAGGGCTTCCTCGTCACCACCACCGACGACCTGATCAACTGGGCGCGCACCGGCTCGCTGATGTGGATGACGTTTGGCCTCGCCTGCTGCGCGGTCGAGATGATGCAGGCGTCGATGCCGCGCTATGACCTCGAGCGCTTCGGCTTCGCGCCCCGCGCGTCACCGCGCCAGTCGGACGTGATGATCGTCGCTGGCACGCTGACCAACAAGATGGCGCCGGCGCTCCGCAAGGTCTACGACCAGATGCCAGAACCGCGCTATGTGATCTCCATGGGCTCCTGCGCCAACGGCGGCGGCTACTATCACTATTCCTACGCCGTGGTGCGCGGCTGCGACCGCATCGTGCCGGTCGACGTCTATGTGCCGGGCTGCCCGCCCACCGCGGAAGCGCTTCTGTACGGTGTGCTGTTGTTGCAAAGGAAGATTAGGCGGACGGGCACCATCGAGCGGTAGGGGTGGTAGCGGGGTTTAGGGTTTGGGAATTGGGGGGTGGGTCTTGCGATGACCAGTGATGACCATCCTGAATTGATCAAGTCCTATCGAGACCTCCGCGTTTGGCAGGAGGCCCTGAACCCCGCGGAAATGGCCTATCGCCTCGTTGCAACGTTTCCAAAGGACGAGTTATTCGGACTGACGTCGCAAATCCGTCAGGCAGCAAGCTCTGTGCCGGCCAACAGTGCGGGAGGGTACGGGCGTGGCGGTCGTGCGACCTATGTGCAGTTCCTGAGAATTGCCCAAGGTTCACTCAAGGAACTTGAAACACACATTTTGCTCGCACAGCGCGTTGATCTGTTGAGCAATGGAGCGACCGATCCGCTGTTGAAGAAATCAGACACCGTTGGCCGCATGCTAAACCGGTTGATCGCATCGTTGCTTGCCAAGCGGCCCCCCAAACTCTAATCCCCAAACCCCAAACCCTAGCAGAGCCCATGGACTGGAACGCGCGCTACGACACACCGGACTATCTGTTCGGACGAGTTGCCAGCCAGTTCGTCGTGCGCATGGAGCCCAAGCTCGCGCGCAAGTCGAAGTTGCTGTGCACCGCCGACGGCGAGGGGCGCAACTCGGTCTACCTGGCGAGCAAGGGCCACGCGGTCGACGCCAACGACTTCTCGGCCAATGCCGTCGCCAAGGCCCGAACGCTTGCCAGCGAGGCTGGCGTTGCCGTCAAGTTCGACCAGGTCGACCTTTCGACCTGGGACTGGCCCGAGCACAAGTTCGATGCCGTATTCGCGGTGTTCTTCCAGTTCGCGTTTCCACCGTTCCGTGATCAGATTTTCGCCGGCCTGAAGCGCGCCGTTGTTCCCGGTGGCCGCATCTACCTGCACGGCTACACGCCAAAGCAGCTCGAGTACAAGACCGGGGGTCCGCCCGATGCCGAGCGGCTCTATACCGAGGAGCTTTTGAAGGCATCGTTTGCGGATTGCGAGATCGAGACGCTGGTGAGCTACGAGGCCGAGCTGCAGGAAGGTGTCGGTCACAGCGGCATGTCGGCCCTGATCGATCTCGTGGTGCGTACCAAGGGGTGAGGCGTCATGGACTTCGCCAACGGTGCTGGATGCGGACGCGGCAACGCATAACAGGCCACTCTGCCGACGTGAACGGCGGCGTGCCCTACTGCTTATCCGATCCGCCGAGCAGGGCGCGCAACTTCTGCTGCTTCAGTCCGGCGAACGTTGTCAGGTGCTCCAGTTGGGCGGCCGCGGACTTCCTGTCGACGGTGTCCGAGCGGACGGCCGCGATCATCAGGTTCTTCGAGGTGTGTTCGTCGGAAATGAACTCGATGATGCGCACCTCGTAGCCCGCCGCTTCCAGCAGCAGGGCGCGCACCGCATCGGTGACGAGGTCCGCATGCCGCTGTTTCATCAGGCCGAACTTCAGCATGCCTGCGAGCGGGCCGTGCCGCGTCTCGAGCTGAGGGGCGACCTCGTGCTGGCAGCAGGGCGCGACCACGATGATCGCCGCATCGCCCTTGATGCCGAGCGCGATGGCGTCATCGGTGGCAGTATCGCAAGCGTGGAGTGCGATCAGGACGTCGAACGCCGACGGCGCTTGCGCGTCCGCCAATGTCGCTTCGAACGTTAGTCCGGTCATGCGGGTTTTGGTGGCGATCGCGGCGCAGGCGGTGGCGAGCCCCGCGTTGGCGTCGATGCCGCGCGTGACGGGGGCCTTGTGCAGGCGCTTGCTCAAATGCTCGTGCAGGGCGAACGTCAGATAGCCCTTGCCGGCGCCCACATCGACGATGCGCGGGCTCGGCGCCTCCTTCAGACTGGAGGCCGCCAGTAGCTGGTCGAGGATTTCGACGAACCGGCAGATCTGGCGGAACTTCGCATACATCGACGGCTTCACCACGCCCCCCGCCTGCGTCACACCGAGCTCGGCGAGGTACGGCGCATGGGTATCGACCAGATAGGCTTTCTGGCGATTGTGCTCGATCGGCGGCGCTTCGTTGAGCGTCGGTCTGCCCCGCGTAAGCTGGCCGATCTTCTTCTTGCTGTAGACGAGTGACATATCCTCGACCGTCGTGAACAGGGTCGCGCTCAGATAATCGGTGCCAATCAGGGCTGCCAAATGCGCCACGGCTTCAGTCGAGCGCTTGTTCAGGGTCAAATCCTGCCGGCCGCGGCTGGTGACGAAGCGCACGTGCGGCAGATCCTTGATGGCGACGCGCGTCGCCACGCACTTGCACATTTCGCCGTCGCCGCGATACTTGCCGAGCGTGATCTTCAGGAACGTCCCAGCTGCCAAGCTGGCACTGGTGGCTTCAAGGAATGCTGTCTTTTCGTCGTCGGTCTGCATAGACTTGGATCAACTCTTCGAAGTTCGCGCAGTACGGGATATTCGCCGCATGACGATCGTTTCGCCGCGTGTCGTGCCAGCAGCGAAGTTTGGCGGCACCGTCGTGCGCCTGTTGAACGCAACCGGCAAGGGGCGGCTCGCCTTTCGCAGTCACGCGGTTGAATCGCTTCACGTCGATTTCGAGGGCATCATCGGCAATCGACATCGCGGCTGGACGCGCGGCGCCGATGCCCGCGTCCCCTATCTGCCTCGTGATACCGTTATGCGCAACAGTCGCCAGCTGTCGCTGGTCTCCGTGGAGGACTGCGCGGAGATTGCCCGGCGGCTGGAAATCGGCGCCGTCGAACCAGCCGCCTTGGGCGCCAACGTGGTGGCAAGTGGTATTGCGCACTTTTCGTTCCTGCCACGAGCGACGCGGCTGCTCTTTCCCGGCGGCGCCATTTTGAGCATTGAAGATCAGAATGCGCCCTGCTCGCTGGCGGCCGAGGCCCTGCAGCTGGCGAACCCGGATAAACCGCATATCAAACCTGCGTTCGTGAAGGCTGCAACGGGCTTGCGCGGTCTGGTCGCGACGGTTGAACATCCGGGCCAGATCACGAATGGCAGCGCGTTCACAGCGCGACTGCCGCAACAGTGGATCTATGAGTGATGTCCGTGGAAGGATGAGCCGATGCCGCATGCTCTGTCGAATGGCGTGAAACTCCATTTCGAGGAGGCGGGACCTGCGTCCGCGCCGGCGATCCTGTTCCTGCACGAATACGGCGGCGACCACCGCAGTTGGGAAACGCAGATGCGTCACCTCAGCCGGAACTGGCGCTGCATCACGTTTGCCAACCGCGGCTATCCAGGCTCCGATTGCCCGGCGGACGAGGCAGCCTACGGGCAGGACATCGCCAACCGTGACGCCATCGCCGTTCTCGATCATCTGGAGATCGCCCGCGCCCACGTCGTCGGCCTCAGCATGGGCGGCTATACGGCGCTCACACTGGCGGCGAAATTCTCCGCTCGCGTGATCGGGTGCGTGGCGGCCGGCGCCGGGTCCGGCTCCGTGTTGGCGCAACGGGACCGGTTCATTGCGGAATCGCGCGAGAAGGCGGCCGAGATGGACCGGCGCGGCGCGGTCGATGCGGTGGCCATGGGTCTCGCGCCAACCCGCGTGCAGTTGCAGAACAAAGACCCGCGCGGCTGGCAGGAGTTTGTCGGCAATCTGAGCCAGCACGATGCGAGGGCGGCGGCCAACACCTTGCGACGGGTGCAGGCGCTGCGCCCCTCGCTCTATGCGATGGAAGCTGACCTCAAGGCCGTCAGTGCGCCGGTCCTGCTGCTCGTCGGCGATGAGGATGAGCCCTGCCTGGACGTGAACCTGTGGATGAAGCGCCTGATGCCAACCGCGCGCCTCGCGTTCCTGCCGGCTACCGGGCACGCGATCAACCTTGAAGAACCTGCCCTGTTCAACCAGCTGGTGGAGCAGTTCCTCATGCAGGTCGACCACCAGACCTGGCGCCCGCGCGATCCTCGCGCCGTGCCCGGACTGACTGTTGGCTCGTTGGGTGCTACGAAGAGGCAGGGTTGACCAACTCGCCCGCCCACGCTCGCCGTTACCTACCCGCCAGGATCAGAGACGATGACCACCGACACGACCACCAACAAGTGGATCGGCAAGCGCACGCTGCGTCCCGACGGCGAGGACAAGGTGACCGGCCGCGCTGCCTATGCGGCCGACACATCGATGCCGGGCATGCTGTGGGGCAAGATCCTGCGCTCGCCCCATCCGCACGCCCGCATTCGATCGATCAACACCGACAAGGCGCTCAGCCTGCCGGGCGTCAAGGCGGTTATGACGGCAGCCGACATCGTCGAATTCCCGCTCGACAAGCCGGTGATGGTCGGCATTGCCGACATGCGCTGGATCTGTCGCAACGTAATGGCGCGCGACAAGGCGTTGTTCGCCGGCCATCCGGTGGCAGCGGTTGCCGCGAGCACGCAGAAGATCGCCGCCGAGGCACTCAAGCTGATCGAAGTCGACTACGAAATCCTCCCCTTCGTGATCGATGTCGACGAGGCGACAGCGCCCGGTGCGGCGATCCTGCACCCGCATCTGCGCGCGCCCGGCGACAAATCCGATACGCCCTCCAACATCGCGGGCAAGCTCGAGCACACGCTGGGTGACGTGGCAGTCGGCTTCGCTGCGGCCGACGTGGTCATAGAGCGCACGTTCAAGACCAAGCCCGTGCACCAGGGCTACATCGAACCGCACGCGTGCCTCGTCAGCGTCGCCAAGGACGGAAAGGCTACCATCTGGAGCAGCAGCCAGGGCCACTTCATGGTGCGCGCCATGTCGGCCCATCTGACCGGCACCCAGCAGAGCGACCTGAAGGCCATTCCAGCCGAGATCGGCGGCGGCTTCGGCGGCAAGACCATCGTCTACCTGGAGCCGATTGCGCTCATCCTCGCGCGCAAGTCGGGCCGCCCGGTGAAGATGACCATGAGCCGCGAAGAAGTGTTCCGCGCGTCCGGTCCGACCTCGGGCTCGTCCAGCACGGTCAAGATCGGCGCGACGAGGGACGGCCGCATCACCGCGGTGGAGGCGACCTATCGGCTGCAGGCCGGTGCATTTCCAGGTTCGCCAATCCGTGGTGCGGTTGGCTGCGCGCTCTCGCCCTATGATCTCGCGAACGTGCGCATCACAGGCTACGACATCGTCTCGAACCGACCGAAGTCCACCGCCTATCGCGCACCCGGTGCGCCGATCGGCGCCTATCCGGTCGAGTGCGTGCTCGACGAGGTGGCCGCCGCATTGAAAATCGACCCGCTGCTGCTGCGCCTGAAGAATGCGGCCAAGCAGGGTACCAAGGCCGCCTATGGCCCTGTATTCCCGAGCATCGGCTACGAGGAAACGCTGCGGGCCGCAATGGAGCATCCGCACTACAGCGCGCCGCTGGGACCCAACCAGGGGCGAGGTGTCGCGAGCGGGTTCTGGTTCAACGCGGGCGGCGAATCGAGTGCCCAAGTCAACATCAACGAGGACGGCACGGTGGTCGTCGTCACCGGCCATCCCGACATCGGCGGCTCGCGCGCGTCGACAGTGAACATCACCGCGGAACTGCTCGGCATTCACTATTCCAAGGTGCAGGCGCTGATCGGCGATACGAGTTCGATCCCCTACAGCGCGGTGACGGGCGGCAGCCGCGTGACGTTTGCGTCCGCGATCGTCGTCACGAAGTCGACCGAGCAGGTGATCGAGATCTTGCGCCAGCGCGCGGCGAAGATCTGGAAAATCGACGCGGAAGCCGTGGTGTGGGAGAACGGGCATGCTCGCCCGGCAGGCGACAACGCAGGCAAGTTCGAACCGCTGTCGCTCGCCCAGATTGCCGCCCGCGCCAGCGAAACCGGCGGCCCGATCAACGGCCGCGCGTCGGCCAACACCACCGGCGCCGATGGCGGCTTTGGCACGCACATCTGTGACGTCGAGGTCGACCGCGAGACGGGCCGCGTCCTGGTGAAGCGCTACACCGTGATCCAGGACGTGGGCCGCGCCATCCACCCGGCCTACGTCGAGGGGCAGATGCAGGGCGGCGCCGTGCAGGGCATCGGCTGGGCGCTCAACGAGGAATACCTTTATGACCGCGGCGGCAGATTAGAGAACCCGGGCTTCCTCGACTACCGCATGCCAGTCGCGTCCGACCTGCCGATGATCGATTGCGTGATCATCGAGGTGCCGAATGCAAAGCATCCGCAAGGCGTGCGGGGCTGCGGCGAAGTGCCGATCGTGCCAGCCCTGGCCGCCGTCGCCAACGCGCTCGGCCGTGCGCTTGGACAACGCTTCCACGAACTCCCCATGCGGCCATCGAACGTGCTGGCGGCGGTGGAGGGCAAGTGATCGCGCGCGGCCGCCTTTGCGAACTACGCCGCTTGCTGATCGAACTGGGGTTGCCAGCGCAGCAAATAGGCCTGGATGCGCCGCACGATGAAGGCGAGGATGATGCCGACGATCATCATGATGAAGATCGCGACCATCATTTCGGCGGCGTTGGCCCGTGCCTCGGCCTCGATGATCAGCTTGCCGAGGCCACGCTCGGCGCCGATGAATTCGCCGACGATGACGCCGATCAGTGCGAACGACACGGCCGGCGTCAGCGACGCGAACACCCACGCCAGCGCCGATGGGATGACGACGGTGCGCAACACCGTCACCTCGCTCGCGCCCAGCAGGCGGGAGGCTGCGATCTGGTCGCGGTCGACCGAGCGCGTTCCCTCGAAGGTATTAAAGAACACCACGAAGAACACGACGATCCAGGCGGTGACGATCTTCGACATGTCGCCGAGGCCGAACATCAGGATGATCAGCGGCACCAGTGCGATGCGTGGGATCGAGTTGAGCGCCACAATGTAGGGCTCGAAGATCTTCGACAGAAAGTCCGATCGGCCGAGAATGAGGCCGGCCAGTACGCCCGACGTGGTGCCGAACAGGAACCCCCACGCCATGTTCTTCAGGGTGACCAGGGTCGCCAGCCACAGATTGTTGTCGTTGGCGGCAAAGCAGGCGGCGAACCCACGCTTGTCGGCAAAGCAGCCGAGCTTCAGGAAGCTCGCCCAGATCGCCGACGGCTTCGATACGAAATAGGGGTCGAGGATCGACGGCACGAGCGGCTTCAAGGCCGCAACCTTGCGTAGGTCAAAGCCCCACTCCCACACTGACAGTGCGACGACGAGGATTGCGATCTGCCAGACCAGGATCGATGTGCGGTTGTGGGGCATGACGCGATCGCTACGCCTTTGTCCGGCGGAACTCTTCGCCGAGTGAGTTCCAGATGTGCGAATAGAGCCGGCTGAACTCCTCCGAGCCGCGCAGCGCAACGGGGTCGCGCGGGCGGTCGAAGGGCACGGCGAAATCCTCCTTCAGCCGGCCCGGACGCGCCGACAGCAGGATGATGCGGCTCGAAAGGGTGAGTGCCTCGCCCAGATCGTGCGTGACGAACAGCACCGTCTGCCGTTCGCGCTCCCAAATTTCGAGCAGCGTCTTGTGCATCTCGAGCTTGGTGTGCGTGTCGAGCGCGCCGAACGGTTCGTCCATCAGCAGGATTTCGGGCTCCATGATCAGGGTCCGCATGAGGGCGACGCGCTGGCGCATGCCGCCCGAAAGCTGCCGTGGGAAGCTTTTCTCAAAGCCGGCGAGGCCGGCGGTCGCGATGGCGCGGGCAACCTTTTCCGCACGCACTGGCTTGGCGATGCCGGCAATCTCAAGCCCATAGCCGATGTTGGCCTCGACCGTGCGCCAGGGGAACACCGTGTCGCGCTGAAACACGTAGCCGACCTTACGGTTGATCGCGCCGTGCACAACCTCGTCGGCGTCGATGCGGATGCGTCCGCCTGACTTCGGCAGGAGGCCCGCCACCATATTGAGAATGGTGCTCTTGCCGCAGCCCGATGGGCCGAGCAAGGCGACGAACTCGCCCTGCTTCACCTCGAACGACACGTTGTCGACTGCCACCACGTCGGCGGTCGCGTTCTTGAACCGCTTATCGAGCGCCTCGACCGTGATGCGAGTCGTGGCAGTGGCCCTCATGGCCGCGGTCTGGAGCCTGACGACGTTGGCTGCGCTCATTTGAACTTCGCAGTTGCTGCCTCGACAAAGCTCATGTCGACGATGTCTTCATAGGTCGCCGGCGGAATGTCGGTGCCGGCGCGATACCACACCTTCCCCCCACGCTCAAAGGCCGCCTTGTCAAAGCGGCCGTCATAGGCCCAGGTGGCCTTGTCGAAGCTCATCTCGGCCTTTACGGCGACCGGGTCGATGCCGGCGTAGTGCCTTTCGCCGACCAGCGCGTAGGCCTCGTCGATCGACGCTGACTTGAGCCACTTCATCGCCTGATACATGCCGTTGACGAAGGCCTGCACCTTGGCCCTCTCGGCTTGGATGGTCTCTTCCAGCGTATAGAGGACGAGCACCGGCACCGTGCCGCCGAACGCCGCTTCAAACACGCCGGCTTTGCTGGTGTCGTAGATCACTCGGCCGAAACCGCCCTTCTCCGCCTCGATCACCCAGCCGGGCACGGCCACGATGGCGTCGAACTGCTTGGTCTCGAGGCCCGGGATCATGGTCTTGATGCCGCCGCCGGCAACCCAATTGATCTTGTCGCCGAAGCCCTTGGTCTCGAACAGGTAGGTGCCATACATCCAGGTGCCGGAGCCGATGGCGGTCGCTGCAATCACCGGCTTGGCACCATCAGCGCGCTTGTAAGCGCCAAGCTTTTCGACCGTATCGATGCCGGCGTCGAACAGGTCGCGGCGCACCACGATGTTGGAAATCGATGCGATCATCTGCGAGGCCATGATGATCTTGCACTTCTTGCCGCGGTTCGACAGCTGCAGTGGATGGCTGGCATCGCCGTGGGCGAACATGGCCTGACCGGCAGCCAGCGTCTGGCGGCCGTGCGTGCCCGCGTTGCCGATGACGAGTTTGAGGTCCAGGTTCTCGGACTTGAAGAAGCCCTTGGCTTCGGCGATGGGCCCGAGCGCATAGATCGGCGTCGATGGACCAAAGGCGAGCGAGGCCGTGCTCGTCGCCTGGGCGGCTGCCCGGCCAGGCAAAGCCGTCGCGCCGACCAGCGCAACGCCGGCGGTAACCATCTGACGACGATCGAGTTGCATATCATCTCCCCTGAAAGTGCCGCGAGCATTGCCGGCCAGCTTAGCCCTCGCCCGCTTGACGTTATCCCGCTGTTGTAGTCGCTCCCTGGCCGGGTCGCCACAGCAGTTTTATCGAGAGGCTGCATAAATGACCTTGACCCCACCTTGGCGCGGCCAAGTGGGGGTGGCCGGCAGTAATCGTGCGTCTGACAACCGTGACCATCCGTTCAAGCGATTGCCCCGGCGCCCCTCCTGTTGCCCCTTCCTCTGCGCTGCGAACTCTGTTATGCAGTCGCTGTGCGGGTGCTGGCGGCGGAGAGGCCTGCCAGCGGAATTGAAGCCACGCGGTGCCCTACCGACGACGGCCTACCCGCTATGGCGCATCCCCTGCGCTTACCCCGATCTCTCCGAACTGCCGGCTCGGCACCATTGCCTCTCATCCCGCCACACCTCGCCAGAGCCCGCGTGGAACCCTCCCCATGGCCGAAATGAAACTCAAAGACCTGAAGGCAAAAACCCCAACCGAAATGCTCAGTTTCGCTGAGGAACATGGCGTCGAGAACGCCAGTACTCTGCGCAAACAGGAGCTCATGTTCGCCGTGCTCAAGCAGTTGGCGGCGAAGGAAATAGAAATCACCGGCATCGGCGTGGTCGAAGTTTTGCAGGACGGCTTCGGCTTCCTGCGTTCGCCGGATGCGAACTACCTGCCCGGACCGGACGACATCTACATATCACCCTCGCAGATCCGCAAATTCGGTCTGCGCACCGGCGACACCGTCGAAGGCCAGATCCGTTCGCCGAAGGATGGCGAGCGCTACTTCGCGTTGCTGAAGGTCAACGAAATCAACTTCGAGGACCCGGAGAACGCCAAGCACAAGGTCAACTTCGACAACCTGACGCCGCTGTATCCGACGAAGTGGCTGAAGATGGAGATCGAGGATCCGACCATCAAGGATCTGTCGGCCCGCGTCATCGACATCGTAGCGCCGATGGGCAAGGGCCAGCGCGCCCTCATCGTCGCCCAGCCGCGTACCGGCAAGACCGTGCTGCTGCAGAACATCGCACACGCGATCTCGACCAATCACCCGGAATGCTACCTGATGGTGCTGCTGATTGACGAGCGGCCCGAGGAAGTCACCGACATGTCGCGCACGGTGAAGGGCGAGGTGATCGCCTCGACTTTCGATGAGCCGCCGACCCGCCACGTCCAGGTATCGGAAATGGTGATCGAGAAGGCCAAGCGGCTGGTCGAACACAAACGCGACGTGGTGATTTTGCTGGACAGCATCACGCGTCTCGGCCGCGCCTACAACACCGTGGTGCCGTCATCCGGCAAGGTGCTGACCGGCGGTGTCGATTCGAATGCGCTGCAGCGCCCGAAACGGTTCTTCGGCGCGGCGCGCAACATCGAGGAGGGCGGCTCGCTCACCATCATCGCCACGGCGCTGATCGAGACCGGCAGCCGCATGGACGAGGTGATCTTCGAGGAGTTCAAGGGCACCGGCAACAGCGAGGTCGTGCTCGACCGCAAGGTATCCGACAAGCGCGTGTTCCCGGCGATCGACATCGCCAAGAGCGGCACGCGCAAGGAAGAGCTGCTGGTTCCCCGTGATCAGCTCAAGAAAATGTACGTGCTGCGCCGCATTCTGAACCCCATGGGCACCATGGATGCGGTCGAATTCCTGGTCGACAAGCTGCGCTCGACAAAGACCAACGGCGAGTTCTTCCAGAGCATGAATACGTGAATTAGGGCTCGGCTGCCCGCTGGTTTGCCTCCCCCTCGACGGGGGAGGACGCCGCGCCATGAGTTGAGCCGCGCGCCTCGAAAATAAGGCCGCAAGCGCCAGCGCGCGCACCTGTAGAGGCGATGGTCCGCAATGCGCCACCTGACTCATGGCGCGCGATCTTCCCCCATCAAAGGGGGAGGGAAGTGGGAGCAAGCGGATGTCTTCGTCATCCAAGGACCAAACCTGGCGTCACGGCGGTGGAATGAACCGCTCCTGCGGAACAACCGCAACTGGCGTCAATTCGACCAGGAAGTCCTCGCGACCGAGACCAGCCACCATCACCGAGGTGCTTGCCGGGGCCGTCTCCGGCCGAAGTAACTCGGATCGCATGCACTGAATTGCGGGCAGCTACGACCAATCGGTGAAGTACGTCGTCATGGCGACGATGTCTTCTCTCCTTCACCCGACCGCGCCCAGGACGGCCGCTATGTTCCTGAAGCACCGCCGCGTCTGGGCCGCGATGTCTCCTTTGCCAACAATCGCCTCGTTCTCGTCCCCGGCAACTCGTCCGGTCACGTGGACCACAATGCCCTCCGGCTGGACCACGGACATGTTGAAGCCCCGCCCCTTTGGACCCCAACAGCCCGTTGGATTGAAACGTCCCGCCATGAGCTGCGCCATTGCTGGTGAATGTGGGCATTCGTGCGCCACCATGTTATCATCGCATATGACCGCGTTGCCGAAACATCGCATGACCGCAGACGAGTTCCTGGCCTGGGCTGAAGCCCAGCCAAACGAATCCGGTCGGTTCGAACTTTGGGACGGTCAGATCGTCATCAAGCGCGGCCCGGCCGAGCAGCAGCAGTCCGAGCGCGCGCGACACTGGGATGCCAAATTTGCAATCGCATCGGCTTTGAAGGCTGCAGTCAAGAATTCCAAGCTGCCGTGCTTCGCCGTACCCGAGGGTGCCGGACTTCGATTGACCAACGATCGCGTAGTTGAACCGGATGCCATGGTCTATTGCGGGCAGCGCGTTCAGCCGGACGCCCACTATGTCCCCAACCCGATCATTGTCGTCGAGGTGCTTTCACCCACCACTGCAAGTTTCGACCATGGCCTCAAACTGGGCGCGTACTTCGAGCTCGTCTCGGTACACCACTACCTGATCATCGACCCCACCGCTCGGTTAATCATCCATCACAGCCGCGGCTCCGGTGACGCCTTGATGACGCGGATCGTCGCCGAGCTGCAGCTCAAACTCGATCCGCCCGGGCTCGATGTCGATCTATCCGAATTGTTTGAAGCAGGCTGATCTCCGTGTCCGCATCCAACAACGCCCTCGGTCAGCCAATCGGCGCTGCCGTTCCGAGCTGGACGGCGCGTCCACGGCCGCCGCGCACGCCGATGACGGGCCGCTTCTGCCGCGTGGAAATGCTGGATCCAGCACGCCACGCCAGCGAGCTGTTCGAAGGCAAGCAACTCGACCGCGCTGGGTATAACTGGACCTATCTGCCCTATGGTCCCTTCGAGGCGCTCAGCGACTATCGCGTCTGGCTCGACCAGATCGCCAAGGCCGGCGACCCGCTGTTCCACACCATCATCGATCTCGCCTCGGGGAAGGCAGTTGGCATCGCCAGTCTGATGCGGATCGATCCACCGAACGGGGTGATCGAGGTCGGACATATCCACTACTCGCCGTTGCTGCAGCGCCGACCCCATGCGACGGAAGCTATGTACCTGTTGATGGCCCGCGTGTTCGACGAACTCGGCTATCGGCGCTACGAGTGGAAGTGCAATAGCCTGAACCAGCCGTCGATGGATGCGGCCGCGCGCTACGGTTTCACCTTCGAGGGGACGTTCCGGCAGGCGGCGGTGGTGAAAGGCGCCAACCGGGACACCGCCTGGTTCTCGATCCTGGACAGCGAATGGCCCGCCCTGAAGCGGGCCTATCGGCGATGGCTCGATGCTGGTAACTTCGATGCAGATGGCCGCCAGCGGGTCGCCTTGAGCCAGACGATCGCCGATGAGCGCAGCCGCCAAGCCTGATACCATCTTCGCACTATCGAGCGCGGCCGGCCGGTCTGCCGTCGCGGTGGTACGGATGTCTGGCCCGCAGGCCGCTGCCGTGGTCCGTTCGATGACCGGACGCGACCTTGCCCATTGCACCGCTGCCTTGCGCACCATCCGCCACCCTGTGTCCCATGCCATTCTCGATCGCGCGGTGGTCCTGTTCTTCAAGGGACCAGCGAGCGAAACCGGTGAGGACATCGCCGAGCTGCAGTTGCACGGCAGTCGGGCGGTGGTGGCAGCCGTCCTCGCCGCGCTTGGTACGATCCCCGGCTGCCGGATGGCATTGCCGGGCGAGTTCGCCCGCCGCGCCTTCGACAACGGCAAGATCGATTTGACCACGGCGGAAGGGCTCGCCGATCTGATCGACGCAGAGACCGAGCAGCAGCGCATCCAGGCCTTGGCGCAGGCGTCCGGCGAACATCACAGGCTCTATGCCGGATGGCGGCGGGAGCTGATCCAGGCCCAGGCGCTGGTCGAGGCGGCCATCGATTTCGCGGACGAGGGTGACGTGAGTTTGCACGCGGTCGGCGAAGCGATGGGGGCAGCATTGGCGCTGACGGAGGCCTTAGGGCGGCACCTGGCTGGCGCCAACCGGGGCGAAATCCGGCGCACCGGCTTCAAGGTGGTGCTAGCCGGCGCACCCAACGCGGGCAAGTCGAGCTTGCTCAATGCGTTGAGCAGGCGCGACGCCGCGATCGTGTCCGACGAGCCTGGCACCACCCGCGATGTGATCGAAGTGCGGCTCGACCTTGACGGCATCGCGGTGCTGATCAGCGACACGGCCGGCATTCGCGAGGCAACGGGCGGAGTTGAACGGGAAGGCGTTCGCCGCTCGCTCGAACGGGTGCGAGCGGCTGACCTGGTGCTGTGGCTGCGCGATGCGACCGCCCACGAGGGTGCCGAGGCAGTGCCGGCGGCATTCATGCCGTCACTCGACACTGCAACCATCCATATTGCGACCAAGATGGACTTGTTGCCGGCCGGCGTGTTGGGGCCGCGGGGGCTTGCGATCTCAACTGTAACGGGGCAGGGGCTGGACGCTCTGACCAGCGAGATCATCCGGCACGCCAAGCAGTATCTGGGCGATGACACCGCTCTTGCGCCGACCCAATCCCGCCATCGTGCGCATCTGCAGGCGGCGCTCGAACATCTGGCGGCCTTCGTTGCCGGCAGCAGCGATCACCTCGAACTGCGCGCCGAGGATTTGCGGCTGGCCGCCAACGAGCTTGGCCGGCTGACCGGCCGGATCGATCCGGAAGAGGTTCTGGGCGAAATCTTCGGCCGGTTCTGCATCGGCAAGTGAAGCCACCGATTGTTTCACGTGAAACATCTGCTAAATCGAGCCCCATGAAGCAAACTGCGTTCGATGTCATTGTTGTGGGCGGCGGGCATGCCGGCTGTGAAGCGGCAGCCGCATCCGCACGCATGGGTGCACGAACCGCGCTGATCACGCATAAAGCCGCGAGCATCGGCGAAATGTCGTGCAACCCGGCAGTCGGCGGTCTCGGCAAGGGCCATCTCGTGCGCGAAATCGATGCGCTCGACGGGCTGATGGCCCGCGTGACGGATCAGGCTGGCATCCAGTTTCGCATGCTCAACCGATCGCGCGGGCCGGCGGTGCAGGGGCTCAGGGCGCAAGCCGACCGCAAGCTCTACCGGCTGGCGATGCAGCGGACGATCGCTGCGACCTCGAGTCTTGTCGTGCTGGAAGGCGCGGTCGAGGATCTTGTGGCGGACGGCACCCGCGTCGGTGGCGTGGTCCTGGCCGATGGCCGGCAGTTGTCGGCTGGCGCGGTGGTGCTGACGACGGGCACATTCCTCAACGGGCTCATTCATCGCGGGTCCGAAAAGATCCCCGCCGGCCGGATCGGCGATCTGCCGGCCCTGAAGCTGTCGGGTCGTCTCAAGGCGCTTGGCGTTGACCTTGGCCGCCTGAAGACCGGCACGCCGGCACGCCTCGATGGCAAGTCGATCCGCTGGGGCAGCCTTGAGCGGCAGCCGGGCGACAACCCGCCGGAGCCGTTTTCATATCTGAATGACCACATCGACGTGCCGCAGATCGACTGCCACATCACGCATACGACGGCTGCCACCCACCGTATCGTGCGTGACAACCTCGGGCAATCGGCCATGTACTCGGGCCAGATCGAGGGCGTCGGACCGCGCTATTGCCCCTCGATCGAGGATAAGATCGTCCGCTTCGGCGACCGTGACAGCCACCAGATCTTCCTGGAGCCGGAGGGCCTGGACGACGACACGGTTTATCCCAACGGCCTGTCGACCTCGTTGCCGGCCGACATCCAGGATCAGTTCCTTCGCACCATTCCCGGGCTCGAACAGGTGCGCGTCATCCAGCCCGGCTATGCGATCGAATACGACTATGTCGATCCGCGCGCGCTGTTGCCGAGCCTGGAGCTGAAGCGCCAGAGCGGCCTGTTTCTGGCCGGCCAGATCAACGGCACGACGGGCTATGAGGAGGCGGCGGCCCAAGGACTGCTCGCGGGACTCAACGCTGCGCGGTGCGCTGCGGGGGCTGAAGCGTTCATGCTGTCGCGCACCGACAGCTACCTCGGCGTCATGGTCGATGATCTGGTCACCCGCGGCGTGAGTGAGCCCTATCGCATGTTCACGTCCCGCGCCGAGTTCCGCTTGAAACTGCGCGGCGACAATGCCGACCAGCGCTTGACCCCGCGCGGCATCGCCATCGCCTGTGTGGGTGCGGAGCGCGCCCGGAGCTTTAATGCCAAGGCGGCAGCCCTTGCGGACGGCGAGCAGTTGTTGCGTGGTCTGTCGATGACGGCGTCGGAGGCTGCCAGGTTCGGCATCAAGATCAATCAGGACGGCAAGCGGCGCTCGGCCATGGAGTTTCTGGCCTATCCCGATGTCGACGTGAGCGTGCTGGGCCGGCGATGGCCAGAGCTCGGTTCGCTGGCTCCAAAGATTGCCGCGCAACTGGCTATCGATGCCAAGTATGCCGCCTACGTGGACCGCCAGGCGGCTGATGTGGTTGCCCTGCGCCGGGACGAGGCGACTGTGATCCCCGCGGACTTCGTCTATGCCGGCCTGCCCGGCCTCTCGACCGAATTGCGCGTGAAGCTCGAGCGGCATCGGCCGACGTCGATCGCCCAGGCGGCACGGATCGACGGCATGACGCCGGCGGCGCTCTTGATCCTGCTGGCGCATGTCAGAAAACTGACGCCTGCGGTTTCGATGCGGACCGCCTGATGGCCGACGCGCCACACATTGCCGGGCCCAGCGACTTTGCCAAGGCTTTCGATGTTTCACGTGAAACAATCGAGCGGCTGAAACTTTATGCCGACCTGCTGCTGCGGTGGCAGAAGGCCGTCAACCTCGTGGCGCCCGGCACGCTCGATGATGTCTGGCATCGGCATATCGCCGACAGCGCACAGTTCGTCGACCTGTTGCCCCAAGGCGCAACTAGGCAGACGGACCTCGGGTCCGGCGGCGGCTTTCCAGGGCTCGTCATCGCGATCATGCGTGCGGATCAGCCCCTGTTCCGCACGACGATGGTGGAAAGTGACCAGCGCAAGTCGGCATTCCTGCGGGAAGTCGCGCGGCAGACGGGGATCGCTGTGGACATCGTGAACGGGCGTATCGAAAATCCGGAGACTCACGCTAAGGTTGCCTCGACAGATGTTGTCACCGCTCGGGCGCTGGCGCCACTTGGACGGTTGCTTGAACTGAGTGCGGCATACTATTCGGTCGGCACCATTGGGCTCTTTGCCAAAGGGCGAGAGGTCGACCAAGAGTTGGACGACGCGCGGCGGATGTGCACGTTCGAACACCGCTTGGTGCCCAGCGTAACCCAGCTCGGTGCCTACATCGTTGAAATTCGTGGTCTGTGTGTGCGTCCGAACCCAGGTTGACTTCGGGAGGTTATTCGATGCCCATTCAGTCGGTACGCGTGCTGGCAATCACCAATCAGAAGGGCGGCGTCGGCAAGACGACGACGGCCATCAATCTGGGCACGGCCTTGGCCGCCATCGGCGAGCAGGTGCTGGTCGTGGACCTCGATCCCCAGGGCAATGCTTCGACCGGTCTCGGCATCGCACCTGAAACGCGCCACGTCACCACCTTCGATGTGCTGACGGGCCAGGCAACCTTGGCGTCGGCCGGGATGGCGACCAGCGTGCCAGGCCTGTCGATCGTGCCATCGAACTCGGATCTCGTCGGCACGGATGCAGCGTTGAGTACGGACGGCAACCGTTCGTTCCGGCTGCGGGATGCGGTTGCAGCGCTCGTTGCCACCCAGGGCAGGAGCGGGACCGCGCCGCTCACCTACGTGCTGATTGACTGTCCGCCGTCACTCAACCTGCTCACGCTCAATGCGCTGGCCGCGGCCGACGCCGTACTGGTGCCTGTGCAGTGCGAGTTCTTCGCGCTGGAGGGCATTTCGCAGCTCAAGGACACGATCGATCAGATCCGCGCCACCATCAATCCGCGCCTCGAAATCCAAGGCGTCGTGCTGACCATGCATGATGCCCGCACCACGTTCTCGAAAGAAGTTGCCCAGAACGTGCGCGCGTTCTTCGGCCCCAAAGTCTACGACACGATGATCCCCCGCAACGTCCGCGTCGCCGAGGCGCCGTCGCACGGCAAGCCGATCCTGCTGTACGATTACGACTCGGCCGGCAGTCAAGCCTACGTCAAACTCGCCACCGAGATCATCGAGCGCGAGCGCCACATCAAGGCAGCTTGACGCGGTCGCAACCCAGCACAGCAGCGCACACATGAGGAACCTGATGGCGGTACCGTTGCAGAAGAGCCGGCTCGGGCGCGGACTTGCCTCGCTGATCGGCGAGCCGGTGACGGCACAGACACCGTTGCCCGCCGAAGGTGAGCAGCGCCTGGTTGCGCTCGACCAGTTGCGTGGCGGCGCGTTCAATCCGCGCAAAGACTTCAAGGAGGAGGAGTTGGCCGAGCTTGCGGACTCGATCCGCCAGAAGGGCCTGGTGCAGCCCATCCTGGTTCGGCCGGATCCAGCGACCGGCGGCTACGAGATCGTCGCCGGCGAGCGGCGCTGGCGTGCCTCGCAGCGTGCCGGGCTCCACGTGGTGCCGGTGATCGTGCGCGAGTTGTCGGACCAGGATGTCCTCGAACTCGCGATCATCGAGAACGTGCAGCGCGCCGATCTGAATGCCATCGAGGAAGCGACCGGCTACAGCGACCTGATCGAGCGCTTCGGCTACACCCAGGAGAAGCTGGCCGAGGTCATCGGCAAGAGCCGCAGTCATCTGGCGAACACGTTGCGCCTGCTGAAGCTGCCGCCCTACGTGATCGAGCTGGTGCGTTCGGGCAAGGTGTCCTCGGGGCATGGTCGTGCGCTTGTCGGCCGGGCGGATGCTGAAGTGTTGGCCGAGCGCATCGTTGCGCAAGACCTCAGTGTCCGCGATGTCGAGGCTTTGGTGCAGCACGCACCGGGCACCGATCCGGCAATCAGCGCACGGAAAGCACGCGACAAGGATCCCGATACCAGGTCCTTCGAGAAGGAGCTGTCCGATATTCTTGGTCTCAAGGTGGAGATCAAGCGCGGCTCGGGGGAGAGCGGGTTGCTGACAATCAAATACAGCAATTTCGACCAGCTCGACTACATCAAGATGCGGATTGCCGGCGCGTCCGGCGGGTGATGAACCGACCTTCGCGGCGGCAGGCAATCGCGCGAGCGATCGCCGATTCGCTTGTGCGGGTCCGCGCGGCGGACTATGCGAGGAAAACGCCGTAAACAGGAGGCCGCCCGTGGCCGACGATGTGCTATCGCGACTGGCCGCTCTCATTGTCGAGCGGCGATCAGCGCTTGTCGATACATCTTATACCCGTCAACTACTCGATGCCGGTCCGCAGAAGTGCGCGCGCAAGCTCGGCGAGGAGGCGATCGAAACCGTGATTGCAGGCATAGGCACCAACTCGAATGAATTGTGCGCCGAGGCTGCCGATCTGTTGTACCATCTGCTGGTGCTGCTGGAAGTCCGTGGCGTTGCGCTGACTGATGTCCTGCACACGTTGGAAGTCCGGATGGCCCAATCCGGTTTGACCGAGAAGGCAAGCCGTAAGCCGCAGTGAGTTGCGGCTGCGACCTGAAGCAGTGAGTAGGCGTGATGGCAATCGTCGAGTTCAAACCGCTCCCGGATGAGCCGCCTCCACGCTCCGGTCTGCAGTTCTCGCCCTATCGCGAGTTTGCGCGTGAGGAATGGGCGCGGCTGCGTGCCGACACGCCGATGACGCTCGTCGAGCGGGACCTTGAGCAGCTGTCGGGTCTCATGGATGGGCTGTCGCTCGAGGAGATCGAGCAGATCTATTTGCCGATGTCGCGGCTGTTGAACCTCTATGTGCAGGCAGCCCAGGAGCTGCACAGCGTGTCGTCGCGCTTCCTGCATCGGCGCGATGTGCGTGTGCCCTTCATCATCGGCATCGCGGGCTCCGTTGCCGTGGGCAAGAGCACGACGGCCCGTGTTCTGCGTGCGCTGCTGGCCCGCTGGCGCGATCATCCGCGCGTCGATCTGATCACCACGGACGGGTTCTTGCTGCCCAATGCTGAACTGGAACGGCGCGGCATCATGAACCGCAAGGGCTTTCCCGAAAGCTTCGATACGACCCGGCTGCTGAACTTCCTCGGCGACGTCAAGTCCGGCCGCGAGAGCGCCGAGGCGCCGGTCTATTCGCACTTCCAGTACGATGTGCTGCCGAACCAGAAGATCACCGTCGAGCGGCCGGACATCCTGATCGTCGAAGGGCTGAATGTGCTGCAGCCGGCGCGCCTGCCCAAGGACGGCGATGCGGTGCCGTTCGTGTCCGACTTCTTCGATTTTTCGATCTACATCGATGCCGAGCCCAAGGTGATCGAGGAGTGGTACGTCGCCCGCTTCCTGAAGCTCAGGGACACCGCGTTCCGTGATCCAGGTGCCTATTTCCATCGCTATGCGAGCCTCTCCAATGAGGAGGCGGTGGCGCGCGCCTTGGAGATCTGGCGCACGATCAATCTGAAGAACCTCGAGGAAAACATCATTCCGACCCGGCGCCGGGCACGGCTCGTCCTGCACAAGGGCCGCGATCACCGCATCGAAAGCGTGGCGCTGCGAAAGCTGTAGGGCGAAACCGCGCCTCAGCGACGGCACAACAAAAAACGGCCGCCTTGTCCGGGCGGCCGTTGAAGTCGTTGCTCAGTGTCGGCAAATTCAGTGGACGACGCGCGATCCTGGGGACGAGCGCGCGACGCTAAACATGAATTCGGTCACGGCGATCTGACTGCGGATCAGATCGCGAACGGGCGGCAGTTTCATCATGCTCTGGGCAATCATCATCTGCTGCTCGAAGAGGGCCGTTGCCGCGTTGAGACCGAAACCGAAGAAGAAGGCAGCGATCGGCAGATCATCTGTGCGACTGGCTTTTGCTGGTAACAACGCGGCGAGACCGTGACCCAACTCCAGTGCCGGGAACGGATCGGCTTGCTTGGCAGGCTCGACAACACGCAAGGGGACGGAACGTAACGCGGGCGCGGCGGATGCCGCCGGTCTATGGGACGCGGGCACTGTTGACGCAGGTACGGATGGCGGATTGAGCGTCGGCTTGGCCGGGAGGGGAGCGCCGGCTTGGCCCGCGAGATGCCCCTGGGCCTCATGGAACTTATCGCGCAGGCGGCGCACGGCCGAAGGGTCGGTGACGCCGATTGCCTTGATGGCGGTCGTCGGCTTCATGCGTGGGTTCGAACAGATGACACGGGCGATTTCGAGGAGCTTGGCTTGATCGTCGATGCCGGAGCCTTTGGGACGCCCGCGCGCTGCCTTGGTCTGGGTCATGGTGCAAATCAATCCTGCCTGTGCGATTCGATGGATTGATACTGCGCAAGAACCCTCTGTTATTCCAGGGATTATAATCGTATATTTGGGAGCATTATTGCGGTTGTACAGGCGAGGGTGACTTAATTACAGTATTAGAATTGATATTTGCTGCATTTCGGCAACAAATATCGCTACAACTCGGTACTGGAGTGAAACCAGCAAGTACAACTATCAAATCAATTCCCGGGCCTTGGCGAGCGTGGCGAGTGAGGTCTGGGGACGGGCGCCGACGTGGCTGATGATCTCGGCAGCGGCAAGCGCACCAAGTCGGCCGCACGTCGTCATGTCGAGGCCGCGCGCATGGCCGAACAGGAAGCCCGCCGCATAGAGATCGCCGGCGCCCGTGGTATCGACAACGGAGCTGACCGCGTCGGCCGGCACCGTGACGCTGGATGAGCCCGTGTGGATCACCGCTCCCTTGGCGCTGCGGGTGAGGACGGCGACCTTGCAATCGCGTGCGGCGTGGGTGGCCGCCTCGTCGAATGATTTCGACTGATACAGCGACGTGACCTCCGCTTCATTAGCGAACAAAATGTCGACGTGGCCGCGGATGAAGTCCAGGAACTCGGCCCGGTGCCGATCGACACAGAAGCTATCGGACAGCGACAGTGCTACCTTCCGGCCGGCCTTTGCCGCGTGGGCGGCGGCCTGGCGGAAAGCGGCTTTGGCTTCGTCCCGGTCGAACAGATAGCCTTCGAGGTACACGATTTTGGCCGCAGCGATCTGCTGGCTGTCGATCTCGGCGACCGTCAGTTCCGGGCTGACGCCGAGAAACGTGTTCATGGTGCGCTCGCCGTCGGGCGTGACGAGGATCAGCGAGCGGGCGGTCGGCGCGCCGCCCTTGGCAGGTTGCGTATCGAACGCGACCCTGGCGCTTTTGATGTCGTGGGCAAAGATGCGGCCGAACTCGTCGTCGGCGACCTTGCCGATGAACGCGGACGTGCCGCCGAGCGAGGCGACGCCGACCATCGTGTTGGCTGCCGACCCGCCCGAGATCTCGATGGCTGGCCCCATGTCCTTGTAAAGCGCCACGACGGCGGCGGCATCGACCAGGCGCATGCTGCCCTTGGCGGCGCCGTGGCGGGCCAGGAACGCGTCGTCGCAGCGGCCGATGATATCGACGATGGCATTGCCGACGGCGATGACGTCGAGGGAGGCGGTGGTCATGGTGCGGGTCCTATGGGTCACAGAGCGGGGAAGCTGGCGGATTTGCCGGCACTATAGGCAGCGCCGGCCGTGGGGCAAGCGTGGGTGAGCGGGCTGCCGGGACTGCCGGACATCCGTGCTTGCCCCATCAGGCGATGCCGCGGCCATGACTGAGGTACACCCGCCGCGCATTGCCGCCGAGAATGGCTGCGCGCTCGGCGGGTTTGAGGTCCTGCAGCGCCTGCGCCGTCAACATGCGCCATACATCATAGCCGCCCGCCAGATTGACCACCGGCCAGTCGCTGCCCCATAGCAGGCGATCGGGCCCGAAGATTTGCAGCAGCCGGTCGCAGTAGGGCAGGACCTGCTCCGGCCGCCAGTCGGCCGCTGCCTCGGCGATCAGCCCCGACAGCTTGCAGCTGACGCGGCTGTGGGCCGCAATCGCGCGCAGATCGCTCTGCCAGGAGGCATGCACCGCATGCCGGATCTCGGGCTTGGCACCGTGATCGACCACAACGGCAAGGTCCGGGAAGCGATCGACGAAGGTGCGCAGGGCGTTCAGATGCTGCGGGCGGACCAGGGCATCAAAAACCAGCCGGTGGCTGACCATCGATTTAATGGCCGGCACCAGGTCCAATCTGAGCAGCCAGTTGGGATCATCGAAATCCTGCACCATGGGGCGCAGGCCGACGAGCCTCGGGTTCGCCGCCATCAGCGAAATCGTCTCGTGGGCATCGGCCGCGGTGAAGTCGATCCAGCCGATCACGCCGGCGACGAACGGCGTGGTCTCGGCCAGCGCCAGCAGGAACGCGGTTTCCGCCAGTGTGGGAGCGGCCTGCACCAGGATCGTTTTCCCGATGTCGAGCCGGGCCAGCGTGGGGGCCAGATCGGCGGGAAGGAAATCACGATACAGCGCACCCTGGGCCGGTGTCAGCCAGCCGTAGTCGCCACGGTCGATCCGCCAGAAGTGCTGGTGTGCGTCGATATGCATGGGTGCGGGCTTTGTCAGAAGGGAGTGGATGCGGTTTGGTGGCACGGACTGTCGGCGTTGAAGCCGGCCGGCCCTTGCACCGCGTGTCCGGATTGTTGAAGTTCGACGACGGGTGGCCACCGTAATGCTGTTATAGGCCCGCTGCCAAGCACCATGGGCGGGGGAACGGGAGTGCGTCACGTGGCAATTCAGAGCCGCATCGGGTTTAGCTGTGCCATCGCCACGCCGTTCGATGCGACCAGTTCGATCGAGCGTGCGCTCGCGGGGTGCGAGAGGGTAGATTTTCAACTGGCCGAAGGAACAGTACCCCATGTCCAACGCATCATCGGTTCCGTGCGCATCGCAGCGTCCAGGCGAAGTGGCGATCGATCTGCCGCTGGCGACAGATGCCGGCGTGCATTTCATCGGCCGCATCCGCACGGTCTACGCAACCCGCGACGACTGTCCGAAGAACGGCCGCGCCAGCACTGCGGAGGCCGTCATCGAGCTTGACGCACGCTATGCTGCCGGCCTGCTCGACATCGAGCACTGTTCGCACCTGATTGTGCTCTACTGGATGGACGAAGCGCGGCGCGATCTGATGCACCAGGTGCCGGGCCATCTCGGGCGTCCGCGCGGCACCTTTGCCCTGCGCTCGCCGGTCAGGCCGAACCCCATCGCGCTGTCGGTCGTGGAATTGCTGAAGGTCGAGGGCGCAAAGCTCACCATCCGCCACATCGACTGCCGCGACGGGACTCCGTTGATCGACATCAAGCCCTATTTCCCGACGACGGACAGCATCCCCGACGCACGGCGGCCATAGCCCAGACGGGCATGCTCAGCCACGCTTGGCTGGCACAGCCTTGGGCGCGCCGAGGTAGCGCGTTTCAAGTTCTGCGGTGTCCTCGCGGCCCACGTATTTGCGATTGATGCCAAGCCACTTCGCCGCTTCCGTGCGTCCGGCGCCGAACAGGTACGACAGCAGTTCCTGGTCGGGCTTCATCTTGGAGCCGGCGGGGAGGTTGGCGGTATGGCGGCCGGTCTCGATCACGTGGAAGCGATGGCGCCTGAGCTTGGCGATGCTGCCGCCTTCGTCGGCGAACCAGCCGAGCCGGGTGCCGCGGGCGGCCGCGATCAGCTCGATATCGCGCAGAAACGGCTGGTTGAACGTGATCTCGCTCATCTGGCTGGCGATTTCAGTGGCGGTCTTGGGCAGCTTGGTCTGTACCGCCTGGTTGAGAACGACGATGATCGTGTCTTCCACCGGGCTTTCGGTGGCGAGCGTCACCAGATCGGGATTGGCGGAGAAGCCACCGTCCCAATAGGCCCGCCCGTCGATCTCGACCGCATGGTGGACGGTCGGCAGGCAGGCCGAAGCCAGCACCACCTCGACCTTCATCTCAGGTCGGCGAAACAGGCGAGGGCGCCCGGTCGCCACCTCGGTCGCAGCGATCAGCAGTTCCATGGAGCTTGGCGTGCGCAACCGGGCGAAGTCGATTTCGGCTTCCAGCAGGTCGCGGAAGGGGTCGACCTTGAGCGGATTGAAATCGGACGGCGACAGGTGTTTCGCCATCGATTCTAGGGTCTTGGTCAGATAGGGGTTCATCGCCGCCATGTCCGGTGGCTTGGCCTTCTCGACGGCTGCCCATACCGACTTGAGCTTGGCCCGTGCCATGGCCCGCCCGCCGGCCGCCAGTCCCGCGGCGAGCGCCACCGCGTTGACCGCGCCCGCGCTGGTGCCGCTGATCCAGCCGAAGTCGAGGGTGTCGTCCTCCAGCAGACCGTCGAGCACGCCCCAGGTGAACGCGCCATGGGCGCCGCCGCCCTGGAGGGCAAGGTTGACACGCAGCTTGCTGGCTTTGGCCACGGGGCTCATCTCGCTTCAGGTTGTGATGGGGAAACGGCTCTTAGCACACCCGGCGCGGCAGTACGACCGCCATGCCTTCGACGTGCACAAGCTGCGCATCGATGCCGAATGTGGACTTCAGGAGGGCGGCCGTGAGAACTGCGTCCGGCACGCCGTCGGCTGTGATGCGCCCCGCTTGCAGCAGCACGATACGCTGGCCATAGCGCGCCGCGAGTGACAGATCATGCAGCGCCACCACAACGGTTTTTCCCGCTTTCGCGCGGGCGGCAAGGCAGTCGAGCAGGGCCAACTGGTGCGCCGGATCGAGGCCCGCCGTCGGCTCGTCGGCGAGCAGGATCGGCGTGTCCTGGGCAAGGACGCGCGCCATCAGTACGCGGGCAAGTTCGCCGCCGGACAGCTCGGTCACGGGCCGGTCGCGGAACTGTGTCACGTCCATTTCGGCCATGGCCCGTTCGATCGCCTGTGGCGATCGGTCGCCGTGTGGAACGCGACCCAGCGCGACCGTGTGCTCGACCGTCATCGGCCAATGAATTGTGCGGTGCTGTGGCAGAAAGCCGATGGCGCGCGCTCGGTCGGGGCCATCGAAGCCGCCGAGGGCTGTACCATCCAATATCACCGTGCCTTGGTGCGGCGGCAGCAAACCAGCGAGCGCGCGCAGCAGCGTCGACTTGCCGGCGCCGTTGGGACCAAGCACGGCAGTCACTTCGCCCGGCCGCAGAGCGAGCGTGACCCCGGCCAGCACGGTGCGCTGGCCGAGGGCGACGCCAAGGTCGGTCGCGGCGAGGCTCATGGCCCCAGCTCCTGGCGCGTCTTGATTACGAGCCACAGGAAGAACGGCGCGCCGATCAGGGCCGTCACCACGCCGAGCTTTAGATCCCCGAACGCGCTCAGCAGCCGCACCGCGACGTCGGCCAGCAGCAGCACACAGGCGCCGCCGAGCGCACTCAACCAAAGCAGGCGGCCCGGCGCGTGGTCGGCGAACCGCCGCAACAGGTGCGGAATGACGAGGCCGACGAAGCCGATCGAGCCGGCGACCGCGGTCGCAGCGCCAATCGCAAGCGCCGTGCCGGCGATGACCTTCAGGCGAATGCGCGACAAGTCGACGCCCAGATTGGCCGCCACGTCGTCGCCGAGCGAGAGACTGTCGAGGTCGCGCTGCAACGACAGCAGAATGGCAGCCCCGGCCAGGATCAGCGGACTGGCGATCCACACGTGCACCAGGCTGCGGTCGTTGAGCGAGCCGAGCAGCCAGAACACCATCTCGACGGCGGCAAACGGGTTGGGCGACAGGTTGAGGGCGAGCGTGGTCAGCGCGCCGGCGAGGCCTGATATGGCGACGCCGGCCAGGATCAGCGTCACCGGGCCGCTGCGGGCGCCGGCCAGCAGCAGCACGGCAGCTGTGCTCGTGGCCGCCCCGATCAGCCCGCCGAGCGGCAGCGCGAGCGCGAAGGCAGCCGTTGCGCCCGAGTGGATCGCGATCACCGCGCCGAGCGACGCGCCCCCGGTCACGCCGAGCAGTCCGGGTTCGGCCAGCGGGTTGCGCAGATAGCCCTGGAGGGCTGCGCCGCTGAGACCCAACGCGGCACCGATGAGCGCGCCGAGGATCGCGCGCGGCAGGCGGATTTCACTGAAGATCAGCCATGCCGCAGGGGCTTTACCAGGCAAGCCGAAGCCGGCCGGGCCGATCGCCAGGGAGGCGGCGATACTGAGCGCCAAGACGCCGCCGAGCCACAGTTCCGGGCGTACGGGCTGCATCATTCACCTTTGGTGGCAACTGGCAGCCGACTGCGCGCGGCCGCCAGAATGCCGACCGCATCGGCGGTGCGAGGGCTGCCGCACAGCCACAGCGGCATCGGCAGTTCGACGCCGGCTTTATCGGCCATCACGCGCGCAAGCGCTGGATGCCGCAGATTGTCCGACACCACCGTGCGATAGGTCGTCGTGCCCTGGGCCAGCACCACCAGATCGGGCGGCAAAGCGACGATGCTTTCGAGGGCCACGCGGGCGCCAACTGCCGTTCCATGGCGCCGGGCCTGATTGGTCAGCCCGGCCGCCCGCAACGCCGCGTCGGCCAGACTGCCGGTGCCGGAGACGAGACCGTTGACCTGATAGACCAGCGCCTCGGGCCAGCGCCGCACGCTGGTTCGGGCGCTCGCCAATGCCGCATCGAACCGGGCGACGAGGGCGTCGCCACGGGCCGGTTCCTCCACCGCCGCTGCGACCTGGCGCACGGACGCGCGGATGCCGTCGAAATCGGTGGCGAACGGTACGAGTTCGACCCGCTTACCCAGCCGGCGCAACAGATCGACCGTCGGCGTCGCCGCATAGGGGCTGGCCAATATGAGGTCGGCATCAAGCGCCAGCACTTCTTCCGCACCGCCGGCGATCAGCGGCAGTCCCGTCACCTGGTCGGCGATGGCCGACACGTTGCGGTCGGCAGCGAGCGTGGTCAGCGCCGCGATCCGCTCGCGCGGGACGAGCTGAATCAGCAGCTGATCGGTACACAGGTTCAGCGACACGATGCGCACCGGCTTGGCCGCCTGCACCGAGGATGCCAGCAGCAACGCCGCGATCGCCATGACGACTGGCACGACCATCACTTGCCCGCCGCGCCGTCGAGCGGCTTGTCCTGGTGCGTGAAGCGCACGCCGGCAAACGCCGTGGCCCCGGCGGTCTGATAGCCAAACACCTCCTGGTAGCGCTGGTTGGCGAGGTTCTCGACCCGGCCGAACAGCTCGACGCCGGGCTGGATCCTATAGGCCGCCGCAATCGATAGCAGGAGGTAGTCGTCGAGCTTCACGCGTTCGGGCGTAAAGGTCGTGCCCCCGAAGTTCGGATCGATGCCGAGGCGGAACGCTGTGTCGTCAGAGCGGCCGTTGTAGGCGGCGGCGACGTTGAACGTGCCGCGGCCAGCATCGAAACCATAGGTCGCATCGACGCGCCCGCCGTGTGGGGCGCGGCGCACTTCCCGCAGGCCGTTGCCATCACGCGCATCGAGATAGGTGTAGCTGACGCCCAAGCTGAGGGCCGGCGACAGGCGGTACTTGCCGGCAACCTCGACGCCCTGGCGCGTTGCTTCGCCGGGGTCGTTGGTCAGGTTCGTTGGAAAGCCGAGCGCGACGATCCTGTTTTCGAGGTTGGCGCGGAAGTACGTGACGTCGAGGGTCGCACGGTCGCGCAGCAGGGTGAACTCGACGCCGGCATCCCAGCCGAACGAGGTCTCCGGCCGCAAATTCGGATTCGGCAGGAAAAAGCCCGGGATGAAGCCAAATTGCTCGAAGAAGCTCGGGTACTTGACGCCGGTGCCGACGCTGCCGTGCGGGCGCAGGGCGACCTCGGGCAGTTTCAGCGATGCGGTCGACCGCCAGGTGGTGAAATCGGCGAAGCTGTCGTTGTAGTCGCGGCGGACGGTGCCGGTGACGAACAGCCGGTCGGCGAACTCGCCCCGGTACTCGGCGACGGTGCCGACCCGTGAGCGGCGGAAATCCTCGCCAGTGGTGAAATCCGAGCGCGGCTTGAAGGTCTCGAATTCCTTCTCGACCAAGCCGGAGATACTGTGCTTGGCGGTCGACATCAGCGGCAGTGCAAAGCGGTAGGTGGCGACATAGCCGACCTTGTCGGTCTCGCTGGTGTTGTCGCTGCGAAAGGGGAAGGCGCCGCGATCGTCGTCAGTGCGGCGGGTGGAGTTGCGGTTCGCGCGCAGCATGTGGGTCAGTGCGCCGTCGAGCATGTCCCAACGCACGTTGACCCCGACGAGCCAGATGTTGGACGAGAACCGCGAGGGGTCGTCGATGGCGGTCGCGAGCTGGCCGGTGACTCCACCAAAGCCATCGCGCCCGCCGGATTTTGCGACGTTGCGCAGTATCACGTCGAAGCTCGCATCCTTGGCGATCTGCCCGCCGGCCTTCAGCGAGAAGCTGGTGAGGGCTGCACTGTCGGTGTCGCGAAACCCTAGCAGGTCGGGATTGCGTGCAGTCGCCACGTTGAACCCGTCGCTCTCGCGGCGATGGACACCGATCGAGACATTGCCCCGGTCGTTGCCGCCGGAGACACGGGCCGTGTAATCGCGCGTGCGCAAACTGCCGCCCTCGGCACTGCCGGCGATGGTGAGCGGCCCGCGCCCGCCCTTGGTGATGATGTTGACGACGCCGCCGAGCGCGTTCGAGCCGTACAAGCCGGACTGCGGACCGCGCAAAATCTCGATACGCTCGATGTCTTCGGCCGACAGGTCCGAGAAGTCGAACTCGCCGTCAGTGCCCGAGTTCGCCTCGATGCCGTCGATCAAGACCAGGGTCTGATTGGCTTCTGCACCACGGATGCGCAGCTGCGTGAGACCGGCCGCACCGCCCGTCCTGTTGACGCTTACGCCCGGCAGGCTGCGGAGCGCCTCGGCGGCGTTGCGGACCTGCTGGCTCTTCAGGTCGGCGGCGGTGATGACGCTGAGCGACGTGCCGGTGTTGGCAGCAGGAATGCCGCCAGGCTCTGGCAGCGGCTCAACCGGGCCCGTTGCCGCTGACGATGCCGTCGCGGTTGGTGCAGATGGTGCTGGTTGGGCTGCGGCAGGGGCAGTTGGTGGCGCAGCCTTTGGCGGTGCCTGGGTGGCCGTGGACGGGCTAGGCGCCCGCCTCGGCGACTGTGCTTGTGGCGGTGGCGCCGGGGTCTGCGCCAGCAGCTTCGGCGCGTCCAGCGTCGCGCCCTGCACGATGATCGGTGGCAGTTCTTGCGGCGCTTGCGCGGAGGCTGGCAGCGCGTCCGAGGAGAGCAGGGCTGCCGTCATGGCCGCCCTCGCAGCAAAGGTCGAATAGGATGAATGACGCATAATGTCTCCGTTCAACGACTGAAAACGGAGAACCCTGTCAGTTCGATCTGGGACGCAAGCGCGCGAACCCGTCCAAGGGTCGCGGAACGTTTTGTACCTGTGATCCGAGCCGCTCAACGGCCCCAATCCGCACGATCTCGCTGACGTGGCTCCCGCCGGTTGCACATCAGTCGCCGCTACGGACTCCCGTTCCACCACGCGCCCCGCATGAGGGATGGACGACTTGTGCCGGCAGGTCTCCTGGCTCGCGGCTCTGGCGTCACCTCCAGCCTTCCCGCAGTTGCCCAAAACGGACACATGCAGTGGCATGAGTGGAGGTGACTCGCCGCTTACAGTTGCGGGGGCAGCCTCGGCGTTCGGGTACTGGACCCGGCACCGCGTTCCCTATTCACCCGCCGCGGCCTGTGTCTGACGCGCGGCGAAGACCGTCACGCCTGCACCGAAGCAGCCGGGCATGTCCGAGTCAAGGTCATCGCGGAACGTGTTGCGTTTGGACCACGCGGGCCAACTGCCAGCGCTACTTCACGGCGTCGCGCGCGATCGCGTCGAGCAGGGCCTCGGCTTCGTCGAGCACCGCGCGGGTGGCGGCGCTGCCGGTGCGCGGGAACAGGCGATAGCCCACGACAACTTCGTTCGGCTGCTGGGCGCTTTCGTAGCTGAACATCACGAGCGGGCAGTAGCCGATGTTGGCCGGGTCGGCAGCCGCCCACTTGTGCGCCAGCGCGGCCGAGCAGAACTGATAGTAGTGAGCGGACTTGTAGACTGCGGGTCCGGCCGCGATGTCGGCCGTGGTGCGAGCGAGCATTTCGGCCAGATCAGCGGTTATGCCGATCTTCAGCCCCTTGCCCTCGATCGCGGTTTCAATGTCGAGCTTGACGTCGTCGTAGGGCACGCCGCGCTTGACGTAGGTGCGCGTCGGGTCTGCGAGCGCCGCGAGCGGACCAATCAGCACCAGTACCAGGCACCCGAGTGCCGCGATCCACGTCCGCATGCGGGCATGCCCTCACAGACAGAGCATGCGCTCGAGATCGAGGAAGATCGCGTTCCCGCGCACGGCATAGAGGTAGACGGCGCCCGCGCACAGCCCGAGCAGGAGTGCCAGCAGCACCATCCGCATTGCCGGTGGCGCCGTGTCGCGGATCGAAGTGGATGTCTCGGCGGTGTCCATGCGCGTGAGCCTACCAGTTTCGCTGCTAGGCCGCCACGGGGGTCGGCATCTTCAGCCGGGCGACCGGCCGCTCGCGGATCGGCCAGTGCACGGCTGCCGCGAACAGGCCCATGGCGATCGAGATCCACCACATGAAGTCGTAGGACTTGGTCGCGTCATAGACCATGCCGGCGAGCTTCAGGCCGGCGAACGAGCCGAGCTGGTGCGACAGGAACACGAAGCCGAACAGCATCGACATCCAGGTGGTGCCAAAGAAGATCGCAACCAAACTTGACGTCAGAGGCACCGTCGACAGCCACAGGAAGCCGAGGACCGTGCTCAGCGCGATCAGCGAGAACGGTGTGATCGGCAGGTACAGCAGGCCGATGAACACGAAGCAGCGGGCGAAGTAGATGAAGCTCAGGCTCACCCGCCGTTCGACCACCTTGGTGGAGCGCCCGGCGATATAAGTGCCGATGATGTTGGCGACGCCGACCATCATGAAGGCGGCCGTGCCGACCCACGGTTCGAGGCCCTTGTCGGCAGCGAACGCGTAGATGTGCACGCCGTAGAAGGCGACGTGGAAGCCGCAGACGAAGAAGCCGGCCGTCAGCAACCAGAAACTCGGGTGCGCGAAGGCCTCGCCGAAGGCTTCGGTGAGGGTTTGCGGCTTGACGCCGGTATCGACGCGCAACGGCTTGCCGGCGAGTGGATAGGCCAGCGGGATGATCAGTAATGCCGTCGCCGACAGCACCAGCAGGCTCTTCTGCCAGCCGAGCGTCTCGATCAGCAGATGCGTATAGGGCAGCGCGATGAGCTGGCCGATGCCGCCGGCCATGCCGAGCGAGGCGATGGCAGCCGTGCGCTTGTCGGCGGGTGCCGCCCGTCCGACCGCGCCAACCAGCGCCGTGACGCCGGTGCCGGCGACGCCGAGCCCCAGCAGCAGGCCGCTGACATAGAGCTCCAAGCCCGTGCGGGCCGCATACATCAGGTAAAGGCCGGTCGCCGTTGCCAGCGCGCAGACGACGATGACGCGTCCGGCGCCCTTGCGGTCGGCGATGGCGCCAGTGACGATTGCCGCTAGTCCCCAGACCAGATTGGCGATCGCCATGGCGTCCGAAAACGGTTCACGGCCGATGCCGAGCGAGGTGGTCATCGGCTTGAGATAAAGCCCCATCACCTGGCGCAGGCCCATGGCCATGCCGACGATCGTGCCGGCCGCAAGGATGATGACCCAAACCGGCAACGCGGGCTTGGTCGGGGCAGCGGCGGTAGACTGGGTCACGGGCGGAGTGCTCCTGTTGAAGAGCTGAGTTTATACGTCAAACCCGATCTATTGAACCCTCAGAATTGCACATCCGCCGAACGCTCAGGGCAAGACGCGGGTGTCGAGGTCGACGATGTGGGCACTGCCCACGCGTAAGCCGCGGCGGGTCAAGGTGGTCTGCCAACTGCCCGGCTGGCCGGTGATCCGCAGAAGGTTGTACTGTGCCAGCGGTTCGGTGCCCCGTGAGCGCGCCGCCGATGCCGAACCCACGCCGACGATCGGGATCGGGCCACGCAGGCCGGCAAGTGTATTCACCGTCGCCAGGTGCGTATGGCCATGCAGGACGAGGTTCGCGCCGGTGCTGGCCAGAACGGCGGCCAACTCTGCGGCATCGAGCAGTTCGTGATGCGGACGGGTCAGGCCCGGTAGTGGCGGATGGTGGATCATCACCACGCGATAGAGCCCCGCCTGTGCTGATTGGGCGAGGCAGCGCGCAACTGCCGCCAACTGGTCGGCGCCGACCCGTCCGGTCGCGATGCCGGGCGGTGTTTCAACCGCCGAGTTGAGCCCGACGAGCGCCAGCGGGCCGAGCCGTCGCACATAGGGGAACGGCCGGTCGGACGCGGCGCCGTGCGCCAGCCCCCAGTCGTCGGATGTCATGTGTGCCGCCCACCGTGCGACGCCTGGATCACTTCCGATCGGCGTGTAGATGTCGTGGTTGCCCGGCACCACGGAGACGTCCTTGCCCGCGCCGACCGACTTCAGCCACAGTGCTGCCGCCTCGTATTCCGCCGGCAGACCGATGTTGATCAGATCGCCGCTGATCGCGACGTGGCCGGGCGCTTGCGCCTTCACGTCGGCCACGATCTGGTCGGCCACGCTGCGGCGGTGAACGAAGCGGCGCTTGCGCTGCCAGTTGATGAAGCCGAGCGCGCGCTTCGCATTCCAGTGGCGCGGCGTGAACCCCACGATCGGGCTCAGGTGCACGTCGGACAGGTGGGCGAGGGTGAACGTCGTCGACATGCGCGGGCTTTCGAACTTTTCAGCTGCTGGCGTTGTGGCGCCCAGGTGTTACACCACGGTCTGGCAACGGACATGATTGGGAGACATTGTTTTGGCGCGCAAGACATTGGTGGTCAGCGCCCTGCAGCGGTACTGGCGATTATCACGTGGCCTGACGCTCGGCGCCCAGGGCATGGTGATCGACGGCCAAGACCGTATCCTGTTGGTGCGGCATGGATATCGCGACGGCTGGCATTTTCCGGGCGGGGGCGTGGAAAAGAACGAGCCGGTGGAGACGGCGCTGCGCCGGGAACTGCGCGAGGAAGCCGGCATCGAGATCGAAGGGGCGCCGCAGCTGTTTGGCATCTATACGCACTTCATCGAGTTTCCGGGCGACCACATCGTGCTGTTCGTGGTGCGCACCTGGCGCCAGCCGGCGGTGCCGAAAGCCAACCTGGAAATCGCGGAACAAGGTTTCTTCGCCGCCGATCGCCTGCCCGAGGCCACGACCCGGGCGACGCGAGCCCGGATCGATGAGGTGATGAGCGGAGCCCCGCGCCGCGCCGACTGGTAACCGAGCCGCACGGTCGTCCTGGACCGGGCCGTCGGCCCATGTTACGCGGCACGCATGGACTGGCTTTCCACCACGACACCGCAGCGACGACGAGCCGGCGCGCTTTGACATGCAGCCACCGGCGCCCTCGTGCGCGCTGAAACCTTCTTCGCTTCCGTTGTCGCGAGTGTACCCCCGTCATGTCCCTCGACGTCACTGTCCGGCCTGCCACGCCGGAAGATTTGCCAGCCATCCAGGCGCTACAGCCGCGCGCTTTCGGCCCGGGACGGTTCACGCGCGCCGCCTACCGCATCCGTGAAGGGCAGCCGCTGTTGTCGCGGTTCTGCCTGGTCGCGGTGGTGCCGGGCCAGTTGATCGCTAGCATCCGGTTCACCGAAGTGAACATCGGCGGCGCACCTGGCGCACTTCTGCTCGGGCCGCTGGCCGTCGAGCCTGCGTTCGCCGGCCAGGGGCATGGTCGGCGCCTCGTGGCAGAGGGGCTGGAGCGGGCCAAGGCCGCGGGGGTGAGGCTGTCGGTACTGGTCGGCGACGAACCGTACTATGCCCGCTTCGGCTTCCTGCGCGTGCCGCCGGGACAGATCTGGTTGCCGGGTCCAGCCGACCCCGACCGCATCTTGGCCGTCGAGTTGGCACCGGGCGCGCTGCTTGAGTATCGCGGACTGATCAGTGCCCGTTGAGGCTCGTCACGGCCGGCTGTCCGGCGACCGCAGATAGACCAGCAAACCAAACAGCTTGCAGGCGGCCAGTGCCGCAAACGCCGCCCGATAGGCGACCTCGGGCACCACGCCGGCGGTCGCCGGAAACGCGCCGACGATCTGGCCGGTGACGATCGGCAAGGCCATCAGCCCCAGCAGCTGCGCCATGTTGACCGTAGTCGCCCCGCGGCCGGCCAGATGCTGTGGAAACAGCGCCCGACCCTGCGATACGATGACGACGCCGTAGGAGGCGACGAACGTGACGAGGTTCAGCAGGATGACGGCGAACCACAACGGCGGCTGCGGGATCACCGCCATCAGGACCAGCGTCGCGATCGTCAGCGCCGCACCCGTCACGATGACGATCTTGCGCGATCCCACCAGCCGATCGAGCGGGCCGTAGCAGAACACGCCGATGATCTGGGCAAGACCCATGATCAGCAGGATATTGCCGCGGGCGAGCCCTTTGAGACCGTACACGTCGAACAGATAGGGCCCAGCCCAGATGCCGAGTATGGTGAGCTGCGTCGCATAGGCAAAGGTGTGCACCGCCAGTACCGGCAGCAGGCCCGGCGTGCGCCACACCGTCAGCAGACCGGCAAGTTCCTCGCGATAAGAACTTGGCTTGGGCGGCACGACAGGCGTTCCCGGCGGCTGGTCGCGCACCACGACGTAATAGACGAGTGCGCCCGCGGCCGAGATCGCCCCCAGCACCAGGAACGTATTGCGCCAGCCGATCGTGGCAGCCGCCCACGCGAGTGGCGTTGCCGCCGCGATCGAGCCGATGTTGCTGAGCGCGAACCCCCAGCTCAGCACCGTCGTGTAGCGCGCGGGCTCCACCCATCGCGACAGCACGAACACCAGCGCCATGAAGTTCGCGGCACAGCCGAGCCCGATGATGGTGCGCGCGATGATCAGGTCGGCGGCCGAAGTGGCGCGTGCGACCATCACCGCGCCGATCACCGCGAACACCGACAGCAAGGTGAGCGTGATGCGCGCGCCATAGCGGTCGAACCAGATGCCAACCGGGATCTGTGCGATCAACAGCGTGAAGAAGAACGCGCCGCCGGCGAGCCCCAGCTGCTGTGGCGACATGTGCAGCTCGCGCATCAAATCGGGCGCGATCACGCTGTTCGAGACGCGATAGAACTGACTGAGGCAGCTCATCGTCACCAGCGCCGCCAGCAGGCCGGCAAGCTGTCGCGACGTCGATGTGGGGAGGGGCGCGGCGGTCATGGGGCGTGATTGGGGATCCTGAACGCGCGCGGTTACCGTGCTGCGAGACTGTCATCGATTACAGCACACCAGCGAAATCGGGGACAGTTGCCGAGACGTCCCCCATGCGCTGCAGCTATGGAATAAAGCGAAATCAGGTATTTCAGTTCGCGGGCGCCAGCCGGCATCCTCTCCCGGCCCGGTCTCGAATGATGAGACGGGCCACGAATTGCAACAGGAGAGTTGATATGAGTAAGAGCATCAAGATCGGCGCACTGGCGCTTGGACTGTCGGCGTTCGCGTCTGGCGCGGCGTTCGCGGGCAGCTGCCCGGCGGACAAAGTCCTCAAGACGCCGCAGAAGATCGAAACCGTGACGGACGACTCGAAGCTCAAGGGCGAAGTCGTCGAAACCCTCGACCCCACGGGCTGGCGCGGCATGAAGGGCCTGATGCTGCGCACCCGCCGGCTGACCATTCAGCCTGGTGGTTTCGTGCCGACCCACAGCCACGCCGATCGTCCGGCGATCATCTACATCATTTCCGGCGAGATCATCGAGCACAACACGACGTGTTCGGTGCCGATCGTGCACAAGGCTGGCGAGTCGACTGCCGAATTCGGCGGCGAGCTCCAGCATTGGTGGGAGAACAAGGGCTCGGTGACGGTGGTGCTCACCTCGAGCGACCTCGTGCCGATCGAGATGATGAACGACAAGATGATGCAGATGCCTTGATCGAACCGGTGGCCTGGATGGGGACAGGTTCCGATCCGCACGCCAGTCAGTGCACAAGGCACACTTGCCGAAGTCGGGACCTGTCCCCGTGGCACGCGCCGCTAATGCCGCGCTTTTGAGGAGCCCCACTCGTGAATAAGTCGGTAAGAGTAGTTTTGCTGGTCCTGGCATTTGCCGCGGCCCTGGTACTGGCCCTGACCAAATCGCCAGCCGTCGCCCAGTCCTTGTCGACTGTTACGTCGCCGAGCCCGGCGCCCTTGGCCGAGGGGGTTGTGCGCCTGCGCAGTGCCCATTCGGTGCCAATGACCGTGCAGCGCCTCAAGGCCGCGATCAAAGCCAACGGCATCCGCTTCTTCGACGCGATCGATCAGCAGGCGCTGGCAAGAAGCGCCAAACTCAAGATCGGACAATCGACGCTCGTGCTGTTCGGCAATCCGCCGCTCGGCGTGCAGTTCCTGCAGTCCAATCGCTATGCGGGCCTCGACTGGCCGGTGCGCATGCTCGTGACCGAAGAGGCTGACGGATCGGTGTGGCTGGCCTGGACCGACTTTGCGTGGCTGGCGAACCGCTACGCGATCAAGGACAAGGACGCCCAGTTCAAGATGGCGGCGGCCGTCGCCGCGTCGCTCGCCGAGGCGGCAGCGAAGTAGGTCGGCGCCATTCAGGTCGCGTGGTTCAAAACAGCGATCCCTGAGGCCCGCTGTTGCCGCCGCCTCCGCCCGAGGTACGCCGTGGCGCCTTGGCGGCCGCCATCGGTTTTGCGGCGGCACGGGCGACGGGCGGCGCTGCGTCCGCTCCATCGCCCAGCACTTGCGCTTGCACCCGGCCGTCGGCGAATTCCATCTCGACGCGCGATCCAGCCGCCGCCTGTTCGACGGAACGGAGCGCCTGCCCCGCCTCATCCCGCACCAGGGCGAAGCCACGCTGCAGCACGCTCTGATAGCTGAGTGAACTCAACAGTTGCCCCTGCGCCGCGACCTGGCGGCGCCAGGCGGTCACGCGATTGGCCAGCGCCCGGCCGGCACGCACATCAAGGGCTGCAACCCGCTCACTGGCGCGCGAGATTGCGGTGCGCGCGAACTGCGGATTGAGCCGTCCCGACACCCGCTCCAGCCGCGACCGCCTGTGGCCGGCGACACGGGCGAGGCCCTCGACGCTGCGGCGGGCGAGCGTGTCGAGGCGATCGTGCGCGCGCTGCAGCCGCGCCTCGATCAGCCGGGGCGTGAGGCGGGCTGCAACCTTGGCCTGCCGCATGCCGTGCGCCCGCGTGTTTGCGAGCAGGGCACGCCCCAGCCGCTTGTCGACCGCATCGAAGCGCTGGCGCGGCAGGAGGACGAGGTCTTCGAGACGTGGCAGGCCGCGCGTCGCCGCCTTCAACTCGGTGCGCTTGGCCGTGATCGAGCGGCGCATGGCGGTCGCGCGGCGGGCGGCCAGTCCGGCCAGTTGCTCGATGAGGTCGGCGTACTTCGGCACCGCCCATTCGGCGGCCTTGGTCGGCGTCGGCGCGCGCGCGTCGGCCGCGAGATCGATCAGCGTCCAATCGGTCTCGTGGCCGACCGCGGAGATCAGCGGAATGCGGCTTTCCGCAGCCGCCCGCACCACGATCTCTTCGTTGAAGCCCCACAGATCTTCGAGGCTGCCGCCACCGCGCGCCACGATCAGGACATCGGGACGCGGAATGCGCCCGTCCGGTGCCATCGCATTGAAGCCGCGGATGGCGGCTGCAACTTCGGCAGCGCTCGTCTCGCCCTGCACGCGCACCGGCCACACGATCACGTGGGCTGGAAACCGCTCGGTGAAGCCGGCCAGCATGTCGCGGATCACCGCGCCCGTCGGCGACGTCACGATGCCGACGACGCGCGGCAGGAATGGGCGCGGCTTTTTGCGGGCGTCCTCGAACAACCCTTCAGCGCCGAGCTTGCGCTTGCGCTCTTCCAGCAGCGCCATCAGCGCGCCGACGCCGGCCGGCTCCAGCGCCTCGATGACGATCTGATACTTCGATGAGCCGGGAAACGTGGTGATGCGTCCTTGCGCAATCACCTCCATGCCCTCCTCGGGCCGGAAGCGCAGCTTCGAGAACTGCCCACGCCAGATCACGGCTTCGATCTTGGCCTTGTCGTCCTTGAGCGCGAAGTAGCAGTGGCCCGACGCGTGCGGTCCACGGTAGCCCGAGATTTCACCGCGCAGGCGCACGAAGCCGAAGCCATCCTCCAGCGCGCGCTTGATCGCGTTCGCCAACTCGCCGACGGAGAATTCCGCGACGTTGGCCCGCAGGTTGGAGGTGGCAACTGGGGTCGGCAAATTTACAACTCCGGTCGAAGCCTGAGCTTCATGCACGAAGGATCGGTGCCCGTAGGTTGGGTTAACCGGCTTTTGTGTCGGTCGTAACCCAACATTCCACGGGTGGTCCAAGTTGTTGGGTTACGGTCGCCAAGTGGGGCGACCTAACCCAACCTACGGCATCGCGCACATATGCCCGGGACTTATCCCTGATTTGGCAGATTGAACACAGCCCTTGCGCTGTATCATGCTGTGGGAAAACAAGGGAGGCGCACAGTGGCAGCATATGTCGTGGCCATCGACCAGGGCACCACGTCGACACGGACGCTGGTATTGCGCGCCGACTTGTCGATTGCGGCTGGTGCCCAGCGGGAGTTCGCCCAGCATTATCCGCAATCGGGGTGGGTCGAGCACGATCCGGCCGACCTGTGGGAAACGACGCTCGCCACCCTGCGCCAGGCGGTGGCGGCAGCTGCCATCACGCCCGACCAGATCGCCGCGATCGGCATCACCAACCAGCGCGAAACGACCCTTGTCTGGGACCGCGAGACCGGGAAGCCTGTGCACCGCGCCATCGTCTGGCAGGACCGGCGCACGGCCGACGTGTGCCAGCGACTGAAGGCGGAAGGCGTCCAGCCGCTGGTCACGGCCAAGACCGGGCTGCTGCTCGACCCTTACTTTTCCGCCACGAAAATCGCCTGGATTTTGGACCAGGTTTCCGGGCTGCGCACCCGCGCCGAGGCCGGGCAGCTGCTGTTTGGCACCGTCGATACGTATCTGCTGTGGCGCCTCACCGGTGGGCAGGTGCACGCGACGGATGCGACAAACGCCAGCCGCACGGCGCTGCTCGACATCCACACCGGCCAGTGGGACGACGAACTGCTGCGGCTGTTTCGCGTGCCGCGCGCGATGCTGCCCGAGGTGCGCGATTCGTCGGCCGACTTCGGCATGACCGATGCGGCGATCCTTGGCACTCCAGTGCCGATCGGCGGCATGGCCGGCGACCAGCAGGCGGCGACCGTGGGCCAGGGCTGTTTCACCCCCGGCATGATGAAATCGACCTACGGCACCGGCTGCTTCGCGCTGCTCAACACCGGCACCACCGCCGTGCCGTCGAACAACGCCCTGCTCACCACCATCGCCTACCAACTCGATGGCCGCCGCACCTATGCCCTGGAAGGCGCGATTTTCATCGCGGGCGCCGCCGTACAGTGGCTGCGCGACGGCCTTGGCGTCATAGGCAGCGCAGCTGATAGCGGGACACTGGCCGCCGCCGCCGATCCGACCCAGGAGGTCTATCTCGTGCCGGCCTTCGTCGGCCTCGGCGCGCCCTGGTGGAACGCGGACGCCCGCGGCGGCCTGTTCGGCCTCACGCGCAATACCGGGCCGAAGGAGATCGCACGCGCCGCACTGGAAAGCGTCGCATTCCAGACGCGCGATCTGCTCGATGCCATGGGCCGGGACTGGGCGGCGGCCGGCCATGGCGGCGCTGCGGGCCCGGTGTTGCGCGTCGACGGCGGCATGACCGCGTCCGACTGGACCATGCAGGCGCTGGCCGACATCCTCGATGCGCAGGTCGACCGGCCGCGCATCCTGGAGACGACGGCGCTCGGGGCTGCCTATCTCGCCGGCCTGCACGCGGGCGTCTATCCGCGCCCCGGGGAGTTCGCGAAGATCTGGGCGCTCGACCGCCGCTTTTCCCCGCAGATGCCGGCGGCAGAGCGGATCCGCAAGCTCGCCGGCTGGGACAACGCGGTCCGGCGCGTGCTGATGTGAGGGGGTGGGGCAGCTGCGGCTTGGTCTTAGCCCTCACCCCCCTGTTACCCCACCGCCTGGGTGTGCCACACTCGGCCCATGCCCACTCACCTGATCGCCAATGCACGCATGTATTCCGTGGCCCCCGGCGCGGTGGCCGCCTGGAAGCGGCTGTTCGCCTGGCTCGATGAGACATCCGGCGTGCGGCTCGATGTCATCGAGCATGCCTTTCCAGCCCTGCTGAATGACCTGTGGGGGCGCCCGGACCTGGCTGCGACCTTCATGTGCGGCTGGCCGTGGCTGCGCCATGGCGCGACCCACAGGATCGTGGCGGCCCCCATCCCCGCGGCCGCCCATGCCAAGGGGCGGCCGCAGTATTGCACGCACTTCGTCGTGCATCGCGACAGCGTGTTCGCGACGCTGGAAGACACCTTCGGCCACCGCTTCGCCTATACGATCGCCGACAGCCACTCGGGCTACAACGCGCCACGCCATCATCTGATGCGCTACCGGGGGTCATCGAAGCGATCGCTGTTCAGAGAAATCATCGGGCCGCTGACCACGCCGCGGCGGATGCTGGAAGCCATCGCCGAGACGCGCACCGACGTCGGTCCGCTCGACAGTTTCGCGTTCGCCCTGCTGTCGCGGCATGAACCAGCGCTGACGGAGCAAACGCGGGTCATCGCCTCGACCGACTTGGTGCCAATTCCAGCAATCATGGCGTCGCAGCACATGGATGAGGCAATCGTCGACCGGTTGCGGGCAGCCTTGCTGACGCTTGGCAGCAAGCCCGAACATGCCGCGCTCTGTGCCGATCTGTGCATCAGCGGTTTTGCGCCCCTCGACCCGGCGACCTACGAGGTGGCCGAACGGTGGGCGCGGGAGGCCGAAGCGCAGGGATTGGAAGTCATCGCGTGAATGCCGGACGGCACCAGGCGGGGATGCGGCATGAGTACACTCCTCGAGCAGATCGCCGATCTCTATGCCGCCGAGCCGGTTGCCTGTGGTGGCATGCTGGCCGACGCTGCCGTGGAGTTGCGATGTTTGAGCGGCACGCTGGCGCAGGTGGAAACGCCGCGGCTGCTCCCGGTTGCAAACCTGCTGCCGGCCGCACTCGCCACCGCGCGATCAGGTCCGTTGGCCGCCATCGCCGACGCGTTCGTCGATCATGCGGCCACGGCCCACTGGCGGCAGAACCCAAATTATACCGTCGACACGATCGGCGCGGCGTTTCTCGACAGCTATGGCTATGTTGAACTCGTGGGCCGCGGCCGGCCGTGCGCGAGTGAGAACCTGGCGGTTGGATTTCTGCTGCTGGGTCCCGGCGCGCATTATCCACCGCACCACCATCCCGCAGCCGAGGTCTATCACGTGGTGAGCGGCGTAGCGCAGTGGGGCCGCGGCGACGAGCCGCCCACCGCCAAGCCCATGGGGGCTGCGATCTACCACCCGCCCAACATCCGGCACGAAACGCGCGCCCTCGATCAGCCGCTGCTCGCGCTCTATTGCTGGCGGGGCGACATCGGCACCGCCGCACAGCTGGCGTGACCGACCAAAACCGTCGCTAGACCTTCTCCTGATGCACCTCGATCACGTTGCCGTCGGGGTCGTGGAAGAAGATCTGCTCCCAGCCCTTGATCGCCCAGGCGCCGTAGTTCGAATAGAGAATGCCCTTGGCGTCCAGCCGCTTCTTGAAGGTCTCGATGTCGTCGGTGCGAAATGCGATGTGGCCGCGCTCCAGCGGGTTGATCGCCTGGCCGGTGCGAAAACCGGCGCCGAGATCGCGCTGCGCCAGGTGCATCTGCGTCGTGCCGTCGGTGACGAACGATACGGTGCCGGTATACCCGTCCTTGTCCCTTGACCGCAGGGCCTCCATCGACGGCTCGTCGCCGAGATCGAGGATGGTACGGTAGAACTTGTCCATGGCCGGCACGTCGCCGGTGCACAGGTTGATATGATGCAGGTGGAGTTTCATGTGGCGCGCTGACCTCGGTTGACGTTTCGCGGCGCTGAACCTAGCAGATGCGACGCGATCTGCCGCGCCGCGGAGTGCAGGGCGGCATCGCGGCGATTACATGGAGGGGGCCGCAACCAGGGACGCTGCAACACAAGAACGGTGCCCTTAATGCTGCCCCGTTGATGTTATTGATAAAACGGCCTCGACGGTATGCCCTGGCCCAGGCTACCTTGGAGACTGTGATCTGATCGAAGAGGCGTGCGCGCAGGGCGTACGACCAGCCAACCTGTGGCATGCGATAATCAATGCTCGATACTCAAGGTTCGAACCGACCATTGAACATACCGAACTTCATCACGGTCGGTCGGGTCATTCTGGTACCCGTCGTGTTCTGGCTGCTGGTGTCGGGCCGGGTGCAGGCGGCGTTCTTCGTGTTCGTGCTGGCCGGCATCAGCGATGGCCTCGACGGCTTCCTGGCCAAGCGCTACGGCTGGAGGACGGAACTTGGCGCCCACCTGGATCCGCTCGCCGACAAACTGCTGCTGGTTACGGTGTTCGTAGCGCTCGGCATTTCGGGCGAGGTGCCGTCGTGGCTGGTGATCGCCATCGTCACCCGCGACATCCTGATCATCGGCGCGATCATGGTGTCCTGGCTGATGGACAATCCCGTACAGATCCGCCCGTTCGCCGTCAGCAAGGCCAACACCGCATCGCAGCTCGTGCTAGCGTCCCTGGTGCTGGCCGACTTGGGTTTCGGGCTTGGGCTGCAGATGGCTCGCATTGCCCTGATCTGGCTCACGGCCTTTCTCACGGTTGTCTCGTTGGCAGCGTACATGCAGGCTTGGCTTCGGCACATGACCGGCTATGGTCCCGATGGCGGGTCGAGGCCATAGGCGGCGGACAAAGGGGGCTGGCATGCGCGTTGAACGCCAGGTGCTGTTCTGGCTTGCGGCCCTGTTGGCCGTCGTGTTGGCCCTGCTGGCCTTGAAGGATGTGCTGCTGCCGTTCCTGATCGGCATCGTGATCGCCTATGCGCTGAACCCGCTCGCCGACCGGTTGGCGGCACTGGGGCTCGGGCGCATGGCCGCTTCGGCGCTGATCGTCGCCGTGCTGGTGGTGCTCGCAGGCCTGGCCGTGGTGTTCCTGGTGCCGCTGCTGGTCAACCAGGTGCAGTCGCTGGGCCTGACCATGCCGGGCGAACTCGACCGCCTGCGCAGCGTTTTCGAAAGCTGGGCCAAGGAGCGCCTGGGTGACCGCTTCGGCATCGTCAAGACGGCGCTCGATCAGGCGACGGCGGAACTATCCTCCAACTGGTCGAGCTTCGCCGGCGTGATCGCCAAATCCGTGTGGAGCCAGGGTCTCGCCCTTTTGAACTTCGTGTCGGTGCTGCTGATCACGCCGCTCGTCGTGTTCTACATCCTGGTCGACTGGCACCCCATGCTGGCGAAGATCGAGACGTGGCTGCCGCGCGACCATAAGGACACGATCACGCGGCTCGCGACCGAGATCAACGATGCGATCGCGGCCTTCATTCGCGGCCAGGGGCTGGTGTGCGTGGTGTTGGGCCTCGTTTATGCGATCGGGCTGAGCTTGGTCGGCTTGCGCTATGGCCTGCTGATCGGCATCGCGACTGGCGTTCTGAGTTTCGTGCCGTTCATCGGCTGGGCGTTGGGCCTCATCACCGCGTCGACGCTCGCTGTGCTGCAGTTCTGGCCCGACACCCTGCCGCTGTTGAAAGTGCTTGGCATATTCGCCCTCGGCCAGGTGATCGATGCGGCCGTGCTGTCGCCGAAGATCGTCGGCTCCAAGATCGGACTGCATCCGGTGTGGCTGATCGCGGCGCTGGTGGTGTTCAGTTCGCTGTTCGGCTTCGCCGGCGTGCTGGTTGCGGTGCCGGTGGCGGCGGCCATCGCCGTACTGGTGCGCTTCGCGCTCAAGGTCTATCTCGAGTCGGTGATCTACAAGGGACGGGGCGACTTGCCGCCCGTCAAGCTGCCGTGACCGGCGCCGCGCCCCGGCAACTGGTGCTAGACCTCGCGCATCGAACCGCGCTCGACGCCGAGGATTTCCTCGTGTCGCAGGCGAATGCCGAAGCCGTTGCCTTCGTCGACCTGTGGCCCGACTGGCAGCACTGGGCCGGCGTCGTCAGCGGACCGGAAGGCTCAGGAAAAAGCCACCTGGCCAACGTCTGGCGGCAGCGCTCGGGCGCGGTGCGCGTCGAGGCGGCAGGGGTCAACGAGGCGACCGTGGAGCAGTTGCGCACTCTCGGTGGTCTCGCGATCGAAAACCTCGAACGTGGCGTCGGTGACGAGCGCGCGCTGTTTCACGCGCTCAACCTCGCGCGCGAGCACAAGTTCTCGATTTTTCTGACCTCGCGCACGGCGCCTGGCGATCTCGACGTCACGTTGCCGGACCTGCGCTCGCGGTTGCGCGCGCTTCCCCATGTGGCGATTGCGCCGCCGGACCAGGCGCTGCTGCAGGGGGTTCTGGTCAAGCTGTTCGCCGATCGGCAGCTTGCCATCGAGCCTGCGGTCATTGCCCATCTCGTGCGACATATGGACCGCTCGCTCGGCATGGCCCAGCGACTGGTCGCCGACATCGATCACCGCGCGCTCGCCACCCACCGCAAAGTGACGCGGGCACTGGCAGCCGAGGCACTGACCGCCTGCGGCATCCAGGACGAGGCTTGACCACGGTGACCCGTGGCATGCGATGATTGCGCGTGGGCACCATCGGTCGCCGGTATCGTTCAGGTCATGTTGTCGATGGATTGCCCCGGAGGGGCCAGGAGAAGAGCGCCATGAGCACGACGCGCGGCAAAAATCGTGAAACAGCGGCGGACCCTGCCAACCCCGCGCCGGTGGACAGCGCCGAAGCCGCGCTGACCAGCGCCGACCGGTTCTACAACCGCGAGCTGTCCTGGCTGCAGTTCAATCACCGCGTCCTCGAAGAGGCGATGAACAGCGCGCATCCCCTGTTGGAGCGCCTGCGGTTCCTGTCGATCTCGGCCTCGAACCTCGACGAGTTTCATATGGTGCGGGCGGCCGGCCTCTACGGCCAGGTGTCGGCCGGCGTCACGACACTCAGCATCGACGGGCAGACCCCGGCACAACAGCTGACAGCGATCAACGAGTTCGTCGCGCGTCTCGTGGCCGACAAGCAGGCGTGCTGGAATGCGCTGAAGTTGGAACTGGCGCAGGTCGGTGTGCGCATCGTCGACCGGCAGGCCCTCTCGCCGGATGATCTGGTGTGGCTGGAAGCCGAGTTCATGCGGCATGTGTTCCCGATATTGACGCCCATGAACGTCGATCCGGCGCACCCGTTTCCGTTCATCCAGAACAAAGGACTGACACTCGCCATCGAGCTGACCAATCGCGACTTGAAGGCGATGAGCGGGCTGATCCCGATCCCGGCCCAAGTCGATCGCTTCATCCGCTTGCCGACCGATGCGCGCGATCCGAAGCTCATCCGCTTCATCGCCATGGAAACCGTGATCGGGCTGTTCATATCGGAGCTGTACCCCAGCTACGAGATCAAGTCGCAGGGCCTGTTCCGCGTGCTGCGCGACAGCGATGTCGAGTTCCAGGAAGAGGCGGAAGACTTGACGCGGGCCTACGAGACGCGGCTGAAGCGGCGGCGCCACGGCACCGTGATCCGCCTTGAGATCGATGCTGCGATGCCGGCCCACCTGCAGCGGTTCGTGATCGATGAACTGGAGGTCAAGGGCGAGTCGATCTTTCTGAAGGACGGCCTGATCGGCATGGCCGACACCACCCAGCTGATTGTCAATGATCGGCCCGATTTGCTGTTCAAGCCGTTCCATCCGCGTTTCCCCGAGCGCATCCGCGAATTCAATGGCGACGTGTTCGCAGCGATCCGCGCCAAGGACTTCATCGTTCACCACCCGTACGAATCCTTCGACGTGGTGCTGCAGTACCTGCGCCAGGCGGTGGCCGACCCCAACGTGATGGCGATCAAGTGGACGCTCTATCGCACCAGCCGCGAGAACAGCCCGATTGTCGCCGCCCTCAAGGATGCGGCCGACATGGGGAAGTCGGTGACCGCGGTCGTCGAACTCAAGGCGCGCTTCGACGAAAACACCAACATCAACCTCGCGCGCGACATGGAGAAGGTCGGCGTGCATGTCGTGTACGGCTTCCAGGAGCTGAAGACGCACGCCAAGATCGGCATGGTGGTGCGCAAGGAAGGCGCGACGATCGCCACCTATTGCCACATCGGCACCGGCAACTATCACCCGCAGACCGCGCGCATCTACACCGACTTGTCGTACTTCACGGCCGATCCCGGCGTCGGGCGCGACGTCGCCCGCATCTTCAATTTCGTCACCGGCTACGGCGCGCCCTCGGAACTGGAGACACTGGCGGCGAGCCCGCACGGCATCCGCACGCGCATCATGAAGCACATCGAGGAGGAGATCGGCCATGCCAAGGCCGGCCGACCCGCCGCGATCTGGGCGAAAATGAATGCGCTCGTCGATGCCGGCATCATCGCCAAGCTTTACGAGGCGAGTGCAGCGGGCGTCGAAATCGACCTCGTTGTGCGCGGCATTTGCTGCCTCAGGCCCGGCATCACTGGTTTGTCCGAGAACATCCGCGTGAAAAGCGTGATCGGGCGGTTTCTGGAGCATGCGAGAATTTATTGTTTCGGACAGGGGCAGGGGCTGCCCTCGCCGATGGCCGCGGTGTATATCAGCTCCGCGGACTTGATGCCGCGCAACCTCGACCGACGCGTTGAAGCCATGGTTCCGATCCGCAATGCAACCGTACATGCCCAGGTGCTGGACCAGATCATGGTGGCAAATTTGAAGGACAATCAGCAGAGCTGGAGCATCTGCGGCGACGGCACCGCGGTGCGGATCGTGCCGAAGCCCGGCGAAGCCACGTTCAACGCCCATCAATATTTCATGACTAATCCTAGTCTTTCGGGGCGGGGCCAGGCCTTGAAGGATAAGCGGCCGCCGCGCTTCCGGCTGGCGCGAGAGGGTTGAGCACCAGTTTATGCACCTGACGCATCCCCCCGACAACCGCGGCCGGCTCGCCGACCTCGAACCACTCGGCGTGATCGACATCGGCTCGAACTCGGTGCGCCTCGTCGTGTACGAAGGGGCCGTGCGCGCGCCCACACCCTTGTTCAACGAGAAGGTGCTGTGCGGGCTCGGCCGCTCGGTCGCCAGCACCGGTAAACTCGGTGATGACGCGATCGCACGCGCGCTCGTCGCCCTCACCCGGTTCAGCGCCATCGCCCGCATTCTCGGCGTCAAGCATTTGCGCGCAATCGCCACCGCCGCCGTGCGTGACGCGACCGACGGCCCGGCTTTCATCGCCCGGGGCGAGGTGGCCTGCGGCGTGCCGATCCGGATTCTCTCCGGCGAACGCGAAGCCGAATTGGCCGCCCAAGGCATCCGCATGGGCTTTGCCGATGTCGATGGCGTCGCCGGCGACCTCGGCGGTGGCAGCCTGGAGCTGATCGACATCAGGGCCGACGCGCTGAAGGATGCCATAACGCTGCCGCTCGGTGGCCTGCGCCTGATCGATACGTCAGGCAACAAGCTCGACAAGGCGTTGGAGTTCGCCGATGCGCTGATCGCCAAGCTCGACTGGCAGGGGCGGGCGCGCGGCCGCACGTTCTATGCTGTCGGCGGCACGTGGCGGTCGCTGGCCAAGCTGCACATGGAGACGATCGACTACCCGTTGCGCGTGATGCACGGCTACGCCTTGCCAACGCGCGAGACGATCGAGTTCTGCGAGGCGCTGCGCAAGGGTCGCAAGATGCCGGGCCTGGAGCACGTGTCCAAGGCGCGCCGGGAAACACTGCCGTTCGGCGCGCTGGTGATGGAGCGCCTGCTGAAGCGGGTGGAGCCGGCCAAGGTGATGTTCTCGGTGTTCGGCATCCGCGAGGGCCTGCTGTTCTCGTTCCTTTCGGCGCATGAGCAGGCGCGGGACCCGCTGCTGAGCTTCTGCGCCGACTATGCGCGGCTGAGGTCACGCTCCGAGCAGCACGCCCGTGAGTTGTGCGCCTGGACCGATAGCCTGTTCGCTGGACCCGATGCGCCGAAGGAAACCGCGGAGGAACGCCGTTTGCGCCACGCCGCCTGCCTGTTGTCCGACATTGGATGGCGCGCACACCCGGACTATCGCGGCGAGCAGAGCCTGAACGTGATCGCCCATGCAGCACTCACCGGCGTCGATCATCCCGGCCGCCTGTTTCTCGCGCTGACCATCTACTTTCGCCATGTCGGCACCGGCGAGCAGGCGGCCGAGGAATTGTCGGGCCGGATGAAGAAACTGCTGGAGCGGCGAACCTTGAAGCGTGCCCGCGTCATTGGCGCAGCGATCCGCACGGCGCACATGATTTCGATCGGCATGGCCGGCATTATCGACGAAACCCAGCTGCTCTATGAACAGGACAAACTGGTGCTGTTGCTGCCCAAGGCCCATTCCAGCATGAATGGCGAGCGCCTCGCCCGCCGCTTCGAACAGCTCGGCCAGTTGCTGGAACGCGTGACGGAAATTCGCCTCAAGCCGTGAAGTGCTGTAGTGTTGCACAAGTCGGCAAGTTAGGAACGAACCGCGATGGCGGACGACCCTTATAGTCTTCTGGGCGTGCCGCGTACGGCGAGCCAGGACGACATCACGCGTGCCTTTCGCAAGCTCGCGAAGGAATTGCACCCGGACGTCAACCCGAACAACAAGGCGGCGACCGAGCGCTTCAAGAAAGTGTCGGCCGCCAACGAGCTTCTGAGTGATGCGGACAAGCGCCGCCGCTTCGACCGCGGCGAGATCGACGCCGGCGGCGAGCCGCGGCGCGCCTACCAGCCGCAAGGGGCGCCGTTTGGTGCTGGCGCCCGCCGTCCGGCTGGCGCTGGCGGCCCCGATATCGGCGACCATGGCTTCGGCGACATCTTCGACAGCGTGTTCGGCTCGCGCAGCGGCATGCGCGGGCAGACGACGTTTCGTGGCCAGGATCTGCGCTACACCCTCGACATCGACCTGCTGGAGGCGGTGACCGGCGCGAAGAAGCGCGTCACGCTTCCGGACGGGGGCACGCTCGATCTGACCGTGCCGGAGGGCGTTGACGACGGGCAGATGCTGCGACTCAAGGGCAAGGGGCAGGCCGGCATGCGCGGTGGCGAACCGGGCGACGCACTGGTCGAGATCAAGGTGCGGCCCGACCCGGTGTTCAAGCGGCTCGGCGATGATTTGATGACCGAGATCGCGATCGCCATCGACGAAGCGGTGCTGGGTGCAAAGGTCGAAGTGCCAACCGCCACCGGCCGCGTCCAGCTCAGCATTCCCAAGGGCACCAGTTCGGGTCGCGTGTTCCGCCTCAAGGGCAAGGGCGTCGTCAACCGGGGGACCGGCACGACCGGCGACCTGCTGGTGACGATTGCCATCGTACTGCCGGAGACGATCGACGACGGGTTGGCCTATTTTCTGTCCGAGTGGCGCGCCAAGAATGCGTATGATCCGCGCAAGAAGGGATAAGGTCGGAAGCTGCACCCGGCCCGGCCAACCGTCGGTCGTTGGTGCGTTTCAGTCGGCCGGCATCACTGCGACCGGCCATCGAGCTTGGTGGCCATGATCGCGATCGTCTTGGCATAGACCTCGGCCTTGTTCCACTCCTGGATCACCGCATAGTTGGCGGAGCCCGGCTGCCAGGGCTGGCCGGTCTGCCAGCCCTTCTGCTTGAAGTAGTTGGCCGTCGACGCCAGCATATCCGGCATGCTGCGGATCAGGTCCTTGCGGCCGTCGCCGTCGAAGTCGACCGAGTATTTCACGTAAGACGAAGGCAGGAACTGCATGGGCCCGATCTCGCCGGCCCAGCCGCCGCGCAACTGGTCGGGCGACATGTCGCGGCGGTCGATGATGCGCAGCGCGTTGATCAATTCGTTCTGGAAGAACTCGGACCGCCGGCAGTCGTAGGCCAGCGTCGCCAGAGAATTGACGATCGACTTGCCGCCGTTGCCATCGGCGCCATAGTTGGTTTCGAGACCCCAGATCGACACCAGAATCGAGCCCGGCACGCCGAAGCGCTTCTCGATGCTCGAGATCAGCGCCGCATTGTTCTGCAGCTGACGCTGGCCCCGGTTGATCAGCGATTTCGACACGCGCTTGGCATAGAATTCGTCGAATGACAGCTTGAACGAGCGTTGCGAGCGGTCGAGGCGGATGATGTTGCCATCGTAGGAAATGCTGGCGAGCGCAGAATTGGCCGTCGCAGCCGAGATGCCCTGGCTGATCGCCTTGGCGCGCATCTGCGGCACCCACGCCTCGAACCCGGTCGCGTCACTGCTGCAGGTCTGCGCAATTGCCGCGCCAAGTGGCGTCAGCGCCAGGAGGGCTGCTGCAAAAATCGCGGTCAGGCAACGACTGCACGGCACAAGCTTCATCATCGGTTCGGTCCAACTCATCAAATCACTGACGTCAACACGGCAGACAATTGTATCTGCACACACAGCTGCTCGTATATCGCGCGCCGCATCTTGTCACGCATGCACCACGATCTGTCGCGACCAGTGCGCCAGCGTAGCGCAGGACTTGGGCAAAATTTGCAGGGTGTGATAGGGCTGTCGGCCATGAATCGCAAACGCGTTGGAATCCTGATTTCGGGCCGTGGCTCGAATATGATGTCGCTGATCGCGGCCTGCGAGCGGCCGGACTTTCCAGCCGAGATCGCCGTCGTCGTGTCGAACCGGCCCGAGGCGGAAGGCCTCGAACGCGCGCACGCAGCCGGCATCAAGACGATGGCGATCGACCACAAACAGTTTGCTTCCCGTGTGCCCTTCGAGATGAAGCTGCACCAGGCCCTGCTCGACCACGGGGTCGAGCTGATCTGCAATGCCGGTTTCATGCGCATGTTGACGGGCGGTTTCGTAGACCGTTGGCGCGACCGGCAGTTGAACGTCCACCCTTCGCTGCTGCCGGCGTTGCCGGGCCTCGACACGCATGCTCGCGCCATCGACCAGGGGCTGCTGATCCACGGCTGCACCGTGCATTTCATGCGGCTGGAAATGGATACCGGCCCGATTGTCGCCCAGGCGGCGATCAGCGTGCTGCCGACTGACACCGCGGAGACGCTCGCCGCCCGCGTGCTGGAGCAGGAGCACCTGATCTATCCGCATGCGCTGTGGCTCGTCGCCGGCGGCCATGTGCGGATCGAGCATGAGCGGGCGATCATCGCGAGCCCGGTTAACCATGGTCCGGCCCTGATCTCGCCGCCGCTGCGCGCCCTGCGATAAGCAACCGCCTGTGGCCGCCTGTCACGTCCCTCCGGGCAATTGAATGCTATAACGCACGAGTGTCTTTCGCGAGGTACCGTTCACGCCATGACCGTCGCAGTCGCTGCCCCCGCCCATACCGACCGGTTGGGCGATGAGAATTCGATCTGGTTCAAGCTGACGCCGCTGATGAAGGGCGGCGCCAACCCCATGCTCACCCTCATGCAGATGGGCGAGCGCTATGGCGGCGTCATCCCGGTCAACATGGGCGGCCAGCGCGTTGTTTTGCTGACGGCGCCGGAGCATTTCAAGCGCGTGCTGGTGACGAAGGTCGATGACTACATCAAATACTTCGATGGCCTGAAGCCGATCTTCGGCAAGAGCATGATCACCCATGACGGCGTGCTCTGGCAGAAGATCCGCATGCCGCAGCAGGCAGCCTTCCACCCGGATATGTTCGCCGAATACATCCCCTATTTCCTGGCCGCGATCGACAGCAAGATGGCGCTGTGGACCGATCTCGCGGCCAAGGGCGAGCCGTTCGAAATGGTCGAGCAGACCTGGACGCTCGCCGCCGACATGATCTGCAAGGCGCTGTTCGACCGCGACATGCCATTCAACCCGCACTTCGTGTTCAAGTGCGTGAAGGCCTACACCGACGTGATGAACCACAAGTCGATCCGCCTGAAGAAGGTGGCCGGCGAGGAGTTCGAGATCACCGAGGAGGACGCGGCAAAGGCCATGGAAGTGTGGGCCGGCGTGCCGCCCGAGGTGTTTGCTGCCGACCCGCGCGAAATGCGTGAGCGCACGCTGTTGAAGATGATCGAAGCGGTGGTCGCCGATCCCAACGTGCCGGAGTTCGACCAGCAACAGGCGATCGACGAGTTGAAGCAGTATCTGTGGGCCGGCACCGAGACCACGGCGCTGACGCTGGCCTGGGCCATGTACCTGACTTCGAAGCACCCGGAGGCGGCCGACCGCATTCGTGCGGAAGGCGAGCAGGTTTATGGCGATCGCGCGCCGACGGCCGCCGACTATTCCGCGCTCGCCTATACGCGCGCCGTCGTGCAGGAGACCATGCGGCTTTACCCGCCGATCTGGGGCCTGATCCGGACGGCGTCAAAGCCGGATGAGATCGACGGCAAGGAGATCAAGGTCGGTGACCGCATCGTGATGTTCGCCTACGGCGTGCATCACAATCCCAAATACTGGGACGAGCCGGAGGAATTCCGGCCCGAGCGCTTTATCGGCAACCAGAAGCGCGTGCCCTACACCTACCTGCCGTTCGGCGGGGGCAAGCGCAGCTGCATTGGCGGCGCCATGAGCCAGGTGGAGAATACGCTGGCGCTGTCGATTCTGCTGCGCAAGTTCCAGCCCGAGTACGTCGGCGTCGAGCCGCCCGGCATCACCGCCACCGTGACACTGACCCCCAAGGGCGGCCTGATGTTCAAGGTGCACAAGCGGGGGTGAGTCGCGCCGCGCGAATTGAGCGAGTTTAGCAATGTATGCAGGTTTTCAGATAAACTCGCTAAACTCGCTCACTTTGCCGGGCGGAACGCTGGCGGCGATTTGAACTTCGGAATCTGCCGCTTCAGGAATTCGTCGAACAGCGGCACCGTGAAGGCCGTGTCGCCGTACGCCGGGCTGTAGATCATGCCTTTTCGGATCAGACTGTTGCGGGTCGGCGCGACGCTCTGGACGCTGACCTCGAGGATTTCTGCCACGTCGCCGGACCGATGCGGGCCTGCGCCCAATTCAGCCATGGCGCGCATATAGTTCTTCTCGGCCGGTGTCAGACGATCGAAGCGCACGCGGAAAAAACTCTCGTCCAGTGACCTCAGAACATCCGGCTTGGCCGCCTCGACATCCTTCACCCGGATCGGCGACCGCGGTGCCGCGTTCCAGGATTGATAGCCCCAGACCTGCAGGAAGTAGGGATAGCCCTTGGTCTCGGTCATGATCGCCGTTGCTGCCGCCTTGGCAATCCGTTCGCCTTCCTTGGTGACCGGCTCGACGATGGCGGTCATCGCATCCTCCGCCGACAACGGCCCGATCGTCGGAAAATCGAACAGCCGCTCGGCGTAGGACTTCGACTTGCCCATCTGACCGACGAGTTGTGGCAGACCGGCGCCGATCAGCACCAGCGGCAATCCTTTCTGGTTGACCTTGTGAATCGACATGATCAGCGCGCTGAGCTCGATCTGGCTCAGATACTGCAGCTCGTCGATCAGCAGCAGGACGACCGTCTTGCGCGCCTTGGCGGCTTCGCCGATGGCGGTGAACAGCTCCGGCAGGTCGCTTTCGAGATCGCCGCTGTCGCCGACGCCCTTCTCGGCGTCGATGCCAAGGCCGATCTCGAACTCGCCGACCTTGACCTTCACCGACTTCGCAAAGCTCTTCAGGATGCGAAGACCACGCTTGACCTTGTCGTTCACTGATCCCAGCGCATCGAGCTGCAACAGCAGCTGACGCAGCGGGTGCAGCAGCAGACCGGCGAGCTTCTTGTCCTCGTGCGCCTCGACAAGAATAGTGCGGAACCGCATTTCATCGGCCATCTGAGCGATGCGATTGAGCAGCACCGTCTTGCCGACGCCGCGCAAACCGATCAGCATAAAGCTGCGGGCGCTGCGGCCCTGTTCGGCACGCGCGAGCGTCAGGTGCGCCTGCTCCAGAATTTGCCCGCGCCCTGCGAGTTCCGGCGGCTGGGTGCCGGCGCCCGGCGCGAAGGGATTGCGAACCTCGTCCATAGCAAGTGAGTTTAAGTGAGTTTAGCGTTGTATGCAAGGTTTTCACTAAACTCGCTAAACTCACTATAACTCACGCCAGTCCGCGCTCCCCGATCTCACTCCGGCGCCGGGCGATGTAGGCTTCCATCTCCTCGGCGCGCGCAGGGTCGATCGGCGGTTGCTGGTAGTTCTCCAGCAGGCGTTTCCACATCAGATGCGCACGCTGCGTCGTGTCGGGGCTGCCACCTTCGACCCAGGTTTGGAACGGCCTGATATCCGACACCATGGGCCGGTGGAAGGCATGTTCGAACCGCGACATGGTGTGCGACGAACCGAAGTAGTGGCCGCCGGGCGGTACCTCGGCGATGGCGTCGAACGCCAAAGCTTCGTCGCTCACATCGAGCGGCGTCATCCAGCCCTTCATGGTCTCGATCATCTCGGCATCGATCACGACCTTTTCGTAGGACGCGACGAGGCCACCTTCGAGCCAGCCGGTGGCGTGGTGGATCCAGTTGCCGTGGCTCATGATGCACGCCCACAGCGACATGGCGCTCTCGTAGGTCGCTTGGGCATCGACCGCGTTCGACGAGTTCACGTTGCTCGCCCGATAGGGCAGCTTGTAGCGCCGCGCGATCTGGCCGCCGATGATGGTGGCGCGCACATACTCCGGCGTGCCGAAGGCTGGCGCTCCCGTCTTCATGTCGACGTTCGACGTGAACCCGCCGAAGATCATCGGACAGCCGGGCCTGACCATTTGCACGAAGGCGAGTACGCCCAGAGCTTCCGCCGACTGCAAGGCGAGCGCGCCCGCGATCGTGATCGGGCTCATGGCACCGGCCAGCGTGAACGGCGTGACGCACACCACCTGCCCGTTCTCCGCCATCTCCATCAGGCCGGACAGCAGCTCCTTGTCGACGCGGCGCGGTGAGTTGGTATTGATGATGGTTGAGATCGATGGCTCGCGCTGGATATCTTCAAGCGACACACCGCGGGCGATGCGGGCGAGTTCGAGGGCATCCTTGATCCGGTCGCGGCCGATGGCGCTGCCACCCCACACGCGGTCGGAATAGAGGATCTGCGCCCGGTGCTGGTCGAGATGGCGCGTCGGCACGGGCAGGTCCTGGGCCGCGACGATGGTGCCGCCCGACGTGTGCAAGGTGTTCAACGACTGGTGCAGCTTGATCAGCTCCACCTGGTCGCGGAATGAGCCGGGCCGCCGGCCACGTTCAAGGTCCGACGCGTTTGGGGTGCCGCCGACGGGGCCGAAATTGATGTAATTGCCGCCAACCACGAGGTTGCGCTCGGGATTGCGGGCATACATTTTGAACTCTTGGGGCGCCTTGGCGATCATGGTCTTGACCAGGGCGCGGTCCATTTTCACGAGCCCAGTCGCGTGGTCGACCTTGGCGCCGTTGGCCTCCAAGATGCGGCAGGCCTCCTCGCTCATGAACTCGAGGCCTAGTTCTTCGAGCACCCGGAATGCCGTGTTCTCGATGCGCGTCATGCCCTCCTCGTCGAGCAGTTCGAGCGGCGGCAGCGGGTTGCGCACGAGGCTCCAGGGCGGCTGGGGCACGGCGGCGTTGGCCTCGGCCTTGCGGCGGGCGCGGCGTTCGGGGGCGTTACGCTCAGTTGCCATGCGTGATCTCCTCGGTCGATCTTCGAACAAGTCATACCGCGAGGACGGGCGCTGGTGTATGGAATTGCGCGACATCTTACAGGAGGTCTCCGATGGCCAAGGCCGCCAAGTTATCGCCGTTCGCGCCCAAATCGGTACCCTCGGTGCCCGTGATCGAGGGCGTGCGCTTTGCCACCGCCGAGGCCGGCATTCGCTATAAGGGCCGCATCGACCTGCTGCTCGCCGTGTTCGACGAGGGGACGGTGGCAGCCGGCGTCACGACCCGGTCGAAAACCTGCTCGGCGGCCGTTCTGTGGTGCCGCGAAGCGCTGAAATCCGGCCGTGCCCGTGCGCTCGTCGTCAACTCCGGCAACGCCAACACCTTCACCGGAAAGAAGGGTTCAGATGCCGTCCGCATGACGGTCGAGGCCGCCGCCAAGGCGGTCGGCGCCACTCCGCATGATATCTACGTATCGAGCACGGGTGTGATCGGCGAGCCCATGGATGCAGCCAAGTTCACACACTTGCTGGACGGCATGGCGAAGTCGGCCAAGCCTGACGGCTGGGACAGTGCCGCCCGCGCCATCATGACGACGGACACCTACCCGAAGCTCGTCACCCGCACGGTGCCGATCGGTGGCACCGACGTCACCGTCACCGGCTTCTGCAAGGGTGCCGGCATGATCGCACCCGACATGGCGACCATGCTCGGCTACATCTTCACCGATGCGGCAATCACTCAGCCGCTGCTGCAACGCCTCGTCTCGGCGATTGCCGACCAGACCTTCAACTGCATCACCGTCGATGGTGACACCTCGACCAGCGACACGGTGCTGGCGTTTGCCACCGGTGCGGCTGCCAAGCGCGGTGCACCGCTGATCTCCGACATGGCAGACGCTGCCTGCGGAACCTTCGTCGGGGCCTTGCGGGCCGTGATGCACGAGTTGGCGATCATGATCGCCAAGGACGGGGAGGGGCTGACCAAGTTCGTCACATTCCAGGTCTGGGGCGCGGAAAACGACCGCGCGGCGCGCCGGATCGCATTTTCCTGTGCCAACTCGCCGATCCTGAAGACGGCGATTGCCGGCGAGGATCCGAACTGGGGTCGCGTGGTCATGGCTGTCGGCAAGTCCGGCGAACTGGCCGACCGCGATAAGCTGTCGATCTGGTTTGGCCCGCACATCGTTGCGCGCGAAGGCGAACGGGCGGCCGAGTACGACGAAAAGACTGTCGCGGCCTACATGAAAAACACCGACATCGTCATCCGCATGGACGTTGGAATCGGCGGCGGCGCAGCGACGGTCTGGACCTGCGACCTCACCCACGACTACGTCACGATCAACTCCGATTACCGCAGTTGAGGTGACGGTTCGTGAAGCGGAGGTCGATTTAGAAAATTACGGGCGACATGCGCTCCACCTACACTCGGTTTCCCGGAATTTGGCGTGCCCCCTTGCACGACAAATATCCGGGATCCTCACCCGATCGACTGCGGCACGAGTCCGTCCAAGCCTGCAAATGGTCAAGATCCCGGATATTTGCCCCGCGAAGGCGCGGGACAAATTCCGGGAAACCATGTGGAGGGTATGAGTGTTTCGACCGCAATCGGGGTGCAGTCTAGTCAATCTTCCGACAGTCTCACCCACCTCATGCGCCGGTTCGCGCGGCAACGCAGTGAACCACTGCATTCATCATGGATCGAGTTCGGTGTCCCAGTACAGATAGTCCATCCAGCTATCGTGCAAGTAGTTGGGCGGGAACAGCCGACCGTTGCGGTGCAATTCGAACACCGTCGGCCGGTAGGGATGCTGCATCGGCCGCATGCCCGCCTTATCCGGCATGTCGCTGCCCTTGCGCAGGTTGCACGGCGAGCAGGCGGTGACGACGTTGTCCCACCGCGTCATGCCGCCCCGCGCGCGCGGCACGAGGTGGTCGAATGTCAGGTCGTGCTTGTGGCCGCAGTACTGGCATGTGAAGCGGTCGCGCAGAAACACGTTGAACCGGGTGAAGGCCGGGTAAAGCGCCGGCTTCACGTAGGTTTTCAACGACACCACGCTCGGCAGCCGCATCTCGAATGTGCTGCTGCGCACACAGCGCTCATATTCGGAAACGATATTGACGCGGTCGAGGAACACGGCCTTCACCGCATCCTGCCAGCACCACAGCGACAGCGGATAGTAGCTGAGCGGCCGGAAGTCGGCGTTCAAGACCAGCGCCGGACATTGATCCGGCATCGCGGCGTGAGTGTTCATCACGTGCAGACGTCCCGTCGGTTGCCCAACGAGTCGGTCTCGCACTTCCCGACCCGATTCTGAATACAGTGATACTAACCGCGTATGTCCGTTCTGTGAAGGACCGATGTCGAGCCGTGGGCTTGTTGGAAGAATATCACGCGTTTCAGCTGGTTATGCCTTCCCGATCCTTGATCGCCTTGTAGTAGCTCCACAGCAATCTGGCGGCCACCGCGCGCCAGGGACGCCAGCGCTCGGCGATTTCGAGCAAGGTGGCGGCATTCGGGCGCTGGTCCAGGTCCAGGACGATGCGGGCAGCTTCCTGGAGCGCCAGATCGCCGGCCGCGAAGGCGTCGGCGCGGCCGAGGCATGACATGAGGAAGATATCGGCCGTCCAGGGACCGATGCCGGAGACACGGGTCAAGGCCTCATGAACGGCGTCGTCCGGAGCATCGTCGAAGCGGTCGGCCAGCAGCCCGTCGTGGACAATCGCGTGCGAGATCGCGCGCAAGGTGCGGATTTTTGGTCGCGACAACCCGGCGGCCCGCAAGGCTTCATCGGACGCGGCGAGAATGGTGGTCGCCTCCATCGGCCGTATCGCGTCGGCAAAGCGGCCCCAGATCGCGGTGGCGCTGGCGACCGAGACCTGCTGCGACACCACGATGCGGGCGAGGCCCTCGAGGCCGGGTTCGCGCCGCCGCAGCGGCGGATCGCCCGCCAGATCGTGCATCTGCCGGATATGGGCACATTTTCGCCGCAACGCCTTGATGCCGTCGCGTATATCGCTTTCGGTTGTGATGATACGGGCCCTGGGCGTGGTACGCGGCGGCATTGACCGAAACCTTGTGGAGTGTGCATGCGTATCTTCCACGAATTTCGTGTGTGCCGATATGCCCAACTGACATCGCAGAGGGGGACGGTCGGGCGGTTTGGGAAACTGTTGCAGACAGGAAGAGGGACCACGATGCCGCTACTGCATGTGTTTCGCCGTATTGCGCAGGCAGCCGCCGTCCTGGTGCTCGCCGCAACTGTAGCAACCGCCGTGGCAGCCGCGGCAACGACCGCGACGCAGGGCTGGTCGACCTACAAGAATGAGCGCTTTGGTTTTCAGATCAGCTATCCGGGCGGACTGTTCCTGCCACAGGAGACGCCGAACACCGAGAGTGGCGCGCTGTGGGCCACCGCCGACAACAGCGCCCGCCTGATCGCCACCGCCGCGCCGAACGACACCGGCGGCACGCTCGCCTCCTACCGCGAGTTCGTGATGGGCGAAACCTATGCCGGCGCCAAATTCGACTACACGCCGATCCGCAACTCCTGGTTCGTGCTATCCGGCAGCAAGGACGACAACATCTTCTACGAGCGCATCGACTTCGTCTGCGACGGCCGCTTCATCTACGGCTGGCAGATCAACTACCCCGCGAGCCAGCGCCGCAAGTTCGATTTGATCGTCGACGCGATCCATCGCAGCTACAAGGTCGGTCGCGGTGATCGCGGCGCTTGCGGACCGTGAGTGAGGTCTTCAGATTTGCGCCGAGCCCGAACGGGCGGCTGCATCTCGGCCACGCGCTATCGGCTTTCACCGGTTTCGATATGGCGCGGCGCGTCGGCGGGCGCTTTCTGGTGCGCATCGAGGATATCGATACGACCCGCAGCCGCGACGACCTGATCGCGGCAATTTTTGAGGATCTGCGGTGGCTCGGCATTACGTGGGAAGTGCCCGTACTACGCCAGTCCGAGCACTTCGACGACTATCGCGCGGCGGCAACACGACTGCGGGATATGGGGCTGCTGTATCCGTGCTTTGCAACGCGGTCGCAGATCGAGGCCGCACTCCAGCCCGGGCATGTGAGCGATCCCGATGGTGCACCGCTCTATCCGGGTCTGCATCGCGGGCTCGATGCCCGTGCGGTTGCCGATCGGCTGCAGTGGGGCGAGCGTTACGCCCTGCGGATCGACATGGCGCGGGCGTTGGCGGCTGCCCGGAACATGGCCGGCAACGCTGCCTTCACGTTCCAGGCTCTCGATGCCGCGGGGCGCCAGACGGCGGTGGTCGCCAACCCTGCACGCTGGGGTGATGCGGTGATCGTGCGCAAGGAGGTGCCGGCGAGCTATCATCTGGCGTGTGTTGTGGACGACGCGCGGCAGGGCATCACTCACGTGACGCGAGGCCGTGATCTGCTGGCCGCAACCGATCTGCACCGGTTGCTGCAGGTCCTGCTCGGACTGCCGGCGCCCCTCTATCATCACCATCGCCTGCTGACCGACCAGCAGGGGCGCAAGTTGGCGAAAAGCGCTGACGATACGAGCCTTGCCAGCCTGCGTGCGGGCGGCGCAACACCGGTCGACATCCGGCATCTGGTCGGCCTGTGAGCCACACGGCGGGACATTTCCCATGCCGGCCAGAAAATGCTTGTTATTCAGCAATTTCGCAAGATAGTCTGCGGCCAGGCGTGCACTGGAAACGAGTGTTCGCGCCGGTCGTCTCAGTGGTGTCGGTGTCCAGTGAAGAAGCGCGTCGAGTTAACGTCAGCGACCCTTGAGGTCGACAGCACTGCTGGGCAGCCGGCAACGTTCATGGCGCGTTTGCCGGTCGGCCTGACGTGGAATGCGCCGCATCGCACGGCGTCGCCGGTCTGTGGCGCGGGCGAACGGCAGCAGATGCTGCTGCTGTTTCTGCCGCTGCTGATTTTCACGTTCTGGCTCGGCGTCACCCATGCCACCCACGCACCGAGAGGGCTGGTCGACATTGCTGCGTTGGCGCCGCCGCTACCCTCGTCGTCCTGGCCGCCGCAGCTGGTCCCGGCTCCAGCTCCGGCACAGCCATTGCCGAACGCAATCGGCGCCATTTCGCCACCACTTGCGACGCCACTGCCCACAGTCGATGTGGCAGGCATACCGCCGATCCCGATCCCCGACAGCCAGCCGGCACCGGCGCTCCCGCCTACGGTGATTGTCCCGACCACGCCGCCCGCACCACCAGTACTGGCCGTGCCCGAGGTTTTCCCGTCCGTTGCCGAGGCGCTGGCACCGCCAACCCACGCCCCGAACCATGAAGTGTGCGCGCCCGTTCCAAAGCGCGTGGCGCTTACAACCCCGCCGGCCGCCGCCGATTTCGGCGTGCAGCTTGCGCAAGCGGCACAAGCTCAGACCCGGGATTTCGTCATCTACAGCGCAACCTATCGGCGGATTGCCTATCCGATGGGCGATATTCCCTCCCTCTATGGATCTTGCACGGATGTCGTCATTCGCGCCTACCGGGCGCTTGGCGTCGATCTGCAGGAACTCGTACAGCGTGCGCGCGTCGGTCGCGGCGATCCCAACATCGACCATCGGCGCACCGAAACGCTACGCGCATTCTTTGCCAGACACGGACAAGAAATCGCCCCTTCGGCTTATGCCGAGGATTATAAGCCCGGCGACATCGTGACGTATTATCGTCCCTTCAGCCGGGTCTCTCGCGCGCATATCGCCGTCGTATCCGATATCATCGGTGCATCCGGCCGGCCGCTGATCGTACACAATCGGGGCTGGGGGCCGCAGCTCGAAGATGCATTGTTTGTCGACCGCATCACGGGGCATTATCGGTTCACCGGCGCGCCGCACCTGATGGCAATTGCCGGGCGTGTGGCAGACTCAAATGCTGCCGCATCGCGCGTGGCGGCCACGCCAATTTCGCGGCCGCCCGGCGGGCTGCCCGCGCCGCGCCGGGCTGATCTTTCCCTCAGGCTGCGATGATCGCGGCAGGAGTAATTGCGGCAAAACGCAAAAGCTGCGCTCTGGTGTATCTGCCTTGGTTGGGAAATTAACTAAATTGCATGGAATTGCGATAAGGATCGACCGGAACCGCTAGAAAAGTCACGATCGCCCTTATCGTGTTTCGATAATGCTCTTGTGAAGAATCGCGAATACAGTCACTTTGATCGCGCATTAGCCCTATCGACAGCGGGCCTAGTGTAACGGCAGACAACCTAAATTCCGGCGCTGACATGGACGCAGTTATTGCATTCGCCCTGCTGATGGTTCTCGCGGTGGCGGTTTTCATTGCAGATCGCTCGGTAGCGGGTCGATGGACCTGGTATTCGAAGCCGAAGCGCGCCGTGGCTGGCCCCTTCCCACGGCAATTGCAGGGGGAAAGCCAGTGGCAGCGGGTGACAGCCGTGGTCGATCGATCCGTCGTACGCACGTCGCAGCTCGTACTGCAACAGGCGGCGGCAGAACGTCAGCTTGAGGCCGCCGAGTACGCGCTGCATTGCCTGCTGCAGGATCTGGGCGGTGTCATGAAGACGACCGTCGGATCGCCGCTGCAGGCGAAGTCGATGCCCGCGTCCATGTCCCACATCGAGCACCAGGCGCTGGCCGCCTGAAATTCGCAAAGGCGTGTCGCCTCAGCGGCCACCGAACCCCGCGACGATCACGGACGTCGTCACTATGGCGAGCATCGTTCCGAGTGCGACCGCGCCGGAAGCGGAATTGACGGCCCGGCCATGGCGCATGGCGAACAGATAGGCATTGGCGCCGGTTGGCATCGCCGCGAACAGCACGACGACGGCGGCTGCGACCGGGGGTAGCGCCATCACATGCACCGCCAGCAACCAGGCGACCGACGGCATTAGGGCGAGTTTCAATACGAGGATCATCGATAGTGTGGGTACCTGCCCCTTGATCTCGAAATTGACGAGGCTGAGCCCGAGCCCGACGAGCGACGTCGCGACCGCCGATTGGCCGAGCATCATGAGAACGCGGTCGACGGCAGGATGCAGGCCGAGCCCGGTCAGGCGCCACAATACCCCGGCCAGGATCGCCAGAATGATCGGGTTGCGGGATAACTCGGCGAACAGGTCGCACGCGATCATCATCATGCTCGTCTCCCGCGGTTCGGCAACGAGCGCCTGATGCAGGGAACCCGTGAAGAACAGCAGCGGCGTGTGGATGGCGACAAGCAGGGCTGCTGGGGCGGCAGCCGTTTCACCGAACGCTGCGACGGACAGCGGGATGCCAAGCATCACCACGTTGCCGAAGCACGAACTCATGGCGATTGCCGCAGCATCGGTCGCCGGGCGTACAAGAACATGCGCCGTCAGCACCGTCGCGGTCACCCATGTCACGATGGCTGCGCCGAAAAACGACACCCACAGGTCGATGGGGATTTCGCTCACCTCCAGCCGCGACATGGACCGAAACAGGAACGCCGGCACTGCCAGCGAAAACGTATACTCGTTGATCGACTTGCTGGCCTCAGTGCCGAAGTAACGCTGGCGGCCGGCGGCAAACCCCAGCGCAATTAGTGCGAAAACCGGCACGATGATCGTCAGTACCTGTGCCATGACGCTATATCCCCCCGGCTCCACTGCCGACCATGGCACGCAGGACATACAGGACGATGGCAGTGGTGACCACGGCAATGGCAGTCGACACCGCGATCGAGGCGGAGACGGAGTGGATCGCCCGTTCATAGCGTGAGGCGAACAAAAACGCGTTCGCACCGACCGGCATGGCTGCGAACAGCAGCGCGATGGCAAGCCACAGCGGCGGCAGTTCGAAGACGAAGGTCGCAAGCATGTAAACAATGGCCGGGAACGCCACCATCTTCATGACGACGATGGTGGCGAGCGTGCGCACCTGGCCTTTGATTTCGTAGGCAGCGAGCGACATGCCGAGCGCGAACAGTGCGGCAGGCACGGCGGCGCCACCCGTCAGTTCCAGCAGCCGGTCGAGAACCTTCGGGATGCCGATGCCGGTCAGCCGCCACAGCGAGCCCGCAATCAGCGGCAGCACGATCGGATTGCGCAGCAGATCGAGCAATACGCCGCCGAGCGCGCGTGCGAGCGACGTGGTGCTGCCCGCCGTGCCACGCCGCGCCGCCTCCATGTGCAGCGTGGCGATGATCCACAGCAGCGGCGTGTCGATCGACACGAGCAACGCGATCGGGGTTGCGGCTTCAGGTCCGAACGTGGTCAGCGCGAGAGGAATGCCGAGCATCACCGTGTTGCCGAAGCACGCGCCCATCGCGATCGCCGGCGCATCGATCGCCGGGCGGCGCAGCCACACCGAGGTCAGCAGGGCCATGCCGATCCACATGACGGCAAGCGACGCGAGGTAGGTCGCGATCAGCCGCCACGGCGAACCTGGTATCGGGCCGATCGCGAGCATGGCGCGAAACAGCAGGGCCGGCATGGCCACCCGGAACGCGAACTCGGCGATGAAGCGGCCCGCGCCATCCGACAGGTAGTGCCAGCGCGCGGCCATGAAGCCGAGCCCCATGATGCCGAACACCGGCGCAACGATTTCGATGATGGCCAGCATGGGGACTTCGCACTTGCGGGGGATATGGCTGCGGGAGTTCGGCGCTTGCCGGTCGAGGCCAAAGAATGACGTTCCGTTTCGCGCAACCGACCGCTAATGTCGACAGCTTGTTTGCGCGGAGACTGCTGAGCAATGCCGATTCTGAAGAACCATCACCGCTACCGTCTGCCGTTGGCGGCGCTTGTTTTGCTCCTGTCGCTCGTGACCCTGCACGGCGCCGCAGCCCAGACGCGGACACGGGCAACGCTGCTGCTGACGAGCGACATCTACAAGATGAACGAGGATGAGGGGCGCGGCGGCTATCCGCGGCTCGGCGCCATCATCAAGGCCGAGCGAGCGGCAAACCCCAATCTGGTGGCCGTGCACGCTGGCGATGCCTTGTCGCCCTGCCTGCTGTGCGGGTTCGACCAGGGCCGCCACGTCATCGATCTGACAAACCGGCTCGGTCTCGACATCTTCGTGCCCGGCAACCACGAGTACGACTTTGGCCGTGCCACCTATCTTGCCCGCATGGCCGACGCCAAGTTCGCCATTCTGGCAGCCAACTTGCGCGGGCCAGACGACAAGCCGCTCCCCGGCCATGCTGATACGCGCATCATCACGTTCGGCGAAATCAAAATCGGCTTCATCGGCGCGACGGAAGAGGAAAGCCATTCCCGCTCGAACCCGCAGGATCTCAAGATCGCACGCACGGTGCCGACCGTCATGGCGCGGGCCCGCGAGTTGCGCGAAGCCGGCGCCGACATCGTCGTCGCGATTCTGCATGCGACGCGTAACCTCGATTTCGCACTCTATGACAATCATGTCGTCGACGTTGTGCTGAGCGGTCATGACCACGATCTGCGGATGATGTATGACGGCAGAAGCGTGCTGGCCGAAGCGGGGCAGGACGCCGAGAGCGTCATCGCCATCGACCTGACGTTCGACACGCGGACGACGGATGGCAAGCGGCAGGTGTCGTGGCGACCGCAGTTCCGCATGCTCGATAGCGCAGCCTTCACGCCCGATCCCGAGGTACTGGCGGCCGTGAAGGCGTTCGAAGCCGAGCTGTCGCGCGAACTCGACGTGCCGGTTGCGACGCTTGCCGCTCCGCTCGACAGCCGGAATGCTGCGGTGCGGACCGGCGAAGCGGCCATCGCCAACCTCGTCACCGACGCCGCCCGCGCGGCAACTGGCGCCGACATCGCCGTCCTCAACGGCGGTGGCATCCGCGGCGGCAGGCTGTATCAAGCCGGCCACCAGCTGACCCGCCGTGACGTGATCACCGAGCTGCCGTTCGGCAACCTCACGATCGTGTTCGCGCTGAAGGGGGCGGACATTCGCCAGATGGCAGAAATCGGCGTCTCGAAGGCACCTGCGGCGGCTGGCAGCTTCCTGCACTACTCTGGCATGACGGTAGAGGCTGATCTGGCAAAACCGGCCGGCGCGCGCGTCACCGCGATCAGGGTCGGCGCCGAACCGCTGAGCGACACGCGCCTCTACAGGGTCGCCGCAAGTGATTTCTTCCGGCGTGGCGGCGACGGCTACGTCATGTTCAAGACAGCGCCGCTTGCCACCAGGCTGGAGGATGCAACGCTGCTCGCCAACGACGTGATGGTCCACGCCCGCAAACTCGGCACCATTACCATGCAACCCGAAGGCCGCGTGGTGCTGAAGCGGTAGCTCTCAAGCTGCGCAGATTTGCGAGGCGACACCCGTGTGCGCTGACAGATCGACGATCGTCGGGTTGGTGCCCGAAAGCGGATTGTCTGCGTCCCAAGTGTATTTGAGAGTTTCGAAGCGACTGGCTAAAGCGTCATACATCAGGAGGCGCCCGGTGAGCGGTTCGCCGATGCCGGTGATCTCCTTCAGGACTTCGACAGCGGCCAGCGTGCCGATCACGCCCGCGACGGCCCCCAGAATGCCCACTTCGGCGCAGTTGGCGACTGTCCCGTCGGCCGGCGCCTGCGGGAACAGGCAACGGTAGGTGGGCCAGGGCTGGCCCTCGGGCGACTTGGCGAACGGTTTCAAGGTGGTGACGTAGCCGTCGAACGGCCCGAGTGCCGCGAACACCAGGGGCTTCTTGGCCAGGTGGCAGGCGTCGCTGACGAGGTAGCGCGTGGCGAAGTTGTCCGAACCGTCGATCACCAGATCATAGGCGCCGATCAGCGCCATTGCGTTGCCGGCGTCGATGCGTGTGTGATGGACGTCGATCGCCACGTGCGGGTTGAGGGCTGCGATGCGGTCGCGTGCGCTCTCGACCTTCGGCCGGCCCACGTCCGGCGTCGCGTGCGCGATCTGCCGCTGGAGGTTGTCGAGCGAGACGGTGTCGTCATCGACGAGCCCCAGCGTGCCGACGCCGGCCGCCGCGAGATATACGGCAACCGGCGAACCGAGACCGCCGGCGCCGATGATCAGCACGCGGGCAGCTTTCAATGCCTGCTGGCCCTGCCCGCCGACTTCGCGCAGCACGAGGTGTCGCTTGTAGCGCAGGATTTCGTCGGGCGTGAGCATGGTCAGGGCTGTCATCGTCTGAGTACGAGGCGGTCGCAGTCAGAACTATTCACGAAATCTGCGACTGCTTCTACGCCGGCGAGTAACGCAGTTGCCACTTCGCTTGTCCCACAATTACCCATTGATTGCAGGATAACCTTGGGCGGCGAGCCGAGGCGTGTGCTCGGATCCAGGAAATCCCAGTCATTGCTTGCGAGACTGAACCCGTTTTGCTTCGCATAATCCCAGATCAGCGGGTCCGGCGCATTCATCAGGCCGAGCAGTCGCTCATGCCCAGACTCGGGAAAGGCCATGGCGCAGTGCGCACTCATGGGTGCCGACAGGTTTCGATCGAACAATAGCCGCATCAGGTATCGATCATGACATACCGGCTGCGGCGACGCTGATCGGCGGCGAGGTATTCGAGCACATCGTTCACGGTGATCCGCATGTGACGAATGCACGGTTGACCCGAACGCTTGCCCGGCTCGAACGTTATGCGCTCGCGCCAGTCAACGGTTGAGTTCTTTGGTCGATCCTGCATTTTGCAAGTACATCATGTTTCGATAACTTTGGATAGCGCGGGGGGTAGCGCCCTCAGGCATACGGCTTGCCGGTCGCGGGGTCGACGAACAGGTCGGACGTGTAGTAGCGCTCGGCCGACGACGGGGCGAACGTCACGATGGTTTTGCCGGCCATGTCGGGGCGTGCGGCGACCGTCAGCGCGGCCGCGAGATTGGCGCCGGTCGATATGCCGCCCGGAATGCCTTCGACTTTGGCGAGCAGCCGCGACACCTCGAACGCCATGTCGTTCGTCACCGTGATGACTTCGTCGATCAGCGCGCGGTCGAGGACCGGCGGTACGAAGCCGGCACCGATGCCCTGGATCTTGTGCGGGCCCTTCTCGCCCTTGGACAGCATGGGACTGGCGGATGGCTCGACCGCGAATACCTTCATTGCCGGCTGGCGCGGCTTCAAGACGCGCGCGGTGCCGGTGAGGGTACCGCCGGTACCAACACCGACCACGAGCGCGTCGATTCTGCCCCCCGTGTCGGCCCAGATCTCTTCGGCCGTTGTCAGGTGATGCACTTCCGGGTTCGCCGGATTCTTGAACTGGCTCGGCTGCACACTGCCCGGCATCGATGCAATGAGCTCATCGGCTTTGGCGATGGCAGCTCCCATGCCACCGGCCGCCGGCGTGAGGACGAGTTCGGCACCGAGGTGCGCAAAGATCTTGCGCCGCTCCATCGACATCGATTCCGGCATGGTCAGGATGAGCCGGTAGCCGCGTGCGGCGGCGACAAACGCGAGGCCGACGCCCGTGTTGCCCGAGGTCGGCTCGATCAGCGTCGTCACGCCCGGCTTGATGTGGCCTTCGGCCTCCAATGCGTCGATCATCGATACGCCGATACGGTCCTTCACGGACGACAGCGGATTGAAGAACTCGAGCTTCATGAGGATTTCGGCGCTGGTCTTGGCCGCGGCCGTGATCTTCGACAGGCGCACCAGCGGCGTCTGGCCGATCGTTTCGGTGATGTCGTTGTAGACCTTGCCGCGGCCCCAGGACTTGGTTGCAGCGAGCGTCTTGATCTCAATGGCCATGGAAAATGTCCTCCGTCGCAGGTGTGACACGGCTACATTGTGCACCAGGCGGCACATTGCAAGCGGGCGCCTTGGACCGCAATTGCGCGTGCTGCCGATGGTCAAGCACCAATTTGCCGTGCGAAAGGGCTATTGCACGGCAAGTTTGCTGGTCTTGCGCGCCTTGCGCACGGGCGTGCTTAATTTGCTCCGCCCCTGGCCGGTCGAGCCGAAGCCGCCGGCGCCGCGCTTGGTGGCCGACAGTGCCTTGATCGCTGTGATCGTTGCCCGGCTGACGGTTGCGACGACCATCTGGGCGATGCGCATGCCGCGCGTGATCTCGAACGGTTCGGCACCGAGATTGATTAGCAAGACCTGCACCTCGCCGCGATAGTCACTGTCGATTGTGCCCGGGCTGTTGAGGACGGTGACGCCGTGCTTCAGGGCGAGGCCCGAGCGCGGTCGGATCTGGGCTTCATGGCCGTCGGGCAGTTCGATGATCAATCCGGTCGGGACGAGGGCTCGGGCACCGGGCGCCAGCATCACCGGCTTGCCGTCCAGCACGGCTGCGGCAAGGTCGAGGCCGGCGGCGTGGTCGGTCTGGTAGGCTGGCAGCGGCAGCCCATCGGCGTGGGGGAGGCGCTTGATGCCGAGCGTGATGGTCTTCGACGTCCTGGCCATGTCAAACGTCAACCTGGGTGCGGGCCAGATGCTCGGCTGCACGCGATACGAGGCGCTTTGCCACGTCACCCTTGGCCATGTCCGGCCAGCTCTCCACGCCGTCGGCCGTGATCAGGTGGACCGTGTTGCGGTCGCCGCCCATGATGCCCGTTTCATGTGAAACATCATTGGCTGCGATCCAGTCGCAGCCCTTCGATTTGCGCTTGGCCGTTGCATGCGCGATGACGGCTTCGGTCTCAGCCGCAAAGCCGATGACGAGTGCAGGGCGCTTCGCCGTGCGCTGCGACATGGTTTTCAGGATGTCGGGGTTCTCCGTCAGCGTCAGCTGCGGCGCGGCGGCGGCGCCCTTCTTGATTTTCTCGTCCGCAGCTTCAGCGACGCGCCAGTCGGCGACGGCGGCGGCGAAAATGCCGATATCGGCGTGCGGCGCTGCCAGCACGGCGCTGAGCATCTCTGCTGCCGTCTCGACCCTGATGACCTTCACGCCGGCCGGATCGGGCAGACTGACAGGGCCCGATACCAGCGTCACATCGGCGCCGAGTGCGCGGGCGGCGGCGGCGATGGCATAACCCTGTTTGCCCGACGAGCGATTGGCGATGTAGCGCACGGGGTCGATCGGCTCGTGCGTCGGTCCGGCCGTGACCAGCACATGGTGCCCGGTGAGAGGTCCCTTTGCCGCACGGCCGATGACGCGGTCGATCGCCGCGATGATCTCGAGGGTTTCGGCAAGGCGTCCGATGCCCGCTTCGCCGCGTTCGGCCATTTCGCCGGCGGCCGGGCCGACGAACGAAATGCCGTCGCTCGATAGAAGTGCCACGTTGCGCGTGGTCGCCGGGTGGCTCCACATGCGGGGGTTCATGGCGGCTGCGACCAGCACCGGCTTGTCGGTTGCCATGAGGATGGCGGTGGCGAGGTCGTCGGCATGGCCGCCCGCCATCTTGGCCAGCAGATCCGCCGTCGCCGGTGCGACGACGATGAGATCAGCCTCGCGCGACAGGCGGATGTGGCCGATCTCGCGCTCGTCGTTGAGATCGAACAGGTCGCTAAAGACGCGGTCGTTGGTCAGCGCGCCAACTGACAGTTTCGTCACGAACTGGCTGGCCGCCTTGGTCATCACGCAGCGCACCGCATCGCCCCGCTCGCGCAGGCGGCGGATCAGGTCGAGGCACTTGTAGGCCGCAATGCCACCGCCGATGATCAGCAGAATGCGCCTTTGGCTCGTCTCGGTCATTTGATCACGAAATCCAGATTGGCCTTGGACAGCACCTCGCTGCCGGAAGGCGTCACGAGACTGGTGCGACCAAGCGTTGCTGCCAGTCCGGAAGCATCGTCGAAGATGATCATGTGGATGAAGAATACCATGCCGGGCGCGGCCACCACGGGATTATCCTTGTACAGCATCGGCCAATCCATCCAGTTCGGCGCAAAAGTCGTGCCAAGCGAATAGCCGCACGCATTGAGGCGAGCCGACGACAGCCCGGCTGAATCGAGCGATTTCGCATGAGCATCGAACACCGCGCCGACCGTGCGGCCGGGCTTCAGGGCCGCTTCGCATGCGAGCAGCGCGTCCTGGGCGGCCTTCCACAACTCGAGCTGCCGGGCCGGTGGCTTGCCGACGCGCAAGGTGCGCATCAGCGCCGAGTGATAATGCCGGTAGGCGCCGGCGAACTCCAAGGTCAGCTGATCGTTGGCATCGAGGGTGCGGCGGCCGGTGAAGTAGCGGCACATCATGGCGCCCGATCCCGAGCCGATGATGAACTCGTTGGCTGGATCATCGCCGCCGCCCTTGTAGATCTCGCCGTGCATGGCGGCCAGGATATCGCCCTCGAAGGCACCGGGCTTGGCGGTAGCAATGGCGGCATCCCAGGCCCGGTCGGCCAGACCGGCTGCGTGGCGAACATAGGTGATCTCGGCCGCACTCTTGACGAGCCGCTGCCGTGTGACGAGGTCGGACGCGTCTTCGAGGGTGGCAAAACCAGCCATTGCCGCTTCCAGCCGTTGGCCGTTGCGGGCAGTCAGACCATAGGCGTCGTATTCGACGCCGAGTTTGGCGCCCTTAAGCCCTAGTTCAGTGAGGATCACCTTGAGATCCTCTGCTGGATTGGCGCCTTCGCGGTCGACCCACACGCGGATGTCCTCGACCACAGACGTGAACTTTGCCTGCCGCTGGTCCGCCGAGCGGGTGAGCAAAACCATGCGCCCGTCGGCGGTCAGGACGATGGTCTGGAAGAACACGTAGCCGAAGGTGTCGTAGCCGGTGAGGTAATACAGGCTCTCCTGGCGGAACATGAGGAGCGCATCGAGGTTGCGCGCGCGCAGCTCGGCCATCGCCGCTGTGCGGCGGCCAGCTAGGTCTTCGGCAGTGAAGTGGATCGGCATGGCAACAAATCCGGGTCGGGTGCAGGGCGTCGGTTGACAGTCGCAAGCCGGGCAGCTGATGTCGAGAGTGTCGAAATGTAGGTTGGGTTAGGTGCCCCCTTGCGCCGGAACCCAACAACTCTAGCGCACCACCCGTGGAATGTTGGGTTACGCGCCGAAGTGGCGGCGCTAGCCCAACCCAACCTACAAGCGTTTGTTCGAAATAATACGCGCGCAACATTTATGAAAGAGCGCATGGCCGACGACAACACCAGCGATCAGAACGCCAAGCGTGAACGTCGCGGCGGCCGCGGCGGTCGAAGCAGCCGGGCCGAAGCGTTGGGCACGGTGCAGAAGCCGTTCCGCCAACCACGGCGCCGATTTTCGCCGACCGAGATCGTCAGCGCTGACGAACTGGAGGCGATCCACTTGGCTTCCCTCACCGTGCTCGAAGAAATCGGCATGGATTTCCTCGACGCTGGCGCCCGCGCCCTCCTGAAAACTGCCGGTGCCGACGTGCGTGAGGGAAGCGAACGCGTGCGCTTCGACCGCGCCTTCATCCTCGACAAAATCAAGACCGCGCCGTCCGCGTTCTCGTTGCATGCGCGCAACCCGGCGCACAATCTGCGGTTCGGCGGCGACAGCATCATCTTTGCCCAGGTGGCGAGCACACCCAACGCATCGGATAGTGACAACGGCCGCCGCCCCGGCAACCGCGCCGACTTTCAAAACCTCGTGCGGCTGGCCCAGAGCTACAACATCATCCACATGACGGGCGGCTATCCGGTGGAGCCGGTCGACGTGCACGCCTCGGTGCGCCATCTCGATTGCCTCTCCGACATCGCGAAGCTCACCGACAAGGCGTTTCATGCCTACTCGCTTGGGCGCCAGCGGAACCAGGACGCGCTCGAAATCACACGGATTGCGCGCGGCATCACAGACGCGCAACTCGACGCCGAGCCGTCGCTGATCTCGGTGATCAATTCGTCATCGCCCTTGCGGCTCGATGCCCCGATGCTCGCTGGCATCATGGAAATGAGCGCGCGCGGCCAGGTCATCATCATGACGCCGTTCACGCTCGCCGGCGCCATGGCACCCGTGACGATCGCGGGCGCCCTCGTCCAGCAGAACGCCGAGGCGCTGGCCGGCATCGCGTTTACGCAAGTTGTGAAGGCTGGCGCGCCGGTTGTGTACGGCGGGTTCACCTCCAACGTCGACATGAAGAGCGGTGCACCCGCTTTCGGCACGCCCGAATACATGAAGGCGCAGATCATCGGCGGCCAGCTGGCGCGGCGCTATAACTTACCCTACCGCACGTCGAATACATGTGCGGCCAATACCGTCGACGCGCAGGCAGCGTGGGAGAGCGTGTTCTCGCTGTGGGGCGCCATCCAGGGCGGCGGCAATTTCCTGCTGCACTCGGCCGGCTGGATGGAGGGCGGGCTCACCGCGTCGTTCGAAAAGACCATCGTCGACGTCGATCTACTGCAGATGGTGGAGGCGTTCCTTGAACCGCTCGACGTCTCAGAGGATGCGCTCGGGCTCGACGCCATGCGCGAGGTCGGCCCCGGCGGCCACTACTTCGGCGCCGCCCACACGCAGGCGCGCTATCAGACCGCGTTCTATCAGCCGCTGCTGTCCGACTGGCGCAATTTCGAGACCTGGGCCGAGGCCGGTTCGCCGGTTGCCATGCAGAAGGCCAACGCCGTGTGGAAGGATACGCTCGCCCGCTACCAGCGCCCGCCCATGGACCAGGCGGTGGAGCAGGAGTTGGACGCCTTCGTTGCCCGCCGCAAGGCCGAGGGCGGCGTGAAGACGGATTTTTGAAGGGTATACAACGCGCAGCCGCTGCACTGCGAATGTGATGTCGACGCGGCGGAGGTCCCATGCGCGATGCAATTTCGCGCCGGAGCTACTTCCGCCGCAGCACTGCGAGCGTGGCGTAGCCGCGATAGAGCGTTTCGATCGACGCGTCGAGCTGGTTGGCGGCAGCGACCCGGCGCAGCTCGGCTGGCAGGGCCGCACTCGGATGCACGTCGAATTTGGCGAGCCACGCGTAAAGCGCAGCCTTGGCGACCGTGGGATAGCCTTCGAGCTGGCCGAAGTCGACGACGTGCAGGCTACCACCCGGAGCCATCTGCCGGCTGGAACAGTCGAGCACCTGTTGCCAGGGCGGTATCATCGACAGGGCATAGGAGATGAACAGGCGGTCGGCGCCATTGAGGCCGAACATCGACTTCAGATCGAAGTTTGTGGCATCGCCCTGGCTGATGGCTATGCGCCCAGCGAGGCCTGCCGACTTGATGCTCGCCTGCGCGGTCTCCAGCATGACGGCCGAAATGTCGAAGCCGTAGAACTTGGCGTTTGGATAGGCGCGGGCGGCAGCGATCAGGTTGCGGGCTGTACCACACCCCACTTCGACCACGGTTGCCCCGTCGGGCGCCCGCAAGGCCGCGATCAGCGCATCCCGGCCCAGCAGAAAGTTGCGGCGGGTCGCATCATAGATGTGGCGCTGGTAGCGGTAGATCCGGTCCATGCTCTGGGCGGCCGGCAGTCTCGGGTCGCCCATCAGGCCGCCTTCACATAGAGATGGAAGCCGCCATAAATTGCCGAGCGATCACGCGCCGTCCAGGCCTTGGAGCGCGCCTCCTCGTAGGTCCATTGCTTGAGGATCGCGTCGGGGACACGGCCGGGCAGCAGGGTGGGTGCGGCCGCGGTGCGGAAAATGACCCGGGCGCCGGGCTTGGCCGTGCGGGTGATCTCGGTCCACAGCTCGGTCAGGACTTCGTCCGACATCCAGTCTTGCGCATCGAGCAGCACGTACCGATCGAGGCTGGCCGCTGGCTGCTGGGTCAAGTGGGTGGTGAATGAGATCCGCCGCACGTCGACCCGGCCGGCGTTGCTGCGCACCTTGTCGAAGTTGGCCGCCTCCAGATAGGGTGGGACGCTGCCGCCAACCGCTGGATCATACTTGCGGGCGAAGGCCTGCCAGGCGAAGTAATTCTTCTTCATTTCAAAGCCGCAGGCGAGCCGCTCGACCCGCTCGTGCAGCACCGCGCCGATCCCGTCCGGATGGTCGCCGGCCAACGCCTTGTATTGGGCGGGCGGAATGCCGAGGCCGAACAGGGCGGCCGGGCGCTTGATGAGCCAACGCACAAATGGCTTCTTGAACAGCGGGGCCACTTCGCTGTCGAAGATGCGACGCTGCTCCTCGAGACTGGTCGAGGCCGCCAGGCGCCGCATGTCGACGCCATGGAAGCGGGCGATCATGTGGGCTGCCGAAATGAAGCGCCCGAGCAGGCCGTAGTGATAAATATTGCGCTCGAAGCGGCTGATATGGCGCCGCCCGGTCATGTCGCGGCTGTCCCAGTAGCCGCGCGTTTCCTCGTCGAGCCGATGGCGCAGGTACAGCTTGTAGTTCGAGACGTTTGCTGCGGTATCGGCGCGGCCGAAAAAGCGATGGAAGTCCACTTGTGACGGCAGGTGGGTGGCGGCGGCCAGCTTCAGTCGATTGAGCGCGACGTGGGCGCGATTGAGGTCGACCGCGGTGATGTGTGCCGGGCCAGCCGTCAGATAGCTCATCATGTTGCAGCCACCGGACGCGATCAGCACCATGCGGCTGTCGGCATCGATGGCGAGGGCTTCCAGATCGACGACCGGGTCTTCCCAGATCTGGGCGTAGACAAGGTTGGTAAACGCCAGCGTGAACAGGCGTTCGAGGAAGCCTTCGCGCGAAACGGCCTTGTGTCGATGGACGGCATTGCCGAGCAGGCGATCGACGTCGACGTCTTCGGTGCGCGCCCGGTTCGACGCATTGGAACCAACAGCCACGATGCTCTCCTTGCGAGGCGCGCAGCAGAGCCGCGCCGATGTCTTCACGTTCAGGCCGCGGCTGCCTGTGGCTCCAACTGGCGCGCTTCGGCTGCACGCTGGCGGGTGATCGCCAGCCAGTCGATCATGATCAATTCGCCGCTGTCGGTTTCCGCAACCGCCGTGCAGCTTTCAACCCAATCGCCCGTGTTGATGTAATGCAATGCGCCGATTCGACGGTTGGCGGCGTGGTGGATGTGTCCGCAGATCACGCCATCGGCGCCGCGCCGGCCGGCCTCGGCCGTGAGGGCTTCTTCGAATTGTCCGATGAAGTTCACAGCCGTCTTGACCCGCGCCTTGAGATAGCTCGACAGCGACCAGTAGCCCAGACCCAGGCGCCGGCGCAACCAGTTCAATGGCCCGTTGCATGCCAGCGTGAACTCGTATGAGCGGTCGCCGAGGAAGGCGAGCCAGCGGGCATAGCGCACCACCACATCGAATTCATCGCCATGCAGCACGAGGTAGCGCTTGCCCGTGGCGGTTATGTGCAGGGTGTCGCGGCGGATTTCGATGCCGCCGAAGTTCATGTCGCAATAGGCGCGCAGGGCCTCGTCGTGATTGCCGGGGATGAACACGACCCGGCTGCCCTTTCGGGCCTTGCGCAGCAGCTTCTGCAGTACGTCGTTGTGGGATTGTGGCCAGTGCGGGCCGCGGCGCACTTTCCAGAAGTCGACGATGTCGCCGACCAGATACACGACGTCGGCGTCCGCTTCCTTCAGGAACTCGAGCAGCGCTTCGGTTTGTGCAGCCCGAGTGCCAAGATGCACGTCTGAAATGAACAAGGCGCGGTATTGCCGCGCGTCCTGCCTCGTTCGCACGTCGCATCTCCTGTTCCCATGGAAGATCGCGGGACCACATCCGAGTAGTGTATCAGCGGTGTGACAATGAACGGTGCAAGAGTAACAGGGGTGCACTCGTCCACAGTTATTGTTAATCTCGATTATTGCCGCTGCGCGTTTCTTGCACGAATCAGCCGTCCGGGCCTAGGGCCGCTCACCGACATATGATCTCAGATGTCGTCAGATGAAATCGTGCATCGGTGACAGGCGGCGCGTCTTGATCATCGCAGCTTGGCGCGTGTTGCGCCAATCGGTGCCACCATTACACGAGCTGGTAACACTTGTCCGTTGCTGCAAGTATTTGTTGACGATGTATTTTGAGTTTTCATGTTGTTGTTCAGGTATTATTTAGTGGGGCGAGGTTACTTGAAGTGTGTCGTGTATGGGGGGCTCGCTGTAGCATCCCCGCGTGTCTGGGGGTCCCATGTCTGCATCCGCGTCGTCGCCTGCCCTTCAGTCGGGCCTGTTCGAAGCGCTGGCCGAAGTCGAGCATACCTCGCGGCCGCGCTGGTCGCGGCAGGTTGCTGCGGATCTCGTAGGCCTCGCCGATGCCACAGCCATCGTGCTCGGCGCGATCCTGCCGGCCACGATCTACCAGGTGTATGGCGGTGTCGCGATCAACTGGTTCCCGGTCATCCAATCTGGCCTCATCACCTCGATCATCGCGGTCAGCTGCCTGCGCAGCTGGGGTCTCTATGCAACCGACAAGATGCACAGCTTTCCAATCGAACCGCAGCGGCTGTTCTTGGTCCTGATCCTGGCGTTCGCCGCCGTTCAGGGGATCGGATTGCCATTCGCGCCGGGCGCCACGCACGCCTGGGTCTGGTATGTGGTGTGGCTGTCGGCGAGCTTCACGCTGATCCTGTGGAGCCGGATGATGGCGCAGATGATCCTGGGCAAACTGACCGCTGCCGGCCGTTTCGATACGCGCGTTGCCGTGTTCGGCGCCGGTACGATCGCACGCCGCGTCTATGATCACCTGACCAATCCCGCGCTGGGAGTGACGTTTGCCGGCGTCTACGACGATCGCCAAGGCCAGGATCGCCTCAATCCGGAAGGCCTCACCGTCAGCGGCCGTCTCGATGACCTGATCGAAGCCGGCCGCGCCGGTCGCATCGATCAGATCGTCATCGCGCTGCCGCAAGCCGCGGACCGTCGCGCGGTCGAGATCGCCAAGAAGCTCGAGCAACTGCCGGTCAGCCTGCACATGGTGACGCACATCGCGTCCGACCTCGTCGATTCGACCGCAATGCATCGCGTGTCGAGCATCGGGCCGGTCGGGCTGATCGACGTCAAGCGCAAGCCGCTCGCCGACTGGGCGCCGCTCGTCAAACGGGTCGAGGACTACGGGCTCGGCCTGCTGCTGGTGATCGTCGCAACCCCGATCCTGCTGCTGTGTGCGCTTGCGATCAAGCTCGACAGCCGTGGTCCGGTGCTGTTCCGCCAGCGTCGCCACGGCGTCAACCAGAAGGTCATCGAAGTCCTCAAATTCCGCACCATGACGGTGATGGAAGACGGCACCGAGATCTCGCAGGCGACCAAGAATGATGTACGCATCACCCGTGTCGGCCGCATCCTGCGCCGCACCAGCCTCGATGAACTGCCGCAACTCATCAACGTGCTGAAGGGTGATATGTCGCTGGTTGGCCCCCGTCCGCATGCGCTGGTGCACGACGAGCACTGGGGCGAGATGCTGGAGCGCTACGCCAACCGCCACCAGGTCAAGCCCGGCATTACAGGGCTGGCCCAGGTCATGGGTCGGCGCGGCGTCACCGATACGACCGACAAGATGAAGGCGCGCGTCGAACTCGACCTCGCCTACATCGCCAACTGGTCGCTCGGCACCGACTTGAAGATACTTGCCAAGACGATCCGCGCCGTGATCCGCGGCGAGAACGCGAATTGAGGCCGGTGGCGACCTTCCGGTAGCATCCCGTTAAGCATCATGGCGCATTGTGTGCCGCCATGATCAGACACGTGCCCCTGCCGGTCGCACTGGTGATCGTGAGCCTGCTATGCCCGACGGAGCTGTCGGTCTATGTGGCGGGCTTGCGGTTGCCGCCGCACCGCATTGTGCTGATGATCCTGTTCCCGGTGGCGCTCTATCGCCTCTGCGTGCTGCCCGGTACACGGCTGCGTGGCTTCGATTACGCCATGATCGCCTACAACGTGGCGACGTGCGCGGCCTATTCCTACCACGGCATCCAGTTCATCGGCCCGGACCTGACGCCCTCAAACGGGTTCGTCTATGGCGGCTCTCTGGCGCTGGAGGGGCTGGTCGGCTATCTGGTGGCGAGGGCGTGGATTCGCGACATCGCGCAGTTCGAGGCCGCACTCCGCATGCTGGTGGCGGCGGTGTTCGTGGCCGGTCTGATCGCGCTGCCCGAAACGCTGTTCGGCCGCCATTTTACGCACGATTTCCTGCAGAGCGTCACAGGCTATCTGCATCCCCGCGATACCGAGCAGCGGCTGGGCCTGACCCGCGCCTACGGAACGTTCGATCACCCAATCCACCTCGGCACGTTCTGCGCCAGCGTGATGGCGCTCGCCTGCTATGGGGTGCATCGCAGTGTGCAGCAGTGGGGACGCGGCGCGGCTGTCCTGGCCGCTACCTTCACAGCGCTGTCGTCGGCACCCCTGCTCGTATGCTTCGTGCAGGTGATGTTCATGGTGTGGGATGGCGCCACGCGTGGCATGCGCCAGCGCGCGACGCTAACCGTGGCCGCCCTGGCCATTGTCTATGTCATCGCCTCGGCGCTCATGACGCGCTCGCCGATCGCGTTCATAGCGACCGGCCTGACGCTCGATAGCTGGACCGGCTACTACCGGCTCGTCATCTGGGAAAACGGCCTCGAGAACGTGTGGGCCAATCCCTGGGTCGGCCTCGGCCTTGCCGACTGGGAGCGGCCGGCCTGGATGGCATCCGCTTCGGTCGACGCCTTCTGGTTGGTGATCGCCATGCGGGCAGGCATTCCAACGTTCCTGCTGCTGATCCTCGCCTTGACGCTGCTCATACGCGCCGTGGTCAAGCGCGGCACCAGTTCCAAGGAGCGCCGCGTGCGGGCCTTCGCCCGGGCCTGGATGTTCTCGCTGATCGCGCTGTCGCTGGCCGCTTGCACCGTTCATTTCTGGAATGCGCTGTACGCGTATTTCTTCTTCTTCCTCGGCCTGGCCGGGTGGATCGCCGACCCGAAGCGCACGCGCACGGCGGGTACGAAATCGGCCGGCGCGCGATCAACGTTGCCGCCGTTGGCGCCCCGGCGATGGCCGCAAGCCGCATAGAAGGCATTCGCCGTAGCCTGTCACAGTCGACCCGGCAAACCTGCTAGACCTGCCGATCAGGAACGAGGTCAGGAAGCGGTTGAGGAACGGCAGATGAAGATTGGCATTATTGGCGTCGGCGCCATGGGCTCCGTCTATGCGGCGCTGCTGGCCGACGTGGGCCGCCACGACGTGTGGGCGATCGATACCTGGCAGGAGCACGTGGACGCCATCAATGCCCGGGGCTTGCGGGTCGAGGGCGCCAGCGGCGATCGCACGGTCAAGGTCAAGGCAACGACCAACGCCGCCGACGTGCAAGGGTGCGATCTCGTCATCATCGCGACGAAATATGACGGTGTGACGCCCGCAGCCAAGGCAGCCCTCGCCATGGCCAAGTCCGACGCGCCAATCCTGACCATCCAGAATGGGCTCGGTTCGGCCGACAAGGTCGCAGTGGTAGTGGGTTCCAAACGGATCATGGTTGGTGTGGTCGGCGGCTTCGGCGCCTCGATGAAGGGGCCGGGCCACGCGCATCACAACGGCATGGAGTTCCTGCGGCTCGGCGAAATGGACGGCGGCATGAGTGACCGTCTCGAGGCGGTGGCTGAGACCTGGCGGTCCGGCAGTTTCAAGGTTCTGACCTTCGACGACATCCACAAAATGATCTGGGAAAAGCTGATCTGCAACACGACCTACTCGGGTCCATGCGCCATGACAGGGTTACGCGTTGGCGAGGTGCAGGCGAACGAACATGCCTGGAAAATCGCGTCCGCCTGCGCCACCGAAGCGTTCAATGTCGCCCGCGCCAAGGGCGTGAAGCTCGATTTCAACGACCCCGTCGCCTACGTGAAGGCGTTCGGCCAGAAGATCCCCGGCGCGCGCCCCTCCATGCTGCTCGATCACATGGCCGGACGGCCGGCGGAAGTCGACAACATCAACGGTGCGATCTGCCGTGAGGGCGCTGGCGTCGGCGTGCCAACACCGGTCAACGACGTGGTCGTTGCATTGTTACGGGCCCGCGAGTCAGGGTTTGGCGCGAAGGCGTGAGGCGCGCAGATTCATGCCTCAGGCCGCGGCCCGCAGCGCGATGGCGCGCTCTTCGACATGGTCGCGGACCCTGTCGAAGGGCAAGCGGCGGTCAATCCAGGGCGCCAGCGCACTGCGCAGGCGCGAATTGATCGCCGAGCGCCGGCCGACCAGGCATACGATCGGGGCATAGGATGTGTGATCTGCAACCGCAACCATGGGCCGGTCGGCGGCGTTGTCGAAGGCCTGCGGCGTGTCGGCGCGGACATCCAGAGTTTCGACCGGCAGATTCGCCGCAAGGATCACATCGTGTGCGGCCAGTTCAATATGGAAGTAATCGAGTGATGTGGTGCCAGCTGGGACAGCCGGCACAATCGTCAAGCCGTTGACGAGATCGCCGGCCGGGACCAGGACGCCATCGGCATAGACGCTGTGCGAGGGAGACACGTAGAGATCGGTATGCGGCAACTGGTGGCCAAAAGCCGAACGGGCGATCTTGATCGGCATCGCTAGCGCAGACCACTGTCCGCTGGCATCAAATCCTATCGAGCGGCGGCCGATCCATTTTATGGGTTCGACAGCGCCCGTGCGTGTGACGACGAGGTCGCCCGCCGCAAACGTTTCAATGGGCCGCTCTCCGACCGGCGTCATGATCAGCGTGCCGCGCAGGAAGCATTTTGGTCGGCGGCGAGATCGTTCACCATCGAAAGGCACGAGTGTGCTTGGACCGCCAGGACCTGCAGGCTTGGCTGGCGATCCGCCAGCAACCTGTGCACTCACGCTGCCGCCGGTTACGCCGGTTCCCACCACGATGGCGGCCGCTGCCAACAGATTACGACGGCTGACGGAAACTTTCCGCGAAAAAGACATGTAAGAACTCCAAACGCTAGAAACTACGTTAATGATAGCCAGATTAGGAATGGCGGACAGTTGGTGTCAATTGATATTGCCAAGACTGGCCTAAGGCTCTGACGAAGAGGATAAAACTGATTTATCAGTTCCCGCGCCACAGGTCCTTCGCGCGGTAGTAATGGGTCATCAGGGGCAGGAACCAGGGACGGCCATCGTACAGGGGAACCGGGTCGATCGGGATGTCGTCAAACGCGGTGGCGCCATCCGCTGAGCCAAGTACCTTCAGCGCCAGTTTATGGCCGAGGTAGTGCATGAGCGCGACGCCGGAGCCGTTGCAACCGGCCGCATACCAGATGCCGTCCCGCTGTTGGCCGATGCCGGCCAGATCGCTGCGGGTGAAGGCGATGTTGCCGCTCCAGGCATGCTCGGCCTGCACCCCGGCCAGGTCAGGCAGGATATGGGTCAGCGCCGAGAGCAGGCGCTCGGCCGAGCGCTCGAGCGGGATCGGATGCAAGGCAGCACGGCCGCCGAACACGATGCGCGTGCCGTCCGGCGACGGGCGGTAGTAGAGATGCTTCGAGCCGGTCTCGACGATCATGCGGCCGTTAGGGATGAGGCTCTTGACGCGGTTTTCGCCGAGCCGCTCGGTGGCGATCAGGTAACTCGGCATCGGCACCAGACGGCGCGCAAGTGCCGGGGTTGCCTTGCCGGTATAGCCGTTGGTGGTGGCGATGCAGGTGCGGGCAGCGATCTGCCCGCGCGGAGTGTGGACGTCGTGCCCGCCAGGGCCCCGCGCAACAACGCCGATGACACGAGTGTGGCCGACGACGGTGACGCCTGCGGCCCGGGCCACGGCCAGCAAGCCGGTGTGCAGCAGCGCTGGATGCACGCCGCCATGGCTCGGAAACAGCAGTCCGCCGTGATAGGCATCGGTGGCGATTTCCCGGCCCTGCTCGGCGCGCGGGATGACGGCGACATCGAGACCGACCTCGCGGCGCAGCAGATCGGCCTCCGCGCCCATCTCCTCGTAGTGAGCCGGCAGCCACGCGCCGCGGAACCGGCCGGTTTGCTGCAACTGGCAGTCGATCCGCTCGCGATTGATGAGGTCGATCAGGAATTGCAGTGAGGCCATGCCCTCGCGCAGCAAGGCGACCGCCTTGGCCTCGCCATAGCGCGCCTTCAGGGCCGCGTAAGACAGCCGGTGGCCATGGCCGATCATGCCGCCCGATCGGCTCGAGCCGCCAAAGCCCGGCGTGTCGGCGTCGAGGACGATGACCGAGCGCCCGGCGCGCGCCAACGCGAGCGCGGCTGTCAACCCGGCGTAGCCAGCGCCGATGACCGCCACGTCGACCGATGCGGGCAGCGGCGCAGGAGCGGCCGACGCCGGTTCACGGGGCGCTGCCACCCACCAATAGGGTTCACTCTTCATCGCGGTCTTGCTCATTGGGCGGCCGTCGACGCAGGCCTCAGCTCTTGATCGGCAGGCTCATGACCGGCGGGCGGCGGATCAGATCGTCGATCCGTGATCGCTCTTTCTGGAAATCGATCAGCTGCTTGCCGGTCAGCCGCCGCTCCTGGGGCACCTGGATCGCCATAGGATCGACCGGACGGTTGTTGACCAGCACTTCGAAGTGCAGATGGGGTCCGGTCGACAATCCCGTCGAGCCGACGAAGCCGATGATCTGGCCCTGGCGCACCTTGACGCCCTCCGCAATGCCGGGCGCGAACCGCGACTGGTGCGCATAGGTCGTGCTGTAGCCGTTGGCGTGGCGGATGCGTGTGTAGTTGCCGTTCTCGCCCTTCCAGCGTGCTTCCTCGACGACGCCGGTGCCGGCCGCCATGATCGGCGTGCCCGTGGGCGCGGCCCAGTCGACGCCCGCATGCATGCGCACGAAGCCGAGGATGGGGTGGCGCCGCAATCCGAAGCCGGAAATGAAATTGGCGGATTCGCTGCGCACGGGACGACGATTGAGGAACTTGCGGCTGTTGTTGCCGAACTCGTCATAGTAGTCGACGACGCCGTCGGGCGAGCGGTAGCGCCAGAAGCGCTGGGTCTCGCCGCCGATTACGATCGAGGTGTAGAGCAATTCGCCGGGCGTGGTGTCGGCCCCGGCTTCTTCGCGGACGTCGAAGAAGTACTCCGCCTGGTCGCCGCTGCGGATGCGCCGCCGGAAGTCGGTCTCGTAGGCATGGATGCGCAGGATGAATTCGATGGTTTCTCGCGGCACGCCCTGGATCAGCGCGGCGTGATAGAGGCTCGCGTACAGGCTGACACCTTGCTGTGTGGTGTCACTGGCGGCAGCCGTTGCGGCGTTGATCTGGCTCTGGAACGGTGTGGCGCTGCCGACGAACTCGCCGGCTGCGTTGCGATTGACGGACAACTTGTGGACATGGCCGTCGCCGTAGACCGAGAGCCGTGCCGGCTCCATCCGGTCGCGGCGCGTCAGCGACGGCACGAATGTGATGCGCACTTCCTGCCCTGGTTGCAGAGCGGTGTCGGGGAAAATCGACCGGGCCGTCTCGACGATTGCTGTCTTCAACAGTCGTTCGGTACCGAGCTTGGTCAAAATACTCGACAGGGTGTCGCCGCGCGCAGCTGCGATCGTTCTGATCTCGCCCTGCTCTAGATCTTCGATGCCATCGTCCGCGTCCGCACTCGATTTCGGCAGGAGCGTGGTGTTGGGTGGCGCAACTTCGGCGGTCACACGCTTCGGCGCCTGCAGCAGTTGCTCGCGTGGCCCCAGCGCTTCGGCACCGTCCGCCTGGAAGCCTGGCCGAATGGCGCCCGCTTCGCTGGCCTGGGCGCGTGTGACGAGTTCGGTGACCTCGGCCAGATCGAACTCCTGGTTATCCTCGACCTGCAGGATACCGGCCAACAACTCCGTCACGCGGATGGCAACGTCGGTGCGCCCTTCCGCGCCGTCGCCGTCCTGGGGCGCCGTTTCATTGCCGGCCTGGGTCGCATAGAGCTTGAAGGGATTGAATACCGGAACAAGCTCCGCATCGCGGGCTGGTACGGGGGCCAACTTGGCCACGACGCGCATGTAAGGCTTGGTCTGCAGGAACGGGCGGCCGTTCTTGCGCACTTGAATGTTCTCGCGAATGATGTGCCTGGCCGATTGCACTTCGCTGATCTTCTGCAGGCGATCAACCT
>JAKFWF010000039.1:120000-131514 GCA_021730785.1 Hyphomicrobiaceae bacterium
CGGCATTGATCTTCTGATAGGCTTCGCGGGTCTTGGCGACGCCTTCTTCGGCCATATGCTGTACGTTCTCAGGGATGCGGGCATCCTTGGCGGCGTTGAACATGTCCTGGGCCTGGCGGGTGAACTGGTCGTTGATGTTCATGGGTCTGCTCCTCAGCGGATGGAACGATCGGGTGTGCCACAACGGTGGCGGTCGCAACTGGTGACAAGTCTGGGTCGGGCACGTCGGTGGCACGCGATTTCGTCCAGTGCGTGTGCCAACTGCGTCTTCAGTGCGAGCAACATAGTGCAGTTCATCTCGCACTGCAACATAAAAATTTGTGCGGCGCAGAAATTAAAATGTCACAGGCAGAACCAGTCCATAAATACAGGTGTAAACGAGACTGGACACACCTTCGGTAAGCCAATCAGGACACCGGCTTATGTTGCGGTGCGGCATATTCGAGGCGTGGAAACAGGTCGCGATAGCCGAGGGCAGCAGGGTCGAATACGATGTCGCTGGGCCGCAGTGGCCGGGCGAGGGCGAGGCCGGCCAGTGTCCGGCAGCGCGACAGCGCCACGTAAGCTTGGCCATGCGCGAACGTCCCGCGGCCCAGATCGATGTAGACCTTGTCGAGCGTCAGGCCCTGGCTTTTGTGGATGGTCAGGGCCCAGGCGAGCCGCAACGGCAACTGCTTGAAGGTGCCGGCCACCGTTTCGACGATCTTCTCGGCTGTCTTGTCGAAGGCGTAGCGTCGGTTTTCCCATGCTGCGGCTTCGACCTCGTGCTCGCGCCCGCCGATGTCGACCCACACCTTCTTCGCGTCCAGGCGCGCGATGCGGGCAATGGTGCCGTTCACCCAACGGCCGTCGGCGTCGTTGCGCAACATGATCACCTTGGCGCCGGCCTTCAGCGCGAGCACCGTTTCGGTGGGGTGAGCGCTGTCGTTGAATTCGCCGGTGACGAGGGCTTCGAACGTCGTGCTCGTGCCCGGTAAGGCCTGCAAAAAGGCGCTGTTGATGCGTTGCGCGGCGGCGTTGGTCGGCGTCAGGATCACGTAGGGGTCGCCCTCGGACAGCGTGCGGACCGGGGACACACGGGCATTGAGTGCTTCGAGGTCGGTTTCGTCCGCGACCCCATCCCGGACCCGGTTCAAGACATCGAGCAGCGTGCTGTCACGTTGGCGGAAAACCTCTTCGAGCTCGAGCAGCATCGTGCCGGCGCCTTCCTGAAGCGCGCCGATACTGAAGAAAAATGGCCCACCGTAGCTCGACTCGAGATGCTCCGCTTCTTCGCCGCGCTGCACGACGGGGGGCAACTGGTGCAGATCACCGAACAGCAGCAGCCGGACGCCGCCGAACGGTTCGCGCGGACGGCCGCGGTTGATCCGCAAGCTGAGGTCGATCGCGTTCATCAGGTCCGAGCGCACCATCGACACTTCGTCGATGATGAGGATTTCCAGGCGCCGCATCACCTGGCCGTTGCGGCTGCGGCGGATGTCGCTCGACTGGATCAGCTTCGGGGGAAAGCCAAAGAACGAGTGGATCGTCTGGCCGCCGGCGGTCACCGCGGCGAGGCCGGTGGGCGCAACGACCACGTTGGGCACCGTGATCATGTCGCGCAGCGCCCGCAACAGGGTCGACTTGCCGGTGCCGGCGCGGCCGGTGACGAACAAATGCCCGGCTCCGCCTTCGGCGACGAAGCGCAGGGCCGCGTCATGCTCGGCCGTTGGTTGGAGCCCGGCCGGCAACGACCATTGCGCTGGTGCAGGGGTGGCCGTGGCGGCAGTTACGGCAGGCGTGTCGGATTTCGGCAATGGTGCACATTCCTGGCGATCTCGGTCGCCGGGACCTTAGCGCACAATCGCCGAAAGAGCAGCTTGGCTTTAGAAGCCGAGCGCGCGGCGCGCAGCTGCGATCATTTCCGATGTCACGCCGGCCGGCAAGGCGATGCGCTGGCCGTCGCGCAGCTGGATCTCGGCCTGGCTGTAGGGATAACCATCCTCGTCGAACCGCGATGCGATGCCGATGGTAACGACCTGGTCGAAGGTCACGTCGGAGCTGGTGTTTGCCAGCAATCCACTCTGCACGAATTCGATTTTGCGCTGCTGGTTGTGGAAGATCACCGCCGTCAGCTCACCCTGCCAGAGCAGGCTCAGGCCGAACAGGATGGTGGTCAGCACGAAAATCGCGGCAAGCAGCATGAACAGTACCGAGCGCCCTTGCTGCAACGACGACGGATCGATGAAGCCGACAACCAGCATCGGGATGGTCAGGCCGACCATGATTGGCGATAGCATATGAAGATTGAAGCCGGTACGGTCGACGCCCTGCTCGGCGCTGGACGTCAATGTGAGCCGCAATTCGGCTGCGGATGTTGCTGTCGTCATGTTGCAATCCTCGAAACGGCGTGTCTCTGCACGCATCGTTCAATATACAGCGACTGCATTGACAACTCGTATGTCATTCAGTTCACGCTGCAGTTTTTCGATGAACTGTTTGCACGACTTGGGACATGGTTAATGCAGTTCTAGGTCCGTCCCGATCGGATACGCGCCACAAGGTGCTGGATGCGCCGCGGCGCGCCGATCCAGCTGTGCGGTTGCCAAAAAATAAAGGCCTCCCTTGATCGGGAGGCCTATTGTTGGCAGCAGTCAGATCGTCAGACATCTGCAAGGCAAATAATTACATCACCTTTGTTGATGCCGGCTTAACAATTTGGCTGCAAATGCACCGTCACACCCCGCCGGCTTCCTTCGCCCGCTCCCGGCGCTTGCGCTCGTTAGGATCGAGGTATCGCTTGCGCAGGCGGATCGACTGCGGCGTGATCTCGACCAGTTCGTCATCCTGGATGTAGGACATGGCGCGTTCGAGTGTCATCTTCATCGGCGGCACCAGCAACAGCGCATCGTCCTTGCCGGCGGCACGCACGTTCGACAGCTTCTTGCCTTCGCGCACGTTGACCTCGAGGTCGTTGTCGCGCGTGTGCTGGCCGATGATCATGCCGCCGTAGACCTTGGTCTGCGGGTCGATCATCAGCGCGCCACGCGGCTGCAGGTAGAACAGCGCATAGGTTGTCGCTTCGCCGTCGCCGTTCGACAGCAGCACACCGTTGCGCCGACCCTCGATGTTGCCCTTGTGCGGCGCGTAGGAGTTGAACAGGCGGTTCATCACCGCCGTGCCGCGCGTGTCGGTGAGCAGTTCGCCCTGATAGCCGATCAAACCGCGGGTCGGCACGCGGAACACGAGGCGCTGGCGCCCGCCGCCCGAAGGCCGCATCTCCAGCAGTTCGCCCTTGCGCTCCGACAGCTTCTGCACGACGACGCCGGAGTGCTGCTCGTCGACGTCGATGATGCACTCCTCGATGGGCTCGAGTTTCTGGCCCGTCGCTTCGTCCGTCTTCATGACCACTTGCGGGCGCGACACGGTGAGCTCGAAGCCCTCGCGCCGCATTGTTTCGATGAGAATGCCCAGCTGCAACTCGCCGCGGCCCGCCACGTCGAAGGCGTCGGCGTCGGTGCGCTCCGTGATGCGGATCGCGACATTGCGCTCGGCTTCCTTCAGCAGCCGTTCGCGGATCACACGGCTCTGCACCTTGTCGCCTTCGCGGCCGGCGAAGGGGCCGTCGTTGATGCGGAACGTCATCGACAGGGTCGGCGGGTCGACCGGTTGCGAGAAGATCGCGGCTTCGACCGAGGGGTCGCACAGCGTGTCGGCGACGGTCGACTCGGTGATGCCGGCGATAGCGACGATGTCGCCCGCCTCGCCCACGTCGATCGCCGTGCGTTCGAGGCCACGGAACGCGAGCACCTTGGTCACGCGTTGTGTCTCGATCAGCTTGCCTTCGCGGGTCAGCGCCTTGATCGTCTGGCCGGGCTTCACCGTGCCGGACGAGATGCGACCGGTCAGGATGCGGCCCAGATAGGGGTCGGCTTCCAGTGTGGTCGCGAGCAGTCGGAACGGGCCTTCTTCCACGGTCGGTGGCGGCACATGCTTCAGAACGAGATCGAACAGCGGCGCCATGTCTTCCCGCGGGCCGTCCGGCGACAACGCCATCCAGCCGTCGCGGCCCGAACCGTAGAGGGTCGGGAAGTCCAGCTGCTCGTCGGTCGCATCGAGATTGGCGATCAGATCGAACACCTCGTTCAGCACATCCTGGTAGCGCTGGTCCGGCCGGTCGATCTTGTTGATCGCGACGATCGGGCGCAGGCCGCGCTTCAAGGCCTTCGACAGCACGAATTTCGTTTGCGGCAACGGGCCTTCCGAAGCGTCGACGAGCACGATCACGCCGTCGACCATGTTCAGGATGCGCTCAACCTCGCCGCCGAAGTCGGCGTGGCCCGGGGTGTCGACGATATTGATGCGGGTGTCTTTCCATACGAGTGACGTGCACTTGGCGAGGATGGTAATGCCGCGCTCGCGCTCGAGGTCGTTTGAGTCCATCGCACGCTCGGCAACCTTCTGGTTGTCACGGAACGAGCCCGACTGCTTGAGCAGAACATCGATCAAAGTCGTCTTGCCATGGTCGACGTGGGCGATGATGGCAATATTGCGGAGTTGCATTGGGGGTCCTTGAAGGCCGATCGGCGAGCACAGCCGTTGCTGCGCTGCATCATTGCGCGGTGCCTTAGCACACGGCCCTGCGCACGGCTAGCAAGGCTGCAGAGGCCGATGCGAAGGCTGCGTCACGGTGACAGTTCCATGCTGTTAGCAACAGCACGCGAGAAGGATTGTGGAAGGCCGCCTGTTGCGGCAAAACAGGGCGATGCGAGCCGGCCGCCAAGGTTGGCCCGGCAGTCAGCAATCCGGAACCACCCATGCGCCTCGATGCCATACCGATCGGCACCAACCCGCCCGACGACATCAATGTCATCATCGAGGTTCCCGTCGGCGGGGAACCGATCAAGTATGAGATGGACAAGGCGTCGGGCACGCTGTTCGTCGACCGCTTTCTCTATACGCCCATGCGTTATCCCGGCAATTACGGCTTCGTGCCCCATACGTTGTCGAACGATGGCGACCCGATCGACGTGCTCGTCTGCAACACGCGCGCGATCATGCCGGGCGCGGTGATCAACTGCCGGCCGGTCGGTGTGCTGGTGATGGAAGATGACGGCGGGGGCGACGAAAAGATCATCGCGGTGCCGAGCCTCAAACTCACCAAGCGCTACGAGAAAGTTCGCACCTACAAGGACCTGCCGGACATCTCGGTGCAGCAGATCCAGCATTTCTTCGAGCATTATAAGGATCTGGAGCCCGGCAAATGGGTGAAGATCAAGCATTGGGGCGACGCCGACGAAGCGCGTGCGCTCATCACCGACGCCATCAAGCAGGAAGCCAGGAAGGCCAAGGCCCCATGAAGATCGCCGTCATGGGGGCTGCCGGCCGCATGGGCCGGGAACTCGTCAAGACCCTCGCCACGATCCAAGGCTGCCAGATCGCCGGCGGGATCGAGCGTGCCGGGTCCCCGTGGATCGGCCAGGATATCGGCCGCGTCGCCGACATCGGGGACGTCGGCGTGCCGGTCACCGACGACGCGCTTGCTCTCATCGCCCAGGTCGAAGCCGTCCTCGATTTCACGACGCCCGCGGTTTCGGTCGAGATCGCCGGGCTCGCGGCCAATGCGCGCATCGTCCATGTCATCGGCACCACCGGTCTGCAGGATGAGCACATGGCGGCGATCAAGGCGGCCGCGCGCCACGCGACCATCGTCCAGGCCGGCAACATGAGCCTGGGCGTCAACCTGCTGCTCGGGCTGACGCGCAAAATCGCGGCGGCCCTCGACCAGGACTACGACATCGAGATCGTCGAAATGCACCACAAGCACAAGGTCGATGCGCCGTCCGGCACCGCGTTGATGCTTGGCGAAGCAGCTGCCCAGGGTCGCAACGTCGACCTCGCCAATCGCGGCGTCCGCGTGCGTGACGGCCACACGGGCGCCCGGACCGCCGGCGACATCGGCTTTGCGACCTTGCGGGGCGGTTCGGTGATCGGCGACCACACGGTCATTTTTGCCGGCGAGGGCGAGCGTATCGCGATTTCGCACCTGGCTTCCGATCGCAGCATCTATTCACGCGGCGCGGTCAAGGCGGCGCTGTGGGCTCGGGGAAAGAGCCCGGGGCTCTATTCCATGGCCGACGTGCTCGGCCTGTGACGACCAGCACAGCAGATCAAGAGAACCTCACATGACGCAAAATATCCTCGTCCTGGTGCGGCACGGCGAAAGCGAATGGAACAGGCTCAATCTGTTCACCGGCTGGCGCGATCCCGACCTCACCGACAAGGGCGTGGCCGAAGCCAAGCGCGCCGGGCAGTTGCTGAAGGCGGAGGGATTCAAGTTCGACATTGCCTTTACGAGCGTTCTCAAGCGTGCGCAGCGCACGCTGTCGCTGATGCTGGCCGAGCTTGGCCAGACGGGCCTCGAGACGGTGAGAGACCAGGCCCTCAACGAGCGCGACTACGGCGAACTGTCGGGTCTCAACAAGGATGATGCGCGCCGCAAGTGGGGCGATGAACAAGTGCTGATCTGGCGCCGCAGCTTCGACGTGCCGCCGCCGGGCGGCGAAAGCCTGAAAAGCACGGCTGCCCGAACTCTGCCCTACTACGACCGCGTGATCTGGCCGCAGGTGAAAGCGGGCCGCACTGTGATCGTCGCCGCGCACGGCAATTCGCTGCGCTCGATGATCATGCAGCTCGAAGGGTTGACACCGCAACAGATCATCGAGGTCGAGCTGCATACCGGTGCGCCGATCATCTATCGCCTGGACAACGCCGGAGGCGTCGCGGAAAAGCGCGCCCTGATCGGCTGAAACGCAAAAGACGGGAAAACCAGTCATGGCCTGGAACGAACTCGCGCGCGACGCCGAGAAGGAAAACAAGGAGGTGCGCGACCGCTGGATCAGCATCTACATCGGCGTCGTCGCCGTGATCCTGGCGATCTGCGCCATGGGCGGGGGCAATGCGACCAAGGATTCGACGCGCTTCAACATCGACGTGACCAATGGCTGGAACTTCTTCCAGGCGAAGAACCTGCGTCGGCAGGGGCTCGCCTTGTCAGTCGATGAGTTGGAGCTGTCGCTCAAGACCAATCCGGCCATGGCCGCGGACGCGCGCGCGCTCGTCGAAGCCAAGATCAAGGAGCGCAAAGCCGACATCGCCAAGCTGACCAACGATCCGGTCGGCAAGGAGGGGCTCGACCAGCTGTGGGACAAGAACAAGGCGCTGGAGAAGAGCCGTGATCAGTCGCTGGCACGCGATCCCTATTTCGACTTCGGCCAGGCGTTCCTGCAGATCGCCATCGTCATCGCCTCGGTCGCGCTGATTTCGAACGGCAACCTGTTGCTGATCTTCAGCGTCATCTGCGCGGCCTTGGGCTCAGTGTGCACGCTCAACGGCTTCACGATGTGGTTTTACCTGCCGTTCATCGGCTAATTGTTCTCTTATTGTTCTTACGCTCGTGGACCGCCCGTGCTACACATGCAGCGTCCAGCTGGAGCACCGCATGTTCGGCCGCATGTCCACCGTCGCATTCGTCGGTATCGAAGCCAGACCCGTCCATGTCGAGGTGCGGATCACGCCCGGCAAGCATGTGTTCTCGGTCGTCGGCTTGCCCGACAAGGCGGTCGCCGAAAGCCGCGAGCGGGTGCGGGGTGCGCTGCACGCGATCGGCCTCGGCCTGCCGTGGACGCGGTTGACGGTCAATCTCGCGCCCGGCGATCTGCCGAAGGAAGGCAGCCATTTCGACCTGCCGATCGCCTTGGCGATGATGGTCGCCATGGGCGCGATTTCGCCCGATGCGGTCGAAGGATTCGCCGCCATCGGCGAGTTGCAGCTCGACGGGGCGATCCGTACCGTGCCGGGCGCGCTGCCGGCCGCCGTCGGTGCCAATGCCATGGGCAAGGGGCTGATCTGCCCTGAGGCGTGTGGACCGGAAGCGGCGTGGGCGGCCGAGAGCATGAACGTAATTGCGGCGCCGCACTTGGTCTCGCTCGTCAATCATTTTCGCGGCACACAGACCCTGCGCCGGCCGACTGCCGCGATCGACCGCGACACGTCGGACCACATGCCGGACTTGCGCGATGTAAAGGGCCAGGAAACGGCCAAGCGGGCGCTGGAGGTGGCGGCGGCCGGCGGGCACAATCTGCTGATGATCGGCCCGCCGGGCTCCGGCAAGTCGATGCTGGCAGCCCGCCTGCCCTCGATTTTGCCGCCGCTCGATGCGACCGAGATGCTCGAAGTGTCGATGGTGCATTCGCTGGCCGGCGAGTTGATGGGCGGCAAACTTCGGGTCGAGCGGCCGTTCCGCGCGCCACACCACTCGGCCAGCATGGCAGCCCTGGTCGGCGGTGGCTCGCGGCCCAAGCCCGGCGAAGTGTCGCTCGCCCACATGGGCGTGCTGTTTCTCGACGAGCTGCCGGAGTTCGTGCCGCAGGTGCTCGACAGCCTGCGCCAGCCACTGGAGATCGGCGAGGTCGTGATCGCGCGTGCCAACCACCGCATCTCTTATCCCTCCCGCATCCAGCTGATCGCCGCCATGAACCCCTGCAAGTGCGGCGGCGGGTCGCCAGGCCACGCCTGCAAGCGCGGCCCGAAGTGCGCGGCCGACTACCAGGGCCGCATTTCCGGTCCCCTGCTTGATCGCATCGATCTGCAAATCGAAGTGCCGGCGGTGTCCGCCTCCGACCTCGCCTTGCCGGCGCCAGCGGAGGGCAGTGCTCAGGTGCGCGCCCGGGTAACTGCGGCCCGCGAACGCCAGCGCGACCGATTGCACAACTTGGGCATCAAGAACATCCGCACCAACGCCGAGGTTTCCGGCCGCCTGCTGGAGGATATCGCCAAGCTCGATGCCGAGGGGGTCGCTCTGCTGCAGCAGGCCTCGGCGACGCTGCAGCTGTCGGCCCGCGGTTTCCATCGCACGCTGAAGGTCGCCCGCACGCTAGCCGACCTCGACGCCGTCGAACAGGTCGGCCGCATCCACATCGCCGAGGCGCTCAGCTATCGTGGCGAGACCCTGCGCCAGCAGCGGGCGGCAGCATGAGGCAGATGCGCGAGCAAATTCGCCAGACTCAGCGCAAACGAACCTTCCACGGCGTCGCGCTCGGCATCTTGATGCTGGAAACCCGCTTCGAACGCTTCGTCGGCGACATCGGCAACGCGCGGACGTGGCCGTTCCCGGTGCAGTACCGCATTGTCAGCGGCGCCACGCCGGATCGGATCATCGGCCCGCAGGCAGCAGCGTTCCTCGATCCCTTCAAGCGGGCCGCCGATGAACTGATCGCCGGCGGCGTCGATGGCATCACCACCACCTGCGGGTTCCTTGCGCTCCATCAGCCCGCGTTGGCCGCCCACTGCTGCGTGCCCGTGGCGACGAGTTCGCTGCTGCAAGTGCCGCTTGTCGCGCGTGTGCTGCCCCAGGGTCGTCGCCCGGCGATTTTTACGTTCTCGGCTGAATCATTGACGCACGCGCACCTGGCCGCGGTTGGCGTCGATCCCGCCACGCCGATCTTCGGCATGCCAGCCTCTTCACACTTCCAGCGAGCGATCCGCACGGGCGATGCCAGCGTGCCGTTCGATGTTCTGCGGCGGGAAGTGCTCGAGGTTGCAGGCAGCGTCGTCGATGGCGATGCCTCGATCGGTGCGCTCGTCCTCGAGTGCACGAACCTCAGTCCCTATGCCGCCGATTTGCGGAGGGCGACAGGGTTGCCGATTTTCGACATCGTCAGCCTCATCCACTGGTTCCACCGCAGCCTGAGCCCCGAAGTGTTCGTCCAAGTCTAAGCCGGCCGATGCGCCGGTCACTCCGTATAGACCGTGCTTAGCGCCACCAGTACGCAGCTGTTGTTGGCGCCCGGCAGCAGCATCACCTGGGCGTTCGCTGCGTTCTGCAGCAGCGGCACGCCGGCGAGCGTGCCCAAGGCACGCCCCTTGATCATGATCTGCGCCTGCACGGTTGTGCAGGGATCGGTGGTCGGAATGACCTGAACCGCGGCAGCATCGCACTTGCCCTCGGTGGTCGGCACCGAGAACACGCCGGCCAGCGCGTTCGGCATCGAGTTCTGGCCCGGCGCAAACTGCTGGCCGATCATCGACACGCTGAACCGGTTGTCGGGCTGCTTGTTGTTCCAGACCGAGGCCGCAGCATATTGGCTCGAGCCCACCAGGGCTGCCTGCCCGACCGCCTGTGCCATCTGCAGGCAGCGCTTCACGCCAGCCTTCTGCAGCTGCTCCAGGGTCTGAAATATGGCCGCTGCCTGCGGTTGGGATGTCGCCCCCGTGGTCACCGGTGCGACGGTGGCAGCAGCGGGAACGGCACTTGCGGGGGTTGGCTGTGCCTTGGGCGCTGCCGGGCGTGGTGCCGGCTTGGCGGCAGGGGCCTGCGTGGTGACGGGGGCTGCGGTCTGCGCCGCGACTGTGCCGCAGGCGGCCACGGCGCCGATCAACAGGCCAGCGACTGTGGTGCCCAAAGTTGCGTGGTACCGGGACATTGCGTCTCCTTATCAGGTGGGGGGTGGCCGGACGCAACACGGATTGCAATCAGTGATTGTTTTTTCTGCTCGTCTTTATGTGATTCGATCTACAATCTTAAGTAGATAAAACCCATGCGAATGGCTGATACAAGTAGGGTTGGGGCGTATAAAAATAGGCAGATAATCTTGAATTTTGTTGTATTTTCACATCTCTAACGTCTCATCTTGATACAAGTTAAACGTGTATCTTTACAAGTTGGCAAGAACTCAGCGATATCACTGTACTACAATCTTAAATTGCGTTTTTGACCAATGTGATACGGCGGCACCTTCGCCTAGGCACTTGGCAAACCTGGTGAACGCGTTCGCCGTCAATCCCCTTTCCTGTTCCAGCGCCCATCCCACCCATCGCCGCACTGCGGCCGCCTTCACATAATCGGAGACTACAGATGATCCGCGCCGACCTGAGCTCGACCGCCGCGCAAGGACAATTCGCCAGGCACGATGAGCTCGCCCTCGAAAACCCCGCCCGCGGACGCGTTCTCGCAGTTCTCCGCCTGGCCTGCCGTGTGCTTGGCATGAACAAGCGCGGCATCGGCCGCCTGTGCGGCGGCGCGATCGTCACGGCGCTGTTGCTGTCGATGGGCATCGGCGCCATGCCAGCGGTTGCCCAGACTGTGCAGATCGGCGGCGGAACGGTGACGGGAACTGGTGCGACGGCGGTCAACCCGGGGGCAATCGCGATCGGCGCTAACGCCACGGGTGGGGCCAGTGCCCTCGCAGCAGATAGCATTGCCATCGGCGGGCAGTCGTCGGTGTCGTCTTCCGGCTCGTTCGGCATTGCCGTTGGCTCGCAGGCCACTGTAACGGCAAGCAGTGGCATCGCGATTGGCGTCTCGTCGACGGCGTCGGCCAGCAACACGATCGCCATTGGTCTGACTGCGCAGGCGACCGGGTTCAACGCCATTGCGCAAGGTGTCAACAGTGTAGCGTCAGGCGTGAGCGCCGCGGCGCTTGGTTCGAGTGCTACTGCGAGCGGTGATTTTGCGACGGCTGTCGGCGCATCCGC
>JAKFWF010000039.1:131614-199866 GCA_021730785.1 Hyphomicrobiaceae bacterium
CGCAGGCGACCGGGTTCAACGCCATTGCGCAAGGTGTCAACAGTGTAGCGTCAGGCGTGAGCGCCGCGGCGCTTGGTTCGAGTGCTACTGCGAGCGGTGATTTTGCGACGGCTGTCGGCGCATCCGCAAAGGCAACAGCGCTCAACAGCACTGCCGTCGGCCAGTTCAGTACAGCGACTGCCGGTGACGCAACTGCATTGGGCTCCTTCAACGCCGCATCAGGCGCGGCGTCGGTCTCGATCGGCGTGCTCAATAACGCGAGCAGCAGTAACGCGATTGCGCTAGGCTCCAACAACACCGGCTCGGGCGTACAGTCGATAGCGCTCGGTGTGTCGAACATCGCGAACGGCTCCAACGCCATCGCATTGGGCACGAGCAACAGCGCGTCGGCCTTCTCCTCCAGCGCGATCGGCGTGACCAACACCGCGAGCGCGAACCTCGCGACGGCGGTCGGTAACTCCAACACCGCCAGCGATACGTTTGCCAGCGCATTCGGCTACAACAACACCGCATCGGGTTTAAACAGTGTGGCCATCGGCAACACAAGCACGGCGAGCGGGGTAACCGCGATCGCGTTCGGCAGCTTCAACACCGCGTCGGGGACCAACAGTGTGACCATCGGCAATAACAGCATGGCGACCGGGACGAGCACAATCGCGATCGGCGACACCAACCAGGTACTGAATTCTTCATCGACAGCGGTCGGCAGCGGCAACATTGTAGCGGGCTTTAGATCAACGGCGCTCGGCTTTGGCAACACTGCATCGAGCAGTTCCTCGATCGCGCTCGGCGATTCCAATATAGCGAGTGCGACCAACTCGATCGCCATCGGCTTCCAGAACAACGTGTCGGGCAACAACTCTGGCGCGCTTGGCGATCCCAACACTGTCTCGGGGGCCGGCTCCTACGCTGTCGGTAACAACAATACGATCGCTGCCAACAACGCTTTCGTCCTCGGCAACGGTGTGACGATCACCGCTGGTCTCGATGGCTCGGTGGCGCTCGGCAACAATACCACCGTTGCCGCCCCCAACGCCGGCACCACCGCGCTCTACGGCGGCACGGCGGCCGGCACGGCCTCGGCCGTGGTCTCGGTCGGCGCAAGCGGCGCCGAACGCCAGATCACCAACGTCGCCCCCGGCGTGATCTCGTCGGCTTCGACGGATGCCATCAACGGCAGCCAGCTGTTCTCCGTTGCCACCGGTGTGAACAATCTCGGTGCCGGCACGGTCGCAGCACTTGGCGGCGGCGCGGTGTTCGATGCCGCAACCGGCAAGATCTCGGCGCCCGCCTACACGGTGGCCGGCACCAGTTACGACAACGTCGGCGGCGCAGTGACGGCCCTGGACAGCTCGGTCAACGGCGGCGCCGGCATCAAGTACTTTCACGCCAACTCGGTGCTAGCCGACAGTTCAGCCACCGGCACCAACAGTGTCGCAATCGGGCCGCTGGCGGTCGCGTCGGCAGCCAATACCATCGCCATCGGCGAAAATTCGCAGGCGACCGGGTTCAACGCCATTGCGCAAGGTGTCAACAGTGTAGCGTCAGGCGTGAGCGCCGCGGCGCTTGGTTCGAGTGCTACTGCGAGCGGTGATTTTGCGACGGCTGTCGGCGCATCCGCAAAGGCAACAGCGCTCAACAGCACTGCCGTCGGCCAGTTCAGTACAGCGACTGCCGGTGACGCAACTGCATTGGGCTCCTTCAACGCCGCATCAGGCGCGGCGTCGGTCTCGATCGGCGTGCTCAATAACGCGAGCAGCAGTAACGCGATTGCGCTAGGCTCCAACAACACCGGCTCGGGCAGTCAGTCGACAGCGTTCGGTGTGTCGAACATCGCCAGCGGCGCCAACGCGATTGCGCTCGGCACCTCCAACGCCGCATCGGCCTTCTCGTCGACCGCGCTCGGTGTAACCAATACCGCGAGCGCCAACTTGTCGAACGCGATCGGCAACAGCAACACAGCAAGCAGCGACGCTTCTAGCGCGTTCGGCTTTGCCAACGTTGCATCCGGGTTCGTTTCAACCGCCGTCGGCAGCGGCAACATCGCGAGCGGTCTTGCCTCAAGTGCATTCGGCTCGTCAAACACCGTCACCGGCGATAACGCGGCTGCGTTTGGCCAGGCGAATAAAGTATCAGGCAATTCGTCGCTAGCGCTGGGCTTCGACAACAACGCGATAGGCGGCAGCTCGATCGCAATCGGACAGGGTAGTGTGGCGTCGAGCGGATTCACTGTGGCCATCGGCAATGCCGCCTTCGCCGATCGGATCGATGCAATTGCGATCGGTGATCTTGCACGGGCGACCGGAGAAGCCTCGATCGCCGTTGGCCGGGGCAGTGAGGCATCGGCCGATAACAGCTCTGCCTTTGGCCGATCGGCCACGGCCACGGCCACAGGCAGCGTGGCGCTCGGCGCCGGCTCGGTCGCTGATCGCGGCGCGGTCACGGCGGTCGCCGATCCGCTGTCGCTGACGGGGGGCACGGTGACGACGGCGACCGGTGGGGTCTCGGTCGGCGCGGCCGGTGCAGAACGCCAGATCACCAACGTGGCGGCTGGCACGCAGGCGACCGACGCGGTCAACGTCGGCCAGATCACGCCGATCATCGCGGCCCAGGCCCAGTTGGGTGCGACCACGGCCTCGGCGCTTGGCGGCGGCGCGGTGTTCGATGCCGCAACCGGGAAGATCTCGGCCCCCGCCTACACGGTGGCCGGCACCAGTTACGACAACGTCGGTGGCGCAGTGACGGCCCTGGACACGGCAGTGGCAGGAGTGCAGGCCGTTGCCGGCGCCATCGGCTCCAACAATACCTCGAAGCTCGCCCCTGCGGCAGCGACGGGGGCAGATGCCACCGCGATCGGTGCTGGTGCCACGGCGAGCGGCACCAACTCGGTGGCACTCGGCTCTGGTTCGACCGACGGTGGTCGGGCCAACGTGGTCTCGGTCGGTGCGGTTGGCGCGGAACGCCAGATCACCAACGTGGCGGCTGGCAATGTCGGCGCAACCTCCACGGATGCGGTCAACGGTGGGCAGCTCTTTGGGACGGCCACCTCAGTTGCCGCGGCACTGGGCGGCGGCTCCAAGGTCAATCCGGACGGCACGGTCTCGGCACCTGCCTACACGGTGGCCGGCACCAGTTACAGCAACGTCGGCAGCGCGGTTGCCGCTCTCGACGCCAACTTTGCCACCGTTCAGGGTCAGGGCGCGACGAACAACACGTCCAAGCTGGCGACAGCAAGTGCCACGGGAACGGATGCGACGGCGGTGGGCTTCGGCTCGTCGGCCTCGGGTACGAATTCGGTGGCACTGGGTGCGGGTTCGACCGACGGCGGCCAGGCCAATGTGGTCTCGGTTGGTGCGGTTGGTGCCGAGCGCCGGCTCGTCAACGTAGCGGCCGGTACGGTGTCGGCCACCTCGACGGATGCGGTCAACGGTGCTCAGCTCAACCAGACCAACCAACAGGTCGCAACGCTCGGCCGCTCCGCGGTCCAGTATGCGACGACGCCGACCGGGTCGACCACTTCGGTGATCAATCTGGCGTCCGATGCCGGTGGGCCGGTCATCATCCACAACCTGGCTGCAGGTGTGGCTGCGACGGATGCTGCCAACGTTGGACAAATCCAGGCGGCAATCGCTGGCGTCACCAACAACGGCGCGACGTACGACCGCAATGCCGATGGCACGAGGGCGGATAGCCTGACGCTCAGCGGCGCAACACCGGGGGCGCAAGTGAGCGTGCGCAACGTGGCAGCCGGCGTGAACGCGACCGACGCGGTCAACCTGGCCCAGCTGCAGAGTTCGGCGGCGAGTACCCTGAGTTCGGCGCGGACCTATACCGACCAGAGAATTTCCAATCTGGCGGCGTTCACCGAGCAAGGTTTGCGTGATGCGAGAGCATCGGCGATTGCCGGCACCGCGCTGGCCCTGGCCGGTACCGGTCTGCGCTACGACGATCGCGCCGGCAAAACGTCGGTCTCCGGTGCATTGTCCCACTTCAAGGGAACGACGGGCCTGTCGTTCGGCATCGGCCATACGTCGGCCAATCAGGTCTGGCGCTACAACGTGTCGGTCAACGGTACGCCGTGGGCCGACAAGGCCGAGATCGGCGTGGTCGTGGGTGCATCCTTCTCGTTCCAGTAATTCAGCCCAGTATTCCAGCGACGCTGGATCAAGAACCATCAGCGCAGGGGCCGGAGCAATCCGGCCCTTGTCGCGTGCTGCACCGGCTGGTCACTGCGGTTCGAACGGCCGCACGGACACCGCAACCGCTTCCTTGAAGCCCGCGGACCTGACGTCGAGAAATGTCCGTGCCGGCTTCGGCGGTTGCAGGTTGGCCAGACTCGAGAATTCCACGGGCGCCGTCGCAATCAACTTCAATCCGCGGCCGTCGTTGAGTGCCCCGATCTGGTCGGGCTTCAGCGTCCACACCAGCGTGCAGACCCGCTCGGCACATACCACGGGCTTCAGGCGCGTGGTGTCGCCCGGCGGCGCAGCCTTGGCTGCACCCTTCGCTGCCGGGGTCGTTGTAGGTTTCGCAGCCGGCGTCGCGGTCCGCAGCGCCACGATTTCCAGGCCACCGGCCACCGCCGCTTCCGCCATTTTCAGCAACGCCGCCGGTCGGCCGTCCTGGCCCGTCGAAACTGTGAGTTCGGCTGCGATCCCCCCGTCCGCCCCCAGGACCAGGCTGCGCAGGCTGCAGAACCGCTGCTTGAGACGGGCGATCTCATCACAGACGATGCGCCAGTTTTCATGCTCGATCGAAAATCGCCTTACCTCGCCGTCGCGATAGATCGTCGCGTCGATGGCGGCGGACGTGAGGGCAGGCGGGTTGGATTGCGCCCTGGCCGGGGTGGAACCTTGCCCGATCAGCAACGCCGCGGCCAACCCAACGATAAGCCGGTGGGCTGCCACCCGGCCAAACTGCAGATCGATTAGCATCGGGTATCCCGTTGGCTGTCGGTGCTTTGAACGCAAAGCCTCGTACAGCGCGCGACTCCGAATTCACAGGGGAGATCGCCGAAATAAACAACTATAAGTTGCAATGTGATGGCGACTCGGCGTTCGGTTGGCATGACAAACGAGCGTCAGCAACGCGAGGAGCTATGATGTCGCCTTCAACGCATTCAGACGCGATTGCACGAAGCTACGATCAAATGCCGTATGAATCGCGGCCTTTCCCGCAAAGTCATCCGGCCAAGTCGGCGGCCATCGCTCGCTTGTTCGGATTGACGCCGCCGGATGTCGCCACGGCACGGGTTCTGGAACTCGGCTGTGCTGCCGGCGGCAACCTCATTCCGCTGGCGGCCGCCAACCCAGACGCCACGTGCGTTGGCGTCGACCTTTCCGCCGTGCAAGTGGCAGAGGGCATGGCGCGGATCAAGGGGCTGGGCTTGACGAATATCGTCTTGCGCCAGGGCAGCATTGCCGATCTCGGTCCGGCGGACGGTACGTTCGACTATATCATCTGCCACGGCGTCTACAGTTGGGTGCCGGCACCGGTGCAGGCGGCGATTTTGCGGGTATCTCGTGAAAACCTCGCGCCCGACGGCGTCGCCTACGTCAGCTACAATGTCTTCCCGGGGTGGCGGCTGCGCGGCGCCTTGCGCGACGCGATGTTGTTCCATGTCGAGGGCATAGCCGATCATGCCGAGCAGGTGCGTGCGGGTCGGGCTTTTCTCGACCGCCTGGCGTCGGCGACCGACGCCAACGGGCCCTACGGACAAGTGCTGCGCCGGGAAGCGGCGCTGATGGCCGCGTACGAGGACCACTATATTGCGCACGAGTTCCTCGCACTGAATAACGAACCTTGTTATGTGCGCGACTTCATCAGGACAGCGCGCGAGAACGGCCTCGAGTTCCTTGCCGAATCGAACCTGCACGGGACGGTCGCCGAGACCTTCGGCGAGGCGGCTGGCAGAATGCTGCGGGAACTGTCCGGCAATGAGTTGGACCGGCTCGAACAATATGCCGATTTCCTCACCGGGCGGACGTTCCGGCAGTCCTTGCTGGTGCGGTGTGAACAGTCGCAAAAGCTTAGTCGCAAGCTGGCGCATGACCGGCTCGAGCGGCTCCATGTCAGCGTGCGGCGGTTGCTGCCGGCTGAGACGATGGGTGCGACTCACGTCATGCGGGACAAGGCGGGGCGGTCGCTATCGACGTCGGATACGCGTGTGCGTGATCATATACTGGCGCTCGCGGCCCAGTATCCCGCGACCACAAATCCCACCGAGCTGGCTGAAAGGTCGTATCCTGGAAATGCGGACTTCGCGCGGATGCTGCAGGATGCGCTGTTCAAGATGATCCTGATCGGAATGGCGGAAATTACCACCGTGCCGATCGATGAGGCGCCGCCGATTGCGGCAATGCCGACTGCCCTGCCGCTCGCCCGATTCGACGCTGCCAGCCGCCGCAGCTGGACGACCAACGTGTGCCATGAGGCCATTGCCCTCGACATCGTTCAACAAACCGTGCTGCCGCTGCTCGATGGCACCAACGAGATCACCGCGCTGCATCGAACGATCACGGCTTGCATCAAGTCCGGCAGCATCCGCTTCGAGCGCGAGGGGATTGCACTCGCAGGTGAGCATGAAATCGAAACGGCCATCACCGAACACGTGGCGACGGCGATCGACAAGTTCGCCAGGTCGGGTCTCTTGTGCGCCGCGCAGGTGCCATGACCTGGGTCCCGTGTCCGGCCTGGTGCAAAGCCCACTGATCAGCGAACGCCAGTCCGATACAGCCGCATGCCTCGAGTTGCCCTCCACCGACCCCAGGCAGCTTCCCATTGGGTCTCCGCGGTGGCTGAAGCACGACGCCGGCTGCCGTCATCCCTCCTTGAAGGCCTCGCCTCGCGTCTTGGCGAAGGCTGGCAGCAGGACGAGCACCAGCAGACCGAGAGCCAGCGCCAGCATTGCCGCGCTGATTGGGCGAGTCACGAAAACGGACGGATCACCATTCGCGATCAAGAGCGCACGGCGCAGAAACTCTTCCATCATCGGCCCCAGAATGAAGCCGAGCAGCATCGGCGCAGGCTCACAATCGAGCTTCTTGAACACGTAGCCGAGGAAACCGAACACGACCATCAGGTAGACGTCGAAGGTCGTGTTGGAGAGCGAGAACACGCCGATGGCGCAGAATACGAGGATCATCGGGTAAAGGAGGTGATAGGGCACTGAGATCATTTTCACCCAAAGCCCGACCAGCGGTAAGTTCAAGATCAGCAGCATCAGATTGCCGATCCACATCGACGCAATCAGCCCCCAGAACAACGCAGGTTGCTCCGTGATGATGGCCGGTCCGGGCTGAATGCCCTGAATGACCATGGCGCCGATCATCAGCGCCATCACAGGGTTCGAGGGAATGCCGAGCGTCAGCATCGGAATGAACGACATTTGCGCGCCGGCGTTGTTGGCAGCCTCAGGCCCCGCAACCCCCTCGATCGCGCCAGTGCCGAGCAGGTGACCGTTGCGGCCAGCCTTCTTTTCCAGGGCGTAGCTGGCGAATGAAGACAGGGCGGCGCCGCCGCCCGGCAGGATGCCAAGGACCGAGCCGATCGCCGTACCGCGCAGGATCGGCGCAACCATGCGCCCCCAGTCTTCGCGGGTCGGCATCAGGCCGGTGACCTTTGATATGCCGACATCGCGTGAATTTTCGGTTTCGAGATTGGCGATGATCTCACCTACGCCGAACATGCCCATGGCGACGATGACGAAGCCGACGCCATCGGCGAGCTCTGGCAAGCCGAAAGTGTAACGTTGCGCGCCGGAATTCACATCCGTGCCGACCAAACCAAACAGCAACCCTAGCACGATCATCCCGAGTGCATGGAGGATCGAGCCGTTGGCAAGCACGATGGAAGCGACCAGACCCAACACCATCAGCGAGAAATATTCGGCCGGCCCGAACTTCAATGCTACCTCGGCCAGCGGCGGTGCAAACAGCGCTATCAGTAAGGTGCAGACAGTGCCTGCAAAAAACGAGGCTATGGCAGCGGTTGCCAGCGCACGCCCAGCCTTGCCCTGGCGGGCCATCTTGTAGCCATCAAGCGCGGTGACGACTGATGAGGTCTCGCCGGGAAGATTGACCAGAATCGCCGTCGTCGAGCCGCCGTACTGGGCGCCATAGAAGATGCCGGCCAGCATGATCAGCGCGGACACCGGAGGGAGGCCGACTGTCACCGGCAGCAGCATGGCGATCGTCGCGGCTGGTCCAAGACCCGGCAGCACGCCGATGGCGGTGCCGAGGAACACACCGACCAGGCACCACCACAGGTTCGTCAGGCTCGCCGCGACCTGAAGTCCCATCAGAAGATTGGTGAACACGTCCATGTCGCGGTCCTCAACCCAGCCACGGCAGCCAGGGCAGGACGTACGGTTCGATCCAACGACCGACCAGAGGCATCGGAACGCCGAGCCCCTTCACAAAGACCAGCGCGCAGAACGTGATCAGCAGCAGCAGCCCGAGGGTCGCCTTCCAATCAAAGGCAAACTTGGTGCTTGCCGACGCGCTGATGAGGCAAAGAGCCAGTAATGCGACGAGAAGGCCCATGGTCGGCAACAAGAAACCAAACAGTGCGCAAGCGAGCAAAACCAGCATTGTCGGCCTCCAGGAAATGCTGCCAACGGGTTCGCCGGAAGTTGTGAAACCGCGCCCTATGGACACCAAGCCGAGAAATATCAGAACGACGGCAAGGACCTTTGGAAAATAACCCGCGCCCATGCGGCTGGCGGAACCCATTCTGTAGTCGGCACCGATCCACAGTGCGGCACCGCCGATGGCAAGGTAGATGACCCCGGTCCAGAAATCCTTTGGTGCTTTGACAATGCCGGTCACGTCGCACTCCCCCATCGACCATCGAGCCATCACTATAGGCATTCGCTTGCGCGCATGCCCATAGCCCTTCAAACGATCGCGTGTGATTAGACCGCGGCGTGGCATTCGACATCGAGCGCGTACTGCGAGTGGCACGCGGTCATGTTGTGACCATTGCGTTTGGGCCCGCCGAACTCGAGGTTCGAGCAGCGCTCGGGCAGGCGGATGAAGCCGATCGGCTTGCCCGTCGGATTGAGGGCCAGAACACCATCGAGGCCTTCGGGCTCGCCTTCCAGCTGGAACCCTTTCCTTGTGCCGAAATCCGTCGACTGCACTTGCAGTGTGCTGTTACTGCCGCGCAGCCAACTTCGTTTTGCCGTTTGAATCGAGTCCGCTGTTGAAGGTGGAGCGGAACAGACGACGCTTTGACCCTTGGCGAACGCTGGCTCCGATCGCTGAAGCTAATATCGCCGCTGACAGGCGCCCGTGCTTGCGGCGCGATCAATCGGCGGCTATCGCATGCGAGCCGGCTTGGACCGCCTTCGACAGCAGTCTCAAGAGTGTCGCCTGCTCCTTTTCACTGAGGCTATTCAGCATCAGTGTCTGGGCGTGGCGCACGATGGGCGTCGCAGCGTGCAGCGTCGTCTTGCCCGCTGGCTCCATATGCAATCGCCGGGCCCGACGATCGGTCTTGTCGATTTCGCGGCGCACGAACCCCTTGGCTTCGAGCCGGTCGATGACGCCGCCGGTTGTTGCGCGGTCGAAGGCGATGGCATTGGCCAGCCGCGCCTGATCGATACCTGGATTGGCCGCGATCATGGTCAGTGCGGCGAATTGAACCGAGGTCAGGTCGATGCCGGCGGCCGTGACTTCGCCATCGAAAATGGCCTGTGACGCCTGGTGCAGGCGTCGGATCAAATGACCGGGCATACGATAGAGTTCCGTTCGCTCGCCATCAGCATCGGCAGTGTTGTCGCTAGTCATTGAGCGAGCATGCATGGTCATCCTCAGTCGATAGAGTCGTCCGTGATGGCGCGCCACGGCCGCGGATCAGCCAGTGCGTCAGGCAGTGGGGTTGAGTAATTGCGATGCACGTGCACCGGCCGGACAGCCTTCCCGTCCGCCCAACCACTCCACGGCCACCATCATGTAAGCGAATGATAACGATATGAATCCATGTGGCAAGAATAAATACTGTCACAATACATTTGACATGCATGCTTATTATTAATATTGGTCTGGACCACGGCACTGGATGGTGCCGCTGCTGGTCCTCTCTCATCGTCCGGCTGATCACGCAGGCGATGCGTGATGCGCTCTTCGAGCGTGACGCAGGGATTGTGACCGCCGATCGTTGACCACCATGCCGGAGGCAAAGATGCAGTTTTATCTCGATGGCTACACCCCCGGCGATCCCGATATCCTCGAGGCCGCGCCCGGCGTCGCGAAACGGCCAGAGGGCCTGCCCGAGGTGATCGACGTCCTGATCGTCGGCAGTGGTCCGGCTGGCACACTGCTGGCGGCACAACTCTCGAGTTTCGCTGGCATCACGACCCGGCTTATCGAGCGTCGAGACGGCCCGCTTGAACTTGGTCAAGCCGATGGCGTCGCCTGCCGCACGGTTGAAATGTTCGATGCTTTCGGCCTCAGCGAAAAGCTGGTCCGTGAAGCCTACTGGGTGAACGAGACCGTGTTCTGGCGGCCATCAGCCGATGACGGAGCGCGGATCGTGCGAACGGGGCGCGTTCAGGACACCGAAGATGGCCTTTCGGAATTCCCGCATGTGATCGTGAACCAGGCCCGCCTGCAACAGCTTCTGCTGGACTATATGCGCCGGTCGCCATCGCGGCTCGATGCCGACTACGGCCTGGAATTCGTGACCTTGCAAGGCGAGCCTGAGGGCGAACACCCGGTCGCGGTCACCCTTCGACGGCCAAGCAATGGCGCGGTGCTGACGGTGCGGGCCAAGTATGTCGTTGGCTGCGACGGTGCCCGCAGCTTGGTGCGGGACGCGATTGGTGCCGTGCCGCGCGGCGACTTCGCCAACCACGCCTGGGGCGTCGTGGACATGCTGGCGGTGACCGATTTTCCGGACATCCGCCTCAAGGCCGCGATCCAGTCGAAAGACGGCAACATCATCCTCATCCCACGCGAGGGCGGTTATCTCGCGCGGCTCTACGTGGATCTGGGCGAGATCGACCCGAATAACCGCGATGCCTTTCGCGCCATTACGCAAGCGCAGGTCATCGAGACCGCGCAACGCGTGCTGCATCCCTACAAGCTCGACGTGCGCGATGTCGCGTGGTTCGCGGTGTATCAGGTCGGCCAGCGCGTCACCGACCGGTTCGACGACGTGCCGGCAGGGCAGCAGGACTCGCGGCTGCCGCGCGTCTTCATTGCGGGTGACGCGTGTCACACCCACAGCGCCAAGGCTGGCCAGGGCATGAACGTGTCAATGCAGGATGCGTTCAATCTCGGCTGGAAGCTCATTTCGGTTCTTGAGGGACGGACCAAGCCGGATCTGCTGCGTACCTATACCATCGAGCGCCATGCCATTGCGCAGGAACTCATCGACTTCGACAAGGAGTGGTCGAAGATCATGGCCTCGCCGCCGAAGGATCCAAGGTACCCGGAACGGGGCGGCATCGATCCTGACGAGTTGCAGGCCTATTTCGTGAAGTCGGGGCGCTATACGGCGGGCGTTGCCGCGCATTACCCGCCCGAGACGGTGCTGACTGCCAACGCAACCCACCAGGATCTTGCGAAGGGCTTCACGATAGGTCAGCGGTTTCACTCGGCCCCGGTAGTGCGCCTTGCCGATGCCAAGCCCATGCAACTCGGTCATGTCGCTCGGGCCGATGCTGCGTGGCGGGTCTATGCCTTTGCCGACGCTGGCGGACAAAGATTGCGGGCTTTGGCGGATTTTCTCGTCTCGGCAAAATCACCCGTCACTCGATTCACCCCGCCAGGGGCCGCCATCGACAGCGTCATCGACGTTCGCGCGATCTTCCAGCAAGGGCATCGCGACCTCAAGGTCGAAGAGCTGCCGCAGGTCCTGTTGCCTCGCAAGGGCGTTTTCGACCTCGTCGACTACGAGAAGGTTTTCTCGGCAAACCTCAAGCCGGACCAGGACATCTTCGACTTGCGCGGGATCGACCGCAAGGCCGGCGCGATGGTTATCGTCCGCCCGGACCAGTTCGTGGCGAACGTCCTCCCCCTCGACGCCCACGAAGACCTCGCCGGCTTCTTCGGCGGCTTCCTGCTCGATCGTCGCTGAGGGCCAGCCAACGCGACATTCAAAGGGAAACGTGGCGCTGTTCAGCCTTGATGCAGGTCGGTGGCGAGGGGGTCATTCGCGACGCCGCCGCGATGGCCTGACGGCGGCTTTGTCGGGCGCGGGCTCGGCCAACCAAGCTCTGGCGTAGATCGAGGTACGGTCCACGCCGCGCTCGTTCACACCGCGCGATTTCGGGGAGCAAGGGGTCGTTGCCGAAGGCAACTGGTATTTGCGCCCCGAATATGCGAACGAAACTCAAGCAACTGTCGAGACCTCGTGTGGCGTTATGCAAGTTCCTCTCCACCTGACACTCGTTCGACAGGTGCTTGCGAAACAATGCCACACTGGCACGTAGGTGAATCGAGTGTCCCGTTGCCGAAGTTCGCATCCGATCGTGCCGCACGTGGTGGTGAACTTCTGCGACGGGACACTCGGCCCGTGGTGACGCAAAGGACAGGCCCCTTGCCACATTCGAAGCTGGAGCCATCAACGGCGCATCCCGCCATCGCTGCAGAAAAGTTTCGCGCGCACATGCGCCATCTGGCCGGCGCCGTAACAGTGATTGCGACCGGGGCAGTGGGCCACCGCTCGGGTCTGACCGCCACCGCGGTATGCTCGGTGTCGGACGATCCAGCGACCATGCTCGTCTGCGTCAACCGGACGGCCAGCGCCCACGATTTGATCCACAAGCATCGCTGGTTTTCGGTCAACTTGCTGGCCAGCGACCAGCAGGCGGTGGCGGACCGCTTTTCCGGTCGCGCCGGATTACGCGGCGATGTGCGGTTCGAAAATGGCGCGTGGCACACGCTGGTGTCGGGCTCGCCAGTATTGCTGGGCGCGCTCGCAGCCTTCGACTGCGAAGTGGCCGAGGCGCACGTGACTGCCACCCACACTATTTTCATCGGCCGGGTAGTGGCTGCGACGGCGCGCGAAACGGCCGATCCACTGCTGTACCTGCGCGGCGCATTCCGCCACCTCGGCCCGGCCTGAGCCGCCCTCGCCCGTGTTCCTGCGACGGTTCGACCTAACAGGCCCGGAGAATACTGCGCGCCAGCGCCTTGCATGGCCGGCGAAACCTTCCTATAGGAACAGCCGCCGGTCCCTTCGTCTATCGGTTAGGACACGAGATTTTCAATCTTGGAAGACGGGTTCGATTCCCGTAGGGACCGCCAAGCCTCTGAGTTCTAAGCAAAAATAAACTTGCTCGCATGGCGAGTCGAGCGCAGCGCACTGTTGGCCGTGCGGCGAGCGTCATGACGCATGTGGCCGTCGAACCTCCAAGTGAATCACCTTGACGCATGCCAGCGGCTCTGATCGACTTGCCGTGCATGCGCCATCATCCGCATTCGAGCCCTGTGGTGACTCAAGATTGCGTGAGGCGGCTGCGCATCGTCGCCTAGATGCGCTGTGCAGGTTGAAATTGGACCATTCGTTTCGGAGGAAGTCATGAATCGCAGGTCACTACTGGCGCTGCCCGCAGCCCTGGCATTGGGTGTCGGAGCCGCACAGGCGCAGACGAAGGAAGTGACGATCGCGCATCAGGACATGATTGTTCCATTCCGCGTTCAGCAAGCCGCCGGTGCCGTGGAAAAGGCGACGGGATACACGATCAAGTGGAAGTTGTTCGGTGGTGGCGGCGATGTCATCAAGGCCATGGCCTCTGGCGAGGTACCGATCGGCGAAGTCGGCTCGTCTCCGGCGACTGCGGCCGCAGCGCAAGGCATGGACGTGCAGGTGATCTGGATCATCGACGATATCAACGATGCCGAACAGCTTGTGGTATCGGCCAAGTCCGGGATTACGACGCTTGCCGACCTGAAGGGCAAGAAGATCGCGACGCCGCTTGCTTCGACTGCGCATTACCAGCTGTTGTTCGCGCTCACCAAAGCCGGGATCAGCCCGAAGGATGTGCAGATCCTGAACATGCGCCCGCCGGAGATCGCGGCTGCTTGGGAACGTGGTGATCTCGACGGGACGTTCATCTGGGATCCCGTGCTGTCGAAGATCAAGGCGGGCGGTGGCAAGAAGATCATCTCGGCGTCCGACATCGCCAAGCAGGGCGCGCCAACTTTCGACGCGCTGATGGTCAACGCGGCGTGGGCCGCAAAGAACAAGGAATTCGTAACGGCGTTGGTCAGGGAAATGGCCAAGGCTGACGCCACGTACAAGGCTGAAAGCGCCAAGTACACGGTCGACAGCGATCTGGTCAAAACCATTGCCAAGGTCGTTGGCGCCGAGCCAAAGGACGTGCCGAATGCGCTGAAGGATTACGGCTATCCAACGGCGGCCGAGCAGGCGTCGGCCAAGTGGCTCGGCGGTGGCAAGGACTCCGGTGTTGCGAAGGCCATGGCCAATACGGCGAACTTCTTGAAAGAGCAGGGCCGCATCACCGATATTCCGGCCGATTTCAGCAAGTTCGTGAACCCGGAATTCGCCGCGGCCGCTGCGAAGTAACGACGACAAGGCGAGGGGGCGGAGCGTGCAATTGCGCGTCGCCCTTTCGACTTTTTCTTTGCCCCGATTTCACATTGCCCTGAAAGCCCGATCACCGAGGCGGTAGCGTCGTGTCCACGACTTCGAACGTTGCTCCGCCGCGCGCCACAACTGCGTCCTTGGACATCAAGGATCTCTCGGTCCGATATGGCACCCGGGACGGCACCGTAGAGGCGCTGTCCAAGGTCAATTTGAACATGCGCGACGGTGACTTCGTCGTGGCAATCGGGGCATCGGGTTGCGGCAAGACGACGTTGCTATCGGTGATGGCGGGCTTCCTTGAAGCAACCGAGGGCGAGGTGCTGCTGGACGGCAAACCCGTTGTGGGGCCGGGCGCTGACCGAGGTGTGGTCTTTCAGCGGCATGCCCTCATGCCCTGGTTGTCGGTCGTCGACAACGTCGCTTTCGGACTGAAGATGCGCGGCATCGACCGGGAGCAGAGATTGGCAACGGCGCACGAAAAGCTGAAGCTCGTCGGCTTGCAGGATTTCGGCGGCAAGATGATCTACGAACTTTCTGGCGGCATGCAGCAGCGGGTTGGCATCGCCCGCGCGCTCGCATCGGACCCGGACGTGCTGCTGATGGACGAACCGCTCGGCGCGCTCGATGCGCTCACCCGCGAGACTGTTCAAGAACTGATCCTCGACGTCTGGCACCGGACCGGAAAAATGGTGTTCTTCATTACCCATTCCGTCGAGGAAGCGGTGTTCCTGGCGACCCGGCTCATCGTCATGACGCCGCGTCCCGGCAAGATCGAGAAGAGCTACGACCTCGATTTCGGCCGCCGCTTCATCGAGAGCCGGGATGCGCGCAAGGTCAAATCCGACCCCGAGTTCATTCGCCTGCGCGAGGCCGTTCTCGCCGATATCCGTGATCGTGAGACTGCAACCGCCCCAGTCGCATGAGGCAAGCGTGATGAGCAGCACACCTATCAGCCAACCGGCAGCCACGGCGCCGACGGCCAGCGCGACGACGATGGCCAGGAAGGACAAGACCAGCAGCTATCGTGTGCTCGGCGAAGGCTCTGCCCTGACCATGAACATTGTCAGCGTCCTTGCGCTGTTTTTGTTGTGGTACGCGGCGACGCATCTCGGCTGGATCAAGCCGCTGTTCCTGCCGAAACCAGAGTCGATCTGGATCGCATTCAAACAGGCCGTGAACGGTGACCTCGACAATCACACGCTGTGGGTCCATTTCCTCTGGAGCATGTACCGCGTCTTTTCCGCATTCTTCCTGGCCGTCATCATTGGCATACCCGTCGGCATCGCCATGGGTGTCTCGCGCATCGCCCGCGGCATCTTCGATCCACCCATCGAGTTCTATCGGCCGCTGCCGCCATTGGCATATCTGCCGCTGATGATCATCTGGTTCGGGATCGGCGAGCAGGCGAAGATCATTCTGTTGTTCCTGTCGATCTTTGCGCCCGTAGCACTGTCGGCTCGCGCTGGCGTCAAATCGATCAGCCAGGAACAGATCCAGGCGGCCCGCTCGATGGGAGCTTCGACGTGGCAAGTGGTGCGTCATGTCATCCTGCCGGGCTCGATGCCGGAGATCCTGGTGGGGCTTCGGATCGGCATGGGGGTTGGCTGGACAACGCTCGTTGCAGCCGAAATGGTCGCAGCCGACGCCGGCCTCGGCAAGATGGTGTTCAACGCCTCCAACTTCCTGCGCACCGACGTGGTCATTCTGGGCATTCTGACCATCGGCATCGTGGCCTACATGTTCGAATTGCTCATGCGATGGATCGAGCGTTGGGCCGTGCCTTGGAAGGGGCGCGTGTGATGCGGCCAGACTAACGACCGTACTTGGCAGTCGACCAATCAGGCGATTGCTGAGTATCGATCGGGACGGCTCTTGGATCTTGGCGCTCGGGTGACGGACCGATCGGATGGCAATCGAGGACGAGCCTCAATCTCTGGGTGTGGATCTGGGGGCCCCGCCTGCCATCCCTGACTCGGCGCGCCGCAGGGTGGTGGATCTGCTCGAGTCCGGTTTATTGCATCGCTACGCCGAAGCGCGCAGCGTCGGCGAGGATGTTGCGTGCTTGGAGGAGGAGTTCGCGGCCTCGCTCGGCCGCAAATACGCAGTCGGTCTCAATTCCTGCGGCAGTTCGATGTTCCTCTCCTTGCTCACAACCGGGGTGACGCAAGGCAGCCGCGTTTTGATGAACAGCTTTACCCTGGCCCCGGTGCCGGGTGCCGTCGCCCATGCCGGTGGCGAACATGTCCTGGTCGAGATCACCGACGACCTGGTGATTGATCTGGACGACCTCGATCGCAAGGCACGCGACAGCGGCGCCAGGCACCTGCTGCTGTCCCACATGCGCGGCCACATCGCCGATATGGATGCAGTCGTCGAGATCTGCCGCCGACACGACATCACGTTGATCGAAGATTGTGCGCACACGCAGGGTGCGCGATGGGCAGGTCAGCCGACCGGTACGTTCGGGGCGACCGGGTGCTTCTCGTTTCAAAGCTATAAACATGTCAACGCCGGTGAAGGGGGTATGCTCGTTACCGATGACGACGACATCGCCGCGCGTGCAATCCTCTATTCCGGCAGCTACATGCTCTACGGCCAGCACCGGGCGCGGCCACCGGAGGCGGCCTTCGAGCGCTGGAAACTCGCAACGCCGAATTTCAGTCTACGAATGTCGAACATCGTGGCAGCGCTTGCACGTGCCCAGCTGCCGTTGGTGGACGAGCGCGCGCGGAAATGGAACGACAGCCACGATCGAATTGCCAGAGGGCTCGACAGCCTCCCGGGAGTGCGCTTGCCAAATCGGCCGCAAGCTGAAAGCTACGTGCAAAGCTCGATCCAATTCGCTCTTGCCGCCCTCGACGACCGCGCGTTCGCAGCCTTCCTGGCGGGGTGCAAAGCCAGAGGCGTTTTCATAAAATGGTTCGGGGCCAGGGAGCCGGCCGGCTTCACCAGCCAATCGCGGTCGTGGGGCTATATCGCTGATCCACACACGCCTCCCGAAACCGCGCGCATTCTCGACCGCCTGTGCGATCTGCGTATTCCGCTGTCTCTGGAAGCGGACGATTGCGCGCGCCTTGTCTCAATTGTCCGCAGCGAACTCGCCCGTGCTGGGTCGGCCGCAAAGCCGTAGCCCCGGCACCGAAACATTCCGATTGCGGTTTGACCGGCGACTTGGCGCCGGTCATTGGTGTGTCCCCGCCCTCGACAACGCCCGGGCGCCCCGCCACCATGGGCAATCCCCATACGCAGCCGAGGATCAGATTGCCCATGGCCGGAAACCTGTCGTTCGACGCGTTGAAGGAAGCCGTTGAGGTCGGTGAGATCGATACCGTCGTCGTGGCCTTCGCCGACATGCAGGGCCGTCTCATCGGCAAACGCTTCCAGGCCGAGTTCTTCGTCGCAGGTGGGCACCAGGAAACGCACGGCTGCGACTATCTGCTGGCCAACGACATCGACATGGAGCCGGTGCCTGGCTATGCGGCGGCCAGCTGGGACAAAGGCTACGGCGACTTTGTCATGAAGCCCGATCTGTCGACGCTGACCCGCACGCCCTGGCTCGAGGGCACCGCGCTGGTGCTGTGTGACATCCAGGATCACCACCACCAGGACGTCGCCCATTCGCCGCGCCAGATCTTGAAGCGCCAGGTGGCCCGGTTGGCCGAGCGCGGCATGCGCGCCTACCTCGCCTCCGAACTCGAGTTCTATCTGTTCGATGAAACCTATGAGAGTGCGGCGGCCAAGCGCTTCCACGGCCTGAAAACGTCGGGAGCCTACATCCAGGACTACCACATCCTGCAGACCACCAAGGAGGAGGGCGTCATGCGCGCCATCCGCCGCGGATTGCAAGGTGCCGGCATCCCGGTCGAGAACTCGAAGGGCGAGTGGGGGCCGGGGCAGGAAGAAATCAACGTGCGCTATGCCGATGCCCTCGATATGGCGGACCGGCATGTGATCCTGAAGAACGCCATCAAGGAAATCGCCTGGGCCCAGGGCCGCGCCGTCACCTTCATGGCGAAATGGCGCTATGACCTCGCGGGCTCGTCGGCCCACATCCACGCGTCGCTGTGGGATGTGGCCGGCACGACGCCGTTGTTCCTCGACCCCGAGGCCGAGTATGGCATGTCGCCGCTGATGCGCTCGTTCGTGGCGGGGCAGATCAAGTATGCGCCCGACATGACGTATTTTCTCGCCCCCTACATCAACTCCTACAAGCGCTTCCAGGCCGGCACGTTCGCGCCGACCAAGACGGTGTGGAGTGGCGACAACCGTACCGCCGGCTTTCGCCTGTGCGGCGAGGTCACGAAAGCCATCCGCATCGAATGCCGCATCGGCGGCGCCGATCTCAATCCCTACCTCGCGTTCGCGGCCCTGATCGCGGCCGGCCTCGCCGGCGTCGACGAGAAACTGGAACTCGGCAAACCTCATGCGGGCGATGCCTATGGCGGCGCCAACCTGCCGGAAGTACCAAAGACTCTGCGGGCGGCAACCATAACACTTGAAACATCGAAGTTCCTGCGTGCAGCCCTTGGCGACGCGGTGGTCGATCACTACGTACACACTGCCAGATGGGAGCAGGCCGAATTCGATCGCCGCGTCACCGACTGGGAGTTGCTGCGTGGATTTGAAAGGTATTAACGGCGGCGTGCTAGGTGTGGTTGTACCTGCGATGTCACGGGAGCCTTGATCATGACCTCCGCTATCGATTTCTTCGTTTCGCTCGGTCCAATTTGGAGCTGGCTGCTGCTTGGTGCACTCCTGCTCGGCCTGGAAATGCTGGTGCCGGGCGTGCATTTCATCTGGTTCGGCGTCGCCGCCGGCCTGGTCGCGCTCCTGGTGTTTGTGACCGGCATTCCCTGGGGCGTCCAGCTCATCGCCTTTGCCGCACTGGCCGCTGCCTTCGTCTATTTCATGCGCGGGTATGCGGCGCCTGATCGCAATAAGAGCGACGAACCCGACCTCAACGTCCGCGGCCAGCAGTATGTGGGCCGCACTGTGATCATCGAGGAAAGCATCGCCGGTGGCCGTGGCAAGGTGCGCGTTGGCGACACCATGTGGAGTGCACGCGGCCCCGATCTGCCGGCGGGCGTTGCCGTGAAGGTCACCGGCGTCGACGGCATCGTGCTGGTGGTTGCCGCGGTCTGACGCTTACCGCCGGACGCGCACGCCGACGCGGACCTCGTCGCCAGTGTAGCTGCGGCCGCGGTCGTTGGTGTCGAAAATGGTGTTCTGATAGCGGCCGAACAGCACGACTTCGCGGTTGAGGAAATATTCGAGACCAGCTGTTGTCCTCAGTTCGATCTCGCTCAGCCTGGAACCGGTGAATTCCTGCAGCGTGTAGCTGGTTCCGGCCGTGCCGATCAGGTCGCGGCGAAAGCCGTGGCGGATATCGAGGCCGATCTGGCGCGAGAAGGCGCCGCTCGAGTTGGCGAGCGTGGTTTCCGTCACGTCCGTGCGGGCGGAGAACAGGAACGACGTCAAGGCACTGTGACGGTAGGCGAGGCTGGCATCGAACAGGACGCCGCTGATTTCCCGCAACCGGCCGTCTTCAGGACGCTGGCGGCCATAGCCGAGGCTGATTTCACCGCGCAGGATCTGGCTCGAATTGCCAAACGACACGCCGGCCCGATAGCGCTCGCCGTTCGAGTCGCGCAGGATGCCGTCCGAGAATGCTGCTGCCCGATAACTGCGCTGATTGAAGGCGGTGTCAACGAACGTGAACAGCGTGGGCTTGAATTCCCAGGTGGCGCGCACCGCCTCTTCCGTCGTGCGGATATCGCGGTCGCGATTGCTGATGGTACCGCCGGCGATGGCGTCCGTCGGCCCGAAGGTCGTGTCTGAGTACGAGCCGCGCAATTGCACGCTCAGGCGATTGAATCGGTGGTTGAGAGTTCCAGCATAGCGGTCAGTGGTGATGTCGGCGCGGTTGGCGGCCGTCAGCGGTGCGTTGATCGACGAGCGGATGTCCTGGCTCACATCGCGTGACACCAGCGCTTCGAGGCTCGTGCGCCGCGACAGATCGAGCCGGCCGCGCGACTCGATCGTGTACGCGCGATCGTTCTCGGTCGAGAACTCGATGAAGCGGCTGAAGTTGCCGGTGCCGCGGAATTCGAGCGCGTGGGTGCGCCAGTTCGACACCAGTCTGGCGGTTGGCCGCACATCGAAGACGAAGTCGGAGCGCGCCCGGGATGAGCGGAACAAGTTCGAGTAGAAGCCCGAGCCAAACTCGATTTCCGGCAGCAGCACGAAGGCACCGAGCTTGATGCCACGGGGATCGAACGGCTCGAAGCGGAACAGGCGCTCCGGTCGCCGGTCGAGAATGGGGTCGACCTCGACCTGGAACAGTTGCGGATCAAAACCCGCAGGCGGCGCTTCGAAGGCGGCAATGTCGTCCGGCGACCGCGTGTCATTGATTGTGGCATCGACGCCGTCCTGGGGTCCGCGCGGTTCGCCCGTGACGATGACGCCGTCGATCTCCTGAGTCGGGCCTTGTTCAGCGCTGAGATCGCCATCGCTCAGCGCCGGCCGCTGACCGACGATCGGGGGCGTCGCGACCGGGGTGCCAGCGGCATCGGTGCCCGCCGTTCCAGGCGCTCCAGGGGCGCCGTTGCCATCGCGCGTGCCGTTGGTGTCGCCATCATCGCCGGCGTCGGCCGCGGTATCGGGAGTGGCGGGGGGATCGTCGGGGATCGGGACCGGCGCCGTCTGTCCGCGGCGGGGCAGGGTCTCGGCCGGCGCCGCTGGCGGCAATCCCCGCGTGCGTGGCGTCAGCGCCTGGCCTTGCGGTGGCGGAATGATCGTGGTGATGGAGGTCGGCGTGCCCTGGGCGTGGGCGACGCGCGGGGCGGCCATGAACCCCAACAGGGTCACAGCGCAAAATCCCAGGCCAAACCAGGCGAGTTGTCTGCCGACGTGCACGGCGCGCTCCACGGGCAACCGAATCAGTGAGGAACGCGGAACGGCTTTCACCCAAGCCTAGGAAGCGGCGGTTAACGGAGCGTTTAGATTACCCCTTGGCCGGCAGGAGGCGAGGCCGTTGGCTCAAGAACCACACCAGCGCGAGCACCTGGATGACGAAGAACAGGCCGAATGCCGCCTGGTAGGCCGCGGGTCCAAATCCACCTGATGGCAGTCGCGGATACGTGTCGATGATCAACCCAACCGCATACTGGATGAAGAATGCGGAAGCGAAGATCATCAGGTTCATGGCACTGTTGGCGCGCCCCGTGCGGGCAACGCCGAAATGGCGCGACAGCCAGGGATAGGCGAGGATCGCCGCTTGCCCAACCATGCCGAAGGTCATCCAAGCCACGAGCCGCAGCGGCACGATGTCGATGATGATGCACGCCTGTGCCGCGAGGAACAGGGCGATGAAGCCCGCCATGACATCGAGTTCGCTCACGCCGCGCCGCAGGAAGCGGTCAGTCACGGTGCCGGTCGCGAAGATGCCGAAGACAAAGGCCGCCGCCATCCAGAACAATTGGGTGGCAGCCGTGCCGCGGTCGAGGCCGGCGACATCGCGGAACCAGGGACCGGCCCACAACGTCTGGATCGCGATGTGCATGCCGGCCGTGGTACCAAGCAGTGGCGCCAGGGCCCAGAACACGCGGTCGGTGAGAATTTCGCCGGTCGCCCTGATCTGTGCGCCGAGCGTGCCGCCGGGCGCGCCCCCGCGCCGCTCCGGCACCGCGAGCAGGATCAGCAGCGCAGCGCCAACGGTCACCGCCACAAGGCCGACGAACGCGGTCCGCCAGCCGAACCTGCCGACGACCCATTCCATCGGCGCGGTCGCGCACAGCAGGCCAAGGCCGCCGAGCGACATCACGTAGGCGTTGGCCAACGCACGTCGCGCCTCCGGCACCCACAGCGCCACCGCCTTGAAACTTGCCATCAGACCGCCTGCAAAGCCGATGCCGATCAGCGCTCGCGCCGCCGTCAGCATCGCAACGTTGGTGCCGACGGCAAACAGCATGGCGCCCATGGCCGCCACCAGGAGCAAAGCGAACTGCACCCGGCGTGGCCCGTAGCGGTCGAGCAGGATGCCGAGCGGCAGCTGGAAGCAGGCGAACGCGGCGAGATAGGCCCCGGTCAGCAGACCAAGCTCGGATGCCGTTAGCCCGATGTCGGTCTGCAGGTTCGGCGCCACCACCGCGTTCACGGCGCGCAACAGCTGCGACAGGAAATAGCCGAAGCTGAACGGTAGCAGCGCCGCGATCAGAATGCCGAATGGAATTGCCGGCGCCGCCGTGGATGCAGGTAATTTCACGAAGTACTCCAGGACGGCAACCAGGCGGACAGGGACCAAGGTACTGTGCTGGTGCCACATGCGGGCGCAGGCCGCAACTCCGTATGTTCCCGATCGTTTACACGCCGGGACGGCAGCGCGGGCTGGTGCCGCCGCCCACGAAATCGCTTGCTGGCAGGAATGGTCTCGCCTATAGCTCGCCGCCTAGCGCTGTCCCGTTCGTCTAGCGGCCTAGGACACCAGCCTCTCACGTTGGGAACACGGGTTCGAAACCCGTACGGGGCACCATCTCACCACTGGTTGTGCGAGCACCATCGAGAGTGCCCAGTTCGATGGGCCTGTAACAGCATCGCGCCGCGTAGAAGTTCGAATAAGATGACAGGCAGATCGCGTCTGTTTTCCAACCGCCCCAAATGCAGCGGCGCGTGCCGTCACCCGGCCAGTCAGCGGGGACGTTCACCGGGATGCCCCGCGATCAGCGGCTCGGTCATGAGGGTCATCAGGAGCTGTCTGAGGATGTGGGCTTTGGCGATGTCGGGATCGTTGCCCGGCGGTCGCTTGAAACCAAGTCCACTTTTCAAGTGTTTGAATGAAATCTCGATCCGCCACCGTAGTTGATACAGCGCGCCGATGGCCGCGGTCGGGACGTCCACAGCGTGGAGCGACGTGACGAGGATCGCCCAACCGGCGGCGACCAAGGTTTCCGGCTGTAGATCGCGGCCTTTGGCGCGCGCTTCGGCTTCGAGCTTGGCGCGCGTTTGCGCAATCGCTGCCTCCGGTTTGCGGATCGCCACGAGCCGCAGCGCGATCGGGGTCGCAGCCGTACCCTTGATCCAGATCGGTCGATCGACAGTACCAGCGCTCCTGGCTTTCATCAGCACGCCAATCAAATTGAACGGTTTGCCATCGGCATCGAGCCAGCGTGCGCCATTCCACGGTGCGCGTATGAGCACGTCACCACCTGCCGCGCGCACGGCCGCAATACGATCCGGCTGCAGATACGCGCGATCACCGATGCGACTCTCCCCGACGACGACCGCCGTGCGATCCAGGCGCTCGCCCTCGCGCTCGTCCGTCAGGTCGCAGGCGGAAAAGCGCTCGGTTTTGCCGTCGAGATCAAACACCGCGTGCACACGCCAGACGCCCCCGGCCTGGCGTTGCGAACGAGCGGCTTTGGCGACGACGGTGGCATCGACGATGCGGATCAGGCGGCCCATTGTCAGCGCCATGTCGAGCGGCTTTGTCTGGACAGCCAACTGACGATTGAGAATCGTCTCCAGCCAGAACGCCGTTTTGCTCACGCGCTTGAGCAGCGCGACGTTCGACAATTGCGCCAGATCAATCGCGGCCGACCAAACGGCAGTCGAGCGAAAACCCATGGCTCCCAGGCACTACGCCAACGTCAGCCGCAACTGATCGACCGCACACGACACCTCGCGCGCCCGCTGGAAAGCGCCCGTATCGCGCGCCTCCCTCTCGAGATAGTCGCTGCCGCCCAACCGCTCGACGGTTGCGTTCCCGTCGTCATTGGTCAGAGATCCGGTGCTCATCCGTCCTTGGAATCAGGCTCGATTCCAACGCGCAAGTGGCAAAGTTATCGCGTATGGCTCATAAGGCCTCGGATCAAACTAACCCACGGGCTCAAACGGCACCACGCGGAAACCGATCTCGCTGCTGGCGGCTCGCGCAGCATACGCCCGTTTCATAAACTCAGGCGTGCCACCGCTCATGATAACTGAGCCGGGGCGGGTTGTGAACTAGCCGGTGTCGTTCTGGCGAGCTTGGCGTCGCGTGTTGCGATTGCGTGACAATTAATCACAAGACTGAGGAAACTTTCTACGCAACTGCACTCACGAAAAAGTGTGAAATGGGAATTGCGCCGCAGTTTCAGTTCGGCCCTGGGTTGGATCACCGGCAGGCTGCCGAGCTCGGCCAAAAGGCCCTTTTCACCGGATCGGAGATAGGCTACCTGTTGGGCGAGGCATGGCAAATTGGATGTTGTTCAGGCGCGTCGGCGCCTATTCACTTTAAACAACTTCACAGTTGGAGGGCACATGGCGGTCGTGGCGCGCATTGCACTGTTAGCTGGACTTATGGTGTTACCCCTCGTTGGGGCTGCGGCTCAGGGTGCTACAAGCAGTAGTCCAGCTGGTGTCGACGAACTGGCCGCGCAACTCATGCCGAAGATCATACCGCCGGCACCGGTCACCCGCTCGTTCAAGCCGGGATCGGGCGATCCGACAACTCGCGGCATCAGCACGATCGCGCCGGCTTCCGCACCCGCCGTTCAGCCAAGTCAAGTCGTGTCGCTGAAGGTCGAATTCGACACCGGCAGCGCCAACTTGCGTCCCGAAGGCAAGGCCACGCTCGATAGGCTGGCGCTCAGCATGAACAAGGTCAAGAAGGTCGTCACCCGCTCGATCGGCGATCAGCAGCGTCTGGTGCTGGCCGTCGTCGGCCACACCGATCATCGTGGTGATGATAATTATAATTATCGCTTGTCCGAGGAACGGGCAAAGTCTGCCAAGCGTTATCTGAAGGAGTATTGGGGCTATACAGATGCGGACATTGAGACGGCCTGGAAAGGCAAATCGGAACCCGTCGACCGGCGGAGCCCGTGCGATGAGTCCTGCATGCAGGAAAACAGGCGCGTCGAAGTACAGACCGTGATCAAGTAGTGGCAGCAGTCATTTGCCATTGAACTGCGCGACAGCGCGGGCTTTGGCGCAACACCATCCCAACCCGGCGACAGCTGGGCTGCGTGACCTAACGTCCGCGTCCGTCGACCTGGATGCAATTGCAAAGACAATATTTTCCGGCAACACCTGACCGGTGACATGGATACCGGCAGCTTGAGATCTGGAGCAGATCATGCAGCGGGGGATCATCATGAAGTGGGACGCAACAAGGGCATTGCTACTGTTGTTGATCATGGGGCTGGCGCTCATTGTGCCTGGCGCATCGCAGGCCGCTGTCGAAAAGCGCGTTGCACTGGTGATCGGCAACGGCCTCTACAAGAATACGGTGCAGCTGCCGAACGCGCCCAATGATGCGCGCGCGATGTCGGCAACGCTCCGGCGCATGGGGTTCCAGGTCATCGAGGGCATCGATCTGTCCGGCGCCGGGATGACCGAAAAGTTGCGCGAATTCAGCGGTGTGCTGAACGGCGCCGATGTGGGGCTGGTGTTTTATGCCGGCCACGGCCTGCAGGTTGCCGGCGAGAACTATCTGGTGCCGATCGATGCCTTACTGAAGCAGGAGCGCGATCTCGACTTCGAGACGCTGAAGGTCGATCTGGTCGTCAAGCAGCTGCTGCGCGAGGCGAAGGTCAAGATTCTATTGCTTGATGCGTGCCGGGATAATCCGCTAGCGGCAGACCTCGCCCGCTCCATGGGCGGTCCCGGCCGTACGCGCTCGGCTGCCATCGGCGCGGGTCTTGGCAAGATCGAAACGCCAGGTGCGTCGGGAACTCTGGTGGCGTTTGCCACCGCACCCGGCACCACGGCGTTGGACGGCCAGGGCCAGCACAGTCCGTTCACGGAGGCACTGCTCGGCCATCTGGAAACGCCCGGCCTCGACATCAGCGTGGTGATGACGCGCGTGCGCGGTCAGGTTGTCCGTGTCACGGGTGAGCGCCAGCAGCCTTGGACAAACTCATCGCTGACTGACGAGTTCCATCTGGTACCGGTCGTGCAGACCACCGCATCGCTGCAACCAGCAACTGGGCCAGGCGCGGGCGAGCAGACCGGCGGCACCGCGGCACAAGCCGCGTCTCAGGCGCGCGGCGTCGCATCGGGTTTTGATCCCCGGCAGATCGAATTTACGCTGTGGCAAGATGCCAAGGCCGCCAACACGCCGGGCGCCTATCAGGCATATCTGGACCAGTTCCCGGTTGGCACGTATGCCGGGCTGGCGCGCGAGTCGATGGCACGTATCGGCCGTGCTCCTGGAGCCGCAGGGACAACCGCTGCCGTCGCTCCGGCTCCAGCGTCACCTGCGGTACCGGAGCAGACCCGTTCGGCTGAATCAAGCGACCGGACCGAGGTTGAGTTGTCGCTGGATGAAGACAAATGGCAGACTGTGCAACGTCGTCTGACGCGGCTCGGTTTCGCCACGCGTGGTATTGACGGTAATGCCGGTGCCGGCACCCGGGCGGCGATCCGCAATTGGCAGACGGCGCGCGGCATGTCGGCCTCGGGCTACCTCAATAAGTCGCAATACGATTATCTGTTGGGCGAGCCGTTGCCGGCAGCTACGGCGTCGTCCGGATCGTCCGCGTCGTCCGATGAAAGTCCTTCGACGACGCGCTCGGCGACGCGAAACCGATCCGAATCCTCGTCGCGTTCTGAGACGCCGCGTTCAGAGCCGCGCCCAAGCCGCAACAACGACTCAGACAGTGCGGCAAGAGCGGCAGGGCAATTCATCGGTGGCGCCGTGCGTGGCTTCACTGGCGGCAGGCTGCCGTTCTGAAACTCGCTCGACGAGGCGACGCGACACCGCGTGTGCCTCGTCAAAGCGTTTTTGGCCCATGGTGTTTTGCAAGTTTACTGTCCTGTGGCTTGATGTGGCGGTCGGAAGCGAAGTGGTGGCCGTATGAGTGACGGAAGTGTCCGAGCCTATGATGTGTTCGTCAGCTACAATCGCAAGGATGGCCTTGATGCCCGGTGGCTTGTCGATCAACTGATCCGCGCCGGGTATCACACCTTCTTCGACCGTAACGAAATTTTGCCTGGGCGCCTGTGGCGCGAGCAAATCGAGCAGGTGGTCGGCACCGTCAGCACGGTTATCATCTGCATCGGCAAGTATGGTTTCGGCGACACCCAGCGCTGGGAGGTTCGTCGGGCCATCGAGACTGCCCGAGCGTCGGGCGAACGCGTGGTCGTCATTCCCGTCTGGGTGTCCGGCGAACAACGCGGCTACGACAAGCTCGGCGAACTTGCAGCCTACACCGCCGTCGATCTGGTTGGGCGGCGCCCTGACGGGATCGCTGATCTGCTCGCCGCCATCAAAGGAGAAGGTCTGCGCGATCTTGTCCGCCGGCGCGAGGCCGAGTTGGCCAACCGGCCACCGTTCCGTGGACTGAGCGCCTTCCGCGAAGATGATGCACCGTATTTCTTTGGTCGCGAGACGGTCTCGCAAGATCTGGCGCAGGCGGTCTCAAAGCACCGGTTCGTGTCGCTAGTCGGTGCATCGGGCAGCGGCAAATCCTCAGTCGTCTTTGCCGGCTTGGTGCCGCACCTGCGACGCAGCGAAGGCGGCCGCATCTGGACGATAGCCACGATGCGGCCGGGGCCGGACCCGCTGATGGCACTGGCGCAGGCCCTGACACCTGTCCTGGCGCCGGAGCTGAAGCCGTCCGACCTCATTGCCGAGGAACAGGCGCTGCGAGACCGCCTCATGCTGGCATCGGGTGCCGCGAACCCGTTGCCGCAGCTGATCAAGCGCTACGCCGAGGCGCAGGGGCCGATCGAAGGCGTGCTGCTGATCGTCGACCAGTTCGAGGAACTGTTCACGCTCGTCCGCGACGAACGCATCGTCGCGCGGTTTCTCGAGGCGCTCGAGGCGTGTGTCGGCAACCGCGACTTCCCGATCCATGTTCTGGTAACGCTGCGCGAAGATCATGAGCCCGCCGCCAAGGCCGCGCCCGCCGTCGGCCGGCTGCTGGGCGCCGGCAAGCGGATTGCGCTTGGTGCCATGACCGAGCTCGAATTGCGCCGTGCCATAGAGGAGCCGGCGGCCGCCGCAGGCCTCAGGTTTGACGAAGGCCTCGTCGATATCATCTTGCGCGATCTGGAGGGCCAGCGCGGTGCCCTGCCGCTGCTCGAGTTTCTTTTGCACCAGCTCTGGGCCGAACGCAGTCTGGAACTCGGCCTGATGACGCGTGCGGCCTACACCAAGGTCGGCGGTGTCAGGCAGGCAATCGCGCGTCACGCGGATGCGGTCTATGGCATGCTACGACCCGAAGATGCTGCCCTTGCCCAAGGGTTGTTCCAGGTGCTCGTGCACGCCGGCAAGGACACGCAGTCCGACACCCGGCGACCGATCGAATTGGCACGCCTGTCCGAGCGCCTCAGGCAGCTCGCACTGCAGCTCACGGGGCCCGATGCCCGCCTCCTCGTCACCGATGGCCAGAAGGTCGAGATTACCCACGAAGCGTTGCTGCGCGTATGGAGCAGGCTATCTGGTTGGGTAGATGCCGCCCGCGCCAAGCTGCAACTGCGTGAACGTCTGGAGACCCAGGCGCTGCTGTGGGAAGCTGAGACGACGACCAAGCCTGATGCCGCCACCAGCCGATTGCTCGCAGCCGGCGCCGCCGTCGACGAAGCTGTCCAACTCGTCAAGACGGATGCCGGCCTGCTGGAAGGCACTCCCATCATCGCCCGCTTTGTTGCAGCCTCCGAACAGTCAGTGCGCCTCGCCGCCGACGTCGCTGCCCAGGGCCGCAAGGCCACGGAAAGGCTCGGCCGGATGTTTCGCATGGCGGCGCTGGCCGCAGTGCTCGCGGTCGGGGTCGTTGGCGCGGTCGGTGCATTCTACTATCGCACACTCGGCACAGAGGCCGACGCCAACCGCACGATCGCACTGGAGGCATCCAACACCATCGTCAACCGCGTCTCGCGCGATTTGAGCGAAACCGAGGGTGTGCCGCCGGCTGCGATTTCGAGTGTGCTCAGCAATGCGCAGCGCATCCTCGAAGGGTTCCGCACTCAGCTTCGCGGCGGCGACGACCCGCGGCAATTGAAGCTCGTCGTGATCGATCTGTTGACCCAAAGTGCCGCGACCCGGCTGGTCGAAGGCAACTTCGCCAATGCCCGTCAGGATCTCGGTTCGGCCGAAACGAAATACGACGAGGCGTGCGGCGCGGCCCCTGCTGATCGGCGCTGTGCCTTGCGGCGGGCCGAAGTCATGCAGGTTCGCGCAACGCTGGCCTTACTGACGCATCCGGCTTCGGCCAAGGACGCGCGCACCTTCGCTGCTGCCGGATTGGCCGCGCTCGCGCAATTCCTGCCGGCAGCCGCAGATGGCGGCAATTCTGGTCCGGGCAATTCCGTCCCGAGCGACGAGACGCGCGTCGTCATGGTGACGGCTGCCGCATTGCGTATCCTTGATGCACAGGCACTGCTGGCGGAACTCGACGCCGAGGCGGCGAGCCAGGCAAGGCCGGCGTTGGCGCAGGACATCACAAAGGCATTGGACAATCTGCAGCAATCGATCGCCGGCCTCACCCCTCAGGCGACCAGCAGCGGAGAGCCTTCGGCTGCTCAAATCGCGCTTTCTGCCCTGCATCGCTTGCGTGCCGCGCTGTTGATCACCAATCGCCAGGCCGAAGAGGCCGCCAAGGCCGCCGGGACAGCCGTGAAGTCGGCGCACGATGTACGCAAGACCAATCCGGCCAGCTTGATCGCACGCATCGCCCACGCCGAGGCGCTGATCGTGCACGGTGTCGCGGAGGCGAGCCGTGCGCCAGCACCACAGGGTGCGCCTCAAGCCGCTGCCGCCGGCCTCGCGCCGGCGCCGCTGCCGCCGAGCCTTCTGCAGGGCTTCAAGGAATTACATGATTATGCGATTGCCAATCCCGTAAACCAGCTGATCCGCATACGCTATATGCAGCTGTGGCGTTTGACGCGACGCGCGTTCGCCGAGGTTCGGCCGGACTGGCAATGGCAGGATATCGAAAGCAGCGAGGTCGTCGAGATACGCCGCTCGATCGTGAGCTTCGCACTCAGTCGGCTGACACCGAGTGGACTGGTCGACGAGACCGAAGCCGCCTATCTCCGATCGGAGGCGTTGGAGAGCGCGCAATCGTTGCTGTGGACGTACTCGCGGCAGAAGGCGACGGACAAGACCCTTGCGCTCGCGGAGATGCTGAAGCTCAGCATTCTTTCGGGCAGTATACCCGCAAACGATGAAACCGCTTTCCTCAACAAGCTGCGCACTTTGTTCTGGATCGGTCTTGCCCATCGTGACAAGCGCGACTCGACCAACGCCGTTGCCCAATTCATCACCATCGACGAGCTTCTCAAGCCACGCATGAGCGGCCTCAACTGCAATGCCAAGGAGCGGACCGATACGCAGAAGCGGTATTGTTTCTTTTCGAGCTATGTCGCCACGTTCCTTGGGTCCGAAGAGACCTGGAAAGGCACGACTGAGGCCACCATCGATGCTGACCTCGACAAGGCGCGCAAGATTGTCGAGCAGCTGAGGAATGCCAATACGGACAATGTCGAGTTCAAGTCTGCCTTGGCGGTCCTGTTGATGACGCAGGGCCAGCGGTCCGAGAAACGGTCTGATGAGCCCGGTGCCTTGAAACTCTATCAGGAATCGGCACAACTGGGTTCTGAGGGCGCCGTTCGGCGTTTGCGCGACTATCAGCAGCGCAATCTCGGCAGCCGCGATGTTTCGGCAATGGCGTTCAACTTCGAGCAACGGCAACGTGACACTGCCCCCGTCCTCGTCGAGGTTGTGGGAACGTCGCGGATTTTGCGCGGCAGCAACAGCATGTTCTCGGTGTTCCTCGAGCCGCCGCAGGGTAACGCCGATCCGGTGGCGCGCGAACAGCAGCGGCTCGAAAACTATTATGGTGTTACGCTCGACGAAGTCTCGATCACGAAGCTCAGGAATATCGTAGCCGGAGCCGATCAACTGGCCCGCAAAGCCAAGCGGACCTACGTCAGTCGCGATTTGCGGCAAGCCCTTGAAAACCTCAATGATGCCGAAGAGCGCGATCGCCCCTACGGCAGCACAATCCTCGACCCCGCCCTGAAGGAGCACGATTACGCAGTGCTCAATGCCGAGTTTGGCCGCGCCCTGGAGGCACTGGACAAGGCACGTGCAGAAGTGGTGCGGCAGGCGACCAGTGCCACGTCCAAGCCCGAGCTTGAATACGAGTGGGGCATCCTCGGCATGAAGTATCTGCAGCTGGCAGAGGCATCCCGCCGCCGCAACTCAGAAGACCGGTCGAGCGGATCGACCGGCAAACAGATCTGGTCCAGCGTCACCGACAAAGCGGTTCAACAGAGCGACGAAACGTTCGGCCGTGCCTTCAGCGGCGACATCGGCGCCCCCGCCACTCGCAGTGCCGGTGTCGTCGATCAGAAGCCCTTCGACCGCGGCGTGCGCTTGTTCAAGCTTGCACAGCGGATGGTCACTGCCCTCGACGAAATCAATAAGCGCGGAACCTATATCTATCGGGATGCGCAGACCTTTGGCGAGCGCATGAACGAAAACATGGTGTTCGCACTAGAGCGCGCCCTTGCCTTGCTGTTCATGTCACGCAAGGACGTTGCCGGACCGACCTATCAAGTTGATTGGTATATCATCAATGGTGAGTTGATGCGTGGCAATGCGTTGCGGCAACAGACAACGAACCGGCCACGCCCGCAGGATGTATTGAAAATCGCCAAGCAAGGTGCCGATTTCCGAGGGGAGGCGATGGACGCTTACGAGGGCGCGCTGGCTCACCTTGCCAGTTTTGCGCGTGGCCCTGCTGCTGATATCGAGATCAAGCAGTATGAGGTCAATGCTCTGCTTGGCATTGCCCAAACGCACACGATTCTGGCGGAGCATACCGCCGCCGTCAGGGTGCTGGAGAAGGCAACGCGCATCGTCGACGACCTGATCGAACAGGATCGCGGCAATTTCCGGTCGCGGCTGCTGAAAGCCACTGTTCTGGAAAAACTGGCTACCAGCCAGATCAATCTGGCGCGGATCAAATACAGCGAAGCACGCGCATTGTATGACGCGGGCGGCACCAGCAGCTCCAGCAGAGCCGCCGAAGAAAGAGTGCGTCGCGTAATCAACGACGCCATTGAACAGGGGCGAGATCTCTTTGGCGACTCCCGCGACAGCTATCTCCGCGCGAACTTCGAGTACATCGCCAGCCTGCGCATCGACCCGGATCGCTGCCGCAACTGCCAGGCCGAAATTCGCAGCAATATGCGGAAGGTGGTCAGCTTGATCGACGTGCGCACGGAAGCCGATTTCAGATCGAGCCCCATAGAAAAATGGCGCAATGCCCGCCTCGAAGCCAAAGAGTTTGCCGAGCAGATGATGCAGGAGTTGCGCCAGAGCGAGGCACGGGTCTCCAACGTGCGACTGGTACTGGGCGACTTCGGCTCCAGTCGGCCCGGCAATGTTGGGGGCAGTGGTTCGACGGGCGATGAGGGCAAGAAGACTTCGAAATCTACGCGCGTGCCGGTTGCGCCATCGGTCATCGCCGGTGTCATCAAGGAACCGTGGGATCCACAGGAACTGGTCAAGAGCTTCCGTGAGCAGTTGGAACTCCTCGACGGTCCGCAAGGCCAGGCGCGCGTCGAACGGGCCGGCATAACAGCGCTTGCCAAATACATCGCTATTTTGTCCTACGACATGGTGGCCGAGTTTGCGATCCGGACGGCCAGTCTCGGCGATCACGTTACGGCGTTCCGTGAGGCATCGATCATCTATAAGGCGCTGGCCGAGGAACTGGCCCGGCTCGTCGATGTCAATACGCCGGCAGCCGAGCAATATGCCGTGACGCTCAGCGATCTCGCCTTCGCGCTGACAGTTGTGTCGGCGAAAGAACCGGCCCGAGTGCGCGAGGCGCGTCAGCTCAGCGATCAGGCCGTCAACATTGACAAGAATCTGTACCTGCAGGAGCCGAACATCCGGTTGAATGCCGCGCACGTGTTGCTGATCGACCGGCAATTCGGCGCCGCGCGTGACGAATATCTCAACTCCTTCAACTGGGGCAAAAAGAAGAAAGACGACGGCGATTGGAATTGGCGCAATCAACTCCTGACCGACTTGGCACTTTTGCGACAGGTTTTCGCTGGCAACACGGAGATGGTGCAGGAAATCGACCGGATCAGCGCGGAAGCCCGCGCGCGCAAGTAATGCCGAGCCGGCGCCGTCGTCCTAGTCCAGCGCGTCCCCTCACGACCGGGACGGCTCGCTTGAACTCATGGCGCGCAGTTCCTTCTTCAGGATCTTGCCGGTCGGACCGAGCGGCAGCGCGTCTTTGAACACCACGCGGCGCGGTGCCTTGTAGGCGGCAAGGTGCGCGCGGCAATGGGCGATGATCTCATCGGCGGTGGGCGAAGTGCCGGCCGCAGGCACGACATAGGCGACGGGTATTTCACCCTTCTCCTCATCGGCGGCGCCGATCAGGGCACAGAGATAAACGTCATCGCGCTTGTAGAGCACATCCTCCACCTCAAAGGGGTAGATGTTGAAACCACCCGAGATAATGACGTCTTTCTTTCGGTCGATGATGTGGAGGTGATCGCGATCATCGATAAAACCGATATCGCCGCTGAGCCACGCGCCATTGCGGAAAGCCAAGTCCGTGGCCGTGGCGTCCTGCCAATAACCAGGGCCGACGGTGTCGCCCTTGATGGCGATCTCGCCGGTCTGACCGCGCTCCATCACGCGGCCACTGTCGTCTAGGACCGCGAGCGACGTGTTGCCGATCGGCAATCCGACCGAGCCTGCACTGCGCGGCCCCTGCAGCGGCTCGGCTGTGACGTAGGTCGAAACCTCGGTTGCGCCGTAAATGTTGATCAGCCGAGTTTTCAGCTTCTTCTCGAAATCCTCGACAAGCGAGGGCACGAGGACCGCGCCGCCGGCGAGGCACAGGCGCAGCGATGACAAATCGTGTTTGCGGGCATCGTAGGCTTTGAGCAGGAACGTAAACATCGTCGGTGTGCCGAAGAATACCGATATCTGGTGACGTGCGATGTCGGCGAGGACGCGGTCGAGGTTCCAGCGTTCGTGCAGAATGAGCGAACCGCCATTATAGAGCGCGCCGTTGAGGACAACGGTTGCGCCGAAATTGTTGAACAACGGCAATACGCCCAAGAAGACCTCACGGCCTGATGCGCACGCAGTATAGACTTCGCCGCCCCGGATGGCTGCCAGGATATTGCGCTGGTTCTGCATTGCCCCCTTGGGCTCGCCCGTCGTGCCCGACGTGAAGAACAGCGCAGCCACGTCGTCGGGGCCACTCGCGTCGTGGGCAAGATTGGGCACCGCGCGTTGGACCAAATCCTCCAGCTTTCCTGTCTGATCATCGCCGCCAAACACCAGCCTATGTCGCAAGGATGCCAGACCGGCCTGGACGCCCCGAACAAGCGGCGCGCGTTCGCTGTCGGTGATGACAACGCGGGCGCTGGTCCGGGCCAAAATCTTGGTGAGTTCGCCCGAGCGGTACATCGCGCTCATCGGCGTCGCGATCGCCCCGATCAGCTGGCAGGCGTGGTAGGCAAAGGCAAGTTCAGGCCGGCTTGGCAGGTAGAGACAGACGGGCTGCCCCCTGGTCACGCCATGCTCGACGAGAACCTGGGCCAGCTTCTCGACCTGGCCGAAGTATTCTCCATACGTCCAGGCCTTGTCCTCGCACACTAGGAACGTTTTGTGCGGAAAATGGCGCGCGTGTGAACGCAACAGTTCCGACAATGTCTGCAAGGTAATCCTCCTGTGGTCATTGCTCAGGCTTCGCAGCGCGAGGCAACTTCCCCCGGATCAGTGACCGGACACCATCAGATACTGGCGTGCGATTTCAGGATTGCCGAGAAACTCTGCAGCCGTGCCATGGAACACGCTTGCGCCCCGGTCGATCACCACCACGCGGTCGCCGCAGGCGCGGATCGTCCGCAGCGATTGCTCGGAAACCAGCATCGACACCCGTTCCTGCTTCAACTTGAGGATGGCGGCGATGATCTCGTCGATGATCTTTGGCGCGAGCCCTTCATTCGGCTCGTCCAGCAGCAGAAGCCGGGGATTGGTCAGCAGCGACCGCGCGATCGACAGCATCTGCTGCTCGCCGCCGCTCAAGACGCCGGCCAGGCGTTTGCGCCCTTCGGCCAGATGCGGAAACAGCGCATAGACACCATCAACGGTCCACTGGCCGTTGCCGGCGCCCTTGCGAACGACACGCAGGTTCTCGGCGACGGTCAGGCTGGCGAAGGCGCGCCGATCCTCAGGAACGTAGCCGATGCCGCGCTTGATGATGTCGTGCGATGGCACACCGACCACGCTGGCGCCGTCGAATTCAACGGTGCCTTTCGTGACCTGGATGAGTTCCTGCACGATCGCGCGCATGGTGCTGGTCTTGCCGACGCCGTTGCGGCCGACGAGACAGACAACCTCGCCCTCGCCCACATCGAGGTCGACGCCGTGCAGAGCTTCGATACGGCCGTAGGCGGCGTGGAGTTGGCGGATCTTCATCATGACGGCGCGCCCTCCGTGCCAAGATAAATATCCTGCACCGCACTATTGGCGCCGATCTCGGCCGGTGTGCCTTCGGCGAAGATCTTGCCTCGCGACATGACCGTGATGCGGTCGGCAAACCGGAACACGATATCGATATCGTGCTCGACGAACAGCAGCGTGATCTGATCGCGGGCCGCATGTTCGACCATCAGCTCCATCAGGCTGCGGCGTTCGTTCAGGCCCATTCCCGCCGTCGGCTCGTCCAACAGCAGCACCTTTGGCCGTGTTGCAAGCACCATCCCGAACTCGAGCCGCTTGCGATCGCCCAGCGATAGGGTCTCCGCCGCATCATGCGCCACACGACCCAATCCGAGCCCAGTCACCATCGTCATGGCTGGCGAGGTCAGCGCGGTGAGATGGCGTTCCGAAACCGAGAACACGCGACCGTTCGATGGCAGCAGCGCCGTCCTGACGTTGTCGAGCACGGACAGGCGCCGGAATACGCGGTTGATCTGAAACGTTCTGGCGATCCCAAGACGCGCAATCTCCTGCGGCAAAGCACCAGAAATGTCGCGGCCGGCAAAGTGAACGGTACTGCCCGGCCCAACCGCCTGTTGCCCGCCGAGAACGGCGATGAAGGTGCTCTTGCCCGCACCGTTCGGTCCGATCAGTGCGCGTCGCTCACCCGGCTGCAGGGTCAGATCGACTCCACCCAGCGCCACGAACCCCCCGTACTGCTTGGTGACATTGCGGGCCACCAGGATTGGTTCACGGCTCATGGGTGTTGCTCCCCGCTTGGTCGCGCGGTCCGCGATAGCCCAAGTTTCTGGAGAAGCCCGGCGATGCCCGTCGGAAAGATCAGCACGACCGCGATCAGGATGAGACCGATGACGAGTTCCCAGTGAGTGAAGGCACGCGAGACGAACGTCTTCAGCAGGACGTAAATGATCGCGCCGAATACGCCGCCGTAAAATCCTTTCACGCCGCCGATCACGACCATGACGAGCGCGTCGATGGTGATGCCGACCCCGGCATAGTCGGGAAACGCATTGCCTTGAAACACCGAATACATCGTGCCAGCGATGCCGGCGAGCGTGCCAGCGATCACACACGCGACGAGTTGCACGAGGCGCGGACTGAAGCCCAAGGCTGCCGCCCGGTGCGGCTCCTCGCCGACGGCCTGGATGGCGAGGCCGAGCGGTGATCTCACGATGCGCGCCAGAAAGGCAATGCATAGGGCGACAATGGCAACAGTCAGTGCGGCGTAAATCTGCGGCGATAAACCGAACCGCGGTGCCATGAAATTGGTCAGGCCGTTGTCGCCGCCGGTATAATCGTAGGCTTGGAACAGGACTGTGAAGACGATTTCACTGCACGCGAGTGTCAGCATCGCGAAGTAGATGTGGGTCAGCCGGACGCAAAGCGCCCCGAACAAAACGGCGCCGAGTGCAGCCGTCAAGGGGCCGAGGACAACGGCAAGCCAGAGTGGCAGGCCCAGTTTTGCCGCCGCCAGCGCGAACCCGTAGGCGCCGAGGCCGAAGTAGGCGGCATGACCGAACGAAACCATGCCGCCGTAGTTGATCAGAAACCCAAGGCTCGACGCGAACAGCGCCATGATCGCCACTTCGGTCGCGAGCAAGGCGATTCCGGGCCCAAGCATGAGCATCGCCACGGCGAGCCCCAAAGACACCGCGGCAAACAGCCAGCGGCTTTGAACGTGCTCGAAACTCATTTGCTGATGGCCCCCCGTCCGAGCGATCGAATGACCAGCACGGCTGCCATGATCAGAAAGATGAGAACCGTCGAAAGTCGCGGGAAGTAGATGACGCCCAGTCCTTTGACCATGCCGACCGAAAGGGCGGCGATCAGGGCACCGGAGAGGCTCCCGAGGCCGCCGATGACCACGACGACAAAGGCCATGACGATGATGTTGGTGTCGAGCAGGTAGTTGACGTTGCCGAACGGCGCGGCCAAAGCACCAGCCAATCCTGCCAGGAAGCAACCGACCGCAAAGACGGACGAAAAGATCCAAGCCTGATTTATGCCGAGTAGCGCGACCATGCCCCGGTCGTCAGTGGCGGCACGCAGCAGGACGCCGGCGCGCGTGAACCGCATGATCGATACCATCAGGGTGATCACCACGAGCCCGACGGCAAAAGCCACGATCTGAAAGAGCGGCAGGAACGTGCCGCCGATCTGGAGCGCGCCGGACAGGCTTGCCGGCATCGGCACGGAGATATCGTTTGCGCCCCAGATGGCCTTGACGACATCGCGCAGGATGAGCACCAGCGCGAGCGTAATGATGAGCTGAAGCAGATCGTCCGCGCCGTAGATGCGGCGCAGGATCAAGACCTCGAAAACGAGGCCGAGCAGTCCGACCAGAATTGCCGAGAGCAGCACAGCCGAGGCAAAGCTTGCGACTGTGCTGCCACCGAGCATCGGCATCAGGTGATACGCCAGGAACGCTCCGAGCATGTAGAGCGATCCGTGCGCAAAATTCACGATGCGGGTTATGCCGAAGATCAGTGTCAAGCCGGAGGCGATGAGGAACAGCATCATCCCCTCCGTCAGGCCATTCAGCAATTGGGCCGCCATGACTGCGGATCTCCCTACTTGGCAGCGGCGCGTGCGGACTTGATAAAGTCTTCTGGCGTCAGGGTCTTGCTCGCGTCGACCCGTGTTGCCCCCTTCATGATCGAGAACGGGTAGGCGGCATCCTTGATCACAGCACCAACGAACGAAGGAGCCGACATCTGGCCGTCGAGGCCGCGTACCGTCATGGAGCCGCGGAGACCTTCGTATTTCACCGTAGGCAGGGCCTTCACTACGTCATCGGCCTTCGTGCTCTTGGCCGCCTTCACGACCTCGGCGTAGAACATCAGACCGTCGTAGGCCAGCACAGCCCAGTCATCGGGGTCCTTGCCGTGACGCGCCTTGTAGGACTGAACGAACGACTTCACTTTCGGGTTGTCGAGCAACGATGTGAAGGGGGCACGGGCAAAGCCATGAAGTCCGGCCTCAGGCAGTTCCCCGCCCATGGTCTGGAGGAAATCCACGGTCGTCAGCGTCACCAAACTGGTCTGCTGGAAGAAGCCGAATGCCTTGCCCTGCTTGACGAGGTTGACCAGGCCGCCGCCGAAAATCGCGCCGTAGACCAAGTCGGGCTTCTGCGCCAACACCGCGGTGATGTACGAGGTCATGTTGGTCTCGCCGAGCTTGACCGGGACCATCGGCAGGATTTCGATGTCGGGGCGCAACTTCTTCAAATGCTCGGAGAACGCCTTGACGGACGTGTGGCCCCATTCATAGTCGTAGGCCAGCGGGGCAATTTTCTTCCAGGCCTTGTTGGCTGCCACGTATTCGGCAACCGCGATCGACTCCATCAGAACATTCGGATTGGTCTGCCAGAAGTATGGCTGGCCCTTTTCAATGGTCGCCGTCTGCGAGTTTCCGATCGCGGAGTAGAACGGAACCTTGAGTTCGGCGGAAACCGCAGTCTCTGCCAGCAGCACCGCCGAAGAGCACACGCCGGTAATGAGTTCGACCTTGCTGTTGACGATCAAATCCCGGACTTCCTTGGCGCCTTCATCGGGCTTGGTCTTGGTGTCGCGCTCGATCACCTCGATTTTGCGGCCGAGCAATCCACCTGCGGCGTTCAGTTCCTCGACGCCCAGTCGGAAGGCTTTGGTTGCGCCATCGACGAGCGAACCGCAAGCCCCCGACATATCGGCCGCGTAGCCGATCCGGATCGGGTCCTGGGCCTGGACCGGGCCCGTGGTCACACCGACAGCAAGCAAGGTTGCCAGCAAAAGTCCGCCGCGCTTCAGTTTCATCTGTTTTCCTCCGTTGACGTCGACAAATTGCATTCTCGGATCTTGCAGTTAAGTTGGCGGATGGCTCCGTCTCGCTCTCAACCGCCGCGAAAACGATGCCACAACCTTGCAAGGCCCGACATCTGCTCAGGAGCTTTGGACTGGCTTGGCTCCGGAGGCGGCACCGAGGTCGATACCTCCGCCGCCATCTCGCGCAACTTGAATTTCTGGATCTTGCCGGACGGTGTGCGGGGCAGATCGTGGACAACCTGCAGTCGTTCCGGGATGTACTGCAGCGCCATCTTCTGCTCCCGGAGGTATGCCGACATCTCTGCAAATGTCAGGCCGGCTCCCTGCTTTGGGATCACAAAGGCGCAGGCGCGCTCGCCGAGCCGCTCGTCCGGGTAGCCGACGACCGCCACCGAGGCGACCGCTGGGTGCTGGAACAGCAGGTTTTCAACTTCCGCCACGGGGATGTTTTCGCCGCCGCGAATGATGATGTCTTTCGATCGGCCGGCGATGCGGATGTACCCGTCGGCATCCATGCGGGCGATATCGCCGGTGTTGAACCAGCCGTCATCGGCCACTTGTGCAAGGCCCGGTCGCTTCATGTAGCCGGCGAAGTTCGAACAGCCGCGAACCTCGAGTCGGCCCTCGCTGCCACGCGGCACCGACTTGCCATCGGGATCGACGACACGGATTTCCATGCCCGGTAGCGGGCGGCCATCCGTTCCCGTCACCTTGTCTTCGGGATCGTCGATGCACGTTGTCGTCACCGCACCGTTCTCGGACATGCCCCACGCCGAAATGATGGCGGCGTTCAGGGCGCCTCTGGCCTTGGCAACCAGGGGACGCGGGATCGGCGCGCCGGCGGATACGAAAACCTTGAGGGTCGGGGTCGCTGTCTTGGAGGTGATGCAATAGTCGGACAAATCGCTGAGAAACGGTGTCGCCCCCATCGTCCACGTGGCCCGCTCGGTATTGATCTGCCGCGCCATCTCGGCGGCCTCGAACACGTCCTGCAGTACCGCCGTTGCACCGAGCATGGCCGGCAGCACCAGGCCATACATGAAGCCCAGCTGGTGCGCCATCGGCGACGGCATGTGGATGACATCGCTTGCTCCCATCTGCAGCCGTTCGGCAAATGGCGTCAGGTTTGCGAGCATGGTGTTGGAAGTGTGGATCACACCCTTGGGCTCACCTGTCGTCCCGGAGGTATAGAGCAGCTGAATGATGGCATCGGGCGACAGTGTGCGGGCCTTCAACCCAGCCAGTTCTTCGGGTGCCGCATCCTTCACGACCAAGTGGCTGAAGTCGTCGTCGCCGCCGCTATCGATCGCGTAGATCGATCGCAGATTGGGGAGCGATGGCTTCACCGCGTACGCCAATGCCCGATGATCGACCTTACGAAATTCGCTCGGCACCACGAAAATCTTCGTGTCCGCAAGCCCCAGCATGAATTTGAGCTCGCGTTCGCGAAAAATGATCATCAATGGGTTCGAAATGGCACCGACTTTGAGGCACGCGAGATGGAGGGCCGTGAACTGCCACCAATTGGGCAGTTGAAACGAAACGACGTCGGCTTCCAGGATACCCTGCCGCCTAAGACCAACGGCGATCTGATCGGACAGCGCGTCGAGTTCGGCATAGGACAGTCGCGATTGCGCGCCTGATCTAAGGGCGATGACAGCCGTCTTGTCCGGCGTAGCCGCGACCCACTGCCGGAAATGATCCAGTAATGTTTTGTCCTGCCATAGGCCGGCGGCAATCATGCTCGGACGGCGCGACTGCGGACTTAATGCCGTATCCATCGTTTACTCCCCACCGAACCACTTTTGCGGCCCCTATTTTGTCACTTCGGCATCGAATGCCGATTGTCTTCAGTGCAGACCTTTTGTCAAACGCTCGCGCGCGATGATCATTTTCATGATCTGCGCCGTGCCATCGCCGATTTCGAGACCCATGACATCCCGCAGGCGCTGCTGGTGCGGCAAGTCCAGCGACCAGCCGTAATGGCCGTGCGTCAGGAGGCACTGGTGGATCACGTCGACAGCCGTTTTCGGTGCCAGCCACTTGCACATCGCTGCCTCCGCCGTGTGGGGCAGGCCGGCATCCTTGAGGCGCAGCGTGTGGTAACAGAGCTGGCGCGCCGCCGCGATCATCGTGTCGGCTTCGGCCAACGGAAACGTGATGCCTTGGTTGCGGGACAGTGGCGCGCCAAAAGCCTGTCGTTCCTGGATATGGGCCCACGACTCATCGAGGGAGGCTTGCGCCGCGCCGAGCACTTGCAGCCCGATGAGGGCGCGACTGAAGTCGAACCCCTGCATTACCTGCACGAAGCCGGCGCCCTCGGCGGCGAGCCGGCACTCTGCAGGGATGATCACATCGTCGAAAAACACCGAGCAGCGCCCGATCGCATGGCTGCCGAGGTCCCTGTAGCGCTGTGTCGTGATGCCGGGCGTAGCCATGGGCACGAGAAATGCGCTGACGCCGCGCGCCTTGGCGTCGACCGCGCCCGTTCTGGCAAACAGCACCATGACGTCCGACTGGTCAGCCATGCTGATCGAGGATTTTTCGCCTTTGAGGATGTAGCGATTGCCGTCAGGCCGTGCCGAGAGCGCAAGATTGGCCGCGTCTGATCCACCACGCGGCTCGGTCAGGCCGAGACATGCGACAGCCTCGCCAGCCACAATTTTCGGCACCCATTGCTCGGCCAGAGCAGGGGACGCATGTTCGGCAATGATCTTGCCATTGAGTGAGCCCAGAACCTGCAAATAAGCCACGTTGAGATCGGCATGGCCGATGGCTTCGGCGATCAGGCCACTCGTCAAGCTCGGAAGGCCGAGCCCGCCCAGATGCTGCGGGACTTCCGGCGCGATGAGGCCCAGTTGACCGATCTCCCGGATGAGCGCGCGATCAATCCGTGCCGAGGTTTCGCGCGCCATGTATCCAGGCGCGATGCGTTCCGCCGCAAAGCGCTCGGCCGTCGCCTTTATCAACCGCAGGTCGTCTGATAACGATGGATCCATGGTGCTCACTCCTGAGCTCACTTCGCGTGCTTGCGGAACTCAGGCTTGCGCTTTTCCTTCAGTGCGCGGACACCCTCGCGGGATTCCTCCGTGTCGTAGTAGAGCTTCAGCGCATACATGCCCATGCCAGCGATGCCGGCCTGGTGGGCGGTATCCATGTTGAACGAACGCTTGGCGATGGCAATGGCGGTCGGGCTGCGCTCGCACAATTCCTCGCCCCACTTCTGCACCTCGGCGTCCAATTGATCATGCGGAACACAGACGTTAGCGAGCCCCATCGCGACGGCCTCGGCTCCAGAATAACGGCGGCACATGTACCACATCTCGCGCGCCTTCTTCTCGCCGACCACGCGCGCCAGGAATGCGGTACCATACCCCGGATCGACCGATCCCATCTTTGGGCCCACCTGACCGAACTGCGCTTTCTCCGAGCAGATGGTCAAATCGCAGATCGTGCACAGAACGTTGCCGCCGCCGATGGCGAAGCCCTGTACGCGCGCGATGACCGGCTTGGGCACATCGCGGATGGCAGTGTGCAGCTCCTCCATCGGCAAGCCGATGGTGCCGCGGCCGTCGTAGTTACCCTCGTGGGCCGACTGGTCGCCGCCGGTGCAGAACGCGCGCTCGCCGGCGCCTGCCAGCACGATGGCGCCGACCGCCTTGTCGTAGCCAGCCTTGTTGAGCGCGCGGATCAGTTCGTCGCAGGTTTGGCCGCGAAACGCATTCATCTTATCGGGGCGATTGATCGTGATCCAGGCGACGCCATTGCGCACGTCGTAGAGGATGTCTGAGAATTCCATTTGTCGCTCTCCTAGCCAACTTGCCTGTCGTCCGGGGCCGTGATCAACCCGCCATGGTCAAGCCACCAGATACACTCAGGACTTGTCCTGTGATGTAGCCCGCATCGTCGCTGGCAAAGAACAAGATGGCGCCCGGCAGATCATCCGGCTGTCCGATGCGGCCAAGTGGGATGGAGCGGCGGAATGCCTCTTCCAATTTAACCGGGTCGCCGGCGCCTTCCTTGTATTCTGCAAACAGCGCCGTGTCGGTCGGGCCGGGGCAAACCACGTTGACCGTGATGCCGTGGCGGGCGTGCTCTCGCGCGATGGTCTTTGAAAACGAAACCAAACCGCCCTTGCAAGCGGCATAGACCGCTTCGCCTGATGAGCCGACGCGGGCAGCGTCCGAGGCGATATTGATGATCCGTCCGGCCTTGCGTGCGACCATGCCGGGCAGGACCGCGTGATGCATGTGCAGCGCGCCCGTCAGATTGATCGCGATCAGGCGGTCCCAGTCGTCCGGCTGCGTCTTGGTGAAGGGCTTGAAGATGTCCCAGCCCGCGTTGTTGACGAGAACATCGATGGCAGCAAAATGAGCGAGCACGTCGGCGACGGCCCCGTCGATCTCGCTGCGGCTGGTGATGTCGCAGCCGACGGCCATGGCCGTGCCACCGGCAGCCTCGATCGCGGCGACAGTTGCCCTTGCGGCATCGAGATTGCGATCGAGAACGGCGACCTTTGCGCCAGCTGCAGCAAACCGCCGGCACGTCGCCCCGCCAATGCCGCCGCCGCCACCCGTGACCACGACTGACTTTGCCTGGAGACCGCGCATGGGAGTACCTCCTGTACGACACCGGAAAGACTTCTCTGGCTTTCGCGATGTATCAGCCCTATGCTATATCTGGCGATGCGTCAACTAGGTGATGGAAAACTATGACCTCGACAAGAGAGCTTTCGGAGTCCTCCCGTTCGGCGGACCACAGCGACATCGCCAATCGACTTTTCTTCCGTCTTTATCAGGCGTCCAACCTGATGCATAAGTCCGGAACGAGTGCCGTCAGCAGCTTCGGTACGACGACCCAGCAATGGGCGGTGCTTGGCGCGTTGTCCAGGCCGCAGGCGCAAGGTCGTGGATTATCCGTCAAGGAGCTGATGGAATATCTGATGGTGAGCCGACAGAGCCTGACCGCGATCCTGGACCGGATGGAGGCAGGGGGCTTGATCGACCGCACACGTATCGACGGCGATGGCCGTCTGCGCCATGTCCGCCTAACGAGGAAGGGCATCAAGACCTGGACCGATATGCGGCCGAACATTCGCGCATTCTACGAGGCGGCGCTCACCGATTTTTCCATGGAGGAAAGCTACCTGCTCATGCGTCTGCTCGACCGCCTCAGCGCAGGCCTGGCAAAGCTTTAGCCGCGCTGATCCTCAGGCCGCCGGTTTGCCGGCGGGTTTCATGGCAGCGGCCGGTTTTGCGGCCTCGCCGACAATGCCGTCGTCGGCTTCGTTCAGCACCATGAGCAACGGGGTCAGGCCTTCCGAGTCGACGATGCGGAAGATCTCGATGTCGTTGCAGGCGCTTTCGCTCCAGCCGGCCATTTCCAGCGCGCGCTTGGCCTTCGAGAACAGGCCGTGGTTGCGGATCGCGTGCTTGTCCATGTAGGCCTTCGCTTCCGTGTCGGACAGCTTCTGGTCCTTGACCCACTTCTTGCGGATCTGGTTGAGGTCGGTGTCGCTGCTGTGGCCTTCCTCGTCCTTCAGGCTCTGCAGCTCGCTCTTCTTGAACCACCACATGCCGCCCTTGGGCCAGCGCACCAGCTCAAGGTCGGACAGCACGCCAGCCAGTTGGTTCATGGCGAGGCCGCGTTTGGCTTCCGGCTCTTCCTTGGCGCAACTGTAGAGGTTCGGGATCACGAAGTACGACGCCTTGTTGTGGTGCACGAAGTGTTTGTGCACCCACACGAGGTCCACGTCGGCGCGGTTGATCGCGGTGTCGATCGACGCGCGGATCTGGCGGGCGAGCGCGCCGGACGGGCGGATCGGCGGCGGCTCCTGCGGCGGATTGAGGATTGCAAGCGCCAACAGCCCGAGGTCGATGCCGATGGTGGCCAGCAGGGCAATCACGTCGCGCCCCGTGATCGGCTCGCCGGTATCGGTGCGGCCCACCGTGCTCGTTTCGCGGGAGAAGGCGTAGGTGAACAAACTAGATCCGTAGGCGCCCATGTTGCGCCACAGGTTCTTCACCGCGTTGGCAACGCCGGCTGGTCCTTCGTTGAAAACCGCCTCGCGCAGTTTCAATTCCGCCGGTTGCTCGGCCTGAGCGGCGGCTGCCCGCAAACGCTCGGCAAGCGTCGGGTCATAGCAGGAGAAGCCGGCTGCTTCGGGCGCAACCGAAACGGAGCCAGCCAGCGCTCGCATTTCGGCCGCCGTCGACTTGCCGAGACTGTTCGAGCGGGCGGCGATGTTGCGGGCTCGGCCACGGATTTCCGACGCCTTGTTCTCAAAGTTGCGCTGGCGTTCTTCCACGGTTGCGCCGCCGAGCGTGCTTGCGGCCTGCTTGAGCTGCTCGACGTCGGCCTGCACCGGCTCGAGCCAGGAGCGCGTCATGCCGTCCTTGAGCGTCGTGATGCTGTCGCGCACGCTGCGGCGCGCGTTGTAGAGCGGTCCGCGGCCGGCGCCCGAGGGCTTGCCGCAGCTGCCGCCGCTGGTCTCTTCCCGAGACATCTGCCCGTCGGACCAGCTCGCCACACTCTCGATCTGGGCGCGCACGGCGTCGAGGCGGGCGGCGACGATGGCGCTCGCATCGCGGGCGTCCTCCTGCAGTCCGGACAAGCCGGTGCGGGTCGCCTCCTCACCGGAGATCAAGCTCCACCAGAAGCCGTAGCCGAAGCCGATCGACCAGATGGCGAGGAACACGTAGAGCGGGAAGGTGATCATGCGCTCGGTGAAGCTGCGCTTGGCGCCGAACGCTTCGCGCAGACACAGCCACATCAGGAAGGTCAGCGCCACGACCACGGCGATAACGAGAACGTCGTTCGAGATCGACAGGTTGCCTGTGGTGGGCTGAGCCGTGGACGCGGATACGCCGACGATGAAGTCGCGCATACCATGCCAGGTGGCATAGCCCGAGATGATCAGCAGCATGAACGAGGCGACGCCGATCAGGGTGTTGCGCCCAAAAATGTAGTCGATAACCTTGCCGACCAAACTCGGCTGCGAACGTTCCGCCATACCCAACTCCCCCCACTACCCTTGAGGTTAAGGCTGATAGCGGAAAACGACGGAGTGCGACGTGGCGAGTGGGCAACAGTCATGCAGACATTGCGGACCAGGTGCGAGTTGCCGCCATCGAACATGCCGCTCATTTCCACAGGCATCGCGCACTGCTTGACACCAGTTGCAGGCACTTGCGGATGTATCAATGTTTATGATACGTTCCTGTCATGACAGATAACGTTCAATCCGCAATGCTTGAGATCCTCAAGCGCATCCAGGCCGACGTGTCGGAGCTGAAGGCCGACGTGTCGGAGCTTAAAGTAGATTTTGCCGAGCTGAAGGCAGATATGGCCGAAGTGAAGGGCCGGCTCGACCGGCTTGAGGCTGTGGTGCGCAAGCAGGGCCGCGACAGTGCCGCCATGCTGGTCATGATGCGGGCGACAGTCGGCATCTACGACGAGCGCTTGAAGGACATCGAGGAGGATGTACGCGAATTGATGGAACAGGGGTAGGCAGGGGGCGGCATTTTTATTCAACATGCCTCGCTGCGTAGGCTCCAGGGCTGCCAGCAACAACCGCTTGCGTTCGGGGTTGCGGCCAGGTGGGGCTGGCCGTGCGAACGAACAAGTTCGAGTGGGACGACGACAGGGCCGCAGCAGGCATCAAATTTCCTTTGAAATAGCGACCTTCGCCTTCGACGGTTCTAATGCCCTCGACGATGTAGAAAACAGCGCCACAAGGCGATCGGCGACGTGAATAAAAGTGGTCCCTCGTCTTGCAATGCCGCCGCTCCAGCCGCCAGGCCAATCCGTCGCAAATGCCGGCGAAATCATGGTAATGGCTAATGGCGCAGGTCCGCCAGCACGGCCTACCGGCGGATTGACCAACGCGGAAGGTTTGTCGACGCTGACACTAGCTTGGCGGTGCCAACTCAGGGAGCGCCAAGGGCGCAGGACATTCTGCATTGATCGGTCGGTGCACTTCAGCACGGCGCGACGGTTACGCCTGCCGACCAAAACCTGCACTCAAGCCGCGGAGCGGTGTTCATCCCGCCGTTGTGGACGAGGCACATCGGCGTTGGCCACTGCCTGCTCGCGCGCGGCAAGGGGCTTTTGCTGCTCGACGCCGTGATCGACGAAGGTGATGCGATCACGTGGTGGCGATACCGGCGCGGCCGTGCTCTTTGCCATGACTTCAGTCCGACCGAACGCCGGGAGCGCGTTGCCCCAGGCCGACGCCACACGCCGGGCGGTGTCCGCATGTTCCAGCACGGCGGCCTGCCAGAACCGTACCTGCAGTTCAAAAACGTCGGTCGGCGCTTTGCACTGCATCGCCTGTCGCGGCAAGGCCATCAGTGCCTGCGAGCGGCGGGTGAGCAATCCCATCAGCTCCATATTGCTTTGGTTCAGGGCCTGCAGCCACGGAGTGCCGGCTGGCAGCACGCTGCGCGCAAATTCCGAAGCGGTCGCGGGCGCCTGCGCTGCTACCGGCACTGCGGCGGCGGCAAGGGCGAACGGATTGAGAAACCAGGCGTCCAACGGCAGCAATTTGGTTGGCGATGGCTTGGTCTGCGCTTGTTCGATCGATGGCATGATTGTTCCTCCGCTGACTCTACTGGACCCAATAAAGCTGCCGCCCGGGATGCCGCAACAGGAGCAGCCGCAGTGATCAATTGGAGTATCCGGCCAGACGGAGCTGTGCAATATGCGACGCTGGCAAATTTTAATTCTGAACGCGCGGCAAACTCTGATCTGAACATTTATCGCCCGCGTACGAGCGCACCGTTATACTCATGACTGGTCTATAAGTTGCTCGATCTCGGCCAACCGCGCGGCGTCTGCTGCGGGCTTATCCCAGCGGATGCGATGGATGCGGGGGAAGCGCATGGCAACGCCCGATTTGTGCCGGGGCGAGCGCTGGATGGCATCGAACGCAACCTCCAGGACAAGCTCTGCCACTACCGAGCGGACCGGCCCGAACCGGCTGACCGTGTGGGTGCGGATCCACCGGTCGAGATCCACGAGTTCCGCATCGGTATAGCCCGAATAGGCCTTGCCGACGGGCACCAGGGTGCGGCTGCCGTCCGACGTTTCACGCCAGGCGCCAAACGTGAAGTCGGAGTAATAGGAAGAGCGCTTGCCAGAACCGCGCTGCGCATACATGAGCACGCAATCGACCGTCAGCGCTGCGCGTTTCCATTTCCACCAGTGGCCCTTGGGCCGGCCCGGCAGATAGGGGCTGTCGCGGCGCTTCAGCATCAGCCCCTCGATGCCGATTCCGCGCGTCGTCCGCCAGACGGCCGCGAGGTCCGCCTTGCTGGTGAAGGTGAGCACGGCTGACAAATCCATGGCGTGCGGCCGGTTGGCGACAAACCATTCCTCCAGCCGCCGGCGCCGCTGCGTGAACGCAAGCCCCCGCAAATCCTCATCGCCGATCATCAGTGCATCATACAGGCGGATGTGGGCCGGGTACTGTGCCAGCATGCGGCCGGTGACGGCCTTGCGGTTCAACCGCTGCTGCAGGTCGTTGAACGGCGCGATGTCGTCGCCGCGCTTGATCAGCAGTTCGCCGTCGAGCACACCGTCGAAGCGGACGGCGCCGAGGACATCGGGAAAGCTCGGGCCGATATCGTCGCCGGAGCGCGAATAAAGGCGCGCTTCGCCGCGGCCGGCGGCAAGCTGGACGCGGATGCCGTCCCACTTCCACTCGGCGGCGATCGCTTCGATGTCGAGCGCTTCGAAATCCTTGTCTTCGAGCGGGTGGGCCAGCATCAGCGGGCGAAACACCGGCGCGCCCGAGATGTCGGGTTTCTCGGCCCTGCCCTCGAGCCAGGCAAACAGGGACAAATAGGGTGGGCTCAGCCCATGCCAGATTTCTTCCACCTGATCGGCATTGCCGTGCGCGAGATCCGCCACCGCGGTCTTGGCAAGCCGTCCCGACACGCCGACCCGCAGCGCGCCGGTCAGCAGCTTGAGCAGCGCCCAGCGCCCGGTCGCGTCCAAGCGATCGAGCCAGCCTTCGATGCGCGCGCCCAGATCACCCTTGTCGATGAGGGCGAGTTCGGCAACCACGTCGGCAAGGCGCGGGGCCGCCTGAACTTCCGCCGGCTCGGGCCACACGAGGGCGACCGTCTCCGCCGTGTCGCCCACATAGTCGCGCGACAGGCGCAACAGCTCCGCATCGAGCCGCTTGTCCATCAAGGCTGCAAGCGTGCGGCGGACCGGAAACGAGAACGGCAGACCGTCGGTCAACGCCGCCAACGCCCAGCCACGATCGGGGTCGGGCGTCGCGCGGAAATAGGCGGTCATGAGCCGCAATTTGGCAGTTCGGCCGGGTGTGTAGCCAAGCCGATCGAGCAGGGCCGCAAAGTGTCTCATCGGATCGAGCCCGGCATCATTCCGCCTCGTCCTCGCGACCGACGAGGGCAAGCGCACGGCCGTTGAGGCCCATCAGACCGAGCTGATGCACCAGGGCCTCTTCGCGCCCGTGCGTCACCCAGACCTCCTGGGCGCCGGTGTCCTTGATCGTCTGGATCAGTTCCGGCCAGTCCGCATGGTCGGAAATGATCAGCGGCAACTCGACGCCGCGCTGGCGGGCGCGGCCGCGCACCCGCATCCAGCCCGACGCGAAGCACGTGACGGGTTCGGCGAGCCGGCGTGACCAGCGATCGCGCAGGGCAGCCGGCGGGCACATCACGATCTCGCCGGCGAGGCTTTGCTGAGCGACCGACGCGTGCGCCAGCGCGCCAAGGCCGACGCCGAGCGCCGCGTAGAGATCGCAGATCGACGTCAGCGCGCCATGCAGCCAGATCGTACGGTCGTAGCCGGCCGACCGCAGCAGCGCGATCAGACGCTGGCATTTGCCGAGGCCGTAGACGCCGACGACGTGGGTGCGCTCGGGAAACGCTCGTTGCGAGGCGAGCAGCTTGGCGATCTCGCCTGCGTCCGGTTCGTGCCGGAACACTGGCAGCCCGAACGTCGCCTCGGTGACGAACAGGTCGCACGGGATCACCTCGAACGGAGTGCAGGTCGGGTCGAGCCGACGCTTGTAGTCGCCCGAAACAACGGCCGTCTGGCCCCGGTGGGTGAGCTTCACCTGGGCGCTGCCGAGAATGTGCCCGGCCGGGTGCAGTGCAACGCCCACATCGCCGATACGGATCTCCTGGCCAAGGGGTGCTTTCTGCAAGTTGCCGGCGCACGTCAGGCCGAGCCGCGTCTGCATGACGGCGATGGTTTCTGCCGTTGCGAGCACGCTGTTGTGGCCGGCGCGCGCATGATCCGAATGGCCATGCGTGATCACTGCGCGAGCGACCGGGCGGTATGGATCGATATGGAAATCACCAGGCGCACAATAGAGCCCGTCGTCGGTCGGATAGAGCCAGCGCTCGAAGGGTCGGTCGGCCATGGACGCAGGTTTCGCACAGCCGCTGGCTGCCGTCGAACGGAGCGATCAAGCGCTCAACTCTAAATATATATTCCCTTCAATTTCTACTGATAATTGCATTTACTCTTCATATACTATCCACCCGATTGGTTCGACTGGGTTGCTACCTTGGTCAGCCCCCTTATCCAAGGATTACTGTGCAGCTTGCTTTGGGGCGGGCGGGGTCAGTGTTGTGGGGTGTCATCGACCATTCGTCGCGGGATGCTGGGCTGTCACCTGTATCCTGGCAGCGAACGCCACACCAACATGGGCCAACGATTGGGAAACATCGGTCGAGCCTGCCGCAGCGCTCGATCCCTGGCGTGCCCTATCCAGCGGCATCACGGCGACCCCCAAAAGCTGGGTTGTCTACGCCAGTACCACCATTGCCCCTTTCGATTCTCTGAACAGCAACGGTTTTCGCGTCCGCGCCGGCGGCGGTTATGGCGTCTACACCTATACGACCAGGCCGCCCGCCGCGAACGACTGCCGCTTTGGCAACGGCACGACCGCAAACATCCGGGGCCGATCGACATTCTCCGACATCCTGGCGGGCTACCAGCTGCAGGTCGGCGCACTCACCGTGAAGGCGTTTGCGGGTGCCGCCATCGACACGCAAGCACTCGCGCCGTTCGATATCTGTAACGCCAACCGGGGACGCGCCTACGGCGTCAAGGGCGTGCTCGAGACCTGGGCCGAGCTCAGCCCAAAGATTTGGCTCGCGGTCGACGGCAACTGGACTGAGGCGCATGGGGGCTTTAATGCCCAGACCCGCCTCGGATTCCGCCTGACACCCAACCTGTCGATCGGCTTGGAAGAGCAGGCGCTTGGCAATGTCGCCGGCCACCAGCTGCGCAGTGGCGCCTTTGCGCGCTACGCCTGGAGCTGGGGCGAGGCGATCGCCTCGGGCGGCATCAGCAGCCAGCGCTTCGACCTGCGCGATCTGCGCCGGGACGATACCTGGGCTTCCCTCAACCTCATGTTCCACTATTGACGGGTAACGCGGAAGGCCGCTCGGTCACGTGGGATTCGGCCAGGCTCGGCAGCAGCCAGAACAACGCCATGCCGACGCAACTGCCGGCCACCCCGAGCAGGAACGACGCGGTGTAACCGCCGGTCACGTCATGTAGATAGCCCGATGCCCAGGACCCCCACGCAGCGCCCACACCCGCCGCAAGCGTCAAGGCGCCGAAGATGCTGCCGACCGACTGCCCGCGAAAAATCGTAGTAACCAACACCAGAATGATCGGCCCGCGCACGCCCTGCATCAGTCCAAACAGCAGCACATAGAGCCATACCGGCCAGAAAGCGTGCACGACCGCAACCAGCATCAAGGCCAGCACGCCGGCAATCGACAGGACATAGGAGAACAGGGCAGCACGCCGGCGGCCGATCATGTCTGATATGGTGCCCATGGTAACAATGCCGACGGCGGAGCATGCGCCTGTCACGCCGAACGCGCCGGCCGCCAGCAGCCGGTCATAGCCGAGCTCGACGAGGTAGGCGACCATCTGCGGCGATACCGAGAAGGAGGCGACGGAGGTCGCGAAATAGGCGCCGGCAAGCCCCCAGAAGGCGGGCGCGCGAATGGCGTTCTGCAACGTCCAGTCCGCCGTGCCATCGGCCCGATCGATCAGCCGTGACGCCCGCCAGCTTGCCGAGCCCCGGCCGATCCGCTTCATGGGCAGGTACAGCAGGACGGGCAGAATCGCGAGAATGCCAGCGCCCAGGATCTGATAGGCCGTCTGCCACGAGAACCGCTCCAGCAGCAGTTGGGTCACCGGCGGAATGATCAGCAATCCGGCGCCAAACGCTGCGTAGGGCAGCGACGTGATCGTACCGAGCCGGCGCTCGAACCAGCGGCTCAGGATGCTCGACGCAACCACCATGCCAAGGCAGGCCGAACCGAGCCCACCCAACACGCCAACCGCCAGATAGTAGAGTGGCAGCGACGTTGCCGAACCGGCCAGAATGTAGCCACAGCCGAGCGCCGCAAGCCCCAGACCGTAGGCCGTACGCGGCCCGACGCGATCGACCAACTGGCCAGCAAACAGCGCACTGACGCCATACACCAGATGGAAGATGGAGTAGGTCAGCAGCATCTGCGAGCGGGAGGCCTTGAATGTGCTCTCAACCGGCAGCAGGAACACCGCGAAGGTCTCGGTCACGCCACGGCCGATCATGTTCATGGCAAACAGCAGCAACAGAATTGCTCCCAGGAACTGAGGCGTGGGTAGATCTTGCCCATGAGCTGGCGGCAAGCCGTCGCTCCGCAACAGGGGCTGCTTGCCGCATTGTGCCGCCTCGACCTTCAGCTCCACTGGCCATTCTCGGTGGTTGCGACCGTCTCCGGGTCTTTTTGATGCTCGCGCTCGAAGGCCAGGAAATCCCAGTATCCGCAGCGTGTGCCGTTTGGAAACGTTCGGCACACGGCAGGCCTTGCTGCATAAATCGTGCACCTGCGGTTTTCGGTATCGAAAAAGCGGCAAATGCGGCCGAAGTGCTGGTCTTTCTTGCGGCGCAGGACACGCTTATAGCCGTGCGCACTCTTGGTAAAGCGCTTCTCGGCAACATCCGGCGCGATGCCGAAATGGCGGGCCAGCCGCACCACATCGGGCTTAGAGACTTGGATGACGGGATACGAGCAACAATAGCCTGGGCACTTCAGGCAGTCGTAGGACGGGGGCACGCGAAGCTTCCGGGGTTGGGTGCGGCAGACCAGATCAGCGCTAAGCAGGCTACTGCATGGCAGTTGCTCTGTGATAGAGCAAACAACGCGGCAGACCTATGCCGTGTTGGATGATTTGGCATCGGTCTTGGAGCCGCTCATGTCGCCGTTCGATCTCACCGGCAAGGTTGCCCTCGTCACAGGTGGTAACGGCGGTATCGGTCTTGGCATGGCGCGCGGCCTCGCCACTGCCGGCGCTGCAATCATGGTGGCTGGCCGCAATGCCGACAAGTCGAAAGCGGCTGCGGCCGAACTCGCCAAGTTCGGCGTCAGGACCGCAACCTTTGAAGGGGATGTCGCCAAAGCCGACACCGCCAAGGCCATGGTGGCAGCGACCGTCGACAAGCTGGGTGCGCTCAATATTCTCGTCGCCAACGCCGGCATCAACGTGCGCAAGCCACCGCAGGATTATACGCCTGCCGAGTGGCAAAGCGTGCTCGACACCAACCTCAACGGCCCGTTCTTCTGCGCCCAGGCCGCCTACCCGCACATGAAAGCAGCCGGTGGCGGCAAGATCATTACCATCGGCTCCATGACTTCGATCTTCGGCTTGCCGTTCGCACCGGCCTATTCATCGACCAAGGGCGGCATCGTGCAGATGACCCGCGCGCTCGCCACCGCGTGGGCTGCCGACAACATCCAAGTCAATTCGGTGCTGCCCGGCTGGATCGACACCGACCTCACCAAGGCCGCCCGCACCCAGGTGGCGGGTTTGCACGAGCGCGTCCTTGCCCGCACGCCGGCCGCCCGCTGGGGCGAACCCGGTGACTTCGGCGGCATTGCGGTGTTCCTCAGCAGCGCGGCATCCGATTTCGTCACCGGAACGGCAATCCCGGTCGACGGCGGATACTCGGTCGCGGGATGAACTACCAACGATTGATCGACGCCTACGCCTTGGCCGACATCGTCGCCCGTTCCCGCTCGCGCAACGTCTCCTGCATGCGGACCGTGTAGTCGCGCACGATGGGCGCCGCATCCCGGCGGCGGGCAAGCTGCATGTGAAAAACCTCCTGCGCACCGGTGCGAAACATCATCTCCGCACTGATCAGATAGAACTCCCACATGCGGCAGAACTTCTCGTCATACATGGCGGCGATTCTATCGCGATTGGCCTCGAACCGCTTGTGCCAGTGGAGCAGAGTTGTCGCGTAGTGCAAGCGCAGGAACTCGACGTCGGTCACCCACAAACTAGAGCGCTCGACCACCGGGAACACCTCCGACAGGGCCGGCGAATAGGCGCCGGGGAAGATGTATTTGCGCAGCCACGGGCTGGCGGTGCCGGGCGGACTCATCTTGCCGATCGAGTGCAGCAGCATCACGCCATCGTCGCTCATCAACTCGTTGATCTTGGCGAAGAACTCGCCGTAGTGCGCGACGCCGACGTGTTCGAACATGCCGACCGAAACGATGCGGTCAAACTTCTGGGTGATGTGGCGATAGTCGACAAGGTCGAACCGCACCTTGTGTTCGAGTCCGGCAGCCTTGACCCGTGCGACGGCCAGCGCATGCTGTTCCGTCGACAGTGTGCAACCCACCACCTCGACGTCGGCAACGCGGGCGAGGTAGATCGCAAGCCCGCCCCAGCCCGAGCCGATGTCGAGCACCTTCATGCCGGGCTTCAGGCAGAGTTTCGCTGCAATCAGCCGGCACTTGTTGACCTGCGCCGCCTCCAGCGTCTCCTGGTCATCGCGAAAGTAGGCGCAGGAATAGAACATGCCGGTATCGAGGAACAATTTGTAGAACTCGTTACCGAGATCATAGTGGTGCGCGACGTTGGCCTGGGCCCGCCCCACCGGATTGGCCTGCTGCAGGCGTTTCACCGCACGGTTTGCGCCCTGCAGCACCTTCTGCATCGGAAATGCGCGCAGCGCCCGCCGGTTGACCGAGAACAGGGTGAGGAAATCGCGCAAACTGGAGCCTGGAAAGCTCATGCGGCCGTCCATGTAGGCTTCGCCCGCATGCAGCTCTGGATTGAAGAATAGTCCGCGGTAGAGCTTGGGGTCGGTCAGTTTCATCGTCACGTTGGGCGCGCCTGCGCTTTGCGCGCCACCGAACACATGGGACTGCCCCACGGCATCGATCACGGTCAGGCTGCCCGTCTTGATGAACGACGACAGCATAGTCGACAATGGAAACATCAGAACTCCTTGCCTCGACGGGTCGATGATCGCTTGCCATGTTCATCTGCCAGAGACTTGCACCGCTTTGGCTGTCCCGCTACTGAAACGCCATCAAATCAAGTTGTTCACACTCGGGGACGCGCCCATGGCCCGCATCACGCTTCGCCAACTTCTCGACCATGCCGCCGAGCACCAGTATGGGGTCCCGGCCTTCAACATCAACAACATGGAGCAGGCGCTCGCCATCATGGATGCGGCCAATGCGGTCGATGCGCCGGTGATCATCCAGGCCTCGCGCGGTGCTCGATCCTACGCCAACGACATCATGCTGAAGCACATGATGGACGCGGTCACCGAGATTTATCCGCACATTCCGGTGTGCGTGCACCTCGACCACGGCAACGAGCCGGCGACCTGCATGACCGCGATCCAGGCCGGCTTCACCTCGGTGATGATGGATGGCTCGCTGAAGGCCGACGGCAAGACCGCCGCCGACTGGGACTACAACGTCGGCGTGACCAAGGCGGTGACGCAGATGGCGCATCTGGGCGGCATCTCGGTCGAAGGTGAATTGGGCGTGCTGGGCAGCCTCGAAACCGGCATGGGCGACAAGGAAGACGGCCACGGCGCCGAAGGCAAGCTCAGCCACGACCAGTTGCTCACCAACCCGGATGAAGCGGTCAAGTTCGTCATGGAAACGCAGGTCGACGCACTGGCGATCGCCATGGGCACGAGCCACGGCGCCTACAAGTTCAGCCGTAAGCCCGATGGCAAGGTACTCGCCATGCACGTGATCGAGGAAATCCACCGCAAGCTGCCGAACACGCATCTCGTCATGCACGGCTCATCATCCGTGCCGCAGGAGTTGCAGGACGTGATCAACAAGTTCGGCGGCATGATGAAGCCGACCTGGGGCGTGCCGGTCGAAGAGATCCAGCGCGGCATCAAGCATGGCGTGCGCAAGATCAACATCGACACCGACAACCGCATGGCGATGACCGGCCAGATCCGCCGCGTGCTGGCCGAGGAGCCCGGCGAGTTCGATCCGCGCAAATACCTGAAGCCTGCCATGGAGGCGATGGCGAAGCTCTGCAAGCAGCGCCTGCAGGAGTTCAACACGGCGGGTCAGGCAGCTAAGATCAAGCGCGTCGCCACACTGGCTGACATGGCCAAGCGCTACGCCAAGGGCGAATTGCGCGCGAAGATGGGGTGAGCGCGCATGGCGTCGTCCTTGGATTTTCCATCCGGGGACAGCGACCTGATAACAACGCCAATGCTAGTCGTCATTTTGGGACCGCTTTGTCGGCTTGTTACTCATTTTCGTGCCAATTTTTGTTGTGAGAGCCATCAATCCGCAACCAGGGTCGCCCGGTGCTTGGGCTATGATTATTAGCGCTGATTTAAGGACGGCACGTATCGTGCGGATGCCGTGAAGCGGCTGGACATTTCAAAGGGCGACGGCCGCACGCGACCGCTGGGGATTCCCACGATCAAGGACCACATCGTCCAGCGGGCGGGCCGACCTGCGGCTTGAACTAGCGCCACTGGGATGTAATACCGGCCAGCGGCACACATGACCCTTTTTCCTTATCCGCTGGCCGAGCGGCCAAGAGCCGCCGGCGCGAGCGCCGGACGCAAAACTCTTGACCTCATTCAGGTCAAGAGTTTTGCACGAGGGTATAATCCCTCGTATCACCGGCAGGGCGATCCAGGCTTGCCCTTCACCGTGCGTTTTTTGCGCGACTTTCATTTCATGAGGTGCTTCCAACTGCATGGTCTAGGATCAATTGGACATCCGGTACTGTCCGACCTAGGTGGAAGCCTGGGTATACATCGCGCATTTGTTCTTTATATGTTCTAACGCGATGAAAGGGTAAAGCATGGACGTCGAGGCCGAGATTGATGACTTGAAGCGCCGGGTTGGCGATCTCGAAGGGGCCGTCAACGTGCTTTCCGGGCGCATCGGCCAAGTGCACCCGGAGTTGCTCGAGGTGAAGCGGCAAACCAATGATGGATTTTCGCGTCTGGGCGGCGTGATGGACAAAGTCGTCGCGCGCCTGGATACGATCAATACGCAAGTCTGGGGCCTGCGCGATGATCTCCCCGAGATCATCGGCACCATCCTGAAGCACGAGGGTCGGTGAATGGCACTAATTTGTGTTCGGCACGCAATAGGCACGGACGGCACCAAACCAACGTCCCGCTTGCACCCGATATGGGAAAGCAGATAGTTCAAGTGTGACAGACGACACGCAGCCACGAGAATGCCGCCATGCAGGACAAAGTCGCTTCCGCGAAATCCGCCGCGAAAACCCAATTCGCCTGGGACGATGCGTTCCTGCTCGAAGATCAGTTGAGCGAAGACGAGCGCATGATGCGCGATACCGCACGCGAGTATTGCCAGTCGAAGCTGCTGCCGCGCGTCACTGCGGCCTACGCCACCGAAACCACCGATCGCGCCATCTTCGATGAAATGGGCGCGCTCGGCCTGCTCGGCGTCACGATCCCAGAAAAGTACGGCTGTGCGGGTGCGGGCTACGTCGCCTATGGCCTTGTCGCGCGGGAAATCGAGCGCGTCGACAGTGGCTATCGCTCCATGAACTCGGTGCAGTCGTCGCTCGTCATGTACCCGATCCACGCCTACGGCTCGGAAGCACAGCGCATGAAATATCTGCCCAAGCTCGCGAGCGGCGCGTGGGTCGGCTGCTTCGGCCTCACCGAGCCGGATGCGGGTTCCGACCCCGCCGGCATGAAGACCCGGGCCGAAAAGGTTGCCGACGGCTATCGCCTGACTGGCTCCAAGATGTGGATCTCGAATGCGCCGATTGCCGACGTGTTCGTCGTCTGGGCGAAGTCCGCGGCCCATGGCAACGAGATCCGCGGCTTCATCCTCGACAAGGGGATGAAAGGGCTCAGCGCGCCCAAGATCGAGGGCAAACTGTCGCTGCGCGCTTCGATCACCGGCGAGATCGTGATGGACGGCGTGGTCGTGCCGGACGACGCGCTGCTGCCCAACGTGGCGGGGCTCAAGGGGCCGTTCGGCTGCCTCAACCGTGCGCGCTACGGCATTTCCTGGGGCGTGATGGGCGCTGCCGAAGACTGCTTCGCGCGTGCCCGCCAGTACACACTTGATCGCCGCCAGTTCGGCCGGCCCCTGGCGCAAACCCAACTGATCCAGAAGAAGCTCGCCGACATGCAGACCGAGATCACGCTCGGGCTGCAGGGTAGCTTGCGCGTCGGCCGCCTGATGGACGAGGGCACCTGGGCGCCGGAGATGATTTCGCTCATGAAGCGCAACAACTGCGGCAAGGCGCTCGACATCGCGCGCACCGCCCGCGACATGCACGGCGGCAACGGCATCGCGCTCGAGTACCACGTGATGCGCCACGCGCAAAACCTCGAGACGGTCAACACCTACGAAGGCACGCACGACGTGCACGCGCTGATCCTGGGCCGCGCCATCACCGGTCTGCAGGCGTTTTTCTAGGGGCGCGCACTTTAACGAATGTGCTGCGTGGCGGCCTCCACTCCCGCGTCACAGCATCCCTTTGACCTTGGCAACGATCTTGTCGGTCGTGACGCGCACCTGCGTTTCCAGCGGTGGCGAGAAAGGGATCGGCAAGCGTGGTGCGCCGAGGCGCTTTGCCGACTTGATGTTCTGGGGCCCGAGGCGGTCGACCACGCGGGCGACGATTTCACCGCCAAATCCCCCGACCTCGACCGCCTCGTGCGTCACCAACAGGCGCCCGGTGCGCTTCACCGAAGCCACAATCGCGTCTTCGTCCCACGGCCACAACGTGCGCAGGTCGAACGCGTCGACCATGACGCCATCCTTGGTGAGCAGGGCGACCGCTTCGACCGCTTTGGGCACCAGCGCCGACCAGGTCACCAGCGTCACAGCATCGCCGGTCGACAGCTGCCGTGCCTTGCCGAACGGGATCGGCTCGATTTTCTCGGCGATGCGGCCGGTCGCGCCCCACAGGTCCTTCGGATCGAAGATCAGCACCGGATCGTCCGAGCGGATCGCCGACACGAGAAGACCGGCCTCGTCCTCGGCCGACGACGGCGCGACGACGACGACCCCCGGCAGGTGCGTGAACCAAGCTTCCAGCATTTGGCTGTGCTGGGCGGCGGAGTTGCGCCACATGCCGTGCGGCATGCGCACAACGACGGCGGGTTTCGCCTGGCCGCCGAACATGTAGCGCACCTTGGCGATCTGGTTGACCAGTTCGTCCATGGCACACATGACGAAATCGAAGATGCGCATTTCGATGATCGGGCGCGTGCCGACCAGAGCGGCGCCAAGTCCGGCGCCCATGATGGTCGCCTCCGAGATCGGCGTCGAGACGACGCGCTCCGCCCCGAACTCCTCGAGGAAGCCCTTGTATTGGCCCCACAGCCCACCGCGGGCGACATCTTCGCCAAGCACCCACACGGTTGGATCGCGCCGCATCTCCTGCTGTACGGCGAGGCGGCCGGCTTCGATCAGGGTCACCTCGGTCGTTGTCACTTGTGCCATGCGGCGGCCCCCACATCCTGCACATCGGCGTAGGCGGTCTCTGGTTTCGGCCAGGGCGCGGCCTTGGCCTTGGCACGGGCGTCATCCATTTCGGCCTGCGCCTGGGTGGCGACGACGGCGAAATCGGGTGCATCGACGCCGCGGTCACCGAGCAGCTTTTCCAGCCGCGCGATCGGGCAACGGACCTTGGCGTCGGCGACCTCTTTCGGATCGCGCCAGGCGGCAGCGTCGGTCGAGGTGTGGCCGGTCCAGCGGTAAGTCTTCGCATGCAGGAACTGCGGCCCCGAGCCGCCGCGCACCTTCGCCACAAGCCTTGTGACGGCGTCATCGACCGCGGGGCAGTCGTTGCCATCGATCGTGACGCCGGCGACGCCAAGCGATTCGGCGCGGGCCAGCGCACCGGGCCCGGCCGTGACGCTCGAGGCCGTCGTGAAGGCTGCAACTCCGTTGTCCTCGCATACGAACAGCACCGGCAGCTTGTAGAGTGCCGCCCAGTTGAGCCCTTCGAGAAAGGGTCCGCGGTTGATCGCGCCGTCGCCGAACATGCAAACGACGATGGCGTCCGACTTCAGCATCTTGAGGCCCTGCGCCGCGCCGACCGCGATCGGAATGCCGCCTGAAACGACACCGTTGGCGCCCAGCATGCCGACCGAGAAATCGGCGATGTGCATGGAACCGCCCTTGCCGCCGCAGGACCCGCCTTCGCGGCCATAGAGCTCGAGCATCATGCGGACGGGATCTGCGCCCTTGGCGATGGCGTGGCCGTGGCCGCGGTGGTTGGAGGTGAGGCGGTCATCCTTGCGCAGGCTCGCGCACACACCGGCAGCGACGCCTTCCTGCCCGAGCGACACATGCAGCGGGCCCGGAATCTCACCCGCCTTGTGCGCAGCCAGGGCCGTTTCCTCGAACGCACGGATGCGCACCATGGTCCGGTACAGCTCCAGCAACCGCTTGAGGTTGTCGCCGGCACCAGACGGTCTTGGCCTAGTCGCCATGCATGATCTCCCGAGCAGGATCGCTGAACATCGTCGAAGTGTGCAAATGCGTCCTCGACCATTGGCACGGCTCGGCTAAAAATCAAGCTGGCCGGGCGGGCGTTCGCCGACCAGCGTTGCAGAAAGTGAGGCTTGTGCGTGCCGGTACCAACCATCGTTCTCGACAGCGTCACCCACCTGCTGCCCGAGCACCGCGGCTGTGCGGCGGCGTGCGCCTCGCACGGCGGAGCCTATGCCGCGCTTTATGCGGCGCACATGGGGGTCGGCGCGGTCATCCTAAATGATGCCGGCATCGGCCGCGAGGGTGCCGGGCGCGCGGGCATCGACCTGATCGAGCGCATGCACATACCTGCCGCGTGCGTGTCGCATCGCTCATGCCGGATCGGCGATGGACCGGACATGATGGCGCGGGCTGTGCTTAGCTGTGTCAACGGGTCCGCGGCGGCATTCGGGCTCATCCCCGGCATGGCGTGTGCGGCTGCACTCGAACGGTTGGCGGCGGCGGCTTTGCGGCCGGCGGGCCATGGGCCGCTGCCACTCGAAGCACGCCGCGACGTGCCGTTTCTCGGCCGCTCCAACGTGCGCGTCGTGGTCATGGATTCGATCTCGCTCGTGGTGCCGGGGGATGCGGGTCACATCGTTGTTTCCGGCTCGCACGGCGGGCTGCTGGGCGGGCGGCCCGAAACGGCGGTAAAGGTCCCTGTGTTCGCCGCGGTCTTCAACGACGCGGGTGTCGGTTGCGACGAGGCCGGCATTGCCCGATTGCCCGCGCTCGATGCACGCGGCATAGCGGGCGCATGCGTGTCGGCCTTCACCGCGCGCATCGGCGAAGGCACCTCGACCCTCGATGATGGCTGGATCAGCGCCCTGAACGACACGGCACGGCGGCATGGCGGTGAAGTCGGCCAGCGCTGCGTCGCGTTCGTCGAGGCGATGGTTGCGGCGCGGGCGAAGGACTAGCGGTGGGTGTGCAACAGGCCATCTGCCGTTGAGCCTTGACCGCAGCCGTAGCTTCGTTCGACGCTACTGGCTACTCGCCACTTGCTTCTACCCCCACTCCCCTCACCGAGGATTACCCATGAGCGACGACGACAAGCAGCGCCCCGGCAGCCGACCAAGTACCCGGCTCGTACACACCGGCCGCGGTCACCTGGGTGGCGACACGTCGCCGGTCAATCCGCCGATCACGCGCACATCGACCGTGCTCTACCGCAACACCAGCGTGCGCACCACCATTGCCGCGCGCAAGGCGGCGGGCGAGCGGGTGTGGAACTACGGCACCGCAGGTTCGGCCGTTTCGTTCGCGCTGGAGGATGCCATCACCGAGATCGAGGGCGGGGCCCGCACCATGCTGTTTGGCAGCGGGCTCGCGGCTGTCGCCCATCCGTTGCTGGCGATCCTCAAGCCCGGCGACCACGTGCTGTTTGCCGAGACGATCTACCAGCCAGCCCGCACCCTGGCGACCGACTACCTCACGCCGCGCGGCATCGATTGCGAATTCTATACCGGCGGCCACGCGGAGGTTGCCACGCGCATCCGGCCGCAAACGCGGATGGTCTATCTCGACAACCCGGGCTCGATCGTGTTCGACATCCAAGATATGCCCGCGCTGGCCGCCGTCTGCAAGGGACGCGGCCGCGACATCCTGATCACCGTCGACAACACCTGGGGCGCACCCGGCCTCTATCGCCCGCTGACGCTCGGCGCCGACATCTCGATCGTCGCTGTGACGAAGTATATCGCCGGCCACTCGGACCTGCTGATGGGCTCAGTGACGGCCAACACTCGCTGCGCCGATCTGCTGTATCGGGCGGCTGGCATCCTGGGTCAAGTGGTCAGCCCCGACGACGCCTATACGGCGCTCCGCGGACTGCGCACGGCCAATGCGCGGCTGAAGATGCAGGCCGCCAACGCCAGGACCGTGATTGACTGGCTGCAGGCGGAGCCCGAGGTGGAGCGGATTTTGTATCCAGCGCTCGAGACCGATCCGGGTTATGCGCTTTGGAAACGCGACTTCCACGGCGCCAACAGTCTGTTCTCGCTCGCCTTCAAGCCGTCGGTCACGGCGGCTGACGCCAACCGCTTCGTCGACGCGTTGCGGATGTTCGGCATCGGCGCGTCCTGGGGCGGTTATGAGTCGCTCGCTCTCACCTATCCACCGGAACGCCTCAAGGGCTGGCATGGCGGTGCGCTGGTGCGCCTGCACGTTGGCCTGGAAGACCCAGCCGACGTTATCGCGGACTTGGAGTTGGGGTTCCGCGCCCTGCGTTCTTGAGCGCGCGGCCGAGATTTCAGTACCTCAATCCGCCGCTGAGGCAGCCCAAGATGCCGCAGACGTTGTCGATGCGATCGCTCTCGCCACGGCCCTTGTTTTCCCAGAAGTCGATGGTCTCGACGCGCAGCGTCTCGGCGCAACTGCGGCTGCAGGACAGCCACGAGCCGCCTGGCGTCCGCACCTCGTAATTACCCGCGGGCGCCAAGCGCACCGGACCCGAAACGGTGCCATGGCCAAAGCGGCTTTCCGCCGTGACGATGATCTCACCCCTGCGTGTGGGCTTGCGTGATTGCGCGCCGGCGTCGTTTGCGACCGCGCCAAATCCGAGCAGGCAGATGACAGCTGCAAACGTTGCATTTGTCCGCATGATGGGAACGCTCCGTAGTAGGTGCACATGTGAGGCGCGGGGTGGCGCTGGACATCGCGCAACCCTGCAACAGCCGCCGTTAAACTACCATGAACGTTTGTCCTGGAATTGGGCAAAAAGGCGGTTTCGGCAACCCTGTGGCCGCAGTGCTGCGGTCACCGCCGGGAATTGAGCGGCATGATGAACGGCAGGATCATTGCCGGCAGCAGCAGCGGGTAGGTCATCAGGCCATGGGCCAGCGCACCGGCGGCGGCGCCGAAGGCATAGGCGATCCACACGTAGGCGTAGATCGCCGTGCTGTCGATCGACTTCGACCGCTCCGAGCCCGATGACCAGGCCCAGGCGACGAGACCCTCGCCCAGCTTCTGCAGGTTGCCGGTCACGAACACGGTGTTGAGGGCAACGCCGTTGAAGCGGTTGGCGGCCGAGTTCTGCATGCCCATGGCGAGTGCCAGCAGCAAAGCCGCCACGCCATGCGGCAGGAAACCACAAATGGCCAGCATGACACTCGTCATGCACAGGGCATGGAACGGCGCGAAGTCCTGTTTGATAAGCGCCTGCGAGATCACGACGCCGGTCAGGAACGAGCCGATAATCGCGAGGTGGAAGGCGGCGGCGGCAAAGCGTCCCGTCGCCAGCTCGGAACCGAGGAAGATCGTATTGCCGGTCATGAGCCCCGCAAAGGCGTCGTAGCGGATGTAACCGATGGTGTCGGCATAGCCCGCGACGAGTGCGAGCAGGCAGGCTTGCAGCACGATTGAATTCCCCCACGTGGTCGGGCTCTTCCTGCGCCAGCGATAAGCGGCTAACAGGAGACCCCGATAATCAAGCCGCATAGAGCACACAAGACGATGACCACCGCAACCACCCTGCCGCCCGCGACCGATGCCGCGATCATCGCTGCGGCGCAGACGTCCAAGGCCTGGCCGTTCGAGGAGGCGCGGCGAATTGTGCAGCGCCTCGAACGCATGAAGGCTGTCGACAAGACGGTGATCTTCGAGACCGGCTATGGTCCGTCCGGCCTGCCGCACATCGGCACGTTCGGCGAGGTCGCGCGCACGACCATGGTGCGCACCGCCTTCGAGACGATCACGGAGGGCAAGATCAAGACCCGCCTCATCTGCTTCTCGGACGACATGGACGGCCTGCGCAAGGTGCCCGACAACGTGCCGAACAAGGACATGTTGAAGGCCCATCTCGACAAGCCGCTGTCGCGCGTGCCGGACCCCTTCTCGAACGAGTATCCGAGCTTTGCCGCCCACAACAATGCGCGGCTGCGCGCCTTCCTCGACCGCTTCGGGTTCACTTACGAGTTCTTCTCGGCGACCGAGTGCTATGCCAGCGGCCGGTTCGATGCGACCCTGCTGCACATGCTCGGCGTCTACGACGATGTCATGGCGATCATCCTGCCGACGCTCGGACCGGAGCGGCAGGCGACCTATTCGCCGTTCCTGCCGGTGTGTCCGCGCACGGGCCGCGTGCTGCAGGTGCCGATGGTCGCGCGTGATGTGGCGGCCGGCACCATCACCTATATCGATCCAGAAACCAGGGAGCACATCACGACACCGGTCACCGGCGGTCGCGTCAAGTGCCAGTGGAAGGCCGATTGGGCCATGCGCTGGACGGCGCTCGGCGTCGACTACGAGATGGCCGGCAAGGATCTGATCGACAGCGTCACCTTGTCGTCGCGGATTGCCAAGGCGCTCGGCGCTGCGCCGCCGGAAAACATGATCTACGAACTGTTCCTCGACGTCGAGGGTCGCAAGATTTCAAAGAGCATCGGCAACGGCCTCACCATCGACGAGTGGTTGACCTATGCGCCGCCCGAGAGCTTGTCCCACTTCATGTACCAGCGGCCGAAATCGGCGAAGAAGCTGCACTTCGACGTGATCCCGCGCGCGGTCGACGACTATCTGACCGCAATCGCCAAATACCCGATCGAGACGCCGCCGCAGAAGATCGACAACGTGGCATGGCACATCCACTCCGGGCATCCACCTGCCGCCGAGCTGCCGGTGACGTTTGCGCTGCTGCTCAATCTGGTGGCGGCAACCAACGCGGCCGAGAGCGCCCAGCTGTGGGGGTTCATCCGACGCCGCACGCCCGATGCGACGCCCGAAAGCTATCCCCTGCTCGACCGGCTGGTCGGCTACGCCATTGCCTACTATCGTGACTTCGAGAAGCCGAAGAAGGTATTCCGGGCCGCATCCGAACAGGAGCGCACGGCGCTCCTAGCGCTCGATGCGGAATTGGCCAAGGTTGGTGCCGACGCCAGCGCGGAAGACCTGCAGAACATCGTGTTCGAGGCTGGCAAAGCCCATGGCTACACGAAGGAGACGCTGCGCTCCTGGTTCCAGGCGATCTATGAGGTCTTGCTGGGCGCAAGCCAGGGCCCGCGCTTCGGTTCGTTCATCGCGCTCTACGGCATTGCCGAAACAAGAGCGCTGATCGCGAAGGGGATGAAGGGGGAACTGGTGGGGAAGTGACTAGCAGGCCGCTGAAAAACTCACCACTCGACGCCGTTTGGCGAATATGATTCCGTTCAGTCTCCACGTCGAGGGGGCAGCATGCGCGGATCGGATCAGCAGAACGGCTCGTTGTTCAGCTACGTAAACCTCGAGGAGCGGGTGCCGGCGCGGCATCCGCTGCGCAAGATCAAGGCTGTGGTCGATCCCGCGCTGGCCAGTCTCGATGCCGATTTCAACCAGCTTTACGCGAGCGAAGGCCGCCCGTCGATTGCGCCGGAGCGGCTACTGCGCGCGGCGCTGATCCAGATTCTGTTCTCGATCCGCTCCGAGCGCCAGTTGATGGAACAGCTGGAGTACAATCTGTTGTTTCGCTGGTTCGTCGGGCTTGCCATCGACGAGCCGGTGTGGGTGCCGACGGTGTTTTCCAAGAACCGCGACCGGCTGCTGACGACCGACATCGCACGCAAGCTGATGGCGGCGATCCTGGCGCACGAGAAAGTCGCGCCGCTGCTATCGGATGACCATTTCTCCGTCGACGGGACGTTGGTCGAGGCGTGGGCCTCGTTCAAGAGTTTCAGACCGAAGCAGGCCGACACCGCTGCAGCGCCGCCCGATGAACCGCCCCCGCCGCCAGCCGCGCCGCCGGGCGCGGCACATGCAGAAAACCCGAGCAAAACAGGCAAAACTGAACCAACCGGCGGCGATGACACGATGACGAACACGAGCCGATCAACGAATACCATCGGACGCAACATCGAGCGTGATTTTCGCGGCAATGCGTGGTCGAACGCGACACACGCCTCCGTTACCGATCCGGATGCGCGCCTGTTCCGCAAAGGCAAAGGCAAGCCGGCGCAGCTCTGCTTCATGGGGCACGCGCTGATGGAGAACCGCAACGGCTTTGTGGTCGAAGCCGAGATGACCCACGCCGACGGATACGGCGAACGGTCTGCGGCGATCGCGATGCTGCACGCGCACGATCCAGGCTCAACCCGGCGGCTGACGCTCGGCGCCGACAAGGGTTATGATGAGACGGGCTTCGTGGCGGATTTAAAGACCATGTGCGTGACGCCGCACATCGCGGCCAAGAAGAAAGGCTCAGCCATAGATGGTCGAACGACGCGGCACCCCGGCTACGCAGTGAGCCAACGGAAACGCAAGCAGATCGAAGAGCCGTTCGGCTGGGGCAAGACCGTCGGGCCGATCCGCAAGACCATGTTGCGCGGCCTCAATCGCGTGCGCGCGCAGTTCACACTGACGATGGCCGCCTACAATCTCGCCAAACTGCCAAACCTGCTGGCCGCCTGAAGCAAGGCACCCGCGCAGCCCCAAGACCAATCCCCTTCAAAACCGGCTTCGGAAAGCATAAGGTTCCACATCAGCCGCTTTTTCAGCGGCCTACTAGGGCGTGTCGTCAGTTGAGCCAGAACAGTACGCAGACCAGCGCGACCGCTGCAAGAAAAGTATTGGCGAGCTTGTCATAGCGGGTTGAGATTGCTTGGTATTGCTTGAGGTTGCAGAAAAACC